>BPHB01000001.1:0-626666 GCA_026003335.1 Chitinophagales bacterium | reverse complement strand
GCCGCCAGCAACATAATGCCCGTACCTACTGGTACATTGGCTACGATGTTGCCGGAAGGAGCGAAATTTTTGAGGTCATTTTTGTGAATGGTGTTGTTATACACGCGGCAGATGCTGCCATTGGGTATCACAGGCGCATTGGGAAGATCAAATACGAGAATGCCCCCCGTATTGAACTGCGCAGTATTATTGTATACATCTGCCTGAATACAGTTTTCAATTTCAATACCCGCTACGTTGCCTTCTACGAGGCAGTTTCTGACAATAACCTGCTCTGACTGTCCAACATAGATACCGGCATCAGAAGCACCCGTTACATAGCAATCATCTATCAGGATATTTTTTGATGTTACCGGATATAGACCATAGCCTGCATTGGTGGAGTCGACCGGATTTGTATGGGTAACTCCTACACGCAGAAAAGTTACTCCATCAGAATCTTTTATCTTGATGCCGTCACCATTGGGGTCCTTGATGGTAAAATCTTTAAACAGCGCAAAAGTCAGTCCTGTGCCTATTATGCTTTGTGCTCCCGTGAGCTGACCGTCAAAAGAGAGGATGGTGTTATTTCGTCCTTCTCCTGTAATGACAATATTCTTTTTGCCATCTACAGAAAGCATGGAAGTGAAGGTGTAGTTTCCGCTTTGAAAGTAAATTGTGTCACCATTTTCCATTTCAATAAGGGCTTGCTGCACATCGGCATCCGAATAGGTGGTAGGGGTAAAGAAGTAGCGTTTACCCGATGAAGAGTTGTCTTTTTTACAGGCAGGCAGAAAAAACAATACTACACTGCTCAGGGCAATAATATGGTGTTTCATAAGCAGAGGTTATAATCGAAAATAATAAATAGATGGGATTGGACTAAAACTATTTTCCTGTGAACGGCAACTTTTTTGCCGCACGTCCGGCAGGTGCCATTCGGCTCATGGCTTTCATCATCTTGCGCATTTCGTCAAATTGTTTGATGAACTTATTGACATCCTGAATAGAGTTGCCGCTACCCAGGGCGATACGTTTTCTCCGGTTACCATTGAGGAGCTCCGGATTGCTGCGCTCCTGAGGGGTCATAGAGAGAATGATAGCTTCTATTTTTTTGAAGGCTTTCTCATCAATGTCCAGATCTTTTGCCATTTTGTTCAGACCGGGGATCATGGCAATGAGGTCTTTAATATTCCCCATTTTTCTGATCTGATTGAGCTGAGAAAGAAAATCTTCAAAATCAAACTGATTTTTTCTGATTTTTTTCTGGAGGATGGCTGCTTGTTTAGCATCATATTGCTCTTGCGCTTTTTCAACAAAGGAGACGATATCACCCATGCCCAAAATGCGCTGAGCCATACGGTCGGGATGAAATACATCCAGGGCATCTATCTTTTCCCCGGTGCCAACAAATTTGATAGGCTTATGCACTTCATACTTTATAGACAGCGCAGCTCCACCTCGCGTGTCGCCATCCAGTTTAGTAAGCACTACACCATCAAAATCCAGGCGCTGGTTAAAGACACGTGCTGTGTTCACGGCATCCTGTCCGGTCATGGCATCTACTACAAAAAGGGTTTCCTGCGGTTTGAGGCTTTTTTTGATGCGCTCAATCTCCTGCATCATTTGTTCATCAATAGCCAGGCGACCGGCCGTATCAATGATAACTGCCTGATAGCCGCGTGTACGTGCATGCTGTATGGCATTACTGGCAATCTGCACCGGATCGGTATTGTCTTCCTCGGCATACACTTCCACCTGAATTTGATTACCCAGCACTTTTAGCTGCTCAATAGCTGCCGGGCGATATATGTCACAGGCAACAAGAAGAGGATTTTTCCCCCTTTTGGTTTTGAGATAATGAGCCAGTTTTGCCGAGAAGGTAGTTTTCCCCGAACCCTGTAATCCGGAAATAAGGATAACTACAGGATTACCCGACAGGTTGATATCGGCTGTTGAGCCTCCCATGAGCTGGGTCAGCTCGTCCTGCACGATTTTTACCATGAGCTGACCGGGTGCCACCGCCGTGAGCACCTTCTGACCCATTGCCTTTTCTTTCACCTTGTCGGTAAACTCTTTGGCTACCTTATAGTTGACATCCGCATCTACCAGTGCCCTGCGTATTTCCTTTATAGAGCTGGCAACGTTGATTTCCGTAATGCGGCTTTGTCCTTTAAGTGTTTTAAAAGCACCTTCAAGACGCTCGGTCAGATTTTCAAACATAGTGTTGGTAAATTCTAAATGTTTAGAAATAAAAAGCTCCGGAGTATGTTCCGGAGCTGCAAAGTTCGCAAAACTGTTGCAGAAAAAAATCAGGCGCCCAGATAGGCCCTCAGCAACTTGCTGCGTGAAGTAGAGCGCAGTTTGTTGATGGCCTTGTCTTTGATCTGTCTGACGCGTTCACGGGTAAGGGCAAAGCGCTCACCGATATCTTCCAATGAAAGGCTGTGTTCCACGCCTATGCCAAAGTAAAGCTTTACAACATCCCTTTGTCTTTCGGTGAGGGTGGAGAGCGAGCGTTCTATTTCTCTTTTCAACGATTCGTAATGCTCAAGGCGGGCATCGGTTTTAACGGTGTTGGGATTTTCAAGTACATCCAGCAGGGAGTTGTCTTCCCCATCTACGAAGGGTGCATCCACGGAAACATGACGTGCGGCAACGCCCAGTGTGGTTTGCACTTCATCGCTGCCTATCTGGAGAATTTCAGCCAACTCTTCCGGAGAAGGCTCGCGTTCAAATTCCTGTTCCAGGCTGGAAAAAGCTTTATTGATTTTATTCAGCGACCCAACTTTGTTCAGAGGCAGGCGGACAATTCTTGATTGTTCAGCTAAGGCCTGCAGGATAGACTGGCGTATCCACCATACGGCATACGAGATGAATTTAAATCCGCGGGTTTCATCAAACCGTTGTGCAGCTTTAATAAGGCCCAGATTTCCCTCGTTGATGAGGTCGCTGAGCGACAATCCCTGATTTTGATACTGCTTGGCTACAGACACCACGAAACGTAGGTTGGCTTTTGTGAGTTTTTCCAGCGCTTCCTGGTCACCCTGCTTGATCTTTTTTGCCAGCTCTACCTCTTCTTCAGGGGTAAGGAGGTCAACCTTGCCAATTTCCTGAAGATACTTTTCAAGAGACTGACTCTCGCGGTTAGTGATAGATTTGGTGATCTTAAGCTGCCGCATAAAGTTTAAAGGTTTTTATGGTTAATAAATATGGTTGGCTTCGGGGTTGGCAAAGATATAATTTTCTTTTTGATGCCCAAGTTGACCTTCCATACACGAAAAGTCAAGAAGGGAAGGGAAAGTTTGTCAGAAATTTCAGGCATAAGAGCAGAAACTGCTATTTCGGGCTAGAATCAAATTTAAGTCATAAATTTTGAAATCAATCTTTTTTCTTTTTAATTGCGCCTTGTTGCTAAATTCTGATGGATGACTAAAAAGAACAAACCGAAAAAGAAGACTCCGGTGAAAGCTAAGAATGCTGCGAAGGACAATAGCGACCAAAAAAGAAAAAAGTCTGCAGTTGGAGAGAACGTAAAAAGGAGAGAGAATAAGAAATCAAAGAGTGCAGCTGCAAAGAAAAGTGCTGCTAAAAAAAGCAGCCGGTCTCAGAAGACTGCACAGGATAGCACGACTAATAAAGACAAGGCTGCGCAACCGGAAAATTTGTCTGCACAGGATAAGGTGTTGCGTCTTACTCTGGAAGAATCCAAGCCAGCGCCTGCCCGCCCACGCATTACCCGCTCAAAAAGCGGCAATCTTATGTTTCAGTTGGAATATACTATACGGTCTTCGCCTTCTATTTTATATGACTTTTTAACTACACCTTCCGGCTTGGCGCAGTGGTTTGCAGATAAAGTGGATTTTAATGAACCGCATTGCACTTTTGAATGGGATGGAAGCGTAGAACACGCCACAATTATTGACTCCATTGAAGATGAGTATGTGCGCTACAGGTGGGACTATAGTGATGAAGATGAATATTTTGAATTCAGAATTACCCGTAATGAAATTACCGGAGATACGGTACTGACTATTACCGATTTTGCTCCTGAATCAGAAATTGAAAGTCAGAAGCTGTTATGGGACAGCCAGATTAAAACCCTTATCCATCAGATTGGCGGCTGACCCTTAACGGGTAAGTGTCAAAAACAACTCATAGGTTATTAAGCCCACCTGTTCAAGCTCGGCATAACGGGCTAACTCCAGTTTTCTGCTGAGCTTGAGAAAGCCGTAAGCAGTTGCTTGCCTGCGCACTGCTGCGGGGTCAGAAAAGGGCAAATAGTTTTTATCCATCAGGTTATGGTTCCATGCATCCGCGCCAGAGTAATAAACTATCGGACCATCTCTTGTCAGATCCATGTTGCGAATGATGGTATCCAGTTTTTCTGCAAGGGGTGTGCCTTTCAGATGCAGGGTAAACGAAAAGAAATTACTCCACCAGAATAAAGTCCGAAAGGCAAAAATATTTTCTTTGCTGAACAATGCAGGAAAGTCCATCATGATGTAAGGCAAACCATTGTAATTTTCACCTCTGCTGATTTTGGGCGAAAGAATATTGGTGGCTTCCGGGAAACGATAAGACTGATGTGCCGGTGAGGCGGTTATGGTTTGACTGAAGTGATAAAACAAAGCATACATTTTTTCCATGATGAGATTTCGTGACAGCAGAAAAGAAGAATCATATATGCGGGCAAGCTCTTGTTGTGAAAAGGCTATTTTTACTTTGCTGTCCATGCTTGTAAACGCGGTAAGGCGGCCTCTGCGGCAATTTACCCTCGGGCAAGACAAAGGTAGGACAGCTTTAAAGATAATCGCATAAAAAAGGAAGGTGAAAAAGATAGACCGGTTGGTGCTTACCAGCTTTATCGGCCCTTTTATACTCACTTTTTTCATTACCCTTTTTATCATCGTCATGCAGTTTTTGTGGAAGTATGTGGATGATATGGTGGGGAAAGGGTTGGAGTGGAATATCATTGCCGAGTTGATTTTTTATGCCTCAGCCAGTTTTGTACCGCTGGCGCTACCGCTGGCCGTTTTGCTGTCTTCCATTATGACACTGGGTAATTACGGAGAGAATTACGAACTCATCGCAGCTAAAGCTGCCGGAATATCTCTTCTCCGGTTTATGGCTTCACTGGTTGTTGCCGCATTGCTGATCAGCGTAGGCGCTTTTGTTTTCTCCAACAATATTTTGCCCAGGGCCAATCTGAAGTTTGCTGCTTTATTGTATGATGTGCGGCATCAGAAACCTGCATTGAATATCAGAGAAGGGGTGTTCTATAATGAAATTGAAGGCTTCAGCATCCGGGTGGGCAAGAAGGAAGCCGACAACAGAACCATTTATGATATTCTGGTTTATGATCATACCAGCGGGCAGGGTAATGACCAGGTGTTGATAGCCAGAAAAGGCGAAATGTTTATGACTGCCGATGAACGCTTTCTTGTTTTCAGACTCTATGACGGATCACAATATACGGAATTAAAAGATGAAACGCCAGAACGTACGTTTAATCATCTGATTACGCATTTTAAGGTATGGGAAAAATATTTTGACCTGTCGCAGTTTGCCATGAGACGCACGGATGATAAATTCTGGCGCAATCATTATGAGATGCTGAATGTGCGTCAGCTAAAAGCAGCTATGGACTCTATCCGCATGGAAATAAATCAGAAAATAACCGATTATTCCAGAAATATGGATCAATATTACACCTTCAGGAATTTCAATTGGGATTCCCTGCGGCTTTCCGGCAGTGGAGCAGATTCCTGTTGGGTACTGCGTTTTCAATCTAAAAGTCGGCAGGAGCAAATAGATATTATCAATAAGGCTATGAGTATTTCGCGCTCGGTGAAGAGTCTTGCCGGGGTAGCTCAGCGCGATATGCAGTTCCGGAGAAAAAGCCTGGTAAAACACGAGCTTGCCTATAACCGGAAATTTACTTTTTCTGTTGCCTGCCTGGTATTGTTTTTCATCGGGGCGCCTATGGGGGCAATTATACGCATTGGGGGGTTAGGAATGCCGCTGATCATTGCAGTAATATTTTTCGTTTTATTTCATGTGTTTACCATGTCTGGGCAGAAAATTGCGGAAAGCGGTGTGATTACGGCAGTACAGGGTAGCTGGCTTGCCACTGTTGTGCTGTTGCCCATTGGTATTTTTCTGACATACAAAGCCATGCGCGATTCCTCTCTTTTCAGCATGGATTGGTATTATCAGCTTATTAAGCGTTGGATGCGGTTAAAGAATAATCTGTGAAAACCTGGAATGCTTGGTTTTATATTCCTTATCTGGCTGCGCTTGCAGCCGGAATTTTTATTCTTAAAAACTTTGAGAAGGGGCAGGATGTGCTTTTTCTAAATCAGATGCATCATCCGGCGCTGGATGTACTCTTTGCCTATGGCACTTTTCTGGGTGACGGGCTGATGTATTTGATAGTGGTAGCCGTTCTTGTTTTTTTTAGCTATCGGAAGGCGTTTGTGGCATTGATATGTTTTGCGATTACCGGACTTGTTGTACAGGTGTTAAAAAGAATCGTGTTTCCGGAAATCTATCGTCCTTCCGTTTTTCTTTCAGGCTATGAGCTCCACTTTGTGGAAGGAGTGAAAATTCTGAGTCGTTATAGCTTTCCATCCGGACATAGCGCTATGGCTTTTAGCCTGTTTTCTTTGCTGTCGCAATTAGTCAAGCCCCGCTGGTATGGGCTGATATTTATATGTTTGGCGCTGATAGGCGGCATATCAAGGATTTATCTGGTACAACATTTTTTTATTGATGTGTATTTTGGTTCGCTTATCGGGGTTGCAGTAACCACCATCGTGTGGATGGTTTGTCTGCAGCATGCAGATACTCCGCCCCGTTTTTTGCGGGGCTCGCTCAGGGATGCATTATTTAAGCCTTATGAGGTGTAGCCGTACCGTGATAATGCTGCTTATTGTAGGGATTGCATCCCTTTTGTTTTTGCCTTTCCTTGGAGGTGTGCACCTGTTTGACTGGGATGAAATAAATTTTGCGGAATGCGCGCGGGAGATGTTGGTAACAGGCAACTATACTCAGGTTCAGATTGATTTTCAACCGTTTTATGAGAAACCACCTTTGTTTTTCTGGATGCAGGCTGCAGCCATGCAGATGTTTGGAATAAATGAATTTGCAGCCCGTTTCCCCAATGCGGTATGCGGTATTATCACTCTGCTTGTGGTTTTTTATCTGGGTAGTCGGTGGTTTGATAATATGCTGGGAGTGTGGTGGGCACTGGCTTATGCCGGCTCGTTTCTTCCGCACTTTTATTTTCGTTCGGGTATCATTGATCCCTGGTTTAACCTGTTTATTTTTTCATCATTGGTTTCTCTGATGCGGGCGTTGGAACAACGCTGCACAACCAGTGGCATTTTGTCCGGAGTGTTAATGGGGTTAGCTATTCTTACCAAGGGACCGGTTGCCTTACTTATTGGTTTACTGGTAGCATTGCCCGGAGCCGGGGTCATCAAGTCAAACTGGCGGATTGCCATAAAATGTATTTTTTTGATGATACTTACTGCCTTGTTTCTTGCTGCACTGTGGTTCGGAATGGATATGATACATCATGGCATGGCATTTACCAAAGAGTTTTTTAGGTATCAGATAAGATTGTTCAGCACGGCTGATGCAGGGCATAGCGGACCCTTTTATTATCATATAATAGTGCTGCTTTTGGGCTGCTTTCCTGCTTCTTTACTGGCATTACCAGCTTTTTTCCGCACAGATGGCAGCGGGGAAAGCAGTCATTTCCGCAAATGGATGATTCTGCTTTTTGGGGTTACACTGGTGTTGTTCTCCATTGTAAAAACCAAGATTGTGCATTATTCTTCGCTGTGTTATCTCCCGCTTACTTTTTTGGCTGCCTGGCACATACATCATACCTTAACCAGCGGTTACAATATGCCGCGGTTTCAGCAGGTTGCCGGTATGTTAATGGGGAGTTTGTTCGGAATTGCTGCAATAGCCTTACCTCTTCTGGGTAATCATCCGGATTGGATAAAACCGCATCTCCACGACCCTTTTGCAGTGGCCACCCTGGATGCTGCGGTCCACTGGCCTGTTTATCTGATTCTGCCCGGCCTGTTGTACATCATGGCAGTGATAACAGTGTTCACGTTGCTGCAAAAAAATTATAAAAGAGCCATCGGGGTGTTGTTTGTTGTCTCCGCCTTGTTTACCGAAGCCCTGCTTTATTTACACGTGCCGCGCATTGAAAGGTATAGCCAAGGCGCTGCTATTGATTTTTACAAGTCTCTTGCAGGCAAAGATGTGTATGTCCAGGTGCTGGGATTTAAAAGCTACGCCCACTTGTTTTATACACAAAAGCGACCTCCTGTACATGCCTGGGTATCTGATAAAAACCGGCTGCTTGCAGGAGATATAGATAAAGAAGCATATTTTGTTTGCAAAATCAACAAGGCAGGGCGGTATAAAAAAGAATATCCCTCTTTACAGGAAATTGGGAGGCAAAATGGTTTTGTGTTTTTTAAGCGTTTGCCGGCCCGGGCTTTTGATAAATAGAAAATGAAGCGAGATTGTTTTTTTGGAGGAAGTGCATCAGGCTTACCTGCAACACCCCCAGTCCGTATTTGACGCTTCTCCTGAAATTGATAGATGATGCCTCTTTGAAATATTTTGTCGGGCAGGTTACTTCAGCAATTTCAAATCCGGCCATGAAAATCTGAGAGAGCATCTGATTATCAAAAACAAAATCATCGGAATTAGCTTCCAGATTGATGCTTTCAATCACCTTGCGGGAAAAAGCCCGATAGCCGGTATGATATTCAGAAAGCTTTTGCCCGATAAGCATGTTCTGGGTAAATGTCAGCAAGCGGTTAGAAACGTATTTATAAAGAGGCATTCCTCCCTTCAGAGCCCCTCCGCCTAGAATTCTGGATGCCAGAACAACCGGATACACATCATAGGCTATGATGGCAGCCATAGGGGTGATGAGCCGCGGGGTGTATTGATAATCCGGATGCAGCATGATGATAATTTCGGCATTCAGCTCCAGCGCTTTGCGGTAGCAGGTTTTCTGATTGCCGCCATATCCCTTGTTTTCATCATGGCGAATAATATGACGGATGCCCAACCGGCGAGCAACTTCAACGGTATTATCGGTGCTATGATCATCCACCAGCACGACCTCATCCACAATATCCAACGGTATCTCGCGGTAGGTTTTTTCCAGCGTTAGAGCGGCATTATAAGCCGGTAATACGACCACTATCTTACGGTTGTGCAGCATAGGAAAAGGCAGGGCTCAAAAATAAAAGAATACCCCAAACTGAAGCATGTCAGTTGCTTGCTTGTTCTCCGGTAAAATTTTTGTTTGTAAAGCGAATTGCCGGTAAGAGGGCCAAATAAGGTGAAGTCCCCTGCATTAGCCGGGTATGGCTTATCTTTGCCGGGCAGTTTTCTGTGTAATGGATAACTAACATAATCATGTCTGAAAACAAACTGAATACCATAGAAGAGGCTATTGAGGATATAAAAAAGGGCAAGCTGGTGATAGTGGTGGATGATGAAGACCGTGAAAATGAAGGTGATTTTGTTACAGCTGCGCGGAATGTCACGCCTGAGATTATCAATTTTATGTCCAAACATGGGCGTGGCCTGATTTGTGCACCGCTTATAGAAGACCGGTGTGAAGAGCTGGGGCTAGAGCTGATGGTATCGGAAAATACCTCGTTGCATGATACCCCGTTCACCGTGTCGGTAGATTACAGGGGTCCGGGCACTTCCACCGGAATATCGGCCAGTGACCGTGCTAAAACCGTTCAGGCTCTCATTCATCCCGATTCTAAGCCCTCTGATTTTGCCCGCCCCGGCCACATCTTTCCGCTAAAGGCCAAAAGGGGTGGCGTGCTGAGGCGTGCCGGACATACCGAGGCAACAATTGATCTGGCCCGTCTTGCCGGTTTTGAACCGGCAGGAGTGCTGGTAGAAATTATGAATGAAGATGGCTCCATGGCACGCCTCCCGGAGTTGTTTGAGATAGCTAAAAAGTTTGATCTGAAAATCATTTCCATAGAAAGTCTTATACAGTATCGGATGAAACGAGAACGCCTCATCAGGCGTGAAACCGAGGTGCGCTTACCCACACGTTATGGCGACTTCAAACTGATTGCCTATTCTCAACTAACTACCGATGAAGTACATCTAGCTCTGGTAAAAGGCACCTGGGAAAAAGATGAACCGGTGTTGACCCGCGTGCACTCTTCCTGCGTTACGGGCGACATTCTGGGCTCTTTGCGCTGCGATTGCGGTGAACAGTTGCATGCTGCCATGCAGATGGTGGAGCGGGAAGGCCGTGGCGTAGTGCTCTATATGAAACAGGAAGGCCGGGGCATTGGTTTGCTCAACAAGCTGAAAGCCTATAAACTACAAGAGGAAGGTAAGGACACCGTAGATGCTAATCTTGCCCTGGGCTATGATATGGATTCAAGAGATTATGGGGTGGGAGCCCAGATTTTACGTGACCTAGGTATTACTAAACTCAGACTGATAACGAATAATCCGCGCAAACGCACTGGTCTTTTGGGGTATGGATTGGAGATTGTAGAAAATATCCCCATTGAAATAAATCCCAATCCCCACAATGCGCGTTATCTCATTACCAAGCGGGACCGCCTCGGGCACGATATTCTCAAACATATACGGTAAACGCTTGAATTTTTCTTGCTGCGAGGAATTGTTTTTACTTCTCATTTTCTGCATGGGCAGCAGAAGTAGTGTCTCGGAGTGCGGTGAAACGTAGAAGCCTTTTCCGCATCCGCATGTTCAGCATCTCAACGGCAAGAGAAAAGAAGATAGCAAAATAGATATAGCCCTTGGGTACGTGTATGGCAAGCTGATCGGGTAAGCCTTCCAGCACCAGCATAAAGCCGATAAGTATCAGAAAAGCCAGCGCCAGTATTTTGATGGTTGGATTTTTATTGACGAAATTGCTGATTGCTCCTGCCGCCAGTATCATAATAAGAATGGATATTATTACGGCTATGATCATGATTGCTACTTCTTTAGCCAGCCCTACTGCGGTGAGGATAGAATCAATAGAGAAAATCATATCCAGCAGGATAATTTGTATGACTATACTTAACGCAGAAACGGCTTTGCCGGTCATACTGGCATGCTCATCATGCCCTTCAATTTTTGCATGTATCTCTGTGGTGCTCTTTGCGATGAGAAACAGGCCCCCAGCAAAAAGAATAAGGTCGCGGGCAGTGACATGATATTTTACAATGGAAAAAAGGGGCTGTGTCAGTCCTATGATCCAGGTGATACCCAGCAATAACCCAACCCGAAACAATAGGGCCAGTCCAAGCCCTATGGTCCGCACGCGGGCTTGTTTTTCCTCCGGTAGTTTGCCGGCTACGATAGAGATAAAGATAATATTGTCTATGCCCAACACAATCTCCATGAACGTGAGCGTAACAAGGCTGATGAAGGCTTCCGGGGTTAAAAGCGCTTGCCAGTCCATAAATAGCAAAATGTAGCGCGAAGCTAACAATTGTAATCCAGATCCTGGCTGTGGCACGTTGCGCTAAAAATTAAGCTTTCATACCCAAGCCCCTTTATTACCTCCATTGACCATCAGCACAATTGAGCGGGCTTGTTTTATTTTGCCAGAATAACCGGCTTTGCTATGCTTCCTGAAGAGGTGTGTACCTTTAAAAAGTAAAGGCCGTTTTGTAACCCCTCCAGTTTCATTATCTGTATTTTATCCGGATGATGTATTTTAAAAACTTCTTGACCAAGCATATCCAGAAGTGCCAGCATTAACGGCTCAGTATCCCCAAGCTCTACAACCAAATTTCCGGTAGATGGTATAGGATAAACTGATACCTGCGGATGATTATCCGCTGATGCGCCTACTCCGGTAATTTCCATTTTTACGAAGAGGCTGGCGGGCTCATAATACAGAAGCAGGTCATTTTCATTGTTGTCAATTGCCCGAACCCCGCTGAAAGACAATATGAGTTCTTTTACAAGGAAATCTTTTCCAGAAATGTCATCCTTCATGGTGAAGCTGACGGTTCCGATCTGTCCATAGCCTCCGGTGCTGATGCGGTTGGTGCGTGTAAGACCTACATCCATACGCGCCTGACCATATATATCTATATCAAAACTCAACAGGTCTGACGGATTACCGATAAAAGAATTGACCGGTGTGAAACGCATGGAGTTTTCCTGGATAAGCGTGGGATCATAGTGTACCGAAAAGGCAATGCCATAGAAATTATTTACCGGCAAAGAATCAGTACCCAGATAAACAGGTACTTGCACTTCCTGACCGGAGAGGGCAGTATCAACGGGCATCCTAAAATACAATTCCGGGTCGGTAAACTTTTTCCCCGGCCCGCCTGATTTGTTGTGGGTAAGGCCATAATGCAGGCGAATGGGAAGCGTATCCGCATTATTAATCACACCGTTCCCATCACAATCGGCATGTTTGAGGTTAGGTCCGCTGGCCAAAGCTAAAAGCCAATCGGGGCAATACTGTCCGTACCACTGAATACTGGCATTGGGACGTGGCAATCCGCTGATGTTAAATCCGATGCCAATAGCCAGCACATCCAGATTGTTGGCAATGCCGTCATGATTAGCATCACCCGGCCACACACAGTCATCATCTACCCCTACATGCACGGTAAACCGCGATTCGCAGACACCGTTGCGGATAGTTACCGTGTAGGTTTTGCTTTCCAGCGGTGATGCCCATGGTGTAGGGGAGTTCCTATCGGTCAGACCGGCAGCCGGATCCCAGAAATACTGCGTGCCACCAAAAGCGGCCAACTGTAAACTGTCACCGCGGCATATCGTTACCGAATCAAAAGCTACTCCGGAACTGTTACCGGCTGATAGCACAAAAACATGTACCGTATCCGTGGCGATGCAGCCGTTATCATCGGTGGCTGTAACCACAAAAGTGGTGGTAGAAGAAATATTTCCCTGTGTTACTCTGCTGCCGGGAGTGTTCAATGGTGCAGAAGGACTCCAGCTGAAGCTGTAGGGCAATTTGCCATGAAAAGCGTTGGCTTCCAGGGTAAAGGTGCCGGGTTCGCAAAGGATAATATCGTCATAAGCCGTAACCATAAAGTCGCCACATCCGCCGGTGATGCCCACGGAAAAGCATTTATCTTCCTTGCAACCATTGCTGTCAGTAACAATGACACAATACTGACCGGGGGAAAGGTTGTGGATATTTTGATTCGTGTTTCCATTGGACCACTGAAACTGGTAAGGTGGAGTTCCGCCTGTGATGCTTAATACAACAGACCCGGTGGCTGTGCCCGCCAAGGCAGGAGATACCAATCCGTTTATTTGGAATCCCCCCCCATAACCTACTACAAATGTCTCTACTTTTCTGCAAGAGCCATTGTCTTCCACTGTGACCGTGTAGCTGCCTGGCCTGATGGGTATTAAATCTTCTGATGTAGATCCGTTTGACCAGTGATAGAAATAGGGGGGGGTGCCTAACTGAACGGTTATGTTAATATATCCCAGAGAATCCCCGCAGGGGACATGACCTACATTGCCGGTAATGGCAAGGTCTCCGCATCCTGAACCGTTGGGAGCCTCCACGTCAAAGCATCCATCCTCAACACAACCGCTGGCATCGGTCACAAGCACACAATACCTTCCTGCTTCCAGGCCGGATAGGTCTTCTGTAGATGCCCCATGCAGCCATTGATAAGAATACGGAGGCATGCCTCCGGTCACTGTCAGATCAATGGCTCCATCGGTTCCACCGGCAACGCTCACGTGTGTTAGGGAGGAAGTCAGACTTAGATTGTTGTTGGTATTGTGAATGATATAGGTTTCGCTGAAACGGCAGTTGCCGCCATCCTCTACCGTTACGCGGTAGTTGCCTGCGGAGAGATTATAAACATCTTCCGTGGTTGCTCCGTTTGACCATGCAAAAAAATAAGGAGATGTTCCACCTGTAACGATTAGATTAACACTGCCGCTGGCGGTGCCGCAGACAGCAGGAGTTATCTGAGCGGCAACCTGAAAGGAACCGCAGGGGTTACTGACTTCCACCAGAAAGCATTGGTCCCGCGTGCAACCAAGGGCATCTGTTACAATAACGCAATACTGTCCCGGAGAAAGATGGGAGATATTTTTTGTTGTGGCACCGTTTGACCAGCTGTAAGAATAAGGCGAAGTTCCCCCGACAACAGTCAACACAACGGCTCCATCGTTTTGACCGGGTACACTGACCGCAGTTACCGTTCCGCTTAGGCTGAGGCTGCTGCAGTGAGACTGAGTGGTCACCTGAAAGCATGTATCTTTCAGGCAGCCACCTGCATCTGAAACAGTGACACAGTAAGTCCCCGGTGTAAGTCCATCCACAATGCGGGTTGTAGCTCCATTGGACCAGCTGTAGGTGTAAGGGGGGGGTCCCCCGCTAACCTGCAATTCAATGCGGCCGTTGTGGAGAAAGGAGCCGGAGGCATGACTTACCGCGCCACTGACAGTAAAACCACTACATCCGCTTGCAGCCGTTTCCACATGAAAACATTTGTCAGCAGCGCAACCGGCCGCATCAGTTACTGTGACGCAATAAACCCCTGCCGTGAGTCCTGAGATATCTTTGGTAGTGAATCCTCCTGGATTCCAGGCGTAGGAGTAGGGACCTGTTCCTCCATGGACTGTGAGCTGAATAGCCCCATCGTTGGCTCCTGTAGCAGAAACAGCTGTAATCGTTCCCGTCAATGTGAGGCCATTAACGGATGCTACCTGATAGCTTTCGGTGAACTGGCAACCACTGGAGTCGGTAATGGTCACTCTGTATACTCCCGGAGAAAGATTTGCAATATCTTCCGAGAAGGCTCCCGTACTCCAGCTAAAGTGTATGGGAGGTGTAGCTCCGGTAATTGTGAGGTCTATAGTGCCATTGGTAAGCCCGCAGGATGCAGCCGTGATGGAGGCATGAACCTGGAAGCCGTAAACGGTGATATACCCTACTTTGGTTTCAGTGTCGGAAACCCCTCCTCCGTAAGCGGTTAAAACAACAGTATATACACCTGGAGCGTGATAGTAATGCACCGGATTTTTATCCACCGAAGATGTGCCGTCTCCAAAGTCCCAATCCCACTCAATGGAGTTGGAGGAAGTATTGATAAACTCTACTCGGAGCGGGGCGCAGCCCGAAGTGATATTTGCACTAAAACCGGCAACCACCTGTGCCTGACCCGGAGTAAGCGACAGCAGCAGGACGAACATCGGTAAGAAAACCAAGCCGTAAGTATGCATAAGACGGTATGTTTTGAAAGTTAAAATGTACACTTTATCACGCTACAATATTATTTCCAGGCAGGACTTTAAAATAATACAAAATTTTAGCATTTTGGATAACATATTGAGGCTCGTTTATGTCAAGTATATTAATTATGTTATTGAAAATCAAATAATTAGTTGAATTAACAAACTTTATTTTCAGATAAATTTTGGAGTTTGTGAAAGAAAACAAAACAATAAAAGCCCTTGCCAACCTTACCAGGCAGGAAATGAAATGGTTTTGTGAATGGGTCCATTCTGATTATTTCAATAAACACGACAAACTGCGTGTACTTACCCGGATAATAGCCCATGCACATCCGCATTTTGACGACAAAGATTTTACGAAGGAAAAGGTTTTTAAAAAGCTCTTCCCCTCGGAAAAATATCATCCCCAGAAACTCAGCGATTTACTGACCTATCTCTACCGGCTTTATGAAAAGTTTCTGGTGCAGCTTATTCGGGAGGAAGATGAGGCGCAATTCAGGTTGGATCTGTTGCGCGCCTACCGGAGCCGGAATGCGGGACGCGCTTTTCTGAAAACATTGGGCCGAGCCAGAGGCATTGTCATGCAGAGTAATTTGACCGAAGAAGTATTCCTTCATGAGTACTTTATCGAAAGAGAATCTGACCTCTACTTTTCTTCCCGCGACAGTCGCACTACGGATAAGAGTATTGAGCGTAAAACGTTGAGCCTGGATTTGTTTTATCTCTCTGCCAAACTTAAAAGCTGCTGCGAAATGATTAACCGGCAGAATATCATTCGTGAAAATTATGATATCAGGATGCTGGATGAAATAAAGTCTTATATCAGTCACAATCTGAGCCTGTTTGAAAAATATCCGCTGATAAGGATTTATTATCAGATTTTACTCACCCTGCAGGAGAGTGAGAGAGAAGAACACTACTTCCGCCTTGTTGAATTGCTGGAGCACTATAGCAAACAGATTGACCATGACGATCTGCGGCAAATGTATGATTATGCACAGAATTACTGCATTAAAAAAATCAATAGCGGGCATACGGCTTATCTCCAGGAAATTTTTAAGCTGTATAAAACCCTGCTTGCAAAAAAGCTGCTGTTTGACGCCAACGGAAATATCTCTCAGTGGGACTACAAAAATATTGTCACAGCGGGGACACGTATCGGAGCCTATACCTGGTGCGAGGAATTTGTACATGCCTATCGGGAAAAACTACCTGCTGCTGACCGTGACAATGCCTATGCCTTTAATTTAGCCACGCTTTATTACAGTCAGAAAAAATTTGATAAGGCATTGAGGCTCTTGCAAACCGTAAAATTTACGGATGTGTATTATGAGCTGAGTGCGCGTTCGCTTTTGCTGAAAACGTTTTATGAGTCGGATGAAATGGAGACTTTGTATGCGCTGTTTGATTCGTTTAAAATCTATTTAAAGCGGAATAAGTTGGTATCCAAATATCAGTTTACGGTGCACATGAACCTCATACGCATGACCAGGCGCCTTGCTCGTATTAAGGCCATGCTGCCTTATACACGTAAGGAAACTGTAAGCAGGGAGCTGGAAAAACTAAAGAAGAAGATAAAAGATACGCCAGAGATCACCAATCTGAACTGGCTACTGGAAATGGTAGCGGATTTGGAAGCAGGATTGGCGGTGAATGCCCGATAGACAAATGTTCTGACGGCACAGAGCACGCGTTTTACAAGGCGGGAAGCAATGCCTTTATGTTGTTGCCTGGCAGTTTTATGTTGGGGGGGGCTGTGGCACTTGTTCTGAATTTTCAAGGTTCAGCCTATTAAATATCCGCGATAAGCTCCGCTGTCGGGAGCTTTAATAAATTCCGGAATACCGGCACTGAGTATCTGCAGCGTTAAACTATGGTTCAACACCTGTATTTCCGGACAGGACGCTTTCCTGCAGAGGAGCTGGCAACGGGTTTTTAAAAGCTGAGTTTCAGCATGACGACTGCATGGATGCCTGGAGCACTAATGCCTGATGAAAACTGCCGGTAATGCTGGTCAAGCATGTTTTCCAGTGCGGCCTGCAAACGCAGTCGTGGGTTAATCTGATAGCCGGCACGAAGACTCACCGTGTACCATGCAGGGGTGCCCAGTGCTGTGGCATCGGCAAGGTTATCTGCGCCTTCAGGGGCATAGTCTTTCACATGTTTCCATCCGTTGTAGCGTATCAGTAATTCACCGCGAAACTTGTTGAATTTTATCACCAAACTGGTTTGTCCGAACAGGGGTGGGATGTGATCCAAAGGAGTATTGTCAGACTCATTTTTACCCCATGTTCCTGTGAGCGTGGAATGGATGGCAAAATAACGTGTTACATCGGCCTGAGCTGCTATGCTAAAGCCGCGGATAGAGGCTTTGCTGATATTGACGTAAGCATAAATGCGGGAGAGTTCTCCGTCATAAAGCAAGGAATCCATACCATGCAGAATGAAAGGCTGCACGGTAATCATGTCGCGTCCGAGGGTATTGAAAAACATTGCGGACACATGTACTTTATCGTAGAAATTTTTTCTTATACCCAGCTCCACATTGTATACATATTCTGGTTTCAGATTAGCATTGGGCACCAAAACCCGTTGTGCATCCGGGCTGGTTTCCAGGGATGATATTTTGCCGGCATTGTCCAGGTTGGGAGCTCGGTAACCGGACGCAAACAACAGATTCAACTGCCATCTCCTCCCGGGATTGTATACTAAGCCGAAGCTGCCCGAAAAGGCAGAAGTACGGAGCCGAATGTCGCGGAATGCCATCGGATAGTAGGAGCGGCTACTGAAGTTGGCTTGGAGCATAATAAGGCTGTATCGGAAGCCGGATGAGATGGTGAAGCGCTCAGAGATATGGAAGTTGTATCTTGCGTAGGCTGCTGTAGTTTGCATAAATGAACCTGCATCCGGAAAGCGGGGTAAGGTAGGCCAGCTTTCTCCGTTGGTGAGGTTGAGTACCGTAGCACGGGAGCGTACATAATTGAATACCGTTTCAATTCCATATTGCAGGGTATTACGTATGTCCAGCTTACGAACCAGATCCATGTTGAGGGTTACTATATCTACCTCTTCTGTTCGGTTGACACGCTCCGGCTGCCTGAATCTACGTTGATTGCGCTCTTCAAAAACCTTCTGATAGGCAACCACCAGCATACCTTCATCATAAAGGCGGCTGCTTCGGTTTAGATTTATTTCCATGCCGGCCAGAAAACGGGTTTGTGGGCCATAGTTGTTTTCAGCCCATTTCAGCCGGCTTAATGTCCGCAGTGAGTCAACCTGCAGAACAGTGTCGGCATAGATGTACGAGAAAGACAGTGTGTCCTGCACCGTTTCCGTATCCCCAAGCCGGTCATAACGCGGGATATCAGAGGAGGTAGAAAACTGAAAGTTAAAAGTTAGGGGAGCACGTGGGAGGGGTAGAAGAAATTTCTGTAAAACGTCCACCTGCCAGTAGGCTGATGGCCGCTGTATGAGGGGGTTACTGTTGGCAACGATAGAATCTATCCCGTTTATCTGGCGCACGTAGGTATATCTTTTGCCGAAGTCTTTGTAAAAGGCATTCTGTCTGGAGCCCATACGCAAATCATCAAAATCCGAAAAAGTAATGCTGCTCAGGGAGGCAAACTTTTTCCACCCAAGGTTGATGTCAAAATGGCCGGTTTTTTCAAAATTTGCCGAACCTCCGCGAATCAGCAGATTCCCGCTTACCTTCATGGTATTGCTATCAGCCAGTTCGGGTTTTTTGGTATAAAAATGCATAACACCGCCCAGCGCATCACTACCGTAAATGAGCGAGCCGGGGCCTTGCACTATTTCAATACGGTCTACTATCATTTCGTCAATGCTGGTGATGTTGGGCTGATGGGTTCCCCGATAGATAGCATTGTTCATCCGGATATTATCCACCACGATAAGCACTTTATTGGCCTCCATGCCGCGAATGATAGGGCTTCCCCCGCCCGGATGGGAGCGCTGGATGAATATTTTTCCTGAATTTTCGAGAGCCTCGGCCGGTGTGGGCGCATTGCTGAAAACGATTTCCGATGCCTTAACGATATCTACCTGGTGAGCTACGTTTTCTAATTTTTCACGCGTTTTGGCCGCGGCCACCACATATTCATCCAGTACAAGCACTTTATCGGTAAGTATGACGCGGTACCCTTTCATAGCTATTTCTCTGATCGTAAGGGAAAGACTGTGATAAGCCGGATGCTGAAAATAGAGTGTATCTGATTTTTGCAGCGCGGTAACTGCGCATTTGCCCTCCTTGTCGGTCAGTGCCGAAAAGGTGCGCTCGTGGTTAAATACAGCCACATTCGCTACCGGTTCCAGCAGGGAGGAATAGACGGTTATCTGCTGTGCTTCTGTGCGTATCAGTATCAGCAATAAGGCTGCCTGCAGGAATATCTTATTTCGTTGTAAGAGCATACATCAGGTGTTGCCGGTGTCCGAAGAGGATAACACAATGCGGAAAGTTGTGCCTTTATTCAGTTCTGATTCTTTTACAAATATTTTCCCTTTATGGTATTGTTCAATGATGCGCTTGCTGAGCGCCAATCCAAGCCCCCAGCCTCTTTTTTTGGTGCTGAAGCCCGGACGGAAAATTGTTTTAAAGAGAGATTTAGGAATGCCCTTACCGGAGTCTTTTACATCAATGAATATTTTATTGCGGTCTTTAATCAGGTGGATGGAAATGACGCCCCTGCCTCCCATAGAATCCAGAGCATTTTTCAGCAGATTTTCAACAACCCAGTCAAAGAGCTGTGCGTTTAGCAAGGCCGTTGCATCTTCGGGAGCATGTAGCTCTACTTTTACCTGGTCGGAGCTGCGTTTTCTGACGTATTCTACTGCTTTAGCCAGCAGGGGCTTCAAAGGCGCCTCCTGCAGCCCCGGTGCAGAACCGATTTTTGAAAAGCGGTCAGCTACGAGCTCCAGCCGGTCAATATCTTTTTGAATTTCATCCAGAACAGGCTTCAGTTCATCATCATATTTTTTTCCCCGTAACAGATCCAGCCAGGCAGCCAGCGAAGAGATAGGCGTTCCCAACTGATGGGCAGTTTCTTTTGCCATTCCCACCCAGAGCTGATTTTGTTCAGCTGTCCGGGCTGTGGTAAACAGCACGTATGCAAAAACCAAAAAGCCGGTAATAATGCTCAGTTGCACCAGAGGAAAGATGCGCAGACGCCTCAGCAGGTTGGAGTCTTCATAGTAGATAAAATTTTTTGCTTCCGGGCTGATTTCCAGGACGATGGGCGTGTTCTGGCTTTTCATTTTGCGGATGCGTTTTTCCAGATATCCCGGACGTGCGGCCTTCAGGGAATCAATATTGCGGAAGTTGAGTACCTTACCGTCTGCATCAGTAAGAATGAGGGGAATACGATCGTTTTTGCGTACCACTTCAAATTCAAAACTCACATCAGCTGATTCCGGAGCGAGAATAATGTTTTTGTAGGCACTGGCCCACAATTCAGCCTCTTGTTTCTCGCGTTGAGCCATATCACGTGCCAGTCGGTTGGTGTACCACAGCGAAACGCCAATGATGGCCACCGCAATGAGCAGCAGAAAGGCCTGCCAGCTAATCCCTTGCAGGGAATGCTTCATGGTTTGTGCGGGTATTTTTCGGAAGGGAATTTATCATTTTAAAAACGAAAAGTTTCGCTTTGGCTCAGGGGATGTCTCCCCAGTCAATATATTCGGGTTCCTGTTGGCCGGTATTTATTTTTTTCTGAGCGGATGACTCCTTTTGTCGTTTATCAAAAATGCTGATTCCTGAGGTTGGGGATTTTTGCGAGGGGACAGGCTCTTCAGTGACAGGGGGGGCATTGTATATTGTTGCTTCGGGATTATCTTTCTGGAAAAGGGTTTTACGAATTAGTTTCCGTTTGTCAATGCTGATGACAGGTTCACTGATGGTGCCCGTCATGGCGATGTACAGGTTGAAATTATTATCGTTCACTTCCTCATAGTCATTGATGCTTTGTGATTTTTTGAATCTTTTACCTAACACGTCATACACATTGAGCCGGATGTTATAGTGTATTTTATGGTCAAAAGTTTGTTGGCCGGAGAGGGCCAGGTTAAGGGCTGATGAGGAGACATACATTTCCGGAATGCGAATTGTGCGGTTTTCAATGGTGATGGTGTTGCGAAGAGTAGAGAACCGGATATTTTTCAATTCCTGGATATCTACATAGCGGGCAAGCTGTTCCATAGGCTTGAATTGGATAAGCTGGCCGTTTTTAATCACAATATCAGAGCGGGCTGCCAGGGTGTTTTCCTGAAGCTGTCCGTTCAGAAATTCAGCTTTTACGGTGGCACGGAAGGTGAGGCTGCCGGCAATGTTCTGAGCGGTGAGAGTAGATTGCCCGAAATTGTTCAGTTGTGCAAATAGCTCGGTTATGTTGATATCGGTGCCCTGTGCGCTGGTGTTGGAGAGGATTTTATTTCCGGTGATTTCTATTGTGGTTTGCAAATCCAGCATGCCATCCATCGTATTGCAGGAGAAGTCATCCACTTTGAGCACGTTTTTATTCAGTTGTAAGGTGAAGGAGGCATCGTAGGCCTTAAACTTATCAAAGACGATATAGCGGCTGTTGACACGAACAAGGCCGCTCATGGCAAGAGCCTGGGGTGGAGCTGAATTTTTTGCACGCCGGGTGCTCTGCTCCGAAGGGGTTTCTGACTTTTTGAGAAAGTTCAACATTTTTTTTACGTCTGTTTGTTCTGCTTTCACGGTAAGATTTACCTCCGGTACTTCATCGGAAGCCGGATAAAGCCCGGGCATGTGATACACTTTACCGGAAACTTCCATGCTGCTGCCTGGCAGGCTTACTTTGAGGTTTTCCAGGGTAAGAGTTTTATTGAATGAAGAAACTCTGCCTTCATGAATCGAAAATCGGCCGGAATCCATGTGCATCTCTACCTCTTTGAGTCCTATAATTCCCTGCATACCATTGAGCTTCATAGCGGCAATATCGGATGTCTTTCCACGATAACTTACATTTTGAAAATCCAGTATGCCGCTGATGTTTTTCAGGCGTCCGTTGCCGGAGATAAACTGGTTTAATACAGACAGGTCGGCTACACCGGAGGCCTTAAAATGCAGGTGTGGGTTTCGGAAGTTGGAAAGCGTGAGAATTCCGTGGAGTGTACCATGTTTAGTTTGAACAGAGAGGTTGGTAATTTCCAGTTGTGAGGAGGCAAGGCTATGGTGCTTGCCGTTGGTGTAAGTTGCCTGGAAGGTCAATGCAGAAACTTTATTGCTCATGCCTGGAACTGTTACCGTGGCATTGCGGACAGAAGCAGTAGCGGTTATCAGCGGGGTAGAGTTGCTGCTGAGTTTTCCCTTTATCAGGGCATTGAAGGTGAGCTTGCCGGTACCCTTTATGCCGTAAAACTTTTGCGACCATGCCTGAGGCAGCAGCCCGGGTACATCCTGCAGGGCAATGTCTTTACCTCTGATGGAGAGGTCAAAAATCGGGTCACCCTGTTCAAGTACGAAACTGCCGTGTATCTCAAACGGAGTGCCTTCGGCAAGAAATTGTGCAATGTTTAGCTCATAAGCGTTTTTATGGGTAAGGACAGACAAGGCTCCCTGTAAGCTGATTTGCTTGTCATGGGCGTAGTCTACATCCTGGATGACGAGCGCATGCGAAAATGCATTAACCGTGGCTTGCAGCACGATGCTCTCGTTGCGGAAGGAGCCTGTTATTTGCGCATCGTCAATGTGCAGGCGGATATTTACCCGTGCGATTTCATCCAGCAGGGTAAACCGTATGTTTTTTAACACGGCTGTGGTAATGTTTAGCGCAAAAGACGTATTTGCCGAAGCCGGGTTATCCCGGTTTCCAAAGAGATAGTTGGTTTTGCCGTTACGGTTGCGTTGCATTACCACTTCAGCGTTTTCCAGGGCGGCAGTGTTGATCTCATACCTGCCACGGATTACATCCAGCAGATTTGCCAGCAGATACACTTTATCGGCACGAATGAAGGGCAGGTCCACAGAGTCATCGGGGCTACTGATTTCCACATTGTGGATTTCAAGGGCTATATGGGGGAAATGCCTCAGGAAGGTGAACTCGGTTTTGCCGTAAATATGGGTGCGCACCCCCGTATTTTTATTCACTTCATTCAGAACGGTGTATTTCAAATCATCTCCGTGCACGCTAATAACCGCTGCAAGGGCTATAGCAGTAACCAGGGGAACGGCCACTGTAGCAATGAGGATGTGTTTCACATATGCCGGCATAATCAACGGGGCAGCACTGAGCTGCTTAAACGTTTAAAGCCTTCGTTCTGATATCAGAATTAGAAAATCATGCACAACCACAGGAGGGAAGTTTTACACTGTGTGTAAAGGATAAATACCATAATGGAGAATAAAAACTCCATTCTTTTTGAAAAGAAAAAAGATTTCCGGACGAAATGATTTAATCTTTTAAATTTGCACCCTCACGGGAGCTTAGCTCAGTTGGTTCAGAGCATCTGCCTTACAAGCAGGGGGTCACAGGTTCGAATCCTGTAGCTCCCACCCGGAAAGCAGCTATAAAAAAGGGGGTAGCTGCTTTTTTTATGCACCATCAGAAACGGGTCTGAAGGCCTCAGGTGATATATTTTTCTGAAAATTCCCGGCAGTATTCTTTTATAGCATCTCTTACTTTTCTGAATGCCGCCTTAATCTCCTCTTCGGACCCGGTGGCTTTGGCCGGGTCAGGAAAGTTGCGGTGGAAACGTTGTGCTTTTCCGGGGAAAATGGGACATTGTTCGCTGGCATGATCGCAAACGGTAACAATGTAGTCAAAAGGAATATGCATGTATTCATCTACGTGATTGGAAGTATGCCCGGAAATGTCTATGCCATCCTCAAGCATCACTTCCACTGCGCGCGGGTTGACGCCATGTGCTTCAATGCCAGCACTGTAAATGTCGGCCTTGCCCCGGCTAAAGTGTCGCAGATAACCCTCCGCCATCTGACTACGACAGCTGTTGCCTGTACATAATACCAGAATTTTCTTCTTCATAAAGGGATGCGCAAGTTATGTATTCTTGATAATAACCCGGATGATATCACCAATTTTATAAAATTCTTCCTGATGTGTATGTAGCAGCCAATTACGGACTGCCTGACTTTGCGCAATGCGACATGATTTTCAGGTTTGCATTCCTATGATGAGCTCCCGATTGGAGGGTAATTGGATAGATAGCGGACCGGAGATAAAAGGTGGTTCTGCTCTGTAAGGGAAAATGAAATAGGAGCGGAAAAATGATCTGGAGGTAAGGTATGTCATGTCTGTTCCGCCAAGGGGCGGCCGTCCCATTGTGAAGAAGTTAAAACCAATGCTTTGCAAGCGTGTTGAGCCCTTTTCTTGCCTTAAAAATATTTTTTGCTATGCTTAGCTGTAGTCGCATAACCGGAAATAAAGGAAAGGGTTTTTCGGGCACGATATCACTGACTGATTTTATGATTGCGGCTTGTATGCCATGCTGGCGTGCTGTTCTTGCCACGGCAAAAGACTCCATATCTACTGCTTTGATCTTCTTTTGTATGTGTCCGGTGGATAAAACCGGAAAATCAAATGTCTGATAGGCACCTATGTGGTGCTGAACGCCTGCCTTTCTCAGGAGGGCCCTGATGTATTCATTTACAGCCGCATGGGTGTGTTCTTCCTCATCGTTGTAGAAAATGCGGTCAGCGATAACAAGGGTACCAATAGGTATGGCTGGATCAATGCCACCGCAGAATCCCAGCATCAGCAGATAATCGGGCCGAAAATTTCTGCAGAGCAAGGCAGTGGCTTGTTCGGCATTCCGGTAACCAGCTCCGGAAACCATTACCCCCAGCGCATTCCCGTTTTTTCTGTAGGATATCAGGCCGCGGGATAGTCTGAAGGGCAATCCCTGAGGCAATTCCATTCTTAAAGCACAAATCAAGCCTATTCTTGCCATTGCGTTAATTGCGGACAGATATAGGATTTCAATACATAGCCAGCAGTAAAATAAGAAAAATGTAAGTTAGATTTTCAAAGGGTGGAGTAGGCGGGTACAGGGTGACAGCTATTCAGATAAGGATTTTTCATTGTGTTGCCCCGCCTTGTAGCGGATGATTTCTGCTTTTTCAATAGTAATTAACCCCCCGCATTGTGCCTGCTCAAACATCTGTTCTACCTGCTCGGTAAAGGATTGTATCTTTTCATCAGTGTCCACGATTTCTATTACCACGGGCAGATCGGATGAAATTTCAAAAAGCTTTGCAGTGTGAACTTTTGAATTCGCACCGAAGCCCATAATACCCCGTGTGACAGTTGCACCGGAAAGTCCTTGTTTTTTTGCTTCAAATACGATGGCTTCATACAACGTTTGGTGTCCCAGTTTGTCGGACTCTCCGATAAATATCCGCAGGAGCCTGGCCTGGCTGTGTTCTTGCATATCAAAGCAGTTTAAGGGTGTATATTCCAGCAAGAGTGCTTATCAAACCCAGCAACAGGCTGGCACCAACATAAATGCCGGCATAGGCATATTGGCCATCGCGAAGCAGACTGAGTGTTTCCTGTGAAAAGGCAGAAAAGGTGGTAAATCCACCGCATAAACCTGTAACCATAAACAGGCGCCATTCCTGTGAGAGATCTGATTTTTCACTCAGCCCGAAAACACATCCAATCAGGAAGCATCCGATTATGTTTACGCTGAGGGTTCCCAAAGGAAAGCTGGTAAAAATTTTTTCCTGTATGCAGCGCGAAAGCAGGAATCGGAATATTCCGCCCATAAAACTTCCCGCTCCTATGATAAGCAGCAGTCTCAACGGACTTTAATTAGCATTTAATCAGGCAATATTAGTAAGCTCTGTGAATTGCAAATTAACGTATATTAAGGTTCCTATGGCAGGTATTCTCTTTTTGTGGGTGTGCAAAGAGGGTACTATGTGTCGGTTCTTTATATGAACTGCCATTAAACAAGAGGTTTTTCAGCGTAAACAGTGATACTGAAAATGCCTGCGCCACTGTTTTTATAGTCGTGGAGTTCGGCAGTGTTCAAATAGTTCATAAGAATAGAATCGGGAATGGAAATGACTTTTTCCTGTTGTATAGTCAGATTGATGAATCCGGTTTCTTGAATGATTGCCAGATAGTCTGATTTTTGAAGAGCTCCGGCAATACAGCCTGCATACATTTCGGATGCCTCCATGATTTTCCCCGGTAGGTTGCCTATCCTTACAACATCGGAAATGGAGAAGTGTCCTCCAAGCTTCAGAATGCGGAAGATTTCTGCAAAGGCCCTGCGTTTGTCAGGCACCAGATTGAGTACACAGTTGCTGATTACTACGTCAGCCAAAGAGGATGGCAGCGGGATGTTCTCAATTTCACCTAAAATGAATTCCACATTCTGATATGCTAGTTTTTCCGCATTTTGACGTGCACGTTCAATCATTGCCTCGGTCATATCAATGCCGATGACCCTTCCGGATTCACCCGTTTCAGCTCGGGCAACAAAGCAATCATTACCGGCCCCTGAACCGAGATCTACTACCGTATCGCCTTTTTTTATCATGGCGAAACGGGTTGGAAGGCCACATCCCAAACCGAGATCAGCATCGGGGACATAGCCCGCCATATTCTTATAACTGTCGGCCATGATATGGGTGACATCGCTGCAGCCGCAGGTTGCTCC
Organism: Chitinophagales bacterium; assembly: GCA_026003335.1. Lineage (NCBI taxonomy): Bacteria > Pseudomonadati > Bacteroidota > Chitinophagia > Chitinophagales > Chitinophagales bacterium. The sequence continues at coordinate 599,732 of BPHB01000001.1, read as the reverse complement.
GCAGCAGGAAGCAGCGTTCTGTTCACGGGATTGGCTGGCTATGCTGCTGTATTTTTCTTTTACCATTTTCTTAAGTTCATTTTCTATTTGCATAAAATGATTTTTGAGGGGTTATATAATCGTAATGTTACGTTTTATTTTTAAGGGGTTAACAACATTTAATTTTTGCAACGGCAGTATCCAGTAGTCCACCGAGGTATAGTTTGGCTTGTTTCCATTCCTCTTCATTCAGGCAATAGCAGATTCTCTTGCCCTCAATTGTTCCGTTGATCAAACCGGCCTTTTTCAGTTCATGCAGATGTTGTGAAACTGTGGATTGAGACAGTGGCAGTTCATTTACAATTTCTCCGCAGATGCAGGTTCTCTTTTTCAGGAGCAACCGGATTATGGCTATGCGTGCGGGATGTGCCAGCGCCCTGGCATAAAGGGCTGTTTTATTGTCTTTGAGTGTAAACTCGTCCAGTTTGGCGGTGCCCATGATAAATATTTATCGTAAAAATACGATAAAAAAGAAAAACAAACTGGTCGGATATTTTTAGTTTGCAGATTCCGGAGAGAGTGGAGCTCCCTGAATGATGTTAAAGATGCGATTCCAGCGCACCTTATGCAGCAGGCTTTTGCCCTTATCCAGCGAGAGCCAGATAATCCATGCTTTACCCACGATGTGATCTTCAGGAACAAATCCCCAGAAGCGCGAGTCTTCAGAGTTATGCCGGTTATCACCCATCATCCAGTAATAATTCATCTTAACGGTGTATGTGGCTGTCTGCTCTCCGTTGATGAAAATTTTATCATCTTTCACCTCCAGCGAATTTTGTTCATATAGCGTAATCAGGCGATAGTAGAGGGGAAGATTATGGGTATTTAGCTCAATGACCTGCCCTTTAAAAGGCACCGTGACCGGGCCGTAATAGTCCACGTTATACGGGTACTTTTTGATATCGGGCGGGAAATAATAGCGCTGAGGTTCTATTTGCCCTTTGGGAGATACTTTGGGCTCCACGGATTTGACGAACGGCAGGCTTTTTATGCGCTCATAGTTGGCCCGGGTGAGATTCATAAGATACAGGCCTTTGTTAGACGCCACGCGCATGGCATCGGTGATGTCATATTCTTCCAGCAGTTGTGTAGAAAAAGGGGTGCCATCGGTTTGCACGAAATACTGATATTGCATGTATTCCGGCTCATAGGCGCGTTTACCGTTGACGTATAATATCCCCTGTACTACAAGGATTGTATCACCGGGCAGCCCCACACAGCGTTTAATATAATTATCTCGTTTGTCCACCGGGCGGTTGTCTTGCTGAGGCCAGTTGAATACGACAATATCATAGCGCTTAATATCTTCAAGGCGGGGAAGTCGGTAGTAGGGTAGTTTAATCCATTCCACATAAGAGTTGGTGCCGGTAAGCGGGAGTGTATTGTGCGTTAAGGGAAAGGAAAGCGGAGTCATGGGAACACGGGGGCCGTAATGAAATTTACTCACAAACAGGAAGTCGCCTACGAGCAGTGTTTTTTCCATAGACCCGGTGGGGATAGTATAGGCCTCCATAATGAAAGTACGGATGATAGTAGCAGCAACCACAGCAAATATGAGTGCATCGGCCCACTCCCTTACAGTGGATTTTTCAGCTGCAGAGCTCTGGCGATAGGTGATTTTTGAGGTATAGTTTAGTATGGGCAAATAGATGTAGCCGAGAAAAATTCCCAGCACCTGCGAAAGGATATCGCGTCTGTCAAAAGCCTTTAGAAATTCCGTGATAAGCCAGATAATCAGAATCAGATTCAGGTAAGGTATGAAGTAAAATATTCCCCATAGCGGGCTGCGCTCCGTTATGGGGAAAAGATACCAAAGGTTCACAATGGGGATGCGTGCTTTGCTTTTGTCCATTCCGGCACGCTCAAAGAAGTTGCCCAGCAACATCACAATAAGTGAAAAGCTGACCATCGGCAGGAAGATGAGGATGTATATCATTAGAGCAGGAGATTAGAATTTTAGCGCTGCAAAAATGCGCAAATAGGTTTTAAAACAAAACGATAGTACCATCTTATGATTTTCAAAATTCAAAGACATCATTGGTGCTCTTTTACAGCAGAAGACAGAAAACGGAGTGCATTAATCACAGGCTCAGCAAGTCTTTCATTCCGAAAATTCCCTTTTTCCCCTTAACCCACATTGCAGCCTGAAGCGCACCCAAAGCGAATCCCCTGCGGGAGTGCGCTGTGTGTGTGATTTCTATTGTGTCTATGTCGGAGTGATAGGTTACACCATGAATGCCAGGTACATCCTTTTCTCGTATTGACTGTATTTCCAGCTCTTCCGGAGCTGAAGCAGGAGGAGGCACCCATTTCGTTTTACGGTCTATGATTTTTATCAGCTCTTCGGCCAGTGTAATGGCCGTTCCGCTGGGAGCGTCTTTTTTTTCGGTATGGTGAATTTCATACAGTCTTACATCATATTGGGTTTGGGTATTCATCAGCCTGGCCATCAGGCGGTTGAGCTCAAAAAACACATGCACGCCAATGCTGAAGTTGGAAGCATAAAACAAAGTGCCGTTCAGGGCTTTACAGCGCTCCTGCACCTCGGGAAGGCGATGCTGCCAGCCGGTTGTACCACACACCACGGGAATACCCGCCTCAAAACATTTCAGAATATTCTCCACAGCTGTTTCAGGTGTGGTGAATTCAATGGCAACATCCGCCCTGCGTAGGTTTTCAGGGACAAGGTCCTGCCGGTTACGAGAGTGGAATCTGAGGATGATTTCTGGTCGGGGATGCAAAGGGTCTGACCAGTTTTCTGTTTCCTGCTCTATGGCTTTGCCCATTTTGCCGTATCCGATTAAAGCTATTTTCATAATCGCAGAGTTAAGGTGAATCCGGTGAAGTGTTCGTTGCCGTTTTGGCTGAAGTGGTGTGCCGGTGCTATTCGCAAAGTCAGGTCATCACTGATATCAAATTCAAACAGATGGGCATCAACGGCTGCATCAATGATATTCAGGGCGTATAACACAGCTGTAAAGATGACCGATAAATCCAGGTTGCGCTTATAATAATTTTTAAGTGTAACGAGATTGCTCTCACTATAAATGTTGACAAATGCGTCTATGGTTGTTGTGTCGCCATCAACCCGCAAGCGATAGGCTTCGCGGTAAGTATTCCATCTTTTGGCATTAAAGCTTATGGCATACCCCAATCCGGCAAAGCCGGCATAGATAATGGGAATTTTCCACCATTTGCGGTTATATGCCTGCCCCAGACCGGGCAACACGGCAGACATCCATACCGCCCGGCCAACCGAGTGACGCCTGCGGTCCGGTGTTTCACCTTTGTTTACGGAAAGTGAATCATCTGGGGAGCCCTGCAGTTCCTGCGCATAAACAGATTGCCCTACCTGCAGAGCCATGTGGAGATAAAAAATAATTATGATTCTCAACAAGGGTAATAAAAACGCAAACTTAATCACCGTGGTATTATTCTGCCCGTCATATGCACGTATTTGCAACTGCTGGCACCTGTGTCAGCAAGCAGGCCCAGGATTTTTCAAAATGCATTTTTAGGCTGAAGAAGAATATTTTCCTTGAACAATCGGGGGCAAACTGAAAAAAAGAATTACTTTTATCCAAAATCTACATCATGAGAAACCTCTTTGCAATAGCTATTACCCTGATTCTGATGTCCTGCAATCAGCAAAGCAGTGAAAACACCGATGCTTCAACAGGAACTACCCAGGAACCCCCGGCAGCAACTCAAACCGAGACTCCGGCAAGCGCCACCCCGGCTGAAAATCCGCCACATGGGGCACCCGGCCATGTGCACGAAGAGTCCGAATCCGGAGGCATGCAAAACACCGGTACTACTGCAAAACTAAACCCGCCTCACGGGGAGCCAGGGCATCGTTGTGATATTCCTGTGGGAGCTCCTCTTCCAGAATAGTGTCAACAGTTTGTTGACAGCAAAACTCGTTTTTGCCATTTGCGTAACTTGCAGGCATGATGCATGAAGTCATGCTTCTGGTAAGAAAGGATGTGTTGCTGGAATGGCGTATGCGCTATGCGATAGGGGGCATTGTGCTGTACGTGCTCACTACCGTATTTGTTATCTACACCATCCTGAACAGTGAACGTGCCTTCAATCTGCTCAACTACAAGTGGTGGAGCATACTTTTCTGGATAACCATGATTTTTACTGCAGTGAATGCCATCGCCAAGAGCTTCGTGCAGGAGAACAGGGAAAGGCAGCTTTATTATTATACCCTGGTAAGTCCGTATGCGGTTGTTCTTGCAAAAATGATGTATAACACTCTGTTGATGCTTGTGCTTTCGCTGATTGGTCTGGTGCTGTTTGGACTGATGATTACTCTTCCAGTGAAAGACTATCCCGTGTTTATGATGGCTTTGTTATTAGGCGGAGGTGGTTTTTCGTGCGTTCTTACTCTCGTTTCAGCCATTGCCTCCCGGGCTGACAATAATGCCACGCTGATGGCCATCCTGAGTCTGCCTGTATTGCTGCCGTTGGTCATGTTGATACAAAAGCTGGCAGGCCAGGCCTTCTTCAGCGGAAATGACTGGTCCACTCTCTGGCGGGACGTACTGGTTTTAGTGGCATTTGATGCAATGGTGGTTGCTTTGTCATACATTTTATTTCCCTATCTTTGGCGGGATTAGAAAATCAGTGAGGAGGCAATTTCAAAAACATGCAATCTCCTCGGCTGCGGCCTCAAAAGGCACGCGTTAATCTATGATGCGTCTGCTCAGACAAAGGTGGTGGAAGTTTCTTGGTATTCCCCTTCTTGTGTATAGTGTGGTGGCTGGACTCTATATTCCCCTTGGGCCCGGCATAGTAAGTGTAAAACCCGACTCAACACAGCGTGGAACCGTAATTGCACTGGACATTATTACCTATAATACGCATTTCAGGGAAGGAGACCCTTCCCTCAACGTGGTGTTGAAAAACGAACACAATCTTATTTGCAATAATGACATTACCTACATCAGTCCCACACATTTGAACGTAGAATTTGGTATTGACCCCAATCTGAAAATCATTGGGAAGAAAGATTTTTACAATCTGATAATATACAATGAACAGGATGGCACTTTCTTTTTGCGCGATGCTTTTGCTATTGGCAGGCAGGATTCCGTTGTAGGTACGGCTTTTCAATGCCTTACCATACTCAAGCCGGCTTCTCCTTCCGGCATAACCATCCCAAACCGTGAAATTCTTTACGAGTCCATACGCAACTTGTTTTATCATGTGCCGATGTGGTTTACTATGATTCTACTGATGTTATTTTCCTTTGTCAGCAGCATACTTTATCTGTCAAAAGCCCGTGCAACAGACGACCTCATGGCTTCTTCATCTGCTGTGGTGGGACTGTTTTTCGGCCTGCTGGGCATCTTAACCGGTATGCAATGGGCAAAGGTTACATGGGGAGCTATGTGGGTAAGTGATCCAAAGCTGAACGGGGCGGCTCTGGGCATTTTGGTTTATCTGGCTTATTTTGTGCTTCGCGGTTCACTGACCAACGCGCAAAGCCGCGCCAGAATCTCAGCCGTATACAATGTGTTTGCGTTTGTGCTGTTTATCGTTTTCATTCTTATTGTGCCACGAATGACCGATTCACTACATCCCGGTAGTGGAGGCAATCCCGGTTTTAATACCTATGATCTGGATCATGTCATGCGCCCGATATTCTATTCGGCAGTAGCCGGTTTTACTATAGTGGGATTCTGGCTGGTCTCATTAATAACCCGCTACAGGATATTGAAATCATCTTCATCAGAAAACCAATACCTATGAAAAATATACTGCTATGTTTTTCTCTGCTAGCAGGGGGGATATTCCCGGCTCTGGGAGCAGAGACAGGTAATTTATGGACTACCGGCAAAATCCATGTGGTTATCAGTGTTATGCTTACTATTCTGATTCTGATTTTTGTTTTTTTGTTTGTGCTGGAAAGAAAGATTAGCCGGATGGAAGCCAACCAGAAAAAATCATGAATGAACATTTTTTTTAACGAAAACACCATATCGTGATTACGACAAAAAAAATCAAAGCCAAAAAAGAATTTAGTTTCTTCAAGGCCGTAGGCGATTACTTTGATCGTGCAGCTTCCTTTACCAAAATCCCCAAGGGATTGCTGGAACAGATAAAAGCCTGTAACAGCGTTTACCGGATGCGGTTCCCTGTTAAGCTGGGCAATGAATATGTAGTAATAGAAGCTTACCGTGCTCAGCACAGTCATCATCGCGTGCCAACAAAAGGGGGTATTCGCATCAGTTCCATGGTGAATCAGGATGAGGTGATGGCACTTGCCGCTCTGATGACCTACAAATGTGCGATTGTAGATGTGCCTTTCGGAGGCGCAAAGGGCGGTATAAAAATCAGTCCGCGCAGCGTAACGCCCAATCAGCTGCAGAGAATTGTCAGGCGTTATACTGCTGAGTTAATCAAGAAAAACTTTATCGGGCCGGGTATAGACGTGCCGGCTCCTGATTACGGCTCAGGCGAAAGGGAAATGGCCTGGATCCTGGACACCTATATGTCTTACAATCCCGGTCAGCTGGACGGATATGCCTGTGTTACCGGAAAGCCTGTCAGCCAAAACGGTATACGGGGGCGCACAGAAGCTACCGGGCGAGGCATCATGTTCGGGGTACGTGAAGCCGTCAGCATTAAGGAAGACATGAAAAAAATCGGTCTGGAACCAGGCATTGAAGGCAAAACCGTTGTAGTGCAGGGGTTTGGTAACGTAGGCTATTACAGCGCCCTGTTTTTGCATGAACAGGGGGCAAAAATCATTGCAGTTTCAGAACTGGAGGGAGCTATTTACGACCCCAAAGGTCTGGACATTCCTGCACTCTACAAGCATCGGCAGGAGACCGGCTCCATTTTGAATTTCGGTAAGGCCAAAAATCTGAAAGATCGTTACGATGCGCTGGAGCTACCGTGCGATATTCTTGTGCCTGCTGCGCTGGAAAATCAAATTCATGAAGGCAATGTAGATCAGATTAAAGCTAAAATTATTGCAGAGGGGGCAAATGGCCCTGTCAATCCGGAGGCGGAAGAGAAACTTATCAAGCGTGGTGTTTTGATTATTCCCGATGTGTATCTTAATGCCGGGGGCGTGACAGTATCCTATTTTGAATGGTTGAAAAACCTTTCCCACGTGCGCTTTGGACGTTTGCAAAAGCGTTTTGACGAGAGTTCTTATATGGGTATTCTTCAGGCGGTGGAGCAGCTCACAGGCAAAAGCATTCCCCAGAAGGAAAAAATGATGCTTGCCCGCGGAGCCGAAGAGATTGACCTGGTTAACTCTGGGCTGGAGGAAACTATGATTTTTGCCTACCATCAGATTCGTGAAATTTACAAGCGCAACAAAGGCATCAAAGACCTGCGCACGGCTGCCTTTCTCAATGCTATAACAAAAGTGGCCGATGACTATATGGCTATGGGTATTTTCCCCTGATCAGGCAACCTACAGCGCCCGGTATTCCGGAATTTGGTCTAAAAAGATGGTTTTGCCCGAAGTGAAATCAATGTGTGAACAAAGAGTGGTCAGGCCGTTGGAAACCATGAGGTAAGGTACTTGTAGGGCGAGGTTGTAGCGGGCGGCCTGATCCAATACACTCTGGCTGATATGGACAGTAGGGGCCTTACACTCTGCAATCATCATCGGCCTGACGTTTTTAAAAACAACCAGGTCACAGCGTTTGTCAAGCTCCAATACCCGAATGCCTACCTCTACACCCATAAGCGTTCGTGGATAGCCCTTTTCCGCCATGAGATATCGAATGAGCGCTTGTCTGACAATTTCTTCCGGAAAGGCAGGTACCTGCTTCTTTCTTACAGGATCATATATAGATTTCAATTGCCGATGCTCTTCTATCCAGCCGGAAACTGAATTTAAAAGAATAACTTTCACCTTTAGATGAAGTTGGTGTATTTTTTTTCGGCAAAAACAAAAATAATGACCGAGTACAAGAAAATTATCCATGATGTAAAAAATAAAATTTTGCACCCAATATACCTTTTGCATGGGGAGGAGCCTTTTTTTATTGATCGCGTTGCATCGTATCTGGAGCAACATCTGCTGGATGAACCGGAAAAAACGTTTAACCAAACAATTATTTATGGAAGAGACGCCTCCTATCAGCTTTTGATTGATGCGCTGATGCGCTATCCCGTGATGGCAAGTCAACAGCTGGTGATTTTAAAAGAGGCTCAGGATTTCAGAGAGCTGGATCGGCTTCAGGCCTATTTTGAAAACCCTATGAAATCAACCGTGTTTGTCATTTGCTACAAATACAAGACGATCGACAAACGCAGCCGTTTGTTTAAGTTGCTGTCTGCAAAAGGTGTGGTAATGCAGAGCAATAAACTGTATGATAATCAGGTTCCGGCATTTATTGAAGAAGTGGCACGGGAAATGAAACTTACACTTACACCCGATGCCGTGACTATGATGAGTGAATATATCGGAAACAATCTTTCCCAAATCGTGCATGAACTGGAAAAACTAAAAGTAGGGGTAGGCGTGCAGGAACCTGTTCAGCCCGATCATGTGGCCCGCCTCATTGGCATAAGCCGGGAGTTTAACGTATTTGAGCTTACGCGGGCACTTGCCCGCAGGGACAAACGCCAGGTGTTCCGTATTATAAAATATTTTGAAACACATCCCAAAGGCAATGATCCGGTGATGATTCTGGCTATGTTGTACGCCTTTTTCAGCAAAGCCTTAGTACTGCAGGCCGAAAACAAAACACCCGAAGAAATGCGGGGACAGCTTCAAATTCGTTCACGCTTTATGGAAGAAGACCTTAAAAACTATCGCAAGCACTATCGTCCCCAGGAAATTACTAAGATCATGCACCTGTTGCATGAATATGACCTGAAAATAAAAGGGGTGGATTATGCCGGCACCGATAAAAGCGTGTTGCTGACCGAGCTGGCATATCGCATACTCAATTAATCAGATTCAATTTTGCAGTGAGGCATGGCCTTACGCAGACGGTCAACTTCTCCCGGCACAAGGGCATGGTCTTTAATTATAATGTGTTTCAGGTTGTTCATTTTGCTGAGTGCTTCAACAGGCAGACGCTTCATGTAATAGTTGCTGCTGATATCCAACACTTCCAGTTGACTTAGCGTGGCGATTTCATCAGGTATAGCGGGCCAGTAATTATTGGCAACGTAAAGCCGTTTGAGATTTTTTAACGCAAATATGTCTTTGGGAAATGTTTTCAGCTTGCGCAGGCTGAGATCAAGATAATACACCTGTTCGGGGTTGGCGAGCGCTTCTTCCAGCGAACTGAACCAGTGACCTGATGTAATCAGCCCGATATCCAGTTCTACTTCCGATTCCTGCTGGGCAAAACACGTCAGTCCCTGTGCGGCCAGCAAAATGAGGAAAAGCGACTTTTTCAGCATATCACGTAGTTTTTGTGGACTCCAATATTTTCAGGGAAGTGAGCTTATCCCGTTTCAACTGCTCACGGAGTTCCTCCACCGAGTTGAACTTCACTTCCTGACGAATGGGCGCAACAAACTCAACCGTAATCTCGGCCCCATACACTTCGGATTTAAACTCAAAGATATGTACTTCAATGGTTTGATGTTGCCCGTTAAAGGTAGGGCGGAACCCGATATTCAGCATGCCCCCATATATTTGCTCATCCACGAGTGTTTTCACGGCATACACCCCGTTTGCAGGAATCAGTTTTGTGGTGTCTTTCACCATGATATTTGCCGTGGGAAATCCCAGCTTTTTTCCCAGCTGAGCACCCCGAATTACTTTGCCGCTGAGAGAATAGTAACGACCCAGCAGGATGTTTGCGGTTTCAATGTCGCCCTGTATCAGCGCTTTTCTGATTTTGGTTGAACTGACCGAAATATTTTCAACGGTCTGGGCAGCTATCTCCTCAACCTGAAAGCCCAACGCCTTGCTCATTTTGCGCAGCAGGTGGATGTCACCGCTGCGGTTGTTACCAAAGCGATGATTATAACCGATAACTACTACACGGGGCCTGATTTTTCCCCATATAAAATCCCGCACATAGGATTCAGCGGATATTTTTGAAAAACTTTCTGAAAACGGAATAATAATCAGGTTATCTATCCCCAGGCGGGAGAGCAGACTGATTTTCTCGTCCAGAGTGGTAAGCAGTTTAAGTTCCTGTTCATCCCGGTGCAAAACCATGCGCGGATGAGGGTGAAAGCTGATAATAATGTTCTCCCCGTTTATGTCGGCAGCAATTTGGTTAAGACGCCTGATAATTTCCTGATGCCCGCAATGTACTCCGTCAAAAGTGCCTATGGTGAGTACTCCATTTCTGAACTCCGGAAGGTTATCAAGACTTCTGAATAATCTCATTTAGTCCTCAAATTATCAGATTAGCGCTAGCTATTTTTCATTCGGTACAGGATGATCAGAAGACTTCAAAGTTAATTTAATTGTCAGGATTCAAAGAGCGGATAATGCTGTTTAAGTCGGCAGCATCTTCCAGGCGATAGGGACCTATGCGGGTGCGGCACAACTGGTGCAGATACGCACCACAGCCCAGGGCCTTACCAAAGTCGTGAACCAGGGAACGGATATACACTCCTTTTGCGCAGCAAACGCGGAATTTTACCTCGGGTAGACGGATTTCGGTCAGTTCAAAGGAATCAATTCTTACCTCACGAGGCTCCATTTCCACGGTGTGTCCTCTTCTTGCTTTTTTATAGGCACGCACACCGTTAACCTTTACGGCTGAAAAAGCAGGAGGCACCTGTAGGATTAATCCTGTGAACTGTCGGGCTGCTTGATGGAGCAATTCTTCAGTAAGATCTTCTGTAGGATAGGTTTGATCAATCGGGGTTTCTCTATCATAAGAAGGGGTGGTAGCTCCCAGGATAAGTGTGCCGGTATATTCTTTATCATAGTGAGTAATGTCAGAAAGCAGGCGTGTAGCCTTACCCGTGCACACAATCAGCAGGCCGGTAGCCAATGGGTCAAGCGTACCGCCATGTCCCACTTTCAGCTTGCGGTTTAGCTTTTTTTGCAGCACGTTGCGCAGTTTGTTGACCACGTCAAACGATGTCCATTCCAATGGTTTATTCACAAGAATGATTCTGCCTTTCACAAACTCCTGCAACCCTTTGGCGTCCATGGCCGGGTCCGAATTCCAGGGCTGGTAGATTCGAAACATACGCAGTGCAACGCAAGATAGTATAATCTTATTCAGCCGGCTGCAAAGGGCAGCTTCAGTTTTTGTGGTTTTTCAGAGTGTAGCGGAGAGCACACATTGAAATTAGAGATCCCCTGTAAGAAGCCGGATGTTTAAAGCAAATCAGATAGGCTGTGCACACCAAGCCTGCGCCTGCTGACAAAACCTTCTCCATACTTTGCGCCTACAGACTGACCGTATTCTATTGCCCTTGCTTTGATGAATTCCATAAATTCCGGTGTGGAAATAAAGGTTTCCGGTTCTTTGGAATGCGGGTCATAAAATTGCGACCTGTACGCACGGATGGCTTCCATCTTTTTATCCCAGAAGGCGGAAATATCTACGATGATATCGGGTTCATGATAGTAAGCCTGGATATAATGGAACACAGCGCGTGGTCGCCAGGCTTCCTGCGGCACGCCTTGTTCCAGGGTTTCAATTTTTCTCAGGCCCGACAAAAAGCAAGCTTCCTCAACCAGCCAACCGGCCCTGCCATGATCGGGGTGGCGGTCATCCAGTGCGTTGGACAGAACTATATCCGGACGGTATTTGCGCAGCACACTGATGAGTTTTAGTTGATTGAACGAGTCATTTTTAAAGAATCCATCTTCAAACCCCAGGTTTTCATGTACATCCACCCCGAGGATACGAGCGGCTTCAGCGGCCTCACGCATCCGCTGCTCTTCATTGCCTCGTGTGCCAAGCTGACCTTTGGTAAGATGTATGATGCCGGTTGCCTGTCCCATGCTTTTATGCTTTAGCAAGGTGCCGGCACAGCACAATTCCACATCATCAGGATGAGCACCAATGGCAAGTATATTTAGCTTCATGAAATATCAGCTTTGAGTTTAGCGGTTTTTGGGTGATAGAATGGTCGGGTGAAATTAAAAAGTCCATCGCATCTGTGCCCTAATTTCGCTTCGGGTGTTACCGTTGATTTCATCAAGCCCCGAACCAACGGTTTGCCTGTTGGTATAATGCACATGCGACAACCGAAGCCACACATCCAGCCCGCGGACGAGGGTATACTTAAATACTACATAAAATTTCACACCCGTGTAAAAATAGGCGGGGATGGAAAAATAATAAAGCACATCATCTTCATACACATAAATAGCCGAAGCATACGAGTCGGTTGAAAACAAGGTAAGGCGCGCATTCAGTGCTAACGGGAATGATAGTTTTTTGAATCCCACGTCCTGATAGATCAGGTAGCCGTGCTCTTTTTGCCGCAGGTCATAGATGACCGTTTCAAAGCGATTTTCAAAAGTGAAGGAACGGGATACGGCATACTTGATGTTCAGGCGGATATTTTGACGTTTTTCGGGGGTAAGAGTGTTTAATCTTGTTTCGTTGTCGGGTAGGTTGGTTTCCTTCGTTTCAATTTTATAGCGGCCATACAGCGTGATGGTTTTGGAAGGGGAATAGGTTAACTGAGAAAAAAAATCTATGCCCGAAGAGGGGGCGTCCACCTGATAGCGCAGCCAGGGGAAGCGGTAATAATCCAAATACAAATCAAGCCGAACCTGACGGATAGGTTTGACGGATAAGCCGGTATATATGCCCTGCTCATTGGCTGCTTTACGACTTTCCCCGAAAGGGTTTGCAAACAGGCTGTGATAATCTTTCTGATAATAACGATAGGCTAGAGCCATATCTACACGGGCATCCAGGCTGGCTATAAAACCATGCAGGGTGGAAAATCGGAAGTTGTCACTCATGGCAAATTCGCCAAACAGATAGAAGTTTTTCACCAGCACCGAGTAATCGGTGCCAAAGTTGGTGAGACGGTCGCCACTGAATTCAAATTTGGAATAAGGTGCCGGAGTGCGGTAGAGCGGAGCATTCAACCAGGTATGCATGGCGGTGACCCCGATGTGTGAAACACGTTTCTGAAATTTAAAATATCCGCCTGCAACGGTCTGTGATATGGCATCTCTGTCTTCTACTTCCGAGGGGGTACGATGCAATCCTGATTCCTGGAGTGAAGATACAGCAGCAATGATGGCTTCGCCCTGCAGGGTATCTGTTTGCGAGATGTTGGCATCTTTGCGATCACGCGAGAAGAATGCGGTAATTTCAAAATTGCCCAGCTTAAGGGTGGTAGCAGCTCCACGCATGAAATTGTTTTCATCGGTGGAAGTATAAGGCTTAAGGGTTTCGCTTTTTTTGATGATGCTGGTTACAAGCGGACTTTTCCCGAAGCCAAAGCCCGACCAGAGGATAAGCCCCTGGCCTATATTTACGGAGTAATCTCCTAAAGCAATGCTTTTAAAAGGGCCTGTTTTCCGCAAAAACAGGTGTCCGGAGTAAAAATCAAATCCCCGTTTCTGGCTGCCGTTAAAAAATTCTTCCCCGGCATCTTTTTCAGCAGTGAATCCATAAGACAGCTTATCCGCAAACTGGTATCTGAAGCGCATATACAACTTATAAGGGCTACCAAAATATCGGGATGCCGTGCTGCCGGAATCAAGTGGCAGGTATCCTTTTTGTTTCTCCAATACCTGTGAGTAACGTATAATGAGCTGCACATTTCCTTTTGTGAGTAATTCTTTCACCGAATTAACATGGTAATCATCCAGTCGTTGGGTGGTTTTTACGAAATACTGAATTCGTCTTAGTGTTTCCAGGTCCAGCTCAGGAATGGCTTGCAGCTCATAGATGGAGATGAATTTGCCGAAGCGTTCACGATGGCGCAGAATAGCCTGTATCTGTAAATCGGAGAGAAAGCGAATACGCTGTAACTGCTCTGCATTGGCGGTGTTGATATCTATCGGATGCAATAGCAGGTCGTTTAGCTCTTCCACCAACGCATCAAAATCAAAGCTTTCTTCGGTTTCTTCGGTAAAGGACTCCAGAAGGTTGGCTATTTCTTCTTCAGGCAAAACCGAAGTAATATCCCGGACACGCTTCTGGGCGTGCAGCGTACTGCATACCAGCGCCAGGCATACGATCAGGGCAACCTTATGGAGCTCTGCGGAAAACATAGGAAAGAGAAAGTGACGAAGAGAACCCCAATGCCTGATGATAAACAGCAACGGCATCTATACCCAGTGTTTTAAATTTCAATCCAACACCAAGAAACCCGTTGAACGGGTAGGCATTGAATCCCCCCCGCAGAGTAAACTTCTCCACGACAAAGTATTCAATTCCCAGCTTGTACACTGGATTAAAATCCAGGTCTTTTTCTACCTCTCCCCTTATAGCCACTTTTGCGGAAGGCAGATAACTGAGCCCAAACCGCATTATCGTAGGGTAGCGGTCTTCACCTTCCTTGTCTATCTTTAGCCGCAGTGGATTATTGACATGAGCTCCTATCACCAACTGGGGAAGAATATAAAACTGAAGTCCCGCTTCAAAGGTAAACAGGTGCCGCGAGCCATAGTGGCCCATATCAATATGGATGTAATCAAACTGAAGGCCTGCAGAAAAGCGATTGCCAAAAGCCTTTCCGAAAGCAAGACCCGCCTTTTTTTCATTATACACATCCAGACCATAATACATAAAGGTCAACCCGAAGCTGCCGGTTTTGGTGGGTAAAACGGCTGTGGCAGCAAAGGTATTCAGAGCCGCAGTAGAAAATTTATTTGCTGCGGCCACACCGGCTGAGAACTCTTTAATAAATCCAATGCCAGCCTGATTGTTGCCGGTTGAAAATACATCATCGGACAACGTGGTGAAATGATTACCCAACGCTGTTGCCCGTGCTCCAACTGCACTGCTGAATCCGGAAGCACTGACGGCCTTCCAGCCCAGAAGACAAACTCCTATTATTAAAAGCTGCTTCAAGCCTGAGGAAATTACTGCAGGCAAAATACAATTTTACCGAAAAATGGCGTAGTCCGGTTTGTTCTATCTTTCTGTGTGCAAATACTCCGGATTTTTGGCGCAAAATTGGCACTGCGGGTAAGTGCACATAAATAAATACAGCAAATACCGTCTCTTACGAATTTCCCCTTGAAGCCAGCAAGAACGCTCCCCTTTACAACAACGGATAAGCTGAGGCGCATTCCCTTTTAACTATTATAGTATTTTGTAATTTCCACAGGTGTTTAATCTCATTTTCAGTTATTTGCATGGGTTAACGGAATTTTTGTTGATAAGAAAATTTCACTCCGGCTTTTCCTTGAAATAATATTGTGATAACAGGATCGGAGGGGCTGATTAGATTTTTCCCCTAAGGATATTTTAACGGTAAAGCAGTCAACGAAGTGTTGAAGACAAGGCTTCGGGGCTCAGTATTCTTCTTGGGTTAGGAGAATGCAAGGATATCCTGCAAATCCTGTTGGAAAAATACCCATGGTTTAACACTAAAAAGTACAAAGCGTATGAGCAGTTTCGTAGAGCCCATTCTCCAGGAAAGTAAAGACCGGTTTGTTTTGTTTCCCATCCGATATGACGAAGTCTGGAAAATGTATAAGAAAGCAGAAGCCAGCTTCTGGACTACCGAGGAAATTGATCTTACTCATGACCTGCCCGACTGGGAAAAGCTTACCCGAGATGAAAAGCACTTTATTTCACACGTTCTGGCGTTTTTTGCCGCCAGCGATGGCATTGTGAATGAAAATCTGGTGCTCAACTTTATGAAGGATGTGCAAATACCTGAAGCTCGCTGTTTCTATGGATTTCAGATTGCAATTGAAAACATACATGCTGAAACATATAGCTTGCTTATTGACACATATATCAAAGATCCTGTTGAAAAAGCAAGGCTGTTTAATGCTATTGAAACCGTTCCCTGCGTAAAGAAAAAAGCAGAATGGGCGCTGCGATGGATTGAAAACGCTCCTTCTTTTGCCCACAGGCTGGTGGCCTTTGCAGCGGTGGAAGGCATATTCTTTTCGGGAAGTTTCTGCTCCATCTTTTGGCTAAAAAAACGCGGGCTCATGCCCGGCTTATGTTTCTCTAATGAACTTATCAGCCGCGATGAGGGATTGCATACCGATTTTGCATGTCTGCTATACTCCATGCTTCAGAATAAAATTTCCGATAAGGAAGTTTATCAGATTATCGGAGATGCCGTACGTTATGAAAAAGAATTTGTGCAGGATGCACTGCCCGTATCGCTTATCGGCATGAATGCTCCGCTGATGTGTCAATATATTGAATTTGTGGCTGATCGTTTGCTGGTGTCTCTGGGGTACGAAAAAATGTTTGGGGCATCCAACCCATTTCCTTGGATGGAAATGATTTCACTGCAGGGCAAAACCAACTTTTTTGAAAAACGTGTGGGAGAATATCAGAAAGCCGGAGTCACTGCCAGCAGGGATACACAGGTGTTTTCTCTGAACGAAGAATTTTAATTGCAGCGTAAAAACCTCTGCCTATGTATGTCATTAAAAGAAGCGGTGCCCGCGAGCCAGTGTTCTTTGATAAAATCACGGCACGCATCAACAAGCTAAGCTACGGACTGGATAAAATGGTCGATCCGGTCAACATTGCCAAGGTGGTTATACAGGGATT
Organism: Chitinophagales bacterium; assembly: GCA_026003335.1. Lineage (NCBI taxonomy): Bacteria > Pseudomonadati > Bacteroidota > Chitinophagia > Chitinophagales > Chitinophagales bacterium. The sequence goes on along the minus strand of BPHB01000001.1, from coordinate 583,062 downwards.
GTATGACGGCATCACTACCACCGAGCTGGACAACCTGGCTGCTGAAACTGCCGCATCCATGACAACCCAGCATCCCGATTATGCTATCCTTGCCGCTCGCATTGCCGTTTCCAACCTGCATAAAAATACAATCAAGTCATTTTCCCAGACCATCAGCAGGCTTTATCACTATGTAGATAAAAAAAGGGGAGAACATGCCCCTCTTATTGCTGAAGACGTTTACCAGATTGTCATGCGTCATGCTGACCGCCTGGATTCAACCATCATCTATGACCGCGACTATCAGTATGACTATTTCGGTTTTAAAACTCTGGAACGCGCTTATCTATTAAAAATAGATGGTCAGGTGGCTGAAAGGCCCCAGCACATGCTCATGCGTGTGGCAGTGGGTATCCACAAAGAAGACATAGATGCTGCCATTGAAACGTATCATCTGATGTCGGAAAAATGGTTTACTCACGCTACTCCCACTTTATTTAATGCCGGTACACCCAAACCTCAACTTTCCTCCTGCTTTTTGCTTGCTATGGAAGAAGACAGTATCAGAGGCATATTCAATACTCTGAAGCGTTGCGCGGAAATATCCCAGTCGGCAGGGGGTATCGGTCTGAGCATTCATAATATCCGCGCCACCGGAAGTTACATTCGGGGCACCAATGGCCAATCCAACGGCATTGTGCCGATGCTGCGGGTATTCAATGACACAGCCCGCTATGTGGACCAGGGGGGAGGCAGGCGCAAAGGCTCATTTGCCATCTATCTTGAGCCCTGGCATGCAGACGTTTTTGAATTTCTGGAGTTGAAAAAAAATCATGGCAAGGAAGAGTTACGTGCCAGAGACCTCTTTTATGCCCTCTGGATTCCTGACCTGTTTATGAAACGAGTGAAGGAAAACGGTGTATGGTCGCTTTTTTGCCCTAACGAGGCTCCCGGGCTGTATGACTGCTATGGTGAAGAGTTTGAAGCTCTTTACACGCGCTATGAGCAGGAAGGTCGTCAGCGCAGGCAGGTGAAGGCGCATGACCTCTGGTTTGCCATTCTGGAATCTCAGATTGAAACCGGCACTCCGTACATGCTCTATAAAGACGCTGCCAATCGGAAGTCCAATCAGAAAAATCTGGGCACCATTCGCTCCAGTAACCTCTGTACCGAAATCATAGAATATACTTCTTCCGATGAGGTAGCTGTATGCAATCTGGCATCTATTGCTTTAAATAAATTTGTCATTGACGGCAAGTTTGATTTCCAGAAACTCTTTGACATCACCTGCATTGTAACCCGCAATTTAAATAAGGTCATTGATGTCAACTACTATCCTATACCCGAAGCCAGGAAATCTAATTTGCGCCACCGTCCCATCGGAATAGGGGTGCAGGGGCTTGCTGATGCCTTTATCATGCTGCGGCTGCCCTTTGACAGTCCTGAGGCCCGCATACTGAATAAAAATATCTTTGAAACCATTTATTATGCCGCACTCACCGCATCAAAAGACCTCGCCAAGCAGCATGGACCGTATGAGACTTACGAAGGTTCGCCCATCAGCCAGGGCATTTTCCAGTTTGATATGTGGGGAGTGCAACCTACCGACCGCTGGGACTGGGAGCATCTGAGAAAGGAAATAAAGCTGTATGGCGTGCGCAACAGTTTGCTGGTTGCACCCATGCCTACAGCCTCTACCTCACAGATTCTTGGCAATAATGAATGCTTTGAACCCTATACCAGCAACATCTACACGCGCAGAACCTTATCCGGTGAGTTTGTGGTAGTGAATAAACATCTCATGCGGGATCTTATAGAGCTGGGCCTTTGGAATGATACCATCCGGGAAGAACTGATCCGGCATAACGGCTCGGTACAATATGTTGAGGGCATACCCGATGATATAAAGGCACTGTACAAAACCGTTTGGGAAATATCACAAAAGGTGATTATTGACATGGCCGCTGACCGTGGAGCCTTCATTTGTCAGAGCCAGAGTATGAACCTGTTTCTTGAAAACCCTAATTTCGCCAAGCTCACCTCCATGCATTTTTATGCCTGGGAAAAAGGATTGAAAACCGGCATGTATTACCTGAGAACCAAGGCTGCTGCCGACCCGATAAAATTCACCATTCGGGCAGAAAGGGAAAAAGCATCTGGTGGTGTCTCTGCTTCAGCTAAAACAACCGCTGCTCCCATAAGATCAGAGGAAGCCATGAACCAGATTGCCTGTTCGCTGGATAATCCTGACACCTGCGATGCCTGTGGCAGTTAAGGAAAGGAGTGGCAGCCACTGATACGTTGAGGAGCCATGCTGTTCTTCTCAACCGCTGCATCCACTGTACAATCAGTACGCTGCCGGAAGTTGGACTATTGACACTGGCTACCTAAATTGCTGTGCGATTGCAGTTATGATCGTAAATAATTTTTTCTCTGTTCCGGTGTGGGTAAGAGATATCCTGAATAACTACGCTTCCCTTGATGCCGTATCGGGCGATAAAATAGAGAAGGTAAAAGTGGCGCTTGGTCGTTTTAAGGCATCCGCTCCCGAGGTATCCATCGTCATACCGGTTTACAATGAGGAAAAAACGCTGTTGCGCACGCTGGTCTCGTTTTCCCACATGGAAACCCGTCATTCCGTTGAATTGATTCTGGTAAATAATAATTCCACAGACCGTACCAAAGAAATTGCTGAAAGGCTTGATGTAAGGGTAATTGATGAGCCGCAACAGGGTATCAGTTTTGCCCGCCAGGCCGGATTAAATGCGGCTAAGGGCAAGTATTTCCTCAATGCAGACGGTGATTCCATTTATCCCCGCGGGTGGATTGATGCTTATGTGCATGCTCTTACTGATGAATCCGTTGCCTGCGTTTACGGCACCTATTCTTTTTTCCCCAGCCAGGGCACTCCTCGCATGGTGCTGGCTGCCTATGAGGGAGCCACACGGCTGGTCTTTAACCTCAGAAGAAAAAAGATGGATTTCTTTAATGTTCTGGGTTTCAATTTTGCCTTTCGTACCAATGACGGCAGAAAAGTAGGCGGCTTCAATACAACGCGCCAGCGGTGGTCTGATGCCTGGATGGCTATGATGCTCATGGAATACGGCCAAATAAAACGCCTTACCCTTCCTGAAGTACGCGTATGGACTAGCGATCGCAGACTGATGATAGATGGCGGCATTATCAAATCCATACAAAAGCGACTAAGTAAAGAAGTAAAATATCACACCGATACGCCAGACTTTGAGGCAGAAAGAAGAGAATACAAGAACAAGATAAGGAAGCAGGCATGATCAGGTGGGGCATCATTGGCACAGGAGATGTCGCCTATGACGTAGCCTACGCCATACTCTTTGTTGCCGGCAATAAGATAACCGCAATTGCTTCCCGCAATGAACGCAGAGCTCAGGAGTTTGCAGCAAATATCGGAGCAACAAAAATCTACACATCAGCCGAAGCGCTCATAGGGGATAAGGAGATAGATGCCGTGTATATTGCCGTGCCCAATCATCTGCATTTTGAGCTGATGAAAAAAAGCCTGCTGGCAGGCAAGCATGTGCTGTGTGAAAAACCTTTTACCCTGAATGCCACGCAGGCAGAGGCAATCAGACAGCTGGCTGCAACAGTGGGCTGTTTTTGTATGGAAGCCATGTGGACCCGTTTTATTCCAGCTATCGGCAAGGCACGGGAGCTTATCCAAAGCGGTGAACTCGGACAAATCCGGTTTATTCACGGAAGTTTCGGAACTCCTGTTTCAAAGCAAAGCAGACATGATCCGAAGCAGGGGGGTGGGGCCTTACTGGATTTAGGAGTGTATCCGGTATCCCTGGCTCACTTATTTATGGGTAAGCCGGCTACAGTGCAGGCAGAAATGCAGACCGGCAATACCGGAGTAGACGAGCAATCTGTCCTTTCTTTGCACTACGACAACGGGGCGCTTGCAGCGCTGATGTGCAGCTTTCAAACCGTGCTGTCCAATGAAATGGTGATATACGGAGAGAAAGGTACTTTAAAAATCGGCCCCCCCCTGTATCGTACAGCTCGTCTGCGTATCACAAAATTTGCGCATGCACATCAGCATCATTCGGTAAGAAGAAATATTTACAAATTGCCTTTATTTATGCGATTTGCGCCTTTTATTAAAGAAGTCCTTTTAAGCTTGCAGGGCAAGAGGGTGAAGCACAGAGTGATACCCTTTGAGGGCAATGGCTATCACTACCAGATCCAGGAAGTAACAGCTTGTATTGAAAACGGTAAAATAGAAAGCAACATCATGCCTTTAAAACACAGCGTGGAGGTGATGCAAATTCTGGATGAAGCAAGAAAAAAATGCGGGTTAAAATATCCTGAAGAATAGGTTATGGTACGTCTCAAGGTAAAGGTAGCTTTTGTGGGAGCGGGCTTTGTTGCTGACTATTACATGCATTCCCTGCGCCTTTATCCCAATTTGCTGCCATGTGGGGTAACGGATATGAGGAAAGAGCGTGCTGAAAAATTCGCTGCATATTATCGGGTTCCGCTGTTTGAATCGCTGGATGCGTTGCTGGATAAATCGGGCGCTGATATCATCATTAATCTGACGGATCCCTTCAGCCACTATGCTGTAACGCGTGCCTGCCTGCAAAAGGGTAAACACGTGTACAGCGAAAAGCCCACTACGATGGATTTTAATCAATCAAAAGAGCTTACGGCCCTTGCGGAGAGCAACCGCCTGTATCTGATGACTGCCCCATGCAGCATATTGAGTGCTTCTGCTCAAACCCTCTGGCAGGCCATATATGAGAATAAAGCAGGTACCATCAGGCTGGCTTATGCAGAGATGGATGACGGGCCTGTACATTTGATGGGTCCTGAGAAGTGGCGTTCCAGGCGAGGGGTGCCCTGGCCGTATGAAAATGAATTTTCCGTGGGTTGCGGGCCAGAGCATCTGGGATATGCACTCACCTGGGTAGTGGCTTTTTTTGGCCCGGTGAACCACGTAACGGCTTACTCTACGTGTCTGATACCACACAAGCTCCCCTTCATTCCCCCTAACGATACGCCAGATTTCTCGGTGGCCTGTCTGGAACATCAATCCGGAGTAGTAACCCGTTTGACAAGTGGCATTCTGGCGCCCGTGAACCGAGGCTTGCGCCTTGTCGGAGATAAGGCTGTGCTATCTGTTTATGATTTATGGGATAACCATGCCCCGGTGACCTTAGGCTCTTATTCGCCCCTGAAGCTTAAAGCCGAGCGAAAGCAGTGGATCAGAAAAAACTGGTTTTTACGGAAAGTGTTTGGTTTGAATCCGGTGAAACTCCCGTTTGTGAAGAAGCAAAAAAAGAAGTTTACCCTCTTGCCTCCAAAGATTAAAATGGACTACCTACTGGGCATTCAGGATATGGCCCAGGCTATGTTGCGAGATGAGCAACCTCTGATAAGTAATGATTTTTGCCTGCACATCAATGAGCTTACACTGAAAATCCATCATGCCCGCAACAGTGGAGGTTTTAAGCCGGAAACTACTTTTGATCATGAGCGCATGGTTAAACAAAATTTCCGGCATGCATCCAAGCTATCTTCAACCTATGTACCGGATATTTTTGAGCAGGCCGCATCTGCTGCCCGGGCGGCTTCGGTGCAGAAGTAGTTTCTATTGCACAACATAAACCAGTTCAAGCGCATAACTCCCGCTGGTGAGTTCTATTTTGCCTGATCCGCCCATGGTGCCCAGATTTACATTATCCCAGCGCATCATTTCCTCATCTGCTCCCAGAAACCCTTCATCATCCCATATAATTACCGTCCAGTTTTCTTCTTTTAGGGTAAGATTACTGGAGGCAACGTTCCAGCTTACCGGCAGAGCAGAAGTAGCCAGATTGTTTCTGACCGATGTGGTTAGATTGCTTCCCGAGGCAGAAGTGAGTTCAACAAAAACATCCGGCTCTACCGGAAAGCCCGGAATCGGGAAGCCCATATCATCCCATGCTGTGCCGGACGGGTTCAGAGGGTTAAAATTCTTCAAAATGACGGTTTGCAAAATACGTTGCCCTACTGTGACGGCAATAGTAGTGTCATCCGAGCCATTTTGATTGGATGCGGTGAGTTTCACCTGATAGGTACCTGCAGAATCAAAAGTATGTGTAGGGTTTTGCAGGCTGGACGTGGAGCCATCTCCGAAATTCCAGCTGAAAGAAGCGGCATTGATAGAACAGTTGATGAACAAAATTTCCGTTCCTGCTTCCACTACGGCTGGAGTGGGGGTAAAACAAGCCGTGGGTAAAATGCCTGTAGTGTTGTTTGTGTCTGGTGGTTGTATGCTGCCTTCTCTTACCGTGATGATCTGTATGCTTTCGGTTTTCAGGCTATTATCTTTGTTCCATGCAAAAAGACTGGCCTGATAGGTGCCTGCTGCTGTGTAGCTATGTTGCACCACAGACGAGCGGGAAAAGGTGCCGTCTCCGAAATGAATCTCTATGCGATAGGCATCCTCTGAACAATCGGTGAAGGTAACCGGTTGGCCTGTAACCGGAGCATTGTTATCCACCATCAGACATGCCTTTGGAGGCAGGTCTTTTACGTCCTCCCAACATCCGCTTGTAGCCATCAGTATCGCCAAAACAGAACATCCTATAAGGTATTTCATGCTTAAAACATTTGATGGGCGAATATACAATTCTTTATCAATGGGCAGGGTGACATAAATTACCTGATATTGAAAAAAACGGAAGCAGATATCTTCCGGGCTAAAGAGAAATCCTGTAAGTTTATGCCATCTACAAAAACCACAACGGAATGAAAAGGGCTGTAAAAAACCTATGGACGCTTTTGCCTTTGCAACTGCTGTTTTGCGGATGGCTATCTGGGCAAACAGTTACCCGGGGGCCCTACCTGCAGAGCTTAGGGGCACACAGCATTGTAGTGTGCTGGCGAACAGATATTCCAACCGACAGCCGTGTGGAGTTCGGAACACACCCCGATTCGCTCACGCAAAGTGCAGATAGCAGTATGATAACTACCGAGCACCGCGTCAGGCTGCGCAATCTGAAGCCGCGTACCAAATACTTTTATCGCATCGGTAGCAGTGCTCAGGTTCAGGCCAGTGATACGTTGATGTATTTTATCACTGCGCCCGAGCCGGGTTCTTCGGCTCGGGTGCGCGTGTGGGCAATGGGAGATTTCGGGCATGGTAATGAAGGAGCCCGGAAAGTGAAAGAATCATATCAGGCTTTTGCTGCCAGGGAAGGAGCTGCTGACTTTTGGCTCTGGCTGGGGGATAATGTATATGATGACGGTACAGATCAGGAATTTCAGACCAAAGTTTTTTCCGGTCCTAACGGCTATGCTGAATTGTTCCCCCATCTTCCTTTTTATTCCACCTCAGGCAACCATGATTACAACAGTATTTGCCCGTGGCAAGACCCCATCAGCCAGTTACCTGTATTGTGTAGTCAGGATCCCCGTACGCATGACGGTCCTTATCTGCAATTGATTGAGCCCCCCATCCACGGAGAATTGGGAGGAGTGCCTTCCGGCCTCAAGTTGTTCTATTCCTTTGATTACGGAGATATACACTTCATCAGCCTGAATTCGGAACTGGGTTCATGGAATCCGGATTACGACTGGCTTGGGGTGACGGATAATGATACCTCCTTTATCTCACCTATGATAGAGTGGCTTAAAGCAGACCTGGCGGCAACCACAAAAAAATGGAAGATAGCTTTCTGGCATCAGTGCCCTTATAGTGGTCAGAACAACTTTACGGAGGCAAGCAGCTTTCAGATATTCTGTATTGCTTCGCGTTTGCATTTTAATCCTATTTTGGAAAAATACGGAGTGGACCTGGTGCTCACCGGTCATGACCATAACTATCAGCGTAGTTATCTCATTCATGGTCATTACTATTACAAAGATTCCTTTACTCCGGATATGCTTGTAGATGGCAGCAGTGGGCGGGAAGATCGAGGGGAGGCTTATGTGAAATATATAGATGGACCCGATGCCGGACGGGGGACGGTTTATGTAGTGCAGGGCGGCAGCAGCAACGTGAATGCGTATAGTCCATTTGATCACCCAGCTATTTATTATGGAAGGGCTTGCGATACGTGCCTGGGGTCATTTATCCTGGATGTGGAGGGTGACCGCCTGCATGGCCGCTATCTGGCTGCGCATGGAGAGATCATGGATGAGTTTACCATTTTGAAGCGTTCAGTTACAGGCATTTCTGCTTCTTTGCCCGAACAGAATATCCGGCTCACCCCTAATCCGGCTGAAGAACGCACACTGCTAAACTATCAGTTGCAGCAGACGGGTCCTGTTTTGATTCAGCTTTTCACACCGGAGGGGAGAAACATTTTCACCATGGAGCGGACACAACATGCCGGACAATGTAGTGAGCCACTTGACCTCTCCAGGCTCACCGCAGGCGTTTATCTTGTACGGGTGAGAGCAAATGGATTTGCCAGCCACCTGAGGCTCGTAAAACTCTAAAACCTAACACGTAGATATGCGTATTAAAATTCCCGGTAAAACGGTTAAGCATGGGCTGGCCATGTGGCTTTTCTCATTTGGTGCTAACTTCGGACTATCCGAAAAAGCAATTAAGCATTGCATGTATGAAAACACTACTTAGTATTTTATGTATTACTTTTTATGTTAGCCTTAATTCTCAGCCATCTTCTTCATTGGTATGGCATACCGATGTATTGAAAGCCGTGGATATCGCTATTAAAGAAAAGAAGCCCTTATTTTTATTTTTTACAGGCAGCGACTGGTGTGGCTGGTGCAAGCGATTACAGAATGAGGTTTTTACGAAGCCTCAGTTTCAAAGCTGGGCAAGCAAAAATGTAGTTCTGGTAGAACTGGATTTCCCCAGGCGCACACAGCTTGATCCGAAATTGCAGCAGCAAAATTTTGAGATAGCCCAGATATTCGGAGTACGCGGATATCCCACCATCTGGTTTGTAATTCCTTCAAAAACCGATACGCAGATCAACTTTGCCAAGCTGGGCAGCACCGGTTACATAGCCGGGGGGCCGGAGGTGTGGATACAAGAAGCCAATCGCATACTCCAATCAGCGCAACACTAATCGGCCTGAGCAGTCTTTGAGGCAGGTTTCTCTTCAGGGGCTGCGTTTTCCTTGTAGCGTTGTTCGGCCTTTTGAATGAATTCATCAATGATTTCGGCAGTCTTCAGGGGATAAACCATGTGGAAGAGATGTTCCCGGAAAAGATCTTTCTCATTGTAGTTGGTGATATCCCTTACCTCAATGTTTTCTCCTTTGTAGATACGATCAACATAGCGGGCTACAATATCGCGGCTGCTTTTCAGGATGAGCACAGGACGGCCGTTTTTGCCCATGTTTTTGAGCGATGTCTGTTTGTCAAATGCCCTGGATTCACGCAAAGCAGAATGTATTTGGATAGCAAAAAGCTTAACCGGCAACTTGTTGAGAGCTTTTTCAATGGGAATACGATTCAGGTGCGGAAGTGTATCCATGTTGCTCATAAGGAAAAGGATACGCTCTTTAACTGCTTTCCAGACACGGTCACGGAAAGCAGAGTCTTTTCGGATGAGCCAGTCAGTGAGGCGGATGCCGCGTCTGCGCACTCCGGCTTTGGTATCCCAGGGTATAATTCTTCGTGAAGTGATAAACAGCATTTTTTCCACGGTGCTCTGCAGTAAGGACAGGGAGGGGAGCAATACATTATCCATAAAGCCAATCATGGCATGCTTGGCTTCTTCGCCAAAAAAGGGATTGGCCCCGATGCGTCCGCGGAGATATTTTTTAATACCGGGCAGCTTGTTGAAATCGCGGTCAATCATCAGAAAGTAAATGTTGCCCATAGAATGATCAAACAAGTAAACGGGATGACCTCTGGAGCCGAAGAATTCTACCACCGCATCAATATTCTGTACAATATGTTTGGAATATTCCGTAACGGGAAGCTCACTGGGTATGGAGCCATAGTGCATAGCTGCGGCAATGTATTTATGAGAGGGGATAGCAGTCAGCAACCCGTCATAGGAATTGAGTCCCAGAAAGCCATGAATGAGCAAAACCACGGGAAGTTTCTTTTTTGCATTTTCATTGTAGGGTTTTGCTAGGTCTATTTTAATAATGCTGTCACCATAGGGCGTCCTGCGGATAACTTCTATCTGAGGCCAGGTGAGCGCCTGATCATCAATAAACACAGTCATCCGCTCCTTTATATTATCAATATAGCTGAGAAAGCCGGGGCTTTCATCCGGCCTTGCCCACCGATAGAAAAACCATGCCAGCGGCCTTCTTTTATCGGACTTGGTAGCCAGAAAGGCAATGCGGGAAGAGCGCTTCAGGAAGTCCGGAGTCAGGGTGATTTCCTTTTCTTTCCGCTCCTCCACAATGACGGCAATGTCTTTTGAGGCGAAAGCTGTTGAATTGCGGGATATGCCGGCAACCCGGCCGTTGGGATTGGTGACCAGAAAAACGTAATCCAGCCCCTTTTTGCGGTTTTTGTGCAGAAATTCACCCAGCTCTTCATTGAATTTTTTTACATACTCCTCCAAGCTAGTCCTTTTAAAATCTGCCCCGATAATCTGCTCTTTCCTGATTAATCCGGCTTTGATAAGTTTTTTCAGAAACACCCGTGCTTCAAACACGTTTTGCAGGTCACGTTGCGACTTAAAGGGAGAATTGACGAAAGTAAATCGCAAAAGGTCAGGGCGCTGTATTTCGGAGAAGTGATCAAAAATATACTGATAGCTGCCGGCAGGTGATTGCCCGTGAGAGAGGCCTGCAATAAATTTTTTCCCCTCTGCGGTTACTGTGTTGGCTGCCTGAATAAAGTCTTTCCCCACAGCCTCGTTAAACTCCTCCCGTGTCTTGAAATATAGAATCCGCGGAACTTCTCGGATAGGAGGCTCATCAAAAGATTCTGTTCTTTGCTGCGGAACCGAAGCCCCTTTATCGCCTGATTGCATGCCTAGCGTCTTCTGCTTCTGCCAAATATTGCCTGTAAAATTCTTCAAAAAAAAACATTTACAAGCAAAACAGAACTCTGTTAAGGCAGGGGGAGGAGCAGACTTTTTATTTCTGTCAATTGCGCAAATCAGGGAAAAGTGTAAATTGGCGGCCCAAAATCTGTGGTTATGAGTTTAGACGGCCTTCAATGTCCTCGTTGCGGCAGCGGCCAACTTGAGCGCTTGCCACTTACTTCTTACGATAAATTTATTTCTTTGATCAGCAACGATCTGATTGAGCGCCTGCGTTGTCAGAATTGTGACTGGAGTGGTCGGGCACATCTGTCGCCTGTCAAACAGGCTTCGCAAGGAGAAAAAAAAAACCGTTAAGAAGTCTTCACGCTTCTGTTATTTCGTGCAGATAGCTGACAGTATCCCATTTCTTGCGTGCACCATTTATCCGGTCTTTTTGCATATCGTCTGGCAGCATGCTCAGGTTTGGGTTTTGCGGGCATTGTATTCACAGGCATGTTTTGTACAGGCGGGCCCAGGATGGTTTCATTTAAGCTGAAAGCAGCCCACATGAAAACATCTATTCGTAAAAAAGTTATTGCTGAAATCGGCTACCGGCAGGAAAGCAAAATACCGGCGTGAATACCGGTATAATTTATTTCTATTTATTCAGACGCCTGAACTAACTTGCACCTGCTTTAGTAATCTTAAAATATACAAACATGCAAAGACAAACTGCTGACGTCATAGATTATCACATCATTGGAGATGATATGCAGGTGGTGGAGGTAGAGTTGGATCCGGGTGAAGGGGTGCGTGCTGAAGTGGGCTCCATGTTGTTCATGGAAGATGGCATTGAGATGGAAACATCTACCGGAGGAGGACTGCTAAAGGGGTTCAAACGGCTCATTACGGGGGACAGTTTTTTCATTTCCAACTTCTACAATAAGGGCACCGGCAAAAGGAAAGTGGCTTTTGCAGCTCCATACCCGGGAAAGATTATTCCAATTAATCTCACCGAGCATAACGGCTCATTCATCTGTCAGAAAGATGGTTTTTTGTGTGCTGCCAAGGGCATAGATATTAATGTGGCCTTTACCAAGAGGCTGGGTACTGGTCTCTTTGGCGGTGAAGGTTTTATTCTTCAACGTCTGGAGGGTGATGGACTGGCTTTTATACATGCCGGAGGCACGGTGATTAAAAAAGAACTTGCATCCGGTGAGACCTTGAGGGTAGATACAGGGTGTCTTGTGGCCTTTGCTCCTACTGTGGATTACGATATTAAATTCATTGGCGGCTTCCGGAATGCACTCTTTGGTGGGGAAGGCCTTTTCCTGGCTCTGCTGCGCGGACCGGGTTTGGTTTATCTGCAGAGCCTGCCATTCTCCCGTCTTGCCGACCGCGTGGCTGCAGCAGCACGCTCTTTGCGTGGAACAGAAGAAAGCCGGGGTATAGGAGGCATGTTTGGTGGTTTGCTGGAAGGTGAACAATAAGCTTTTCCAGTTTCAGGATAAAGGCATGTTATGAGGCGAGGTACATTGCCCTACACACCGCAAGCAAGTGAGTTGGTGATTTAAGGGTGTTTTTATTTTGTGGAAGCTAGTTCCTTTATTTTTGTAAGGCTAACACCATAGACTTTTGCAAGCTGTTCCATGAGCGCAGAGCGCTCACTGCCGGTTTTTCCTTTCAACTCATGTCGGATGATGTACTTCAGTAAGGATTCCACGTCAGTTACGTTATCGGCCAACATATTGACAATAAGGCGCGTGGCATCCGGTTCTCCTTTGAAGCGGTTGATATAAAGATCAACGATCTTGCGGGTTTCAGCCTCTTTGGACGATATTTTGGGCATGCGGGAATAAAAGTAGTACTTGCCATTCGTCCAACGGAAGGAAGGAATGCACAAATGTAATGTCAATGCATACCAGAATAGACGGAAGAAGAGGCGTCCACAGCTCTATGAATGGGATTTATTGTGCTGAATGATATTACTCCCTTTTTTATACTTATCGGACCACTTATACACTATATTCTGAATTTGCCTTTCCGAAAGGTCAAACTTGTCTGCCAGCTGAATAAGAGTCAAATAACTGATACCGTTGTTTTCCTGCAAAAGCCTGTAGTATTCATGAATGATAATATAGTTTCGAATGCGCTCAATATCAGTAAGATTGTCCGTAATCAGATTGACAAGCAGACGGGCGGCATCCACATTACCCTTGAATTTTTTCAGATAGTTCTGCGCAAAACGGTCAATAACTTTTATGTCGTTGGGTTTTTTTGCCACGAAAAATTTTAGGTATTTGATTCGCTGGATAAGGTAATCTTATCCGGCAAAAAGGGGAACGAAATTTATGGAAATAAATCATTCACAATAACGTACCTCAGTAGGTAATACAGACCGCTCAGAGAAGTATGTGTTGCAGTCTGGAGAGATAAAGCCAAATCTATTCTTGTGCAAACTGCATGGGAATTTTAATTTTACATTAACAGTAATTAGGAGCAAAAGCATTTTAAAACCGATATGAAACAATTTTTTCTGATTTTGGCCGGCATGGCATACCTGGCAAGCCTGCACGCTCAGCCCAATGGCTACTGTGGCACCCACATGCCGGATGATATAATAGACTGGTTGACAGCACACCAGCTGGCCTCAGCTGGTCAGGCTGGAAAACAAGGTAGCCCTGGTCAGGTGTACTACATTCCCGTTAAGATTCATGTGGTAGGGGATGACAACGGCTCAGGGTATCATAAAACCCAGACCATTTTGGACGGATTATGCACCCTGAACAAGCAGTATGAGCAGGTGGGTTTTCATTTCTATATCTACGGTGATTTTAACTATATCAATCATTCAGGTCTCTATGAACACACCAGTGGAGTGAATTCCACAGTTGCGGCAACGCGTGTACCTAATGCGGCAAATGTGTATTATGTGCTTGACCCTGATGGCAATTGCGGCTATTTCAGCGGAGGTAGCAGGGATTTTATTGCCATCGCCAAGTCTTGCGCCGGCCCCACCAACTCCACAGTAGCTCACGAATTCGGGCATTACTTCAGCCTGCCGCATACCTTTTTCGGATGGGAAGGACGTGATCCCAATACCGCCAATGCTACAGCTTTTGATGAGCGGGTGAATGGCTCAAACTGCCTGACTGCAGGGGATCGTTTCTGCGACACTCCGGCCGATTATCTTTCTGACCGGTGGAGCTGTCCTTACAACAAGACCAAGCTGGATTATAATGGAGATCAATATCAGGTGGACGGCACACTTTTTATGTCTTATTCCAATGATGCCTGTCAGAATCGGTTCAGTGCCGAGCAGATTAATGCCATGCGCGCCTATCTGCTCAGTGTGCGCTCTAATCTTTTGGCTCAACCTGAGCCGGCCAAAGACAGTGTAGGACTTACAACGTTGGTATATCCTCCAGACGGGTCCACCGGCATTCCTCCCAATTTTGCCCATCTGCGCTGGAGAAAGGTTCCGGGTGCTACGCGATATCATGTGTTGGTAACCCGCTACTTCAACGGCAACTTTTTCAACGCGGATACTCTGGTTCAGGACACCTCTATTCTGCTCAACAATCTGGAGCCAAATGTCAACTACCGCTGGAAGGTAAGAGCACTCAATGAAGGCTATACCTGTGCTAGCTACACGGTGAACTCCAACTTCATCACCTCCGGTGTCTCAGCGATTACTACCAATTTTCAGGTCAACGATGTGAGCTGTTTCGGACAACTGGATGGCTTTATCCAGGTGACACCCTCCGGAGGAACACCGCCTTATACTTTTAGCTGGTCTAACGGGGCAACGGACAACGAAGTACATAACCTCAGTGCGGGCAACTACCGTGTTACCATTACAGATAGTGATTCAAACTCCGTGCAGTTGCAGTTTAGCATCGCTGAGCCGGAGCCTCTGCAGGCACAGCTTGTCTTTGATGGCTCCTCGCTGAGGATAATAGCTTCGGGAGGCACGCCACCTTATACCTACACATGGTCTGATGGGAGCTCAGGTTCGCAAAATACTAACCCTATGCTAGGCAATACTTATTCTATCACCGTGAGTGATAGCCGGGGTTGCTTGCTTTTTAAAAATTATACTTACACGGGAACGGAAAACGCAGACTTTGTTGAAAACTTACGAGTATATCCTAACCCTATACAGCACGACAAGGTGATTGTGGTGGAATTTGGATTGAAAAATCCGCATCCGGTAGCTATTGAAATTTTTGATCCTACCGGACGCATGGTATGGGCTGTGGCCAAATCCTTTGCCGCCGGAACAAATAAGGAGCTGATAGCTCTGCCCAATCTGGCAGCCGGCGTGTACTCCTTGAGAATAGCAGGCGATAAATTTCAAAGCAGAACCTCTTTCGTGGTTTTTTAATCAAAGCTTTAATCTTTGCCTTTTAAATACCTGATTTTTAATGTTTCAGGGGTGGTAGCGGCTACCCGAAACCTGTCGTCAATGCGGTAGCCTACTACCCATACGATTCTTTTATCTGATTCTACTATCCATGCTCGCTCTTTATCTAACTGTGACAACTTTTTGTCTGTAAAAAAGTCGCTGAGCTTTTTCTTTTTTCGCTGCATGCCGAATGGATAGAAATAGTCACCTTGGCGCCATCTTCTGATGACAAGAGGAAACTGCAGTTTTGAATGATCCAGGAGCGCAATTTCAGGCGGTGTATCGCTGATATGAGCACCTTTTAACAGGTGAAATTTCAACATACCTCCGTCAGGTAACCTCACGGGTTTTTTAATGTTTCCCACGAGCACAATATTGCTGGGCTGTGGCTCACGGCAGGTAAGGATCAAAAAATCCCTGTACTGAATTACCCGGTGCGATTCTGAAAAATACTGTTGGCCGGAACCTTCCCGCATCCTGCTATGTATCTGAGCAACTTCTTTTTCGTTAAATCCGTAATCTTTTAACAGCTCATACAGAATGGTTTTAATCCCTTCAAACTGCAAAAGCAGTTTTATGGGGATGTAGTAATCCGGTCCTCTTTGAGTAATCAGTTTTTTGCGGTAGTATTCCAATCCTTTTTTGTAGATGCTTTCGGCATCACGAAATTTTTGAATACTTGCAGCAAATGATTCCTTGAAGGCCGGATTGATTTTTTCCAGTAAAGGTATAACCTCATTGCGAAGCAGGTTGCGCTGAAACACGGAATCGCGGTTGGATGCGTCTTCCCGAAACGGGAGCTGATGCTGGCGGGCAAACTCGGTTATTTCGGTTTTGCTGAGCGCCAGCATTGGGCGGATGATATGTTCTCTGCGCGGGTGCATGCCATGCAACCCTGCCAACCCTGTTCCTTTGGTTAAATGCAGCAACACAGTTTCCACATTGTCGTCCCGGTGGTGCGCAGTGGCTATGGCATGAAAACCATGGGACTTCCGTATGTTTTCCAGCCAAGAGTAGCGTAGTTCTCTGGCAGCCATCTCCACCGAAATTTTCTGAATAGCTGCATGCTCCAGTGTGTTAAAGGTCTCTGTAAAAAAGGGTACCTGATACGTGATGGCAAGCTGCCGGGTAAATAGTTGGTCTTCATCGGAGGCCCTTCCACGCAACTGAAAATTGCAATGTGCTATGCCAAAAGGCTGGCCCGACAATGCAAAGAGTTTACAAAGCACCACAGAATCCACTCCTCCGCTGACAGCAAGCAGTATAAGTTGACGGGGCTGCAGCAACTGATGCTCCGAACAATAGTCCCGAAACTTTTTCAATATCAAATCACTGAAATTCATCCTCAGAAGTAATTGATGATAAGGCGGCTTTTAATTCTGTATAGGCATGCTGGTCGCCTTTTTTTTGGGTAATGTCCATGCCTTTTTGATACGTCTTTATTGCATTATCATACTGTCCTAGCCGCTCATATATTTTACCCAGGTGGTAATAAGTTCCTGTATAGTCGGGAAATGCAGTAATCAGTTGCAGATAATAACTCAAAGCTGCATCAAGCTGGCTACGTTTTCCATATTCCTGAGCAAGCGCAAACAAAATAAAGGGATCATCAGGCGATTGATTCAGCAAATTATGTAACTCCTGCAGTATATCACGGGCCATAAAAGCGGTCGGTTGAAGATTATTTGCGGGAAATGTTATTTTCGCAGGGCAATTTAAAAAACCCTTGGCATATGAAATTATTGGTTTGCATCAGCAAGGTGCCTGACACGACAACAAAAATCAGTTTTAAAGACAACAACACACGCTTTAATGATGAGAACGTAGCTTGGATAATTAATCCCACCGATGAGTGGTATGCTTTGGTGCGGGCGCTGGAATTAAAAGAAAAATTTGGCGGTACTGTAACGGTAATCAATGTAGGTCGTGCAGTGAATGACCCGATTATCCGCAGAGCCCTTGCCATCGGTGCCGATGATGCCGTGAGGATAGATGCCGATGAAACGGATTCCTATTATGTAGCCGCCCAGATAGCAGAATATGCAAAGGGAAAGGGGTATGATATTATTTTTACAGGTAAGGAAACCATCGATTACAACGGATGTATGGTTGGAGGTGTGGTGGCTGAATTGCTTGATCTACCGTTTGTGAGTCTTGCAACTTCTCTGGAGATAGAAGGGAATACTGCCACCATCAAACGAGAAATTGAGGGCGGAAAGGAGATTGTAAAAGTGCAAACGCCCTTTGTCGTGAGCGCAACAAAAGGGCTTGCCGAAGCGCGCATAGCCAACATGCGGGGCATCATGGCTGCCCGCACGAAACCGCTTACTGTGGTGCCTGCGGTGCAGGTGGATACGTTTACCGAAATAAAAAACTACGAGTTGCCTCCGCAACGCTCTTCCGTAAAGCTTATCAGCCCGGATAAGGTAGAAGAACTTGTGGAATTATTACATAATGAAGCTAAAATAATTTAACAGATGGCTGTATTGGTATTTGCTGAAAGCACAGAAGGAACTTTTAAAAAAGCTACCCGTGAAGCGGTGTATTTTGCCTCCAAAATTGCCGAAACCATAGGCAAAGAACTGATTACCCTCGTCATGGGTACTGTTGCGGATGACCAGCTTGCCGGCTTGGGGAAAGTGGGAGCCGGTAAAGTACTCCATGTGAACGATTCCCGATTTGACCGTTTTGATTCGGGAGCGTTTGCCAAAGCTGTTGCAGAGGTGGCCGGTAAGGTTCAGGCACAGGTTGTAGTAATGCCATTTAGTGCCAATGGCAAGGCTTTAGGACCACGTCTGTCGGCACGCCTGAAAGCAGGAATTGTACCCGGAGCCATCAGCCTGCCGGAAACAAATGGTGCGTTTGTGGTTAAAAAAAGTGTGTTCTCCGGTAAGGCCATTGCCCATTTTGTCATTAAAACTCCGGTGAAAATCATTTCCCTTAACCCCAACTCCATTCAGGTAACCACCGTGGATAAAACTGCCACTGTAGAGCCGATTACGGTGAGTGTCCAGGATTCAGATTTTAAAGTGCAGGTTATCGGACAGGAAAAGGAAGCGCAGGGAGTGCCCCTGCCGGAAGCCGAAATTGTAGTATCAGGTGGTCGTGGTTTAAAAGGGCCTGAAAACTGGGGAATGATTGAAGAACTGGCAAAAGTTTTAGGTGCTGCCACGGCCTGTTCCAGGGCTGTTTCGGATGTACACTGGCGTCCTCATCACGAGCATGTAGGGCAGACGGGCCTCACCATTCGTCCTAATTTGTATATCGCCATCGCCATTTCTGGAGCCATACAGCATCTTGCCGGAGTGAGCGGAAGTAAATACATTGTGGTCATAAACAATGACCCGGAAGCTCCCTTTTTCAAATATGCAGACTATGGCATCGTGGGAGACGCCTTTGAAGTTGTACCTAAACTTACGGCAGCTTTTAAAAAATACTTTGAAAGTAACAACTAACTTTAAAGGGATAAACCGGGGAACAGGGCCCTCATTATGAAAAAAATACCGCTTGAGATCGTTGCTATTTCCCACAGCGTAACCCAAACCCAGTCTTATGCGGTGGTCCTGGAAGAGATCAATGGGCGCAGACGTCTGCCCATCATCATAGGCGGGTTTGAGGCCCAGGCAATAGCTGTAGCTCTTGAAAAAATGCAACCCGCACGCCCGCTCACACATGACCTCATCAAAAGCGTGTTTGAAACCTTTAATATTGAACTGCAGGAAATTATCATAAACAATCTTAAAGACGGAGTTTTTTATGCCCTGCTGATTTGCCGCATCGGCAACCAGGTGCATGAAATTGATTCCCGCACTTCAGATGCTATTGCTTTGGCGGTTAGATTTAATTGCCCTATATACACCTACGAATTCATTCTTGAAAGTGCCGGTATCATTATGGAAGATCAGAATACCGGCAGCGAAAGCAGTCCGCGCAGAGAAAAAGTAGAAGTTACCTCTGAGGAAGAGCCCCTTGATTTTAAAAATCTCTCCAGACTCTCCGATGCTCAGCTACAGGAATTGCTGAATCAGGTATTGAAAAATGAAGAATACGAAAAAGCCATAAAAATCAGAGACGAAATAGAAAAAAGAAAAAAACGCTCCTCCTGAAGGCCCGATTCCTTATCCACTGAAGAAAGCCTCCTCTTCCTTAGCTGGCATTATTGACGAAAATTTTAATCTCTCAACACGGCTTCTGTTGAAAAGGCAGAAGATTTTTTGAATTCTTATGCGAAACTTCAAATATTCTGTAACTCAAAAACCCCAATCCCATGACCAAGGTAATATCATTCATCAACAAAAAAGGGGGCACGGGGAAAACTACCAGCGCCATTAACGTGGCTACTTCCCTCAGAGAAATGGGTTTTGAGGTGGCCCTCATAGAAACAGACACGAACCGATCACTTTTACAGGTGCGCAAGCAGGAACTGGAGTCTGTAGAATATCTCGGCAGAGGTGTTCCGGATATTGTGCAATCTGATGAAACAGATGCCGAGCGGCAGATAGTGAATCTTCGCAGAGAGATGGTGAGCTTTGTAATTGTGGATGGAGCTGCCAACATGAGTGCTTACGCCATCAGGCGTATTAGCCTAAACAGCGATATCGTAGTTGTCCCTACAGGATTGTCGCGACAGGAAATTCTCGTAGCTGAACGCACCCTTGCAGATGTGCTGCCGGCCTGCGAAACGCACACAAAGCTTAAAGTGGTTTTGCTTCCCAATCGCATACACTTTCTCACTGCTCCCTCCACCATCAATAAAATACTGGAGCACCTGAGAGTGCCGGTGATGGAAATGTATATTCCTTATTTTAAGCAGTTTCACCATATCAGCACCCTGAAACCGGCTGATGGATATATGGAAATTACCAATTATCTCCTGAAGCTGCTGGAGATGGAGCCGGTGCTTTTCTGAAAGCCCGAGTGCAGACAGGTGAAGTCTTTTTTCAACAAGGGCTTGCTTCTGTTGGCGTGCCCGCGTGGCTGGCGGGTATGTATGCGGTTGAATGCATGCGCAAAGGAGTCAGTGAACCACGAGTTTGATAAACTGATGAAAGCGGTGCGTTTGGATGCCAAGGGTGTACATCCCTTTAGGCAGCATGCCAAGGTCTATAGTTTCCTCCTTCATGCAAAGTCGGGTCGTGATTCTATTCCCCTGAAGTGAAAATAGATCAATGAAATAGGCGTCAATGTGCTCCGGGGGTGAAATAATCAGCATATTGCTTACAGGATTAGGTCGGATGTGAAAATGTGCGGGATAGACCTGTTTTGATGTAGCAGGCAGCATGCTGTTCATGATGTGGTATAGAAACTGATGTCCGAGAGTAAAAACGGGCTCCCAATAAATATTGGGGAAGGAAAAGCCCCTGTTGTCCATGTAAAAATTATGACCCAGAGAATCAAAAGGCTGAAAAGCGTGTGGTATAGCAAACTCCTCCAGCTTGCGGTGAATGGCTACGGAACCATACACGAAAGGCGAGAGGGTAGTACCAAATGCATAGCCGCTGTCAAACGGCACTGTGCCGTCAGCGGTGCCGTGTATCAGCAAAACAGGTGTTGTTTCATGCCGATCAATCCAATCCAGACTCCACATGCCTCCCCAAAGTGAGATAATTCCCGCCAGGTTTACGGAATGTGTATAGCTGTTTCCCGAACAATCCAGACAACCCAGGTCATCGGCATCAGAACCGCTGCCGGATCCATACGTGGAGGAGGGCCGCTCACTTTCCGATGTGATAAAAGCAGTAAGCAGGCTGGTTATTGCACCTGCGCTGTTTCCGATTAAAAATATCCGGGTAGTATCAATACGGTAGGATGCAGCCATTTCTTTCAGAAAGCGAATAGCAGCACGCGTATCCTGAACCGCACGATAAGAAGCTCGGATGATACTCTCCTGATTGAGGGGATTAAACAGCAACCTGTATTGGATGGAGGCACAGACGTAACCGTACAGGGCCAGACTATCACACCACGCTACCATATCATCCCACTGTTTGTGACCGCCCAGGAAGGCTCCTCCAAAAAGAGTAATTACCAGCGGACGCTTTGTTGCGCTATCTCCTACGGGTTCGTAGAGATCCAGATACAGCGGATCTAAATCATGATTGAGATTGGGATCATAGAAATCCGCTGAGCCATATTGAATATCATGGGTGGTACGCACACTGTCAAAAATTGCCCGCTGGTAGCGTCCGGGCTGGGCATGTGTCATACTTGTGCTAAAGAAGAGAAATGCCGCTATGAAAAAAAAACAGCGAAGCATAACTCTTCCAAAATAAGCTAAATCCCGGAAATAACCGCTACTCCTATTGGGCTTCAGTGGCTACCTGTATCGTTGACCGAGTTATTACCCGTGACTTGATAGAATGGGTAATCAGGCAGGCGGATTCGGTTTTTTGAAGAATCCTTTGCGTGCGCTCATAGTCCTTTTCGTGCAGTATGGTTACACGGGGCTCCAAGAGCACTTCTGTTATCATATACTTGCCGTCTTGCTGGGCTAACTTGCCTTTTGCAGGACATTCAAAGGAAAAGAACTCCAGTTTTGAATTTTCCGCAATGGCCAGAAAAGTTGTCATAAAACAACTGCTCACTGAAGCCACAAATAAATGCTCCGGTGACCATATGCCCGGTATGCCTTTAGGAAATTCAGGAGGGGTTGCAACCTCAATACACTTTCCCGCATGTTGCTCCAGCTCAGGTGAACACATGAGGCCTTTTCTTTCCTGCTCCCACTTTACATGGACATGATAATAATGCTCCATCCTTATGTACGATTCTTTTCTTTGCGTGTGCTGATTCCAAAGGGGAAGTAAAGCGGGCAGAATCCCACAAAGCTTGTGATCACAAATATTACCGACACTATCAAAAGTATGATAGCTACAGTACCTTTAATTACTCCCATAAAATACAGCGAAGCAAGAATGGCTGCCACTATTATTCTGATAATGCGGTCAGCAGAACCCATGTTGATTTTCATGGTAAAAAATTTTTGTTCCAACATACAAATACAGGAACTCAATGTTGGTGACTTTTGTCACGCAGAAGGATGCGATTTCTTGAAAGCCGAATGATCTTTTTATTTTCCATATGTTTTAAAAGCCTGGAGATGACTTCCCGCGAGGAACCCAGCTCATCGGCTAGTTGCTGATGGGTAATTTGAATTTCCGGTGATCCGCTGAGTTGTGATTTTTTCCGGAGAAGATCCAGAATACGCTGGTCCAGTTTCTGAAAGGCAATGCTGTTAACCAGATCCAGTAGCTCTTCAAACCTCTTGTAATAGAGCCTGAATACGTAATCTATCCAGCGGGGATCTGTTTTAATTAGTTCATTTGCCTTACTTACCGGTATCAGTAATATATCCGTGTCTTCTTCAGCAATAGCTTTAATTTTGCTCATGTCATGGGTTAAACTGCCCAATACAGACATAATACAGCTTTCTCCTTCTCTGACATAATACAGCAGAATTTCGCGGCCTTCCTCATCCGTGCGCATAACACGGAGGGTTCCTCTGATAACCATGGGGATAGAGCGGATGTAAGTGTTTTCTGCCAGAATAGTTTCTCCGGTGTGGAAATGTTGTATGCTGCCCAGTTTTTCTAATTTCTGAAGAGTTAAAGGATCCAGCATGGCTCCAAGGTGTTGGGGTTGTAAATGTAACGATTTGCACACATTGCCTAAAGCCGGAAAGTGGTAATTTCTTTGGGCTGACTTGTGCAGAACGGAAATACTCTTTTGAAATGGATGCCGGTACTGTCGTCTCTTACTTTATGCGGGTACTTTATGCGGGGCTTGTCAACCTATTATGTACTTTGTTTTATCCTGTGTATGTCCGTACATGAGTAAAACTCCTCCATCTGTTTAAACAACTATAAGCGAAATTCTAAATTACTGCACGGCATATCGGGCAGAATGCAAATTTCCGCGGCAAGAAAAGAACCCTGCTTTACACCTGCCATAGCGCTCGCAGTTTGTGGCACTCAGAATAGGTAACAGACAGATTAGTGTTTTGCCTCTTTTTGTCTGCGATATTCTTCCTCTTTTGCTTTGTGCATTTCCTCGATACGCTGTTGCATGATCTGCGGGTCTATAGGGAAGGGGGGGACATATTTAAATTGCCCGCGCGTATCCTCAAAGCCGAATGTTGGATCCAAACCAAACCGGTGGTCTTGATAGTTTACCCGCTTGGCTACTATCCGGTAAGAAAAAGTGCAATTGGATGTGCCGTTGTTTTTTTCTTTCACCTTAAATCCGGTAGTCCCGGGTATAACATATAACCCGTTTGTTTCTCCGTGCTCCTGTACAAATACGTGCATGGGATGTTGCGCATCTATAACCACGATTTCCAAAAATAACCTATCCAGCTGCACGTAAGCTTCACCGTTTTTCAATTGTCCGATGCCGAAATCTTCAAACCATATTTCAGGGCTTTCAAGTGCGTAAACCAACTGATTGCCCAATGACGTGGGAACAGATGCAGATTTAGTGCCTGTATTGGCAAAGTTCCCTTCAGCATATACGGCATAAGCTCCGTTATTGGTATTATTGTTTTTTCCATATACACCAACCCCCGTTCCAAAATTTACAGATCCCCAAATACCATAATCCCGGTTGGGCACCATCCAGTCTCCATTCCAACCTACACCGTGCAGAGCAGCCCCCCATAGGGAATAGTCTCCCAGCACTCCGATTTCATGCGGACTATCTACCGTGCTAACGCCTACTACTCCTGCCGATCCAAAATCCGTTGAACGACTTTCACCATATATTGCATAAGAAGAGTTGGAAGTGCTTGCGTTGTTCACTGCATAGATGATACTTCCTGCAGCCGGAGGAGGTTGGGATGAAGCAACAGGACTAAAAGCGGCTGAGGCTATCCCGCCCACGTGCAGTCTGGTAATCGGATTGAAAATGCCGATTCCCACGTTTCCGGTGTTGGTGTTGTAAATATTCGCCCCCGCAGCACGCCAATATTCCAGCGTGCTCAGGTCCACGCTGTTGCCATCAGAAATAGATAATATATTGGTTGCGGGATCAAAGGATAAAGTCTGGTCATCAGATGCTCCCGCACCGTCCAGACCATTGCAGACGAAAAAGGTCTGGGAGATTTCCGAACCATCCAGGACGTTGTTGTTATTAGCATCCAGACCGATCTGGATCCTTCTGCCACCGTTGGCGCAGTTGGCACCGGCCGGTTCATTGGTAGAGGTCATGAGGCTTTTGAGTCCACCTGGTCCTTGAGGCCCCTGCGGACCAGCAGGTCCCTGAGGTCCTGTGGCACCATTGCAGACGAAAAAGGTCTGGGAGATTTCCGAACCATCCAGGACGTTGTTGTTATTAGCATCCAGGCCGATCTGGATTCTTCTGCCACCGTTGGCGCAGTTGGCACCGGCCGGTTCATTGGTAGAGGTCATGAGGCTTTTGAGTCCACCTGGTCCTTGAGGCCCCTGTGGACCAGCAGGCCCTTGAGCTCCCTGAGGTCCTTGCGGTCCGGGAGGACCGGTGAGGTTGGAGGTGGTGAAGGAGGAGCCATCGGAGAAATAAAGTGTAAAGGTACCGTTGCCGTTGTCTACGGTGCTGGTAATGCCGACCCCGTCATTGCCGGCAGGCCCTTGTGGCCCTGCAGGTCCCTGAGGTCCTGTGGCGCCATTGCAGACGAAAAAGGTCTGGGAGATTTCCGAACCATCCAGGACGTTGTTGTTATTAGCATCCAGGCCGATCTGGATTCTTCTGCCACCGTTGGCGCAGTTGGCACCGGCCGGTTCATTGGTAGAGGTCATGAGGCTTTTGAGTCCACCTGGTCCTTGAGGCCCCTGTGGACCTTGCGGACCGGCAGGCCCTTGCGGCCCTGCAGGTCCCTGAGGTCCTGTTGCACCATTGCAGACGAAAAAGGTCTGGGAGATTTCCGAACCATCCAGGACGTTGTTGTTATTAGCATCCAGGCCGATCTGGATTCTTCTGCCACCGTTGGCGCAGTTGGCACCGGCCGGTTCATTGGTAGAGGTTATGAGGCTTTTGAGTCCACTTGGTCCTTGCGGTCCAGCAGGTCCGGCAGGCCCTTGAGCTCCCTGAGGTCCTTGCGGTCCGGGAGGACCGGTGAGGTTGGAGGTGGTAAAGGAGGAGCCATCGGAGAAATAAAGTGTAAAGGTACCGTTGCCGTTGTCTACGGTGCTGGTAATGCCGACCCCGTCATTGCCGGCAGGCCCTTGTGGCCCTGCAGGTCCCTGAGGTCCTGTGGCGCCATTGCAGACGAAAAAGGTCTGGGAGATTTCCGAACCATCCAGGACGTTGTTGTTATTGGCATCCAGGCCGATCTGGATTCTTCTGCCACCGTTGGCGCAGTTGGCACCGGCCGGTTCATTGGTAGAGGTTATGAGGCTTTTGAGTCCACCTGGTCCTTGAGGCCCCTGTGGACCTTGCGGACCGGCAGGCCCTTGCGGCCCTGCAGGTCCCTGAGGTCCTGTGGCGCCATTGCAGACGAAAAAGGTCTGGGAGATTTCCGAACCATCCAGGACGTTGTTGTTATTGGCATCCAGGCCGATCTGGATTCTTCTGCCACCGTTGGCGCAGTTGGCACCGGCCGGTTCATTGGTAGAGGTTATGAGGCTTTTGAGTCCACCTGGTCCTTGAGGCCCCTGTGGACCAGCAGGCCCTTGAGCTCCCTGAGGTCCTTGCGGCCCTGCAGGTCCCTGAGGTCCTTGCGGTCCGGGAGGACCGGTGAGGTTGGAGGTGGTGAAGGAGGAGCCATCGGAGAAATAAAGTGTAAAAGTACCGTTGCCGTTGTCTACGGTGCTGGTAATGCCGACCCCGTCATTGCCGGCAGGCCCTGCAGGTCCTTGAGGTCCTGTGGCGCCATTGCAGACGAAAAAGGTCTGGGAGATTTCCGAACCATCCAGGACGTTGTTGTTATTGGCATCCAGGCCGATCTGGATTCTTCTGCCACCGTTGGCGCAGTTGGCACCGGCCGGTTCATTGGTAGAGGTTATGAGGCTTTTGAGTCCACCTGGTCCTTGAGGCCCCTGTGGACCAGCAGGCCCTTGAGCTCCCTGAGGTCCTTGCGGCCCTGCAGGTCCCTGAGGTCCTTGCGGTCCGGGAGGACCGGTGAGGTTGGAGGTGGTGAAGGAGGAGCCATCGGAGAAATAAAGTGTAAAAGTACCGTTGCCGTTGTCTACGGTGCTGGTAATGCCGACCCCGTCATTGCCGGGAGGCCCCTGCGGACCGGCAGGTCCCTGAGGTCCCTGAGGTCCTTGCGGTCCGGGAGGACCGGTGAGGTTGGAGGTGGTGAAGGAGGAGCCATCGGAGAAATAAAGTGTAAAAGTACCGTTGCCGTTGTCTACGGTGCTGGTAATGCCAACTCCGTCATTGCCGGGAGGCCCTTGCGGACCGGCAGGTCCCTGAGGTCCCTGAGGTCCTTGCGGTCCGGGAGGACCGGTGAGGTTGGAGGTGGTGAAGGAGGAGCCATCGGAGAAATAAAGTGTAAAAGTACCGTTGCCGTTGTCTACGGTGCTGGTAATGCCGACCCCGTCATTGCCGGCAGGCCCTGCAGGTCCTTGAGGTCCTGTGGCGCCATTGCAGACGAAAAAGGTCTGGGAGATTTCCGAACCATCCAGGACGTTGTTGTTATTGGCATCCAGGCCGATCTGGATTCTTCTGCCACCGTTGGCGCAGTTGGCACCGGCCGGTTCATTGGTAGAGGTTATGAGGCTTTTGAGTCCACCTGGTCCTTGAGGCCCCTGTGGACCAGCAGGCCCTTGAGCTCCCTGAGGTCCTTGCGGCCCTGCAGGTCCCTGAGGTCCTTGCGGTCCGGGAGGACCGGTGAGGTTGGAGGTGGTGAAGGAGGAGCCATCGGAGAAATAAAGTGTAAAAGTACCGTTGCCGTTGTCTACGGTGCTGGTAATGCCGACCCCGTCATTGCCGGGAGGCCCCTGCGGACCGGCAGGTCCCTGAGGTCCTTGCGGTCCGGGAGGACCGGTGAGGTTGGAGGTGGTGAAGGAGGAGCCATCGGAGAAATAAAGTGTAAAGGTCCCGTTGCCGTTGTCTACGGTGCTGGTAATGCCGACCCCGTCATTGCCGGCAGGCCCTTGCAGACCGGCAGGTCCCTGAGGTCCTTGCGGTCCGGGAGGACCGGTAAGGTTGGAGGTGGTGAAGGAGGAGCCATCGGAATAGATAAATGTAAACGTGCCGTTTCCGTTGTCAATCGTATTCACGATGCCGTTTCCGGCAATGGTGGGCAAGGTGATGGTCACGGTGCTTTGGGTAAGGGATAATTGATTGCCCGATAATACCAAATCCTGTATTTCATTCTGAGGATCTGCATCCGCATCATTTTTTAATCCTGAAAGGTTCACCGAACCCCCGTTTTGCAGACTCAAAATATGGGTAGCGGAATCATAGGAAAGCGTCTGATTGTCGGTATTATCCAGAAAAGAGGAAAGGTCAATTGTGTTGCCACTGGAAATAGAAAGGAGGGTGCCGCCCACCAGTGAGAGATTTTGATCATTGGTTTCGTCATCGGCAGCTACCCAGGCGGAGCCATTCCATTTGAGAATTTGATTGGGTGCGGGAGTAGCATTTACATCCGCGAGATCATTCAGAAAATTGTCGGTAAGATAATCCGCATCAATGGGAATGCTGGTGTAAAAAGGGATACCTGCTTCAAGAATGGTCAGGGTACGGGTAAGGGAGTCAAATTGCACGGAGGAAATAGCACTTGCGGAATTGTTCGCATTACCGGCATACAGGGCATAAGGCACAGCCAGCAGTTCGGTGATGCCCAGCAAATAGAAGTTTGTACCTCCGGCTGGATCTATTTCCACCTGCATCCATTTTTTCCCTGTAGCCCAGGGTATGGAGCTAAAATTACCTGTGGGGTTGATACCCTGGCCGATGGAGACGCTGAAAAGGCCAAAGTCATTGGTGCCGGATTTATGCATTTCCGAATACACAGGTATTCCACTCTGGGCGCTATCAATAATGGTAATTTTCAGGGTAATTTGCTGGTTACGCAATAAATTACCCGATTCATCCCTGGCAATGGCCTGATACTTTATCCCTTGCGGAACCTGGGATAAGGCTGCCGTTACCAGCAAAAGTGCACAGCAGGATAAGAGAACGTTTTTCATGTTCTAATATTAATCAAATTGGACTAATTCTAAAAATATGGCATATGACCTACCTATTTTGATTTGATTTGATATGATATGATATGAGAAGAACAGAAACAGTTTCACTGTACCGTTTCACCTTTCTTTTTTCCTGTCTGTTTGAAATATTTATCACGATAGCGTTTCAGCAACGTGTCTTTATGCCGCGCCATAAATATGTTGAAGTGAAGCAAACTGAGGGGGAAAAAGCGTTTCCACAAATAAAAGAGCCAGGCTTGCCAGGGATGGAGGATGTAGAATGTTTTTTTCCCCGCACGCTTTAATATTTTAATAGCTACTTCCTCAGCTGATACCTTAGAGCTATGTACAATATAGTATGCAAGGTCACTGGTGCCGTATGATCCACGAGCATATTGAATAATGTTGGTTCTGAAAAAGTAGGGCATAACTACCGATACGCCTATTCCGAAAGGCCGCAATTCCGCGTAAAGGGTTTCGGAAATAGCTTTTACTGCAGCCTTGGTGGCGTTGTAGCCTCCCATGAGCGGGGCACTGGTCATGGAGGCAATACTGGATATGTTGATGATATGGCCGCTCTTTTGTCTTTTCATCACCGGAATGAAGAAATGACATCCATAAATTACACTCATCTGGTTAACCCTCACAATCCACTCCCAGTTGTCCAGGCCGTACTCTTCAAAAAGCCCTCCGTCACCGACTCCGGCATTATTTATCAGCAGGTCAATACCACCGGTCTGTTCAAGAAACTGCCGGGCAACTTCTTCATAACGCAACCGGTCGGCCACATCCAGAACAAAAGGAATTGCTCTGCCTCCGTATTGCGCAATCAAGCGGGAGGTTTCCATGAGCCCCTCTTCTGCAATATCGCTAACACCGATTATCCATCCGTCTTGTGCCAGCTGAAGGCTTAATGCCTTCCCAAGACCAGATGCGGCACCGGTTATGAAAGCGCGTCTGGATAGGAATTGTTTCGTTAGCCTGTACATAGCCGATAAAGTTTACGGGTGGGATATAACCGTATATGGCATGAAAATAAAGGTAAAAATTATCTCTGCATTTGCGAAAGTTGGGAACGCAGGGAGCTGACGAAGCGGAGGTTTTCAATGGTGTAGAGCGCATTGGGATTGTACTTTTGCACAATTTCAACCAGGGCAGGCAGCTCTTTCCTTCTTGCGGGTAGGAAAACCACATTCACATGCCCTTCATTGCCTATTGCGTCTAAAACTGTAACCCAATATCCACAATTTCTCAGGTGCGCAACCAAGGCATCGCTATCTTTTTTAACTGTAATAATCCTTATCAGCACAATACCGGCAGCAAGTCTTTTTTCAATGACCATGCCTACGTAGGTGCCGGTGGCAAAACCTCCCGCAAAGGCCACATAGGCGGCAGGAGTAGAAAGATGTTTGAGTGCCTGACTCACCGCAACCAGCCAGATCAATACTTCTACAAAGCCCAGCAGAGAAGCAAGCATTTGCCTTTCATTAATGGTGTACATGATGCGTAAAGTAGAAATGGACACGTCAAATATGCGGGCGATGAAGATCAGTGCGGGTATAACAACCCATTCCATATAAGAGAATTGCTCGGATAACAACAAGGGCATGGTGAATATGAATTATAATTATGTGGCAGAGTGCCCTGCGAAGTTAACTTCTATTCCCGGCTGATGTACAGATAGATGTTAAAACATGTAGTTTTGCCGGTATGATAAAATTTTTCGGAAAACTATTGATCAATACCCTGGCCGTATTATTGACAGCTGAGCTGTTGCCGGGTATTCATGTTCAGGATCCGCTTACTGCCCTGCTTGCAGCTCTGGTGCTCTCTCTGCTGAACGTGACGGTTAAGCCCGTGCTCATCTTTTTGACTATTCCTTTTACCGTGCTCACTTTTGGCCTGTTCTTGCTGGTAATTAATGCAGTAATTATAATCATTGCCGGAAAACTTATTAGCGGATTTGAAGTTACCGGCTTTTGGTGGGCGTTGCTATTCAGTATTGTACTTGCGCTGATTAATTCCATTCTGGAACATTTTATTTTATCGGTTTCGGAAAAGAGACCCGACTAATCCGGGGCTGACGTTTCTTCAATAAAACGTAAATTTCTTTTTATGCCCTTAAAACCGGCTCTTTTCAGAGGTGTATGCCGGAAGAGCTTCTCAAAAACCTCTTCGGTTATTTCATACCACTGCTCTCTGGTCATACCCAGCATTTCGGGTGCAGGTTCAAACTCCGGTTCATTGTGCGGCCGGGCAAAGCGGTTCCAGGGGCATACCTCCTGGCATATGTCACACCCGAATACCCAGTTACCAAATTTCCCCTTCATGCTGTGAGGAATGCTGTCTTCCTTTAATTCAATAGTGAAATAAGAGATGCATTTGCTGCCGTCCACCACATAAGGTTGAACGATTGCCCCGGTAGGACAGGCATCCAGGCATGCGGTGCACGAACCACAATAATCTTTAATGGGGCCGTCATACTCCAGCGGCAGGTCTATTATCAGCTCAGCAAGGAAAAAGAAAGAACCCGTCCTGGGATGAATGAGATTGGAGTTTTTGCCTATCCAGCCCAGTCCGCTTTTTGCAGCCCAGGCCTTTTCTAACACGGGACCAGAGTCCACAAAAGCCCTTCCATGCACTTCCCCTATGTGCGTGCGGATAAAGCGTAAAAGCTGTTTCAGTTTTTTTTTGAGTACCTTATGGTAGTCTTTACCGTAAGCGTAGCGTGAGATTTTGGGCGCGGACGAATGCTGTTGTTTGGGGGTATAATAGTTATACATCAGACTGATAACCGATTGAGCTCCGGGGACCAGCCGTGTAGGGTCAGTGCGCAGGTCAAAATACCTGGCCATATAGTGCATGCTGCCATGCATGTTCTGGTGCAGCCAGTGTTTCAGTTTCTCGGCTTCCTCTTGCAGAGGCATGGCTTTGGCTACGCCCACGTAACTGAATCCCAGCCGTTTTGCTTCAGCTTTTATTTTTTGTGTGGCTTCAGATTTTTTAACCAACTGCATACTGTGGAATGCATAATTTTAGTGCGTAAAATTTTCAGATGAAGTTAACGGTTATCCCTCTATTCCTTCTTCTGCTGGTTTTGGTTGTAATGCCTCAACCATGTGAGGCGCAGCGTAAAGCCAAATACAATGGGATGGAGGAAGATGTCGGGGGGAAAGAGTTACGCATCTTGTCATGGAACATCCAGATGCTTCCGCGCTTTCTTGTAAAAATTTCCCGGGGCCCGATGCGCAGAGCACGCCTTATTCCTTCTAAGGTAGTGGATGACCAGATTGATATCATCGTCTTTCAGGAGGTGTTTGACGGACGGGCAAGAAGGATGTTGAAAAAAAGACTGAAGGATCATTACCCCCATATTGTAGGCCCGGCTAACCGAAAGCCCGGCAGTCTGAAGGGTAATAGCGGGGTGATGATGTTCAGCAAGATTCCGCTGAAACATCTGGGAGAAATCAGGTTCAAGGATTGCGAAGGGGAAGACTGTTATGCTCGCAAAGGTGCTTTGCTTGCCGAAGGGGCATGGGAGGGTAAAGTTTTTCAGCTTCTTGGAACACACCTGGAAGCCGGAGGACCGGATAGCATTAAACGGAATCAGTATAGGGAAATACGGCAGTTGCTTGATCGCCACAAAAAAAAGAATGTGCCCCAGGTGTTGTGCGGTGATTTCAACACGGACAAAGATTTGAAGTCTGATTTATACAACGATATGCTTTTTACTCTGGAAGCCCTTGACGGAGACCTGGAAGGAGAATTAACCTACACCTCTGACGAATTGCTGAATGATATGAACCTGCCAGCCCCGGGTCACAAGCCCAAAAGGAAAGTAATAGATTATGTTTTGATCAGAGAAAACGGGTATAAACCCAAATCAGTAAAGCGCCACGTGCGGCAATACCAGCATCGTTGGTCAAAAAAGTACAAAGACCTCTCTGACCACAATGCCGTGTTGATGAGGGTTGAATTCTGAAATACGGCATGCAGAAGCGCCAGGTGTTAATCTTCTATCCTTGTTATTTTAAAGTCTATTACATCCAGCGGGTTTTTCCCGCTAAACTGTGGGCTTGTTTTACCAGAGTAGTAACAAGAGTAAATAAGACCTCTCAGCCCATAATCCAGTTGGCGCAATAGAGAGCCGGCAACGCCTTCATGGTGATGCGCTTTTCCCATTTTGCGAACCAACCATCTTAGCACTGAGTCAGGCATAAACCCAAGCAAAACAAGCACGATGTTCAGGTCGTGCATGTCGCTTTCAGGAGCGTAACGGGTTAATTCATCCACATACTCCACAGAGCCGGTTTCGGAAAAGGATGGAAAGTCTCCGTTGCGCGGCAGAAGAATATCCCCGATGCGGGTGAGTGTTTTTTTGGCTTTTGTACTGAGCTGCGCCATACATCAATGTTTTATAAGCTGTTCGCTGAGTTTTTCAGACAGAGCCATAATGGTCAATGACGGATTGATGCCCGGGGCAGCAGGATAAATACTGGAATCTGCGATATAGAGATTAGGATAACCATGCACCTTGAATTCCGGGTTCACTACTGATTTTTGGGCATCAGTGCCTATAGCGCAACCACCCATCAGATGCAGGCCGAAATAATATGGAGACTGAATAATTTTTATTGCCCCGCTGGCCACTAATATGTTCCGGACGGCCTCAAGGCCTGCATCCCGTTTCTGTTTATCTGCATCGGTGAGCGGCTTGCTCACTGAGAGTTTTCCTTTGCGGGTAACACGAATCACTCCTGTGTTGTCATCTCTTATAGCTACTTCTATGCAGGACATCCGGGTGTAATTACGCATAATTTCCTGATGCTCTTTCCCTGTTGCATTAAATAGCATAGCCAGCGATATAGGAGGAGCAAAAACATTCTCCAGCTTAAAGCCCTTTTGCCTGAATGCAGCATCTTTGGAAGCGACCGTCTGAAAGTAGCCTTTATGGGAATTCACCGGTTCATCAAATATTCCGAAAGACATATACTGCGGATGTGCGGAAAAATATTTCCCCAGTGCAGGCAGTTTTTCTCCGAACCCTGAGCGCAACAGCAGCTGCGTGGTGCCGAACGATCCTCCGGCAAGGATAAGGTGCCGAGAATAATATTCTTCCGTAGAGCCGTTTCTGTTTACAAAAATACGCGCACGCTCCTTGTTCACATCAATTTTTTCGGCCATGGCTTCCGCTACTATATCCAGGCCGGCTTTTTCGGCTTTTTGAATATAAGCCACCAGAGAGCTTTGCTTGGAATCACGATGGCAACCGCTGAGGCAGGCAATACAATCGTTTCCCCGGTCATGGGCACAATCGCTTTGCCCTTTGCGCAGATAGTGCCAGTGGTATTGCAGTTGGTCGCAGGCCGCAGTAAATAATTCGGCATTACGGTTGCGCTCAGCAGCTGAAAAGGTATGCAGGCTAAGATGCTTTTCTACCTTTTCGTAGTAAGGAGCCATTTTCTCAGCAGTGAAAAAATCCACTCCCGTGCGAGCCTGCCAGTCGTTCCACACAAGATCATCAAAGCGATCCAACAGACACTGGTTGACAATGGATGTGCCTCCTACAACGCGTGCCCGCAGAAAAGCCATACGCGCTTCTGCATCAAATTCGATACCTCCTCCCCAGTAAAGCTGAGCTGAAGCGTCAGCCTCATTACGAGGGAACGTGTGTTTGCGGTAAAATTTGCCTGCCTCAATCATCAGGCATTTAGCCCCCTGGCGGCTTAGGTTATAAGCCAGATTGCCACCTGAAGGCCCTGAACCGATAATTACAAAATCATACATAATAAAGCTCCGACCCGCAAGGCACATGGCCGGTCTTGGTGACAAATGTAAAAACAAGCCAGCAATGCGGAAATAGTTTATCTCTCATGAAATGTAAAAAGCTGGTTCACTGGCATGTGGCCAATGATTTTTTCTGGGTAAACTGTCATATCCAGGTGAAATTTTTATTAACTTCAGCGGCTTGTTGCCTACCTTGGTTTTCCTCCGTAAAACCTGGTTTTTATAAGCAAAAAAGATGCATGGAAGATTTATACACAACGTTTAAAGATAGTTGCGGAATCGGGCTGATAGCCGATTTTAAAAACAGGCCCTCAAGAAAGCTAACCGATGACGCTATTACGGCATTGAGCCGAATGGCACATCGCGGGGCTATTGCAGCAGACGGAAAAAGCGGTGACGGTTGCGGCTTTCTTTTTTCCATGCCTGATGCCTTTATCCGGCATGTTGCCATGGAAAAAGGCTTTGACCTGCCGGGAGCATATGCGGTCGCAATGATATTTTTCACGCAGGATTATCAGCTTCAGGTTTTTGCCGACATCTGTGCTGCAAATGATTTGAAACTGTTGTTCTATCGTGATGTGCCGGTAGATACGCGTATGCTTGGAGTACAGGCCTTTGTGAGTCTTCCGCGGATCACCCAGGCAGTAGTGGTGCCGGGGTCTTTGATAAGCGCTACGCGTTTTTCCTCTTTTCTCTATCTTACGCGCAAACAGGTTGAAAATGCACTTGCCGGTGAGGATGAGTTTTACATCGCTTCGTTTTCTGACAAGCTCCTGTGTTACAAAGGGCTGGTAATGCCCACGCATATCAGCGAGTTTTATTCCGACCTGCAGCATCCGCTTTTTGAAATCGGTTTTGCGCTGTTCCATCAGCGTTTTTCTACCAATACCCTTCCCCGATGGGCTATTGCTCAGCCCTTCAGAACATTGGCGCATAACGGAGAAATCAATTCCATAACCGCCAACCGCTATAATGCGCGTGTGAATTCTGAAGACCCGGACAGCCCCGTTTTTACGCGCGAGGAAATAAAAAAAATATTGCCGGTGCTGCAAAAGGGTAGCAGTGACAGTGGCAGCGTAGATAATGTTTTTGAATATCTGATTACCAACGGACTGGATTTTTTCAAGGCCGTGCGCTGCATGTTTCCGCCTCCCTGGCAAAATCTGCCAAAACAGGATTCCAAAATCCGGGCTTTTTATGAATACATGTCGGCTGCCTATGAAGCCTGGGATGGCCCTGCAGCAGTGAATTTTACCGATGGACGCTACTTGGCCTGTGTGATGGATCGCAACGGATTGCGGCCGGCAAAATACATCATTACCAAAGACCAGCGGCTACTTATAGCCAGCGAGCTGGGTGTACTGGATATCCCGGAAAATGACATTGTGGAACAAGGCAAGCTCAAAAGCGGAGAAATGATTGCCCTGGATACCCGTCATGGACACATCCTGAAAAATGACAATATCCGAGATTATCTCAAAGATTCTCAGCCCTACGACAAATGGTTGAGTCAGCGGCAGATTTATATTGCTGAGCATGTGGAGGAAAACTTTGTGGATTATGCCGACTATGTTTATGGCAATATCAATGAGCTACAGCGCTACCATAACTATACAAGTGAAGTGGTAGAATCCATCATTCAGCCCATGGCCAATGAGGGAAAGGAAGAAACCGGCTCCATGGGTGATGATACACCGCTGGCATGCTTTAGTGAAGTACAGAGAAATTTTACAGATTTCTTCCGCCAGCGTTTTGCTCAGGTTACCAATCCGCCTATTGATCCCATCCGGGAGAAACTTATCATGTCTACCAGTGTGATGATTGGACCAAGAGGAAATGTGTTAAAAGAAATTCCTGAAAATGCATCAGGAATAAAACTGAACAGCCCCATCTTGTCAAAGGAGAAGCTGGATGCTATTTTATCCTTTGGGAAGAAGGAAAATCCTGCATTTAACCCCATTTATATTCATCGCATATTTCCCACCACCTTTAAAAAAGATATCAGGCAATCCCTGCGCAGGTTAGGGTATGCTATTGCGAATGCTATTGAGCAGGATGGGGTGCGATTGGTTATTCTGGACGACCGTAGTTTGTCGGCTGAGGAAGCTCTTATCCCGATGCCAATGGTGCTGGGTTATCTGAATGCCTTTCTCCTGAAAAAGAACATCCGCAGCAAAGCTTCTCTGATAGCCATAAGCGGAGAAGTGTTTGATGCTCATTCCTGTGCGGTAATGATTGCCTTTGGTGCAACCGCAGTATATCCCTATTTGCTGTACGCCACGGCCCTGCAGATTGCCGAGCGCAAAGCAGGCCAGTTTAATGGTTCTTTGTTGAAAAGAAAAAAGCAGGCTCTTAAAAACATTAACAAAGCTCTGAATGCCGGGCTGCTTAAAATCATGTCAAAAATGGGCATCTGTGCCATGGACAGTTACCAGCACAGTTGCATGTTTGACATCATTGGGTTGGGCAAAGATATTACGGAAGAATGTTTCCCCGAAGCTTACAGTTTGCTCCCGGGTTTAACCTACGAAGACATAGAGCACAGAATTCTGCGCGTGCACCAGCACGTTTTTCACAAAACGAAATACCAGCGACAGTATGCACTTGAAGTAGGAGGATACTATAAATATGCGGCCGGAGGAGAATATCATGATTATTCACCTGATGTGTCCATAGGCATTCGAAAGTTTGCCCAAACCCTTTCTTTGGAAGATTATCGTGTTGTAAGTAAACGCATCAATGAAAGAGGCCTGCGCATGGTTCGCGACTTCCTCCAACTGCATCCCCAGCTTGATCCGATACCGCTGGAAGAAGTAGAGCCCGTTGAAAATATTACCCGCAGATTTAATTCTGCGGCTATGAGTCTGGGCTCCATTTCCCCGGAAGCGCATGAAGCCATTGCCGAAGCAATGAATCTGATAGGAGGCATGTCAAACTGCGGGGAGGGAGGAGAAGACCCCGCACGTTATCACACTATCCGAAACAGCCGCATCAAGCAAGTAGCTTCGGGTCGCTTTGGAGTTACACCGGCCTATCTGCGTCATGCAGATGAGCTGCAGATCAAAATAGCTCAGGGAGCCAAGCCGGGAGAAGGGGGCCAATTACCCGGCTCAAAAGTTTCTCCATTGATTGCTACCTTGCGTCATACCGTTCCGGGTATTGCCCTGATTTCTCCTCCGCCTCATCATGACATTTACTCTATTGAGGATCTTGCTCAACTTATCTATGACCTGAAACAGATAAATCCTCACGCCATGGTGAGTGTGAAGCTGGTCAGCACAGCCGGGGTAGGCACTATTGCTGTGGGTGTGGCAAAAGCTTATGCAGATAAAATCATCATATCCGGCTGTGATGGAGGAACTGGAGCAGCACAGTTGTCATCTATAAAATATGCAGGGAACCCCTGGGAACTCGGACTCATTGAGGCTCATAATGCCCTGAAGGTAAATAAGCTCAGAGAATACGTGGAACTGCAGACAGATGGTGGACTCAAAACCGGTATGGATGTGGTGAAAGCAGCCATTCTGGGTGCCGAATCGTATGGCTTTGGGACGGTATTGCTGAATACTATCGGATGCAAAATTTTGCGGGTATGTCATCTGAACAAATGCAGCGTGGGAATTGCCACACAGGATGAAAAGTTGAGAACCTATTATCGTGGTAGTGTGGAAGCTATTGTCAGTTATCTGCGTCAGGTGGCCGAAGAGGTGAGGGAAATCTTATCCAAGATGGGTTACCGATCTCTGGATGAGATAATCGGGAGAACCGAATTACTTAAAATAGTAGAAAATGAAAAAGCCAGGCACTTTGATTTTTCTGCCCTGCTGAAACGCATTGAAGGCCCCAATGTACGTACACGCTCCAATACGCCCTGGGATAAAAATACTTTTGAAAAGGAATTATATGAAGAAATAAAACACGCCATTGATAACCCTCAGGAACCTGTAACCGTTGAGCGTACCATCAACAACACCAATCGTGCTTTTGGTGCCTATATCAGTGGTAAGATAGCTGAAAAATACGGAGATGCCGGATTACCGAAAAAAGATTTCATTCATATTGAACTACGGGGTAATGCAGGGCAGTCACTGGGTGCTTTTTTAAGTTATGGGATGTCCATCCGACTGACGGGTAATGCAAACGATTACGTAGGAAAAAGCATGCGGGGTGGGCGCATCGTCATTGTTCCGGAAGATTTAAACAAAATAAAAAACCTTGCCGGCAACACCTGCCTTTATGGAGCTACCGGAGGCAAACTCTTCATTTCAGGCACCGTGGGCGAACGCTTTGCCGTGCGGAATTCTGGAGCCCTTGCGGTAGTGGAAGGCACCGGTGATCATCCCTGTGAATACATGACCGGAGGCACGGTAGTGGTCCTGGGAGAAACCGGCATTAATTTCGGAGCAGGCATGACCGGTGGAGCTGCCTTTGTGTATGATGAAAAATTAAATTTCTTTGATAAAGTAAACATGGAGCTGGTGAAACTGGAACGAATTGATACCGATGAAGGCGAAGAAGCCCGTCATTATCTGCGGTCTATTCTGAAAAGCTACTACTTCCGCACACAAAGCCCCAGAGCAAAAAAAATACTGGATAACTTTCTTGCTGAGATGCGTTTCTTCTGGCTGGTTACTCCCAAGGATATGAAAGCACCACTCAACCCCTTTGAAGGAAATTAAATGTCCTTTCCATTGTAACCGATATCACAAAATCACTGTAGCGCCCATTGTAGTTTTGACAAAAAACACAAACATGATTGAGGCTTTAAAACAACTGCTGGGGGTAAAATCCGAAACAGATCTTGCCGCTCTGCTTGCAGAGGGCGCTCAGATTGTTGATGTGCGCTCACCGGAGGAGTTCCGGACTGGACATGTGAAGGGTTCATTAAATATACCCCTGTCCAATCTGGAGCGATCCCTTTCAAAACTCAAAAGAAACAAACCGGTAATAGTATGCTGTGCATCCGGCATGCGCAGCGCTCAGGCAAAAAGCATCCTGCAATCCAAAGGATTTGAGCGGGTCTATAATGCAGGCTCCTGGCAGAGCTTAAAAAATTTTTGTGGATAAAATCGCGCTCATCGCCACCGGATAAGCCTTGACACATTTAGTATGTACAGCTATCCGATAGGCCGGTAACGCATTACCAGCAACTTTATTCAGCCATGTGCATGGCCGATGTGCATAACCGGCAGTGAAGGTTTTGTTTTTATCGTTCAATTCATTAAATTGAACATATAACTGCCCTGAATGAAAAAGTATGCACTGGTTTTCATTTCATTTCTTTTTCT
This sequence comes from Chitinophagales bacterium, assembly GCA_026003335.1. Taxonomy (NCBI): domain Bacteria; kingdom Pseudomonadati; phylum Bacteroidota; class Chitinophagia; order Chitinophagales; species Chitinophagales bacterium. The sequence continues at coordinate 543,552 of BPHB01000001.1, read as the reverse complement.
TTATGTAGGGAGTTATGCCCAGAATGTGGGCATCGGCACTGCCAATCCCTTGCAGCGTCTGGATGTGGCAGGCAACATCCGGCTGGACGACAACATGATGGTAGAAGGAAGTTCAGCCTATCGGGTGTATCGCAATCTGGCTACCTACAACAACTCCAGTCCAACTGCTGCGGGAGCTTTTGCCATCACAACCGCACAACCATGGAACTCAGCCTGCATGTTCCGGGTGAAAATTGAAGGTTACTTCTACGATATTACCGGTCCCTTTGAGCTAACCGTGGGTGGCTACATCTACACGAATAATAATTTCTACAACTACGGATACATCAATACGGGAAGCAAAAAGTTGCAGGTCAGGCTGGCTAAAAACAATACCACCTCTACTGTAGCTATTCTGCTGGGAGACGAAACTGCTACATATTCTTATCCCAAAATCACCGTCACAACCTTTATGCAGGGACATTCGTCCATCAATGAGGCTTATGCCGATAACTGGACAATTAGCCAGGTAACCAACCTTTCCAATTTCAGCTATATCGTCAACGTGCCGGATGTCACCAATGCCGGCGACTTTATCAAAAATCAGTTTTCTGCGGACCAAACAGGCGATTTCCGTATCAGCGGCATTGGAAGGGTGAGCCAGCTTCAGCTTACCAATCAAAATACAGCGCTGACGCAGGGCAATGGCAATTCCCTGCGGGTAACTACCAGTTCGGGTTATACTGAAATAGGCTCCCAAAATTCTTCGTGGTCTCATTTTTATACTGATCGTCCCCGCTATTATTTCAACAAAGGCATAACGGTAGATGAAGGTCTTGTCGGTAGCTATAATGAAGATCTATACCTGCAAACATCTGGGAATACCCGCATAGCCGTATTGAACAGCAATGGACATGTAGGTATCGGCACACTGACTCCGGCCGAAAGATTACACGTTGCGGGGGGCAACATACGTATCGGAGGCAACTACGCCCTGAATACCGAAGGCGATAATCTGAAAGTAATGTATGGAGTACGCGCTGATGATAACAGCTATGAATGGATAGGGTTTTATTCCAATACAACTCGTCAGGGCATTATCTTATATGACGGCCCCTGGGGAGGTGCCAACAGTCTCTCCAACGAGTTTTCCATCACAGCTGAGAACGGAAACCTGCTCACGCTGAACACTACGGGCAATCATGTAGCCATCATGCCCAAGAGCGGAAATACCGGTATCGGAACCACAAATCCAGCTGAGTTCTTACATGTGGCTTCCCATATAAGGTCCGATGGCATTGTTTACTGGGGTAACGGTCTGGTAAGAACGGAAACGCGCAATGATGCCGGCTTACAGGGAAATGCCGGAGCGCGCAGCGGATTTTTTGAAACCTCATCTCCTGCACCGGCATCCAACTGGCCTCCCGGAGCTTCCAGCTGGTGGCACCTGCTGGACGTCAGGCACAGCAATAACAACAATAATTATGCTTTGCAGATTGCCGGCAGTTTTTTTGATCAGGACCTCTATTATCGTAAGACCAATAACAATCCCGCCCAGCCATGGACCAAAATTGTGGCCGGCAATCAGGGAGCCACCGTATATACCAGTACTTCCGAAATTGCTCTGAATGGAAATAATACCGGAAGCTTCTCCTATACTCCCACCGGAGCCGGATGGACCCCCGGTACTTGGCAGGCTGTCTCCGGGTTTTCGGTCACACGGAATATTACCGCAGGAAGCACTGTCCTTATCACTGTTACAGCCCGTGTGGAAGGGGATAATTACAATACCTACGTGCCCAGCTCAGCTTATTTCCGTTTGATGCGGGGCTCCACTGAACTCGCTCGCACAGCCGTGATGATGACCACGGCCAATTATGTACCCTCCGGGTTTTGGTACTATATCAGCAGCAACCTTTCCATGAGTATCATGGATACGGGGGTTTCAGGCAATCAAACCTATTCACTGGAATATTGGCTTCCCAATGAACACTCAGCTACGGAAAATGTAAGACTGGGGGAACGCTATATGAATGTAATTGAACTTGCCAAATAATGGGGAACATGAAACTTCTGATGATAGCTATTCTGGCCTTTTGTCCGGCAATCTTTGCCTGGGCACAGTCTGAACGGATGCGATCTATGCTGGAGCATGGTGACGTGGTGGTTTCCTCTACGGGGCGAACAGCTGATGGCGTACTGGAGCGCTGTAATACACCTTATTCAGAATTCATGGCAGGTGTTTTCAATGAAAAAACCGAAACACGTAATGTGCCGGCAATTCTGGAATCAGGTATAGCCATGGTGAAATTTGACAGCTCAAATGGTGATGTGAGAAAAGGCGATTGGGTTACCAGCTCCGCCCTCCCTGGACACTGTATGAAAGCCACGCAGCCCGGCTTTGTGCTTGGCGTGGCGCTGGAAAATTCTTCTCCGGGTAAACTGCTTAAAGTCCGTGTGCAGATTGCTTGGATGGGATATTGAATCATCACCCGACTTTCCAGCCCTGTTTTTCTTGTGTAACATTGAATACAGCGAGCAGCCCTTTTTCTATTTTTAGAGCATGAAAAGTCTCTGGAATGACAGGCACGCCTCCGTGTTTAGGGACGACCTGTTGGGCCTGCGCGTATATTCTTCAAGATTGCTGGGCCAAAATCCTGATTTGGTATTACATGGCGGAGGTAACACCTCGGTGAAAATAACGGAAACTAACCTCTTTGGCGAAACGGAGGAATTGCTATACGTAAAGGGAAGCGGTTGGGATCTGGCTACCATTCAGGCGGAAGGTTTTGCCCCTGTGCGTATGAAAGCTCTGTTACAAATGGTTACTTTGCCGGAGTTGTCGGACAGTGAAATGGTTAAACTACAACGGGCTGCAATGACAGACCCATACGCACCTAATCCTTCGGTTGAAGCCATCCTCCATGCTATTTTGCCTTTCCGCTTTGTAGATCATACCCATGCGGATGCCGTGGTGACCGTGAGCAACACACCTGAAGGGGCCAGACGGATTCAGGAAATTTATGGGGAAGAAGTGCTCATTGTCCCCTATGTGATGCCGGGTTTTGTCCTTGCCCAAAAGGTGTATGCCCTTACGCAAAACGTACAATGGGACAAGCTCACCGGCATTATCCTGCTTCAGCATGGAGTATTTACATTTCATGATGAAGCTAAAGAAAGTTATCTGCGCATGATCAGGCTTGTGACACTTGCTGAACGGTATTTGAAACGCAAAAAAGCGGGTTTTGTCCGCAGCCGGGTAAGGCCATCCATTGATCTGCATTACCTTGCCCGCCTCAGAAAAGCAGTGGCAGCCAAAACCGGATCAGCGGTAATCGTATCCACAGATACATCACCGGAAGCGGTGGGTTTCAGTAGTCTGAAAAATGTGTCCAGTCTGGTATCAAGAGGCCCTCTTACCCCTGATCATATCATTCGCACCAAGCGTACAGCCATGGTTGCCGGTGCAGATCCGGTCAAATCGGTTGAGCAGTTTACGGCTTCGTATGAAAAATATTTCAACAGATTTACCAATGGTAAGCTCACTATGCTGGATAGCGCTCCGCGATGGGCTGTGTGGCCAGGCAGAGGCATTCTGCATTTTGGTAAAACCCTGAAAGATGCCCGCATAGTGCAAGATATCACCCGCCACACCATTCGAGCTATTCAGCAGGCCGAAAAGCTGGGTGGCTGGAAAGCATTGCCGCAGAAAGCCCTTTTTGATGTGGAATACTGGGAGCTGGAGCAGGCAAAACTTAAAAAAGGCGGCATAGGTAAAATCTTTCAGGGAAAGATTGCTATCGTCACCGGAGCAGCCAGCGGTATCGGAAAGGCCTGTGTGGAAGCTCTGTTAAGCGAAGGAGCTGTAGTGGCAGCCTTAGATATGCGGAAGGATATCGGTAAGATTTTCTATGCACAGGAAATATTGCCTCTGCAATGTGACGTTACCCGCGAAGCGGCAGTGAAGAAAGCTATTGAAAAAACTGTTCTGCACTTTGGCGGGCTAGATATGCTTGTGAGCAATGCCGGAGTGTTTACAAAGAGCGCTGAGCTTACTGAACTGGATGAAGCCACATGGAACGTAAGTATGGCTGTAAACCTCAACAGTCATCGGCTCATGCTAAAATATTGTCTGCCATTTTTGGAGCATGGCCTTGACCCTGCTGTGGTGATTATTGGCTCTAAGAACGTACCTGCTCCCGGCCCGGCTGCTGCAGCCTATTCAGCAGCAAAAGCAGCTCTGACTCAGCTTGCGCGCGTTGCAGCTCTGGAATCCGGCCGCAAAGGTATCCGCGTTAATGTTGTGCATCCGAATGCAGTGTTTGATACTGCCATCTGGACCGATGAAGTGCTGCGCAAAAGAGCTGCACACTATGGCCTCACCGTAGAAGCATATAAAAAAAATAATGTGTTGCACACGGAAGTAAGGTCAAAGGACGTTGCCCGTATGGTTGTGTCTATGCTTGGACCCGCTTTCTCAAAAACAACCGGGGCTCAGGTCCCCGTGGACGGAGGCAATGAACGCATCATCTGACAGAAGTTTACTATTCGGGTGTGTGAGGTCATTGCACTCCTTTAAATACACCACATGGCTGCCTATGGCTGCTATTGCTGTTTTGTTGCACACCGGATGTACCTACTCCAACAAAGCCATGCATCGTCTTTATGCACAGGCTAGGGAACGCGCCTTGCAGGGTGATACACTGGATGCCATTATAGTGCCCGGGGTACCTTTTGAAAAAGGAAGCTGGAGCAAAATCATGAAAGCAAGGGTTTACTGGTCAAAGTTTCTGTATGACCGCGGTATCACCAAAAATATTATCTACAGTGGTTCTGCTGTTTATACTCCATACATAGAAGCTGAAATTATGGCTCTCTATGCGCAGGATCTGGGCATTCCGGAAAAACACATTTTTAAGGAAACAAAAGCCGAACACAGCACCGAAAATATTTATTACTCCTACAAGTTGGCTCACCAGCTCGGATTAAAAAAAATTGGACTGGCATCCGATCCCTTTCAGACCAAAATGCTGCGGGGTTTTGCCAGACGAAAGCTTAGTCAGGATATCAGATTTATCCCTATAGTATTTGATTCTTTATTCACAATTATGCCCTTTAAAAACCCGGAGATTAACTATCAACAAGCCTACGTACAGGATTTTGTTCCTTTGACGGAGCGGCAGACTTCCTGGCAGAGGTTTAGAGGAACCTTAGGTAAACATATTGACAGGCATGCGTATGAAGAAGAGATCGGAGGCAAACGCTAAAGCTGCACTTCCGGAGGCAGGAAAATGCCCGGATCACCTCCGTTGAGAATAATTTCGCGCACTATAGTAGAGCTGATGTGCCCATGCTCGGGATCACTGAGGATGCAAATGGTTTCCAGTTCAGGCATCATAGACTTGTTGAGCTGCGCTATGGTTTTCTCGTATTCAAAATCACTGCTGTTACGAATGCCGCGAATCAGATAGCGGGCATTAACTTTCCGGGCAAAATCTACGGTCAGTCCCTGGTAGGCCATCACTTCCACGGTAGGATAGGAGCGGAAAATTTCTTTAATCCATTGATGCCGTTTTTCAAAAGGGAAGGCATACCGTTTTGAGGTGTTGTTCCCAAGGGCAACGATGACCTTGTCAAAGAGAGGCAAAGCACGTAACAGCACATTGACATGCCCTTTTGTAATGGGATCAAAGGAACCGGGGAATAAAGCAATCTTTGCAGACATAATCGTACATTTAAAAGTTTAATGATGCATATCAGCTTGCGGCCGGAGGATCAGGTATTTCCCATAAATCGCCCCAAAGGCGCTGTCCGCCATCCACATAAATAGTTTCTCCCGTAATGAACTCCGACATCGGGGATGCCAGAAAACAAGCCAGCCATGCCACCTCCTCTACTGTGCCCATGCGTTTCATGGGTATTTTAGACGTTACCCCGCGGAGAAATTCCGGAGGATATTGTTCTAATCCCGAAGACTGGATGATGCCAGGAGCAATGGCATTCACGCGTATATTATGTACTGCCCATTCCACGGCCAGAGTCATGGTTAAATTACTTACCCCGGCCCGTGCCGCTCCGGTGTGTGACATGCCGGGAAAGCCTCTGAAAATGTTGGCGATAATATTCACGATGATACCTTTGCGTTGGGGTATAAAAAAATGCCTGGCAAAAGCTTGAGACATGAAAAAGGTGCCGTTCAGATTTGTGTCAATCACGGCTTTCCAGCCGTTGGGAGTTATGGCTTCGGCTGCCAGCGGAAACTGCCCGCCAGCATTGTTAATCAGAATGTCAACCCGGCCTTCTTTTTGCCTGATTGCTTCCACAGCCTGCCCGATAGATTCAGGCTCACGAATGTTCAGCTCCACATAATCGCACCTACCTGATTGTTTTAGTTCTTCCGCGGCAGCCATTAAGCGCTCTTTTTTTCTTGAGCCTATGTAAACCGTAGCTCCGTACGAAAGAAACTGTTTCGCTATGGCCTTGCCTATGCCGCTGCCGCCTCCGGAAACCATAACCACTTTATCCTTAAATAAACCGGGTTGAAACATAGTCTGCTGTTTTAAAACATATACATGCAAAAATGAGGAATTCAACGGGTTTTCCCTTTTTTTGCATCAGATAATATAACTTTGCCCAAGGCCAACAATAAAAACAATAAAAATGAAACATCTCATTTTCACTGCCCTTATTGCATTCGCAGTCTTATCAGCTTATGCTCAGGCGGAAAAAGCAACCACAGCAGACAAATTAACAGAAAAACGTATCGTAGAGGCTTCCTGTGGCTCCTGCAATTTCGGTATGAAAGGAGGCTGTTTTCTTGCAGTAAAAATAGATGGGAAATCTTATCCGGTTGATGGATTTTCACTGCATGATTTTGGCGATCCCCATGTCCATAACGGTATGTGCAACAAAGTAAGAAAAGCTGAAGTTTCAGGAGAAGTGGTAAAAGGGCGATTTAAGGCAAAACACTTTGTTGTGTTACCGGAGGAACAACCGGAAGAAGAATAATTGCCATGCACCATCCTTCATATCTGAGCGGAGTTTTTGCTGTCACATTTTCTGCGGCTTTCCGTGTAATGTTGGAAGCCAATCTGCTGTTGTATTTGTAATTACCCTCATAACTGTTGACCGGGTTATTTAAGCTGGTATTCCATTTCTTTACAGTGCATGAAAATGGAGGCTATTCAGGATAATCAGCATACAGATTTCTTGCTCTGAATAATTTTAATACCTTTACGGGAAAAATTCATTACACCATGGCTGCAACCAATTCAAACAGACCTATAACTATACTGTTGCTCATTTCAGTTGTGCTGAATGTGATAGTGCTATACTTTCTCTACATAAAACTGACTGAAAATAATGAACTGGACAAAAAAGTGGCTGCCTTACAGGAAAAAGTGGACTCGTTGTCCATGCTAAGAACTGAGTTGGTTGCCAAGGTAGAAGAAACCACCAGTGAGCTGGATGAATTTAAAGGTTTATCTGCCGAGCTGGATAGTCTGCTGGCGGAGGCTAAAAAAGATATTGCCCGCAAGGAAGCCCGCATAGCTCAGTTAAAGAAAGATGCCTCCAAAGCGAAAGAACTTGCAGCTGAGGTGGCTGAGCTGAAGCGGCTGAAAGAGCGCTATCTGGAACAGATTGATTCGTTGATATCTGCCAATAATCTGCTCAAGGAAGAGATTGTTGCATATCAGACTACCCTGCAAGATCAAACAGCTACTATTGAGCAGCAGAAGAAAACCATTGAAAAGGGCTCTATTCTCACAGCCGACAATGTGACCGCATCGCCCCAGAAACGGAAAGCCAGCGGAAAGTTTGTCAACACAGCTATCGCCTCAAAAACCAATAGGGTGGAGATCTGTTTTGATTTACTGGAAAATAAAATAGCAGCCTCCGGCACGAAAACCATTTACCTGCAGATTTTGTCACCCGACGGTGTGGTGCTGGGAACAGATGCTTCGGGGGCTGGCACTTTCACTATCAAAGACGATAATACGCAGGCACGGTATACTGCTACTACCCAGATTGATTATCAAAATCAACGCAAAAATTATTGTGTCACCTGGAGCTACGACATACCGCTTACAAAGGGAAGCTATACCGTAAAAGTTTTCGTAGATGGATTTTTCAGCGGGGTGGGCGCCTTTATTCTGAAATAGAAAAAATAGAAAAAAGACGGACTGTTTACGCAACCGCTTTTCAGGAAGCCCTTTCTTCAAGCTTCCACAATTTCAGTGCTATCTGCTCTTTGACCAGTTCTATTGCACGCAGGAAAATGTCTTTTGCCACCCGATTTAATTCGGGGTCTTCTTCTTTCACCAAAACGGTATCAAAAATAATACTGGTCGCTTCATCAATGAATTTATTGTTGTGATTGCCGGAGAGGTCCTGCACCATTCCGTGAATGACAGTGAAAGTAATGTCGCTCACGGAAGTTTTCAGCGCCTGCCTTATTTGCCGGCCAATAACAGGTATGGCAGCTATGTTTTTTACTTCCTGATTGTTTTCTACGGCCTTTTCAACCAATGATCGGATGTAATTCCTTATGTCTTCATGATACAGAGCATAATTCTGTTCGGTAGCTTTTTTGACACGGTGGGCTATCCATAATGTGAGCACATCCTGATGCGGGCGGATAACTTCAGTAATCATGCGTGTGACAATCGGGTTGTCTTGTTTGATTTCCCTTTGCACCCCATTCAATACATGGATTACTACCCGGTCGGAAATTTCCTCGGTGAGGATTTGAATGATTTTCTGCAGTTCACGGTATATAAACGTATTGGTGAGGTTGATGACTCCCATTTTGTGGAGGCGAATCATCATGGACACAATACGCAGAATCCTCAACCAGCGGAAGGTACCCAGGGGAATGCATCCCAGTACGTCATACCAGCGTACAAACGGATAAAAAAACCACTTATCGTAAGTTTTTCTTTTTACAGCCAGCGCCCACCGTATGAAGAGTTCAGTAAGAAAGATGGCAACGAAAATTCCGTCATACAATAAAAAATTCGGATGCACCTGCTGGCTGTAAAACTGGTAAAAAGCAGGTGACAGGGCAGCTATAAGATTTTTAAAAAATCCAAACTGAAAATGCCAGTCAAATACAATGAAAAGCAGATTTAAGATGACCAGTATTATCATGGTCAGGTCAATGAGGAAGCTGCCTACGGCATGGCTTTCGCGTATTTTTGACCAGTTTATTTGTCGTTTCATAAGTCGTACTATTTGTGAGGGTATAAAAATAGGGGCATGTTATATAATCACAGGGACAGATTGCAATCGGTAAGTGGACAATTCAGATTTTGTGCTGAGCTGCGGAAAGCATGAATTTTAGTAGTGCATCTCGTCCGGTTTTTTTCCTGGCCGAGGTAATAAACTGCGGGGGTAATTCTTCCCAGTGTTCACGCAAGGCATTTTTAAAATCCTCTATGTTGTGTTTCAAGGCAGATGACGGGTAGCGGTCAGCCTTGGTAAACACCAGAAGCAAAAGGAATCCGGTGTTCGCCCAACCAGTTGACAAATCTCAGGTCAATGGGTTGGGGAGGAATACGGGCATCAATCAGCAAAAACAAGCACTGCAATGTGCTGCGTTGTATCAGATAGTCCCTGATAAGTTGCTGAAATTGGTGCCGTTTTTCTTTTGAAACTTTGGCAAAGCCATAGCCGGGTAAGTCCACCAGATACCAGCGTTCATCTACCAGATAGTAATTTAACAACTGCGTCTTTCCCGGGGTTTGCGAAGTGCGGGCCAGGTGGCGGTTATTGGTCAGATAGTTGATAAGTGATGATTTACCCACGTTTGAGCGTCCTCCGAAAGCAAACTCGGGAAGTCCTGTTTGAGGGCAATCCTGTGCTGAAGGGAAGCTGCCGATAAAACGATAACTTTTAAAAAACATAATTAACTTCGGACGGGTTTGGAATGTCTTCCTTGTCAAAGTAAGCATAGAATTTTGGAATCGGCAGAGGTTAAGCCATATAGTCAAAAAGGCAGCAAGAAACAACAGGTGGAGCAGATGTTTGACCATATTGCTCCGCGCTATGATTTTCTGAATCATCTCCTTTCGGCCAATATTGATAAGATATGGAGGCGCAAGGTGCGTAGGCTTCTGGAACAGGAAAGACCGCGCTCTATCCTGGATGTGGCCACCGGCACGGGTGACTTGGCCATTGAGCTGGCCCGGCTACAACCTGAGCGCATTATAGGCGTGGACATTTCGGCTAACATGCTGGAATTAGGGAAACGGAAAATTCAGGCGCGACACCTGGATGGTTTGATTACCTTTCAGAAAGCCGACTCTGAAAATCTGCCCTTTGCGGATAACAGCTTTGATGCCGTTACCGTAGCTTTTGGAGTAAGAAATTTTGAAAACCTGGAAGCAGGCCTTGCTGAGATGACGCGCGTACTGAAGCCCGGGTGCAGACTGGTGGTGCTGGAGTTTTCCAAACCCTCGGTGTTTCCTTTTCGGGAGCTGTTTAACCTGTATTTTCATTACATCCTTCCGGCAATTGGTCGTTTTTTTTCCCGCGACAGGAGAGCATACTCTTATTTACCCGAATCCGTTAAAGCATTTCCGGAAGGACAGAAATTTATGTCGCTGTTGCAGGCAGCCGGAATTAATCATGTAAAATGCATAAGTCTTACGTTTGGAATAGCATCCGTCTATACAGGAACAAAATCCTGATGGGTGTGCTGGTGATATTCCTGCCGGGGGTGGTCAAGGGCCAGCTTAATTATCTGGACTATCTGAACAAGCGCCTTTATTTCGGGATTACGCTGGGGTTCAATACTTCCAAGTTTAAAATCACACATTCGGAAGATTTCCTCTATAATGATTCCGTGCTGGTAGTAAGTTCAAAGTGGGGACCTGGTTTTAATCTGGGCATTATCTCCAACCTACGTATGGGCAAATATTTTGATCTGCGGTTTATACCCACGTTGTCTTTTGCCGGAAAGAGTATACGCTATGACCTATCCAACAACCGTTTTGCCGAAAAAGACATTGAGTCCATCAGCATTGAACTGCCTCTTCAGGTGCGCTTTAAGTCGCAGCCGATAAAAGACATCCGCGTATATGTGCTTGCCGGTTTAAAATACAGTGCCGATATGGCTTCCAATGCCAAGGCCCGCAGGGCTGATGATCAGGTAAAGGTAGGCCGCCATGATATGTCCTACGAGCTGGGAGCAGGGATTCAGATTTTTTTCCCGCTGTTTATTTTTTCTCCCGAAGTAAAGATTGCCAATGGCTTTCTGAATATCCATTCGCGCAACGAAACCCTCATCTATTCGCGGGTGCTGGATAAGCTTTTTTCCCGCTCAATCATCATATCGCTGCATTTTGAAGGATAGACCGGCCTTCAGAATTTATTTTTCCACATCATAGATTCCACAGGCTTCAGTGTGCGCTTGGTGTATTTGGCTGTATGCTTTTTGTAATAAGGCGTTTCCACTTCCCCCTTCACGGTAAAATAGATTAACTGCCCAATAGGCATACCGGGATAGATGCGCACCGGCTGAATGCAGGATATCTCCAAGGTCCAGGTGTTGCAAAAACCGATATCTCCTTTGCCGGCAGTGGCGTGAATGTTCAGGCCCAGCCGTCCGAGGCTTGACTTCCCCTCCAGGAAGGGCACGTGTTTGTGTGTTTCAGTATATTCTTCTGTAACACCCAGATACAGCGTACCCGGCTGTATAACAAAACCTTCTTCAGGAATAAGTATCTCCTGGATTTCATTATGGGCACGGGCATCCAGCACATGATTTTTATACACCGAAAGATAGCGTCCCAGATGCACGTCATAGGAATTGCTGCCCAGACATTCCGGGCGAAAAGGCTCTATGAGAATATTTTCGTTTTCAATTTCCCGTAAAATTTCTTTGTCGGTAAGAATCATGGCTAGGGCATTGATGCGCTAAGATATTAAGGTGACTTGGAAAAAGCTACTCCAACTCTTCACGTGCTGTCTTTATCTCCCACACCATAATCTTCCGGTCATCCCCGGTGGAAATCAGCAGGTTGTCTTCTTCCAGCCATAGAATACGATTTACAGAATGCGTGTGTCCGACATATTTCTCCCGATCAATGACTTTAAGAAGCGCAAAGCTTTGCGCATCCCATATGCGAATGGAATGATCGCGGCTGCCGGTAGCGAAGTATCTCCCATCCGGACTGCAAGCAATGCTGTTTACCGTAAACATATGAGCTGGTATGGAATGCACAAGGGTATAGTTGTTCCGCGCATCCCAGATTTTCACCTGTGCATCGCGAGATCCGCTCAGCAGATAGTTCCCGTCAGGAGAAAAGCATACCGCAAAAACCGAGTTTTGATGACCATTGAGCTTACGGACAACGGTGTAGTTTTCTGTTTCAATCAGATAAATGGTGTTGTCACTGACTCCTGCCGCGAGCAATCTACCTTCCGGATGGAGGCTCATCTGGCGAATGCTTTTATCGCTGAGCTGAATGGTCTGAAGCAATGCTTCGTCTTCCAGATTCCATATTGTGAGTCTGCCGTTGCCATGGGCAGCGATCATCCGGTTGTCATAACAGAGGAGGTCAAAGATGCTATAACCGGTAGCAGGAAGCAGAGTTTTCAGATTCTCCGACCCGGGAGTGAAGAGGCTGAGTATTCCGTTCATTTGTCCGATGGCTAACTGCTCTCCGGGCAGGCTAAGCAGGGCAAAAATGGTTCCCGAACCCACGCCAATCCTTGAGCCTGTTGAGGGCTTGCGGGTATCCCATTGTATGATACGCTGGTCGCCACCTGCCGAATAGAAAACCCCGGGATTTCGGACATCTCTGATGAGGCTGAACACAGAGCCGGTATGTCCGGTATACGCGGCTTTCCTTGAAATTTGTATGCCTGCTTTCGGTAGCATAATGCACTAAGCGTCTGAGGGAGTGATAATTTTACTGCATGCCCCTGATAAAAATAGAACATATCGCAGACACGACCCTTCTGGGGTTGTGGGAGGCTACCGAGCCTGATACATTTTTTCAGCCTCTCCCACAGGGATACCTTACAGGGTTTTCAGCCGATTTCAGTGCAAAAAGAAAAAAGGAATTTCTGGCTTCCCGCTATCTTTTGTGTAACCTGCTGCAGGATGAAACTGCAGTGCTTAGCCGCTCAGAACAGGGACAACTGCGCATAGTTGACAGTACGTGGAGGAGTTTCCCTGTCGCACAGCAACCTCATGATTGCCGCATTGATCAGTCAACGGTTTAACCCTGGTGTGGATGTGGAGGAAGTGCGACCGAAAGTACAACGCGTCATGCATAAATTTCTTTCGGATGAGGAAATGGCTGGGCTGGTTGACTCTACCGATTTGCGTTTGCTCACTCTGTGCTGGTCGGTTAAAGAAAGCGTGTTTAAGGTCATGGGCATACCTGCGTTATCATTTCGCGAAGAGATACGTCTGCAGCTGCCGCTGCGTCAGCAAGACAGCTCTGTTCGCGTATGTAGTGCAACAGGCCCAACCTTCGCACAGAGATGCAGGTATATTTCACATTTATCGGCAACTACGTGTTGACTTACAGCCTGCAGCCCATTCTGACTCCGGAATGATGTTGCACCCGGTGTTTTGTTTTTTTCTTTAGGATGCGGCTGCAACCTTTTACGTTAAGTTTGTCTCTTAAAGCTGGTATTCTTGTCTTCTTAAAAAAATGTATACGTACATGTTCAGTAGTAAGATATTGCTGAGGTTGTATTGTATTTTTATTCTTATTCAGATTGGGTTGGCAGGAGGTGTTGCGCACGCTGCTCCTCCGGATGAGCGCGCAGGGAAAAATGCCACCGAAGAGAAAGTCAGCACCCTCGGCATATACCAGGGGTATTCCCAACCTGAGTATAAGGGATTTAAATATTTCTCGCTATACCTGCCTATGCGTGACGGAGTGCAGCTTGCCACGGATGTGTTTCTTCCCAAAAAAGCAAAAAAGGGAGAGAAGTTTCCCACTATTGTTTACCTGACGCGCTATGTACGTTCTCTGAAAGCCAAATTCCCCATAAGTCTGTTTAAGCATCCGGTGCTGGTGATGGTCAGGGAGTCGGAAATCAATTTTTTTACCTCTCATGGCTATGCGGTGGTTATTGTGGATGTACGCGGTTCGGGGGCTTCTACCGGCACACGCACCATGGAGTTTAGTCCCGAAGAAGTAAAGGACGGAGCTGAAATTGTAGATTGGATTATCAGCCAACCCTGGTCAAACGGAAAAGTTGCCAGCACAGGTATTTCCTATGTGGGTACTACGGCCGAGTTGTTGCTGATTAATCAACATCCTGCCGTAAAGGCCTGCGTTCCACGCTCCAATATTTTTGATTTGTACAATCACATCGTATTCCCGAATGGCGTAAGGCAGGGGCCATTCATTAAGATCTGGGGCAAGACAACCCACGCTCTCGACCATAATGATTTTTCCATATTCGGTCCTAAAGCCCAGAAACTGATTAAAGGTATCAATCCTGTAAAGGGGCACAACGGCATGCTGAAGGAGTCAATAGCTATGCACGCCTCTAACTTTGATGTATATGCAGGCATGCTGCAAGTCAACTTCCGGAATGATCTGCACCCGGGCACTACGCTCTGCCCCAATGATTACAGTATACATAGCAACAGGAAGGCTATTGAAGAGTCAGGCACGGCAATTTACCGCATTGGAGGATGGTATGACGGAGCTTTATGTAAGTCAGTCATTGAGGGAATGCTGAATACCTCCAATACAGAGCGTGTGCTTATAGGGCCCTGGGATCACGGACCGCATGCCAACACCAGTCCCTATGCTGACTCAAAGGATTTGAATTTTAGCGTCATAACCGAAATTCTCCGTTTTCTGGATTATCATCTGAAAGGGATTGATAACGGCATCGGCAGAGAAAAGAAAATTCACTACTATACCGTTGGCGAGGAAAAATGGAAAGAAGCCGATAGCTGGCCATTGCCTCAACAGATAAGTGAGCCGTACTACCTCTCGGCTGATGGCCGTTTGGTAAATGCTCCCGAGTATGTACAAACGGGCAGCAGGGAATACGTGATAGATTATTCGGTCAACTCGGGCAACACAAGCAGATGGAATTCGCAGACTCCGTTGTATAAGAACGGGCATACACATTATGCAGACCGAAGAGAGGTCAGCGCCAGGCTGCTGGGATTTACTACACAGCCGTTTGAAACAGAGGTAGAAATTACCGGTCACATTATTGCTGACCTGTATTTAAGTGCGGATGCCATCGATGCCGCTGTGTTTTGCTACATTGAAGATGTAGGACCGGACAGCAGCGTGACCTATGTAACGGAAGGCATGTTGCGCGCCCTGCATCGCAAGGTGTCAACAGATACCACAGGATACCGGCAGCCGGGTCCTTACCATTCATTCAATAAAGAAGATGCCCTGCCGCTGGTGCCCGGGGAGACGGCCAGGTTTTACTTTGACCTGTTGCCTATTTCCTATCAGTTTAAGGCCGGTCATGCCCTGCGTCTCTCCATTGCAGGCGCTGATACCATTCATTTTGATAATCCTGATGACACACCTTCACGCTTTGTGGTGAGCTGCACGGAAGCATATCCTTCCCGGATCATCTTGCCTGTGATTCCGAAGGAAACAGGCAGAACTGAGATTAATGATTAGGATTTATTTTCTGCAGCGTTGCTCTGACTTCTTTGAATACAGCTATCCATGCCTCCCATGTGAGTCTGCCCGTCTGGGTATTCTGCCGGCTGGGGTGATAGGAACAGAAAAGCCACTTGCCTTTATGCAGAGGATACCTGAGCCCATGGCCAAACTGCAACCCCTGCAGCCGGCTGATGCGGCAGAATTGCCGGAATGCAATGTGTCCCAGACATAAGAATATCTTTGCTTTCCCCAGGAGCAATAACTCCTGTTGCAGATACGTGGAGCAGTTCTCTATTTCGGAAGGCAAAGGTTTATTGCCCGGAGGAGCGCAGCGCACTACTGCCGAGATATAAGCATCTTGCAGCGTCATTCCATCATCTGCGGCAACACTCTGGGGTTGATTGGCAAAGCCGGTTTCATAAAGTGCCCTGTAAAGCCAGTCACCCGATGCATCGCCTGTAAACATGCGTCCGGTGCGATTGGCTCCATGGGCAGCGGGTGCCAATCCTATGATAAATAATGAGGCCTGGTCGTCACCAAAGCCGGGAACAGCCTTACCCCAGTATGACTGCTGAAGAAACCTACGCACCTTTGTCCGGGCAACTTCTTCCCGATAAGTGACCAATCGGGGGCACTTCCGGCAGGTGATTATTTTTTGGGAAAGAGAGACTAACAATTGCGACATACCGGAGAAAGTCTTTTGCGAAAGTAATTTTTTATATGCCCAGGTTGGGCGTTGTGCGAGATGTATGAGCACCAACGCATCGGAGACCTCACCGGTGGTGCTGGTTCATGGATAAAGGAATTGCATAGAGTATCCATGCCTGGCTTTGCACATGATAACAACTTTTGAGAAGTTAATTTAGCGAAGAACCCATGAATGGTTCAGATGTCTGCCCAACGCCTATTTGTAGCTATAGACCTTCCCGATACGGTGCGGGAACAACTGACCCGTATTTCTGCATACATGGAGCATCCTGCCCTGAGATGGACACCTCCGGAAAATCTGCATATTACGGTGCATTTTATCGGAGATGTTGCGGAAGATAAGGTACCCGCTTTATCAGAAATGATTGACAGGATTGCTTCCGGAACGCAAAGGTTTCCCTTGACACTTGAAGGCACAAAGCTGATAAAGAAACGAGGCAGGCCTGTAATGATATGGGCTTCGGCAAAGCCCTCAGCGGAATTTCACCTGCTGGCTGTATCCCTGCAGCAAACTTTACCCGGAGACAGCCGCAGGATAGCGGAGCCACACGTCACGCTTGCAAGGATAAGAAATCAATCATTACCGCACCTGACTTCCCCGCCTTCATTGGAAATGACTTGTTTTGATGTGAGGCATATTACCCTGTATGCATCGCGTTTGACAAAGGGGTTTCCGGTGTACACTGCATTAAAGAGCTTTCCTTTTGTGAGATAAAATATTTTTACTTTCGTGATAAACTTTTAACATGCTACGATGGATTCCTGCCACGATGTTTTTCATGTGTTTAGCCCTGCAGATGGATGCCCAGCTCACTCCTCAGCAGCTGGAGCAGAGAAAGATTGAAAAATTACTCGGCAGCAATGTATCCGCAGGAAGTGCGCGAGGGGGGGCTCCTGAACAGGATTGCAATAATGCCATTGCCGTGTGTCAAAGCACCTTTATACAGCCAAGCGCCTACTCCGGTTTTGGTAATATCCAGGAAGTGCCCACCAGCTCGTGTCTGGGCTCGCAGGAAAAAAATTCAGTCTGGTACATTTTTACCGTGCAGAATTCAGGCACGCTGACTTTTACCATCTCACCCAACGACATGAATGATGATTACGATTTTGCTCTATACAACATTACCGGCTTAAACTGCTCCGACATCATTACCGGAGCAGCACCTGAAGTACGATGCAATTACTGCGTGGATCCGGGCAATACGGGAATCTCTGCAGCCGGAGTGAATGCCTCTGAGGATTGCTGCACTAATTCACCCGGATGCCAGTTCAGCTCCATACTCAATGTAACCACCGGGCAAACCTATACGCTCGTTGTAAGTAATTACAGTTCATCTCAGTCTGGCTATACTCTTACTTTCGGAGGCACAGCCAGCATCTTTGATAATCAGCCCCCGGTGCCATCTTCTGTTACCACTCCGTGCAATACCAACTTCATGACTTTGCAAATGTCAGAAGCCGTTTTATGCAGCAGTATTGCTGCTGATGGGAGTGACTTTTCCTTATCGGGGCCTGGCGGTCCCTTCACTATTACCGGAGCTTCAGGCGTCAACTGCGGCAACGCTACCTCTCAGATAACCATAAACTTTTCACCTCCGGTGACCATAGGAAGCACCTACACCCTGACAATTAATAGAGGTACGGACAACAACACGCTCATTGATAATTGCGGAAATGCTGCACAGGCAGGCACATCGCTCACCTTCACTGCCACGCCTCCACCTGCCAGCATACTGGGACCTGCCGATGTGTGTAAAGGTAATCCTATTACTTTAACCGCATCTCAGGGTACATCCTACAACTGGAATACCGGGGCTACAACACAAAGTATTCAAGTGAGTCCCGTTAGCAACACTACCTTTTCTGTGACGGTAACAAACGGTACATGTGTGCAGACTGCATCTAAAACCATCACGGTAAAAGATGCTCCAACGGCAGCTTTCACAGTAAGCCCTAACCCTGTATGTGCGGGGCAACCGGTAACTTTCACCAATACAAGTACTTATCTTCAGACCTGCATTTTGCCGCCTATTATCTGCATACCTAACCCCACTTTTCTTATATGGAATTTTGATGATGGTACTGTGACCACCCAGTTATCCCTTGCAGCCACAAATCCCACCCATACGTTTACTTCTCCGGGAGTGTATGACGTTACACTAACAGCTCAGGATACTTTGGTAGGGGGATGCTCCCATTCGGCAACGGTTTCTGTAACAGTGTTGTCTACAGGCAATTCTCTTGTGGCATCTGCCGATACGAGCATTTGTAGCGGGGCCTCGGTAACGCTTACCGCCAGCGGGGGAGCCTCTTACACATGGAGTTCAGACCCTCCTGGTTTTAGCGCCAACACAGCCAGTGTTACTGTTAGCCCCACGGTTACTACCACATACATCGTCAGCAGTCCGGGATGTTCAGGCACACAAAGAGATTCGGTGGTGGTTACCGTTACAAACATATCTGTATCAGTAAATCCTTCGGTTGCCACGTTGTGTCCGGGCGATAGTGTGTTACTCACCGCCAGCGGGGCATCTACTTACAATTGGACACCGGTCGCAGGACTGAATACTTCTACCGGTGCAGTGGTCAGGGCGGCTCCGCAAACTACCACAACTTATAGGGTTACCGGTACTACAGGTGGGTGTTCGGCAACAGACTCCGTTGTAGTGCAGGTGCAACCGGCCCCGGCACCGGTAATCAGCGCTGACGGCCCCGTTTCATTTTGCCTCGGAGATAGTGTGACACTGGATGCCGGCAGTTATGCATCCTATCAATGGAGTACAGGAGACACGTTGCAAACTCTCACGGTAAGTCAGACAGGTAGCTATAGCGTAACAGTTATGGATGCCAGCGGTTGTACCGGCACGGCATCTCTCAGCATTACGGCTTCCAATACTTTGAGCCCCATCATAACAGCCAGCGGCCCGCTTACCTTCTGTGCGGGCGATAGTGTGGTGCTGCATGCCGGAGGAGGATATGATTCCTATAGCTGGTCTACCGGTGAAACCACTGCATCCATAACCGTAAAGGCGCCAGGAAACTTTGCTGTCACCGTTACTTCCTCATCGTGCTCAGGTGTATCCCAACCGGTTACTGTGACGGTAGATCCTGCGCCTTCTCCGCTAATAACCGCCAACGGTCCGCTTTCTTTTTGCATCGGTGGTAGTGTGGTGTTGGATGCCGGAAGCGGATACACTTCCTACCTATGGAACACCGGTGATACCAGCCGAACTATTACAGTTACTCAGTCCGGAAATTATGCAGTGACAGTTTCCAATGGCACGTGTTCAGGCGTTGCGCCTCAGGTAACGGTTACATCTGCTGCGGATCTGAAGCCGGTTATCACGGCTTCCGGACCTCTGGATTTTTGTGCAGGACATAGTGTAACGCTGGATGCCGGTATGGGATATGATTATTATATATGGAGTACTGCCGAAACAACCCAAACCGTAGTGGTTTCTTCAGGCGGACTGTATGCTGTAACGGTAAGTTCAGGTACGGGCTGCAGTGGCAGCGATACGGTACAGGTAACAGTAAATCCAAACCCTGTTGTAAGTTATTACGATACCTGTATTTTGGGCAAGGCAGCTATTGAGCTCATAGCTCAGGGTGGTAATCCTCCCTATACTTATTTCTGGAGTAATGCGGAGAACTCGTCTTCTCTCGTTGGTCTGGAGAATGGCTCTTACAGAGTTACTGTGCTGGATAGCCGTCTTTGTGGCGACAGCTTGGTAATAGTTACGGAATGCCGGGAAGATGTGCCGCTATACCTGATACCCTCGGCTTTTTCACCCAATGGTGACGGTGTGAATGATTTTATTTATGTGATGGGTGACCGTGCTCAGGTGAGCAGGTATGTATTGCGTATTTACAATCGGTGGGGGCAATTGGTGTATGCTACCGATGATCTGAGCCTCATCAGCAGTAATCCGGCAGCGCCAGGAGGTTGGGATGGTAGCTTTAAAGGGGAGAATCAGGAAGCCGGAGTGTATGCCTATGTTGCGGAGCTGTATCTCCAAAGCGGTCGTAAGCTGTTACTTAAGGGCAACGTGACGCTGATAAAATAAAAACAGGCCTTTAAGGAGGCCTGTTACTTTTTTTATTGTGCCGGAGGTGGGACTCGAACCCACATGGCCGTAAGGCCACACGCCCCTGAAACGTGCGTGTCTACCAGTTTCACCACTCCGGCCTGATGATTAAAGCGCCACAAATTTAATCAGACGATTCGGAACTTAATAATCAGAATTGTTAGAAATAGTTTGCAGAGTCCAGGCTTCCGGACGGTCAGCAAAGTGCTTTCGGGCATTAGCCCAGATGCTTTTGAATAATGCGGACTGACGGTAGTTTTCCAATGCTTCTGCATGGTCCCATTCGCTATAGGTGAAAAAAACGTTCGGGTTTTGCTGATCTTTCAGAAGCAAGAGCTTACGGCATCCTGCAAAAGACGCAATCCTTTTTTGCTCCGCGTTAAATATTTCCAGAAAACTACGTATGCTTTCGGGATGGAAAGTCAGTTTGACTATGCGGATTATCATTGAAAATCTATTTGAACGTAATCACCTACCTTAAGACCTAACAGACTACTTGCTTTACCGGAGTTAATGGCGATCTCCAGATATCCGGATGCATTGAAACGGCAAAGACATTCACCCGGAGGAACATCATGATAACTTTCGCTTATGCTGTGAAGGGATTCCCCGGTTTTGTTTCGGTAGCGTAGGGTAAACTCACGGTTTTGTCCCACTCGTCTGAAGATGTCTTTGGTGATGTTGATAATCACATTCTGAAAGTTGTCCACATAGATAACTGTTCCTCTGAGAGCCGAACCGTAAAGAGCGGGGTGGAGGTCTGATTTTTTCTTTAACTCGCTGAGGGGACGCCCCAGCTTTCGTATATCTTCTCCATTGCTGAGCCGTGCAGCAACGAGAGCCAGAAGCTTTTTCCAGCCGTGTAAGGCATCATTGTCGGTGAAGCTATCATCCGACAGCTCAATGACCACATCCGGCTCTTTATTATCAAACAGAATGGTAAACAAACCATTATCCAGCCCAACAAAGTAATGGTTGTGATATCGGGCAGCAACAAGGCGCACAGTGCGCAGATCCTCATCGTTTATGGTAATCAGATGAACGGTATCTTGCGGAAAGTAGGGATATGCATTTTTCAGCACAAAGGCCCCTTCGACAATGTTAAAGGCATTTACGTTATGCGTAATATCAACTATCTGAATTCCTGGATTATAACTGAGCAATAAACCTTTCAGGGTTCCGACCGAGTAATCCTTGTTTCCGAAGTCGGTTGTTAGGGTGACAATGGGCACCGCAGGTTGGTATACTTTGGTTAATTTTGATGATCGAAATTAGGATAAAAATTTGAGCGAGCGTATCATCAGCCTGGAGGATATCAACCTTCTGGAATTTTTCGGCATTAATAATTCCAATCTCAATCTGCTCAAAAAGGCATTTCCCAAATTAAGAATTGTTTCGCGCGGCAATAAGATTAAAGTCAACGGAGCAGAAGAGGAAATTGAAAATTTTCACGAAAAGGTCAATCAGCTTTTGGAGCTGATGTCGCGGGGAGTCAGTATTTCAGAGAAAAATATGGAAGACATTTTACTCAATCTGCCGAGCGAAAACACCTTTGACCATTTCAGCGAAAGTGAAGTGCTGGTGTATGGCCGTAATGGTCTGCAGGTACGTGCACGTACATACAACCAAAGGCAGATGGTGAGACTCAGTGAAAGCAACGATATTTTGTTTGCTATCGGACCTGCAGGAACTGGTAAAACCTACACAGCCGTGGCTATAGCAGTAAGAGCTCTGAAAAACAAGGTGGTGAAGAAAATCATTCTCACCCGTCCTGCTGTAGAAGCCGGTGAAAGTCTGGGGTTTCTGCCCGGTGACCTGAAGGAAAAAATTGATCCTTACCTGCGCCCCCTGTATGATGCGCTGGATGACATGATTCCGATTGATAAGCTGAACTACTTCATGCAAAACCGGGTGATTGAAGTTGCCCCTCTTGCTTTCATGCGCGGGAGGACATTGGATCACTCTTATATTATTTTGGATGAGGCGCAAAACGCAACCAATGCCCAGCTCAAAATGTTTCTTACCCGTATCGGGCCGGCTGCCAAATGTATTGTGACGGGCGACCTCACCCAGATTGACCTGCCTAAAAATCAGAAATCAGGACTCACTACTGCGGTAAAAATTCTGGAAGGCATTGAAGGCATTGCTACGGTTTATCTCAATGAAGGGGATGTCATTCGTCACCGGTTGGTAAAGAAAATCATTCATGCGTATGACCGCTGGAGCGCAGACACAGAGAACCCCGAAAATGCGAACACCGGCAACTACAACAAGGATAATATTTCTCTATGACACAATCCGCATTACAGCAGGTACCCTGCATAACTAAAACCGATTTTCAGTTCCCCGGTCAGAAAGGTCTTTACCGCGGAAAGGTGAGGGATGTGTACAATATTGATGATCGGTATCTGGTCATGATTGCCACAGACCGTATTTCCGCTTTTGACGTTATTCTGCCCCGTCCGATACCGTATAAAGGCCAGGTGCTGAATCAGATTGCCGTCAGGTTTCTGAAATCGTGCATTGACATCTGTCCTAACTGGTTTATTGAATCTCCTGACCCCAACGTTACCATAGGACTTAAGTGTGAGCCCATACGTATAGAAATGGTCATCCGGGCTTACCTCACCGGCCATGCATGGCGGGTGTATAAAAGCGGCAAACGAGAGCTTTGCGGCAACATCTTGCCTGAAGGACTCAGGGAGCACGATCGTCTGCCGTATCCCATCATTACCCCAGCCATTAAAGCCGAATCAGGCCATGATGAGGATATTTCAAAAGAGGAAATACTTAAACGAGGAATCGTTACACCCAAAGAATGGGAAACCCTGGAGCGCTACACACGTGACCTTTTTGCGCGGGGCAGCGAGATGGCTTCACGGAGAGGGCTGCTGCTGGTGGATACCAAGTATGAATTTGGTCGGCTCAACGGCATGCTCTATCTGATGGATGAAGTGCATACACCCGACTCATCGCGTTATTTTTACAGTGAAGGGTATGAGCAGCGTCAGGCAAGCAGACAAGGACAAAAGCAGCTGTCTAAGGAATTCGTCCGGGAATGGCTTATAGCGCACAATTTTCAGGGGCTCCCCGGACAGGTAATGCCGGAGCTGGACGATGCATTTGTGGCACAGGTAACCGGCCGCTATATTGAGCTTTACGAAAAGCTTTTAGGTACACCTTTTCAACCGGCAGCGCAAGGAAATGTACTGGAACGAATTGAAGCCAATGTGCTACGGGCATTGGAACGATTGCGTTCATCCTGATGCTCCTTGAAAGGGATATTTGCTGGATAGCTGTTTTCTTATTTTCACCGGATGGAGGAAAAGTATCAAGCCTTTTTAAGGGCCATTGAGTCAAATGGCTACGAGGTGCTCATTGCGGCCACGCTCGCAAACGTGGCTGCGCAATGGTTGAAAACATTAATTTTTGCTATAACAGGCAAGAAATTCAACCTCTCCATGCTTTTTTCTACCGGAGGAATGCCATCCAGTCATAGTGCAACGGTAACAGGCATGGCAGCTTCTGTGGGGCTTATTGAGGGCTTTGATTCGGTGTTGTTTGCCATTGCTGTCTGCTTTGCGGCCATTGTTATGTATGATGCTGCAGGAGTCAGGCGTGCGGCAAGCCGTCAGGCTGTAGTGCTAAACAGGATCATTCAGAATCTTTTTCAGAATAATCCCGAATTAAACAAAGGTAAACTCAAAGAACTGCTGGGACATACCCCGGTAGAAGTGCTGGCCGGGGCCATGCTGGGTATTTTGGTAAGTGTTCTCCTGCGCTGGTATTTATCCGCTTTAGGATAAGGCGGTAATACCGCATAAGTTTGTTTATAAGTTCGGTAGCGTAGCCTTCTAAGTGGGTGGGCTTATTCTGCCTTGCATAAAATTTTCAATGCCCGGCAACCTTCCCTCTGATTTTCCGTAAGATGGTTTGATAAAAACCTCGTGGATCAGGATTTGAAAACTAAGCTTGGCACCTCCGCTCACGTCACGGTCAAGGTAAAACCAAGGCTGTTGACGGTAAAATACATTATAGGCGGGGCTATCCTCCTAACGGTAGTTATGGGGATGGTGTTTATTTACCTGAATTTAGGGCATAGCGATAAAGCCAAAGCCGGAGGCAAAAGCTCGGCCGATAGTAACATACCGGCATTTCGTCCTGCCTTGCCTGATATACTTTCCCTGCTCACCGGAGAGGAACTTGGTTTACTGAAAGACCGCAGTTTTGAACGGGATACTATCCGTAAACAATACAACTCCGTAAAATGGCATGTGCAGTATTCTCCTACGCATCTCGCTCTGCAGGTACACAACCCACAGTATAATTTCTCTCTGGAAATTTACGATCAAAACGGAACCCGTGTGATGAACTTTATCAATTTAAACGAAGAAATGGTCATGGTAGATAAATCCCTTCTTCTGCCTAACCACCGCTATGTTTACGTTGTGCGCAACACACAGGGTGAAATTTATGCGGGCAACGTAATGTTTAATTGATGTGCCTTCGTGAGTAAATAAACTCTCTATCCGCGGTCTTCCACATGTAAAACTGGTTGTTATTCCTCCTGTTGCTTGTACGCACCGGGCTATTGAACGTACATTTAACTCCTGACTATTTAGCTCCTGCTGGTGTGCAAAGCTCTGGCCTGCTGAGCGAAATCCTGCCAGGGATCTCCGGCAGTGCGCAGTAGTTCCGGAATGGTTTTCAGATTAAAGCTTTTTGGGTCAGTGGTTTCGCTGAATTTTTCCCAGTCGAGCGGAGCCGATACCGGGGCACCTGGTCTGGCCCTTAAGCTGTAAGGACTTACAATGGTTTGTCCGGGATGGTTTCTAAATATGTCAATAAAAATCCTCCCTTTACGGTCATGCTTTTTAAGACTCAGCGTAGTTTCATTCGGAAAACTAGCGGTAAATGTCCTTGCAATCATCTCCACAGCTTTAAACACATCCCTGAAGTCATGCCGGGGCACAATGGGGGAAAGCAGATGTACGCCTTTTCCTCCGGATGTTTTGACAAATACAGCATATCCATACGATTCAATATGCCTTTTTAATTCAATGGCTATGGCGGTTAGTTGTCGGAAGGGATATTCAGCCGGAGGATCCAGGTCAAAAACGAAATAATCGGGGGTATCCGGAAAATTATAGAAGCAATGCATCTGATGTAGTTCCAGGCATGCCAGATTGGCTAACCATACAAGGGTTGCTTCTTCCGTAGCTATCACATAATCCTTTTGCGTTGCACCATGACCGAAGCTGGCATGTGCAACCCATTCAGGTGCTCCGGCAGGACGATTTTTTTGAAAAAAACCTTCTTCATGAATACCGTCAGGGAAACGCTTCAGGGATAAAGGACGATTACTTATGTGCTTTAACATGACCGGTGCCACCTGCTGGTAATAAATTGCCACATCGGTTTTGGTCAGGGAGTCATCCGGATAGAGCACCTTGTCCGGGTGGGATAATTCAATAGCTTTATCCCCGACCTGTATACTGACAGATTGTGGTTTCATGATTCCGAAGGGGAAATGTTGTTTTCAAGAATCACAAAGATGCGGCCATCATTAAATCGATGAATCTCCTGCATTTTCAGCTTTTGCTGAATTGCACCGAGATTGTGCCAGCGATACCATGTCTTATTTTCAAACCATATAAGATAATCACCCGGCTTGACGGATTGGTAAAAGACGGGGAAGCGTCTTTTATATAGTGTTTTAGGCACAAAACCCGACCTCCGGCCAGTAAAATAGTATATGGCGAAAATGTCGTTGCTGAACGATCTGCCCTCCAGTTCATGCTGTTTTAGCCAGTGGATGGTACCCGATTGTTGCCATGCCGGATCATTATAGATAGTAACCCCTGTCACATGCCAGTGGTGTGCATTTTTCAGAATGCGCGAGGTGGGGTAGAGCAACCATATGAGCACCATAGCTTTCCATATCCAGGAAGGGAAGGCTGGCCGCATGGAAGAGGTGACAAGGTGCTGCAGGCCGGAAAAAACCAAAACATAGAGGCTGGTTAAAACCGGTGAAAGCAGACGGTCACGGGGCTCTTCAATGTCTGTCAGATAAGATATAATGAGTATCAGCAGGTAGGACGCAATCAGCAACAGATGGATGTTATTCTGCAATTTCCGACTTCTAAGTATCCAGATAAACAAGAGCAGCAGAGGAGGGAAAACCAAAATAATCCGCAAGGCGAGAGGCACCTGAACAGGCACAAACCAGGAGGTAAGTGTATCGGCCAAAACAAGCATGTTTTTCCAAAAAAGATATCCTCCGTAAATCCGTTGTCCGGTCAATGTTTCGGTGAGCAGGTAGTTTCGTATCAGCCATATTGATATTGGCAGCAAAGCTATGGCTGCGGTGCTTGTAGCCAATAGGAGACTTTTCAGATCTTTTGTTTTCCAGAAAACAAAGAAGCAAACCACCGGCAGCAGGAAAATGCCCGGATAACGCTGTAGAATAGCCAGCCCTGTCACCATACCCAGCAAGAACCAAAGCCCGCTATGGCTGCGGTGGTAGTATCGGAATAGGAGCAATACCACGAAGTGAATAAGGAACAAAAACAGAGGTTCAGTCCACATGGAAGCGAATGCCTGAATCCAGGCAAATGACCAGCTTATCGAAACCAGGGCAGCCCATTGTAAAAGCGGGATGGTAATGCTGAAACGCATGATTTTCCAGGCGGTCCACACGGTGAACACATAGAGGAGCCCATTAAAAACCGTCATACTGTCACCCAGTGATACAGGTAGTTTTTGCAGGAAAGCCAATATAACAGGGTAGAGAGGAGCCCATCGGGTAGAAGGATACCCTCCGAGCGTAAGTATTTTCCCTTGCTCCATGAAACTCTTGGCAGCAGCAAGGTAAGAAACAGAGTCTTCGGAAATGCCTATGCCGTAAGGATTTACAGCGTATGCGAGCAGCGCAAGCCCGATCAGGCTGACTAAGAAAACCGGCATTGTAGATTTTGAATCGGATGGAAGCTCAAAATACAGCTTAATTTTCAGCTATGACACCTGTAGGGCGTGGCATACTAATTGAATACATAAAGAACCATCTTTCGCAACGAAGGATGTGACATTTTGTCCAGCAAAAAACCAAAATAGAATGAATTTCTTTTTTCAGGAAGAGGATGTAGAATATTTACCCATGCTTTCCATTGATATAGAACCAGAGACTCAGGTAAAAAAGGAAGCCGGACCCCTGCCCGAAGAGGTGCCAATTTTGCCGTTACGGAATACGGTGCTTTTCCCCGGGGTAGTATTGCCTATCACCGTAGGACGTGATAAGTCCATAAAAGCCGTAAAGGAAGCTTACAAGGGCAACCGGATTGTGGGAGTCATCGCACAAAAAGATCCGAGCATAGAAGACCCCGATCAGAAAGATTTAAACACCATTGGCACCATAGCCCGCATCGCCCGCCTGCTGAAGATGCCAGACGGCAGCACTACGGTTATCATACAGGGTTTGCACCGTTTTAAAACCGTAGAAATTCTCAGCGAAGAGCCCTTCATGCGTGCCCGAATTGAGATTTTGCAGGATGTTCCCCCCAAAGACCAGAAAGAGTTTATGGCCATCACTGCTTCCCTCAAAGACCTTGCGGCCGAGATTATTAAACTTTCACCCAACATTCCTTCCGAGGCGGCCGTTGTTCTGCGCAACATTGATAACCCGACCTTCCTTATGCATTTCATTTCCTCCAACCTCAATGCGGAACTGAAAGACAAGCAGGCTATTCTGGAGGTAGATTCTCTGCAAGACAGGGCACATCTGGTTTTGAAACATCTGAACACGGAGCTGCAGTTGCTGGAGCTGAAAAACAAGATTCAAACCAAAGTAAGAACAGATATTGAAAAGCAACAGCGCGAATACTTTCTGCATCAGCAAATCAAGAAAATGCAGGAAGAGCTGGGTGGTGAATATGCAAACCAGGATATTAAACGCCTGAAAGAAAAAGCGCAGACCAAGAAATGGAGTAAAGAAGTGGCTGATGTGTTCAATCGTGAACTGGAGCGGCTGGAACGCATGCACGTGAACTCGGCAGAATATCCTGTTCAGCTCAACTATCTTGACCTGCTGCTGGAACTTCCCTGGGGAGTCTATACCGAAGATAACATTGATTTGAAGCGCACCAAAGAGATTTTAGACCGCGATCACTATGGCCTGGAAAAAGTGAAGGAAAGGATACTGGAATATCTTGCCGTGCTCAAGCTCAAAGGCGACATGAAGTCTCCCATTCTGTGTTTTGTTGGGCCGCCCGGTGTGGGTAAAACTTCTCTGGGACGATCCATTGCCGATGCCATAGGAAGGAAGTTTATCCGCATGTCATTGGGCGGACTGCATGATGAGTCGGAAATACGAGGCCACCGCAAGACTTACATTGGCGCCATGCCGGGGCGTATCATCCAGTCACTGAAAAAAGCACAATCATCCAATCCGGTGTTTATTCTGGATGAAATAGACAAGGTGGGCACCGACTTCAGGGGCGACCCCTCTTCTGCTCTCCTGGAGGTGCTGGACCCGGAGCAGAACAACCGCTTTTATGACAACTATCTGGAGCTGGAATACGATTTATCCCGTGTACTGTTTATAGCTACTGCCAACACGCTGAATACGATTCAACCGGCATTGCGCGACCGCATGGAGGTCATTGAAATCAGCGGCTACTCTACAGAGGAAAAAATTGAAATTGCCCGCAGGCACCTCATCCCCAAAGTCAGAGAAGCTCATGGGTTGAAAGCAAAACAGGTAAAACTTTCCGATAAGGTAATTCAGTTTATCATTGACAACTATACGCGCGAGTCCGGTGTACGCGATCTGGAAAGGAAACTGTCTGCCGTCATGCGCTCCATTGCCAAACAGGTAGCCATGTCCGAAACCCACGAGCCTTCCGTTACCGAAGAAGAGGTAAGAAAAATATTAGGTCCTGAGATGGTTGACCGCGAAATCTATCAGGAAAACCAACCCCCCGGAGTGGCTATCGGACTGGCATGGACCTATACCGGTGGAGATATTCTCTTTATTGAAACCAGCCTGAGTCAGGGGAAGGGAGATTTAACGCTTACCGGCAACCTGGGCAATGTGATGAAGGAGTCCGCAACGACAGCATTGAGCTTCATTAAATCACGTGCCGAGGAACTGGGTATTTCACCTGATGTGTTCGGCAAAACCAACGTACACATCCATGTTCCGGAAGGGGCTATTCCGAAAGACGGACCATCAGCCGGCATTACCATTATGGCTTCTGTTGCCTCAGCCTTCACCGGAAGAAGAATTAAACCATTCTTTGCCATGACCGGAGAAATTACCCTGCGCGGCAAAGTGCTGCCCGTAGGAGGAATCAAAGAAAAAATACTTGCTGCCAAACGGGCAGGTCTGAAAAACATCATCCTGTGTTCGGCTAACCGCAAGCATGTGGAAGAAATAAATAAAGAGTTTATTAAGGGGCTGACCTTTTACTATGTGGACACCATGATGCAGGTACTGGATATTGCCATGGAAAAAAATGACGGCAAACGAGCGAACAACAGGAAGTCTTTAGGCAGGAAGTAAACCGGTAAGAAGAACATTCCCGGCTGCACATTCCTTCAGAACCGGGCTTTGCCAACAAATTTGAATCCAGGATGCCATAATCTGGCGGCTTTGGCGTTAAATCGTAATTTAGCTCGCTAACAAAAAGGGCGTTTTGCGGACATACATTACTGTATTTTTTTTGCTTTTTACTACGGCTCTCCAGGCGCAAATTGGAGGAGAACGCGTTTTCAGCTTTATCAATTTACCTTCTTCATCAAGAGCTTCTGCAGCAGGGGGAAGTTTAATTACGGTAGTAGATGACGACCCTGGCCTGGCTTTTCAAAATCCTTCCTTGTTGAATGCCTCCATGCACAATCGTTTTCATGCCAGCTCTGTAGTATTCTATTCGGGAATTAACTATGGCAATTTCAATTATGTGCGCCATTATGCTGGTTTGGGTACTTTTCAAACCGGTCTGCAGTATATCGCTTACGGCAAGTTTATACAAACCGATATTACCGGAAAGGCCAGCGGTGAATTTCGCGCAAGTGAATATAGCTTAAATGCAGGAGGGGCATATACCCTTGGCACATATTATACTCTCGGAGCTAATCTGAAATTCATGTTATCTCAACTGGAGTCGTACTACTCCTTTGGCGCTGCAGTGGATTTTGCCGCCAGCTTTTACCATCCTGAAAAAAACATTACCGCTACCCTGGTTATCAAAAACGCAGGATTGCAGTTTAAACCCTACTATGGCCGCCATCGTGAACCGCTGCCTTTTGAGATTCAGGCCGGATTTTCGGTGCGCTTTAAGCATTTGCCTTTCAGGCTTAGCATTACACTGCATGACCTTCAGAACTTCCAGCTCCGCTATGATAACCCTGAAAATGAAAACAGCAATGTTTTTTTCGGAGCAGACACCGTGCAACAGCGAACTACGGCCGGAGAAGTGTTTGATGAGATATTCCGGCATTTTATCATTGCCGGAGAGGTGTACATAAAGAAGAAAGTGGTTATTCTCGGCTTTGCCTATAATCATCAGCGCAGACAGGAAATGAAAACGGAATCCAAAAAAGGACTTGCGGGATTTTCCGTGGGCATTAAAATCAACATCCGGCAGTTTGCCTTTGGCTATGCTCCTGAGTGGTATCATTTTACCGGTCCCGTGCATCATATCAGCGTAGGGGTGAGTTTCAACGAACTCATCAAAAAGAAGCCGGCAACTTCAGAATAGCCCTTTACATATACCTTCCGGCATGTAGGGTAAACTTTTTATCTTGCACCGGTCAACAGCAGCCAGCTTTGAACGAAAAGAAAATCATTATAGCTATTGACGGTTTTGCTTCATGCGGTAAAAGCACGTTAGCACGCCAATTGGCTGAAAAACTGGGTTATGTGTACATTGATTCCGGAGCTATATACCGTGCCTTAATGCTTTATTTTCTGAAAAACAATCTGGACTTCAATGACCCCAATGCTCTGCAACAAGGATTATCGGAGGCGAAGATATCTTTTCGCTTCAACCCGCAAACACGGACCAACGAAGTCTGTCTGAATGGACGAAATGTAGAAAGTGAAATTCGCGATATGCGTGTTTCCAGAAAGGTGAGTGAACTGAGTAAGATTAAAGCTGTACGCCAACGAGTGGTAGAACTGTTACGGGAAATAGGAAAGGACAAAGGCATAGTAATGGACGGACGTGATATCGGGACAGTAGTTTTTCCGGATGCCGAATTAAAGTTGTTTGTGACCGCAGACTTTCAGGAACGTATCCGCAGGCGGTATGAGGAGCTGAAGCAAAAGGGAGTGTCCGTAAGCCGTGAGGAGATTGCTCAAAATCTCAGGGAACGTGATGAGGCCGACATCCATCGCAAGGAAAGCCCTTTACGCAAAGCTCCTGACGCTGTGGAGGTGGACAATACGCATCTCACTCCTGCACAGCAACTGCAGCTTGTGTATGAGATGGCATGGAAAAAAATACACCCCTTGCATTGAGCATTGAGCGCTGCTGGTGTTTGGAATTTTTGCAGCATCCTTAATGCTTAGGCCTCCTGTAATTCTTCCTTAAAGGCAGCTACCAGTTTTTGCTGTATGTCAGGCGGAACAACAGCGTATTCTACAAATTTTCTTGTATGCTTGGCTCGGCCCTGTGTAATGGAGCGCAGGGCAGAACTGTATTTATACAGCTCGGCCAGGGGTACGTTGGCGCGTATTTTTTGATAATGCCCGTCTTGTTCCATGCCCAGGATGATGGCTCTTCTTCCTTGCAGGTCTGTGATGACATCTCCCATGTAGTCTTCCGGAGTGGTTACTTCAACTTCATAAATCGGTTCCAGAATACGGGGGGCAGCCTGGGTAAAGGCCTGTCGGAAAGCCATAAGTCCGGCTATTTTAAATGCCATGTCATTGCTGTCTACCGGATGCATTTTGCCGTCAAATACGGATACGCGCACATCTCGTACACGAGAGCCGGTCAGCGGGCCGTTTTCCATTTTTTCCATGACGCCTTTGAGAATGGATGGCATGAACCGTGCATCAATGGCGCCACCCACAATGCAGTTCAAAAACACCAGTTTGCCGCCCCAGGGCAGGTCAATGACTTCTTCGGAGCGCACATTCAGTCCATGGGGCTTTTCCATACCTTCATACCAGGGTTCTACCAGCATGTGCACTTCTGCAAACTGACCGGCACCGCCACTTTGTTTTTTGTGGCGATATTCAGATTTAACGGGTTTGGTAATCGTTTCCCGGTAGGGTATTTTGGGTTCTATAAACTGTACATCAACCTTAAACATCTTTTCCAGCTTCCATTTCACGGTGTTCAGATGGAGTTCACCCTGCCCGCTGATAATCAATTGCTTGAGCTCGCTGTTGTGTTCTACGTTTAAGGTAGGATCTTCTCCGTGAATAACATGTAAAGCCTGAGAGAGCTTTTCCTCCTCTCCCTGTTTTACCGCAACAACTGCCGTGCGTATAATCGGTTCGGGGAAGGGGATAGGCTCTACGGCAAGAGGGGTATTTTTGAGATGCAGTGTTTCGTTGGTGTGCGAGGATTTCAGTTTAACCACGGCCCCAAGGTCTCCGGCATTGAGGGAAGAAATCGGCTCGCGTTTTTTCCCTTCCATGACGAACAGCTGGTTTAAACGCTCCGTTTGGCCACTCTGATAGTTTACCAGTTCCATTCCGGATTTAATTTCTCCGGACATGACTTTGAAAAAGGAGAGATCACCCAGATGGGGCTCGGAAATGGTTTTGTAGATAAAGATGCAGGGAGGGCCATTGGGATCGCAAGGAAGGGTCTGGCCATTTGTCAGGCGGGCCGGGGGCATATCTGCTGCCGAAGGGGCCACATTGTTGATAAAGCCCATCAGACGGCCACTGCCCATGTTGCGTTCAGCAGAAATACAAAACAGGGGAAAAATATCTCTCTTAATCATAGCCATACGCAAACCCTGCACCATGTGGTCTTCATCCAGCTCGCCTTTGTCAAAATATAGTTCCATCAGCTTTTCATCTTCCTGGGCAGCCAGCTCTACCAGTTCATTATGCAGTTGCTTAGCGCGTTCTCGCTCACTATCGGGAATAGGAAGCTTTTCCGGTTTGCCTCCTTCAGGCGGAAATTTATACATGGTCATCTTTAGCACATCAATCACCGAGTCAAATCCGAGCCCGGGATTCAGCGGATATTGAACAACGGTAACCTTATTGCCGAACCGCTGTTTGGCTTGCTCAACACATAACTCAAAATTGGCTTCTTCCCGGTCAATCTGGTTTACTGCCAGAATCAAAGGGGTGCCGAATTTTTCGGCATATTCCCAAATATGCTCCGTACCCACTTCCACACCGTATTGAGCATTAATCAGCAGAATGCCAGTGTCGGCAACTCTGAGGGGAGCAATGATTTCGCCAATAAAATCATCGTAGCCGGGCGTATCAATAATGTTTATTTTATTCCCTCGCCATTCCGTAAAAGTCAGTGTACTAAATACAGAATTGCCTCTCTCCTGTTCCAGCTCGTGATAGTCAGAAACGGTATTCTTTTCGGTCACTTTTCCCCTGCGGGTGATTAGTCCTGCTTCATAAATCATCGTTTCAGTGAGGGTGGTTTTGCCAGCATGGGCATGTCCCAGTAACACAATGTTTTTAATGTGGGCAGTATCATATACCTTCATGGTTCAATGATTTTATTGTTTAGCAATCCGTCTTTTCAGTGCAGGTGTTACTACAAAATATGAAAGTTTCGCTGAATTATCCAAAGCCGCGGAAATGATAGTGGAGGGCTTATGACAAAATAGTAACTTCGAAACAGCAATGATACGCTCCCAGTCAACTGTATTTTATGCTTTGTTATTGTTGGGGTGGATGGCCTCGTGCGACCTGAAGCCATGCGAAAATTATCCCTGCAAGCACGGAACGCCCCTGGAGGACTATAAAGACTGTGTCTGCAATTGCGACTTTGGCTGGAGCGGAGAGGACTGCAGTATTCAGGATCCCTGTGCCGGAGTTCTCTGTTATCCCAACAGTAAATGTGTTGAAGGCGCCTGCGTTTGTTTGAGCAATTACGATCCGGCAGATTCATGCAAATCTTTTTTACGTGACCGTTTTCTGCAGCTGCACGATGTACAATATGATACGTCTTACTGGAGCGCTTCCGATACCTGCAGCGGAATGCCATATCTATATGTAGCAAAGATCAAACCTGCTTCCCTGCAGACCGACCTGGAGATTTTCGGCTTGAGGGCTACGAATCCATCGGTTTCAATTCAGGCACGTGTAAGTCAGCAGGGTAGTACGGTAATTTATAGGCAGATTAGCAGTGTGACCGTTATCAATGCAGTAGAATTTTCGAGCCTTGAAGGTGTACTTTCCGATAACCGGCAGTCAGTAAGGGTAAGTTACAGGGCGGGCATATCCAATTGCACAGGGGTCTGGCAGCGCATGCCTTGATAAGATTTTTTGAGAATGCGCGGGGTTTGGTGTAAACTGCTGTGAAGCTGGTATTTAATTTGCTCATACTTGCTGTAAAAGCCGTAATGAAAAAAATAGGAGTTTATATCCTCTTCAGTTGGGCTCCTTTATTTCTGCAAGCCCAGGCGGTAGCCATAGCCGAAGTGGTAGGGAAGGATACTATGCCGTCCTTTACTCTCAAAGAAGTTGAAGTAGTGACGAAGAAGCATTTCAACAGCCAGGAAGAATGGGTTGCGTTTGAGAAACTAAAAAGAAATACGGTTAAAGTGTATCCTTATGTAAAAATTGCTGTAGCCATTTATAATGATATGAAGCAGGAGCTGGAGGATATAGACCGCAGGCGTAAGCAGAAAAAATATATCAGCCAGAAAGAAAAACAATTGCGGGAAAGGTTTGAAGAAGATATCCGCCATTTCAGCAGGGCGCAAGGAGAAATCCTTATCAAACTGATTAACCGCGAAACAGGCAATAGTTGCTTTGAGATCATCCGGGAAATGAAAGGTCCCTTCAATGCGATGATCTGGAATATCAGTGGCAAGATGTATAAACTGAACCTGAAAGAGGAATACCGTCCAGAAGAAAATCCCGATCTGGAGCTCATCGTGCGTATGATTGAACGCAAAGAGCTACCGGTCAAAACAATTCAGTAGAGCTACAATCTGTTGCTCGTCAATTTGCTGCATACAGAAAAAATGTTTCCTGGGGCACCGGTTGAACCCCAGCTTGGAGCAGGGACGGCAAGGCAGTCCTTCTGTCTCCAGCAGAGCATGAGGCCCTGAATGACTGCCGTAATAAGGATACATCCCGAATGCAGGCACAGTGTTGCCCCAGAGAGACACAAGCGGTTTGCTGAATGCCGCTGCAATATGCATCATGCCGGTATCATTAGACACCACTGCAGTGGCCTGCCTTATGAGCGAGGCGGATTGGTTAATGGAAAATTTGCCGCATGCATTGATAACCCGTTCGCCAATGGCCCGCCTGATCATTTCGCCTTCTTCAAATTCCGTTTTGCCTCCGATTAACACTACCGGCTTGTGCATCATTTTGCATGCACGAATAATTTTTTCAGCCGGGAATTTTTTGGTGTTATGCGCTGCTGCAATAACCCACGCAATATACCCGCTGCCCAGCAAAGGTGAAAGAGCGCTGACTACTACTTCTTCCTCTGGGGGTATGAAATAATCCAGCCCCTTCCCATCGTCCACCACGTGCAAAAACCTAACTGTATCCAGGTAGCGATGTACTACATGCCGGATAGGTGATCTGCGGAAATGCAGATGTACAAGCAACCATTTGTCTATGTTTTGTTTATGGAAACTGCGATTTTGGACATTGATGATACTTTTTACAAGCCATGAACGAGGATTGTTATGCAGGTCAATTATCCAATGATAATGTTCTTTCCTGAGGTTAAGAGCCGTGCTGATAGCGCTGCCTGAGAGAGTGTGAATGGCGTCTAAAAAGGGATTACCAATCAGGATTTCCCGGTATGCCGGTTTGGTGAGGTAGTGCACTTCTGCGTCTTTAACCTGCTGCTTTAGGCAACGGATTACCGGAGTGGTGAGTACAATATCACCGATAGAGCTAAACCGGATAAGAAGAATTTTCAACTTCAGACAATGTTTAATAGAGAGGCGGAGGCTTGAGATAAGCCTGTGCTTTCCGGATATACTCTTCCACTCCGCGAAGAATTAAATTTCCTGTTTCCGGGGGAAGTTGCCTGACGATCTTTCCCGGAGAACCTAACACCATAGAGTAGTCCGGCACTTCCATGTTTTCGGTTATCAGCGTGTTGGCGCCAATGATGCAGCAGTTGCCGATACGTGCATTATTCAATATAGTGGAACGCATACCAATAAGATTGTTGTTGCCAACAGTGCATCCGTGCAGGATGGCTCCATGCCCCACCACATTGTCTTGTCCGATGAAGACAGGCACCCCGGGATCTACGTGAATGATAACCCCATCCTGAATGTTGGTTCTGTTGCCGATAGTGATTTTGTCGGAATCTCCGCGTAAAACGGCATGATACCACACGGAGACCTGATCGCCCAGATACACATCACCGATAACAATAGCCCCAGGGGCAATAAATACATCCGTCCCCTTTTTTACCCGACTTTGTAAAGCTTCAAAATGCTGATTCATAGGCAAAAAGTATTCTTACATGCCGGCAAATATAAACTGCTCCTAATGAAACATAGCTACGGAACATACCGTATTATACCAGCCTGAGTCATACACCTGAACGAACGGACCATGAGGGGATATGTAAGAGGAGCAGGAACATTACTGGCTTTTTCTTTTTTTCTTGCTTTAATTAATTCCTGTTCGCTGAATAACGGCATTCTTAAACCATCCTGCACGATATTTCCCATTCATCTGGTTGAATATACGTGGTTGCCGCAGCCTCCTTTTGATCAAAGAGCTCCGCTTATATTCCGCTCCACCGGAGTACTGGAAGTGGCGGGTGTTCACGACAGTATTACCTACACGCTTCAGGATTGTGACAGGCTGGAAATCATCAATCATAACCGATATAGCCTGGAGCACTGGCACATTAAGCGGCTTACAGATGTATTACTGGACATTCATTACCCCCAGGGCTATACCGTGCACTATACCAGAGCCCGTTGATGCAGCATATTCTTTTTATGCTCTTGTTATTTTTGTGCAGCTGCGATGGTTTTGGTTACACACCTGCTACATAAGTTTAACGAAGCTTTTGGTTCAGGCACAATACCTGCCCGTGTTTTTTTTGCTCCCGGCAGACTTTGTCTTATTGGGGAGCATATTGATTACAATGGAGGATTGGTGCTGCCGGCTGCTATTTCATTGGGTATATATGCAGTGGCCCGTGTAAACAATCAAAAGCGTATAACCTTTATTTCTGACAGTCAGCCGGGGATCATCACGCTTAATCCTGAAGAAGAAATCGTCTTTACACCAGAATATGGCTGGGGTAATTATCCGGCAGGGGTATTGAAAAAAATGCAAGAGGCAGGATACAATCTGGGGGGCGCGGATGTTTTCTACCTGTCTACACTTCCGGCCGGTGCTGGACTTTCCTCTTCGGCTGCCCTGGAAGTGCTTACTGCTTTCGTTTTTGATAATTTATTTGGAAACGGGCAAACAGACCGCGTCAGGATGGCTTTGCTTTGTAAGGAAGCTGAAAATGATTTTGTGGGAGTGCGCTGCGGGCTGATGGATCAGTTTGCAGTTGCCATGGGGAAGGCCAATCATGCGCTCCTGTTGAATTGCAGCTCTTTAGAATATGCTTACGTGCCGGCACACCTGAACGATTATGTGATGCTCATTTTCAACACAAACAAAGAAAGAAGGCTTGCGGAAAGTGTCTTTAACATCCGGGTGCAGGAATGTGGCACAGCCTTTCAGCAAATCAGCAGACACCGGCCGGTTGCCTGTTTGGCAGATGCTGCTTTTAAAGATGCTGAACAATGGATCCCGGAAAGTGACGTGCAGAAACGCGCCCTGCACGTAATCGCTGAAAACCAACGGGTGCAGCAAGCTGCAACAGCCCTGCGTAACGGGGATATACTACGATTCGGAGAATTACTGTTGCAATCGCATGCCTCACTGCGCAACCTTTATGAGGTCACAGGCCCGGAGCTGGATGCCTTGGTGGATGCAGCAAAAAGCCAACCCGAATGTATAGGAGCTAAAATGTCAGGGGCCGGTTTTGGGGGCTGTGCATTTGCCCTTGTAAAAAAAGAGAAGGCTGACCTTTTTAAAATGCGCGTGTTGGAAGCCTACAGGCGCATGACAGGCTTCTCAGCCACCTGTTACATGGCTGAGCTTGTGGATGGTGTCAGAAAAATAGAACCTGCTGTCAAGTAAAAACTGCCTTTTCACTTAGGAGGGCATCTTACTTAAATTTGAACACACCAATTGCATATGCTGGGACTTAAACTGCCTACGGACCCGCGATGGGTTAATCTAGCTGAAAAGTCGCTGGAAGAAATTCTTACTGATCATGCCTTCTGCGAGCAGAAGGCCGCATCTACCTGCATTTCTCTTATCCAGCAATTCCCTGATAAAGAAGAGCTGGTTGAAAAAGTTGCCCCTCTGGTAACCGAAGAATGGGGGCATTTCCGGCAGGTGCTCCATGAAATGAAAAAACGCGGATTTAAACTGGGTAGGCAGAGAAAAGACGTTTATGTAAATGAGCTGCTGAAGCTGGAGCGGAAAAACTGTTCACGCGATGAGCGGCTTATAGAAAAACTGCTCATTGCCGCTTTAATTGAGGCCAGAAGTTGTGAGCGATTTCGTATTTTGAGCCTGCACATTCAGGAGGAATCCCTTCGCACCTTTTATCATCAGTTTATGGTATCAGAAGCCGGTCACTATCGCCTGTTTATTGACCTTGCTAAAAAATATGGCGAAAAGCAATATGTCAATCAGCGCTGGCAGGAATATCTGGACGCGGAAGCCCGCATCATGCGAAGTCTGGAGCTGCGTGGTGACCGGGTACACTAAAGACTATGTAAACAAGCAGCTGTCACCTTTGCCTCAATCTAGAGCCCGGTTGAAAAACTGGTTAAAAGGATAAAGAGCGCTGAACACTTTTACGGCATGTTTCAGGAAGCCGGCATCTGTCACCTTCTGATCCGGAACGCGATGTACGGCAAGAAAGCTTTTATGTTTGAGCAATGCAATCTCAGGATGGTCAGGCGGATAGTCGCGCGGATGCGTTTTGAGCGTTTCTCCTACCATTTGGCCAAAGTACTTTTTAAAATTTTTACTGTTTAAGATTTTTTTCAGTTCGGCAGCATTATAATCAATTTCCTGCCGGATAGCTTTGAGCCAGACTGGTTCAGGCATATATGCTCCGCCAGCAAGCATGGAAGCTCCGGGTTGAATATGTACGTAGTATCCTGCTTTTGCATGTACATCGGTTTTTTTCGCAGCCGGGGTAAGATGTGCTCCGAGGTGCACCTTGTAGGGTGATTTGTCTTTGGAAAACCGGGTATCCCGATAAATTCTGAAGATACAGTCCCGTGCACTCAGAAGAGCAATGTCCGGATCAACAGCCGCAAGCTCCGGAATGAGCGCATCTATCCATGCGGAAAATTCTTCTTGTGCAAGTGTATATCGGTCACGGTTTGCCTGAAACCAATCCCGGTTGTTGTGTCTTTTGAGTGCTTTGAGAAATTGTAAAGTAGATTCACTGATTACAGGCATACGCGGTAAAATAAGGAATAAATTTTCAGCTGGTGTATTTTCCCGTCTGCAACAGACGAATTCGTTTTTCCATCACCCCGAGCATCTCGGCCACTGCTCCTTGTCCCTGTGCTTGTGTCATACCATAGCGGTCAGCCAGCCAAGCATAGTCAAATGAAGAAAATTTTTGCTGCAGGCGTTCCCGCCAGATGTTCAGCCCATAAGCAAAAATCAAGGCGCTGTCACCCTCCACACTTGCCTCTCCGCTTAACATAGGAAGCGACAGTAATACCAGCAGACAAAGGCAGGCATGTTTATAATCTTCTTCCAGTTGCTGCCGGTCATAGTTTGTAACCCCGCAAGCAATCAGTTGCTGATGATAGTAGTCCAGTGCTGCAATCTCTATACTCTGACGATAGGTGCTGTCCAGACTAAGTACTATAAAATATGCCACATCAAAAGCCGCTTTGCCTTTTCTTACAGCCTGCCAGTCTATAAATACAAAGCGGCCTTCTCCGTTTTCACCGGGGAACAACATGTTGCCTATGCGGGCATCTCCGTGAATTACTGTTTCCTGCTGGTTGCAGTAGTTCCAGCTTTGCACTACG
Source organism: Chitinophagales bacterium (assembly GCA_026003335.1). Lineage (NCBI taxonomy): Bacteria > Pseudomonadati > Bacteroidota > Chitinophagia > Chitinophagales > Chitinophagales bacterium. The sequence goes on along the minus strand of BPHB01000001.1, from coordinate 502,877 downwards.
ATTTTTCTGGCGTAACGGCTCCAGGAAAGAGATACAAAGGACTCAAAAAGGTCCACAGTGGTCGCATGAATAGGAAGTATCTTCCTCATCCGTGCCGACCGGTCGTGCCAATAGCGGCTATGCAGGGAGGCAAGATGATGCATCACCATGTGCAGATGCACATCGGTAAAGCCGGAATAATGTCCTTCCAAAAATTCTGTGCATCCGGCCATGTATTCCGTAATCAGGCATAGATTGCCCGTGATAGCTGACATATCAGCATAGTACACCTTCGGAGCCGGCAGGTTATCCTGGTTTACAAAATAACGGTTGAAAAAAATTTCCTTAATATGGTTTAGCTGAATGGTAAATATGGTACGATTCCATGTGCTGCCCACTGTTGGAGCAAACTTGGCAAAACATGTTAAGGTTTGGGTTTGATCTCCTTCCCGATAAGTAATTTCTATACGGGCTGCGTTGGAGCGAAAAATGATTTCCTGTTTAAGCGGAATTACAATAAAATCATTCACCACTGCTCCTTGCGGAATAGCCCCGGCCTTCTTCAGTACATGAATGCACCATTCCTTTCTTCCGGAAAGCTTTTTGACGTCACGCGGAAACGATAAGGGGAGGCCTGATTTTCTGTCCAGAAAAACCACAATAAAAGTACATACCAGTAAAGGGAAATACGTGAGATATACGCCTGCCAGTATCAGAATTTTTTTAAGACGGCTGAGCATTTGCTTTTGGCCGTCAAAAGTAAGTATTTATATTACTATGATTGTGGCTGAAGAGCCGCGGGCGAAAGTAGTATGTTGCATAGCAAAGTTTTACCTTTATGTACAGATAGAAAATTCTGGTTCATATAAACGATATGCAGCACATTGCACCTATAGCGTTATATGCCATAATTGTAATGAATAGCCTGCTGCTGGTAGCCTGCCAGCCAGGAAAGAGGCAGGAGTCTTCAGCTCCAACACCATCACAAGCCACGGCAACTGCGGATAGTTCTTTTACCGGAATCCTAAAATTGATAAATCAAAGAGTGTTGTTGACAGGCGACTATACACGGCCTCAGTGGTCACCGGATGGCAGTAAACTGTTGTTTACCCGCAGAGGAAACACGGGTCTTTATTTCATATATCTCAATGAGCCGCAAAAAATTATTACGCTGACCGAAAAGCAGGGAGCCGGTTATGGAGCTGCATGGTCTGCTGATGGCAAGGAGGTGTATTTTGTTGAAAAGGAAAATTTCCGCCCGGTGGTTAAAAGTATCTCATTGGAAAGCCGTGAGGTGCGCCTGCATCCGGAAGTCAACTTCACCAGTGTGAAAAGCTTTGCCCAAACCGGAGGGAAGGGGCCTCTGCTGCAACTGAATGCCCAGACGTTGCAGGTAGAAGGTATAGACCCGGCTACGGGTGAACGTTGGATCATAACTGACTTTGAGGGCCAATTTTATGAGCCGCTTCTTTCACCGGATTTACAGCAGGTGGCTGTGCATCGCGATGCGGAAATTTATGTTTACCACCTCCGTGGTGGTCAGCGAAGTGCCCTTGGCAGGGGTATCGTGGCATCCTGGTCGCCGGACAGCCGTTTTCTCATCGGATTTCTGGATGAAAGCGCTGATGGACATCGGATTACCAATGCTGAGTTATATCTGTTTGCTGCCGATGGTTCTTCTGTTGTCAAACTGACCTCCAGTGCGGATATTATTGAAATGTGGCCCTCCTGGCATCCGGCTCGAAATGAGATTGCTTTTACAGATGCGGAGAGCGGACACATCTACATTGCTGATCTGTTATATGGCAGATAAATCATGCGTACTTTTCACCTCTTTACTCTGGGTATTCTGTGCATTCTGTGCATAGTAAATCTTTCAGCCTACGGGCAGATCATTGTCATTGACCCGGGTCATGGAGTGTATGCCTCATGCCAGAACTGCGACCGCCCGGATGGGGAGGTACTTACTGTCATGGCGGTTGCCCTTAAGCTGCGTGATACCATACAGACCCACTGCAGCTGGACAGTATATCTCACCCGTACCAGTAATGCCTGTGGCCAATGTCCTACGCTCACGCAGCGGGAAACCATGTCTAACTCCTGGGGAGCCGATCGTTTTCTCAGTATTCATGCCAATGCGGGAGGAGGCACGGGAACTGAAACATTCTGGTGTAATGTGAGCCCTTCCAATGATGCCGCTGCCCAGGCTTTTGCCACTGCGGTGCAGAATCAGATGGTGAGCTATGGTCAATGGGCGAACAGGAGGGTAGTGGAAGACAACACCTATCTGGGATTTCATCTGGGGGTGCTGGATAACAATAATGCCATCGGATGTCTGAATGAGATAGGCTTTTTTGATAATCCGTCTGATCTGGCCAAACTACAGGATGCCTACTGGCAGGGTCAATTTGCTAAGGCATATTACATGGCCCTGCAAAATGACTTACAGAGTTTTTGCAGCGGAAGCATTTCTTCACCTGCAAATGACAACTGTGCACAGGCACAACAACTGATTTCAAGCCTATCCTGTCAACCGGTTGGTGGCAGCGTAGCGGGAGCCACTGTCAGCGGCCTGCCACAACCAACCTGTGATGGCTTTTCCGGGCCCTCCCTGAAAGACGTCTGGTTCGTTTTCCAGGCTATTCAACCCACGCATACCATAACCGTGGCCGGCTCCTCTGATTTTGATGCTGTGCTTTCCCTGTACACAGCCTGTAATCAGGAAGTGGCGTGCGTTGATACCGGAGGATTGGGCGGAGTAGAAAGGATTACCACTTCGGCTCTCATTCCTGGGAATTTGTATTATGTCAGAATTTATGATTACGGTACCCTTGACCCACTTACTCCTGACTTTGACATTTGCATCGCCCATCCCCCTGCACCTGCTTTGCCCGATTTGGTTATCACACAAGGATCAGTAACTCCTGCGGTAAGTTTGCCCGGTGGTGTAATTACTCTGGAATATACAATCAGCAATGTGGGCCCCGGTAGTGTTAATGCTACTACAGAAATCGGTTACTATTTAATGAATCTGACTCAGGGTTGCCCTGTCCATATTCCTCAGATGCCCCATTTTAATGGGGGAACGCTGACAGTTTCCGAAATGTCTGATAACTCCGAGACAGAGATGCATCAGGTGAACATCCCGGGCAGTACTTCCCCCGGTGGTTATTATCTGGTAGTTGCTGCCGATCAGTTTAATACGCTTGCTGAAGCCGATGAGCAAAATAATGTGTATTGCATTCCTTTTTCCGTTGCAGCAGCACTTACTGTTACCGGCACGGTATACACAGAAGCGGGTATGCCGGTGGAAGGGGTTACACTGATGGCAGATTGTGGCCCGATGACGGTTGTCACGGATTCCGCGGGTCATTTTGCGTTTAGTAATCTTCCATCGTCCGGATGCACGTTAACACCCTTCAGAGGGCATGACGCAGATATCATGAATGGACTATCTATCCTGGATGTGGCGCTCATAAAACGGCATTTTGCCGGGAAGGGATTTCTTAACTCTCCCTACAAAATACTGGCTGCTGACGTGGATGGGGATGATGTTGTTTCTTCGTCAGATCTTCCACATATTACTGCGTTGCTTTTGGGCTATGAGGAAACTTTGCCCGGCCATCGGATATGGCGTTTTCTGCCGTCTGGCAAAATTTTTTCTGATTCCCTGCATCCGTTTGCTGAAGCAACAGATTCTTTTCTGGTGATTACATCAGCCGGAACTTTTACGAATCAGGATTTTATAGCCATTAAACTGGGAGACGTCAATCAGAGCTGGGATCCACAAATAGCCAAAACGAGTTTGCCTCTTCCGGCTGCCGTGCTGTTTGCCGATTCAGCAGGTGGTCTTCCCGGCAGGCAAGTGGAAATTTCCGTACGTGGGCTTCGGTTTCAAAATATACTTTCCATGCAAGGTACCCTGCTGTTTGATACGGCAGTGGCCCGAGTGGACTCGATCACTTATATGGGGCTTCCGGGCCTGTCTGTTGTCGGTTTTGGGTTGAACGAAATTCCTTTCGGAAAAATCAGGTATGCATGGTATGATACTTCCTTGACCGGAGTGACCCGGCCGGATTCGGCTGTTCTCTTCACCATGCGGTTTACTTTAAAAGGAAATGCCGGAGCTGAAACGCCCGTTGTTTTTGCGAGTAATCCTCTTGCGCTGGAAGTGTCAGATTCTGGCTTTCAGGAGATTACAGCGATATACTATGATGGCTTGATTCAGATTACTGATAGTATGACTGCTTTTCGGGCAGACCAATTTTCAGACAGAATGCACGGGCACATGCAGATTATTCCCAATCCACATAGCGGCACATTTGGGATACATCTGTACCCGATGCTTTCGGTCGATGGGCAACTCTCTTTGCTGAATGCGCTGGGACAAACACTTCGGCTGTTTCCGCCAGCCAGTATTTCGGATTATTGCAATATGGCATTTGATATCTCTGATCTTCCGCAGGGAACCTATTTTCTGAAGCTTACCATGAGAGACCAACAGTTGCTTGCACCCATGGTATATATGCCAAAGCCGTGACAAAAAAAGGCGGCATTCTCATACCAGAAATTTCAGTTACCCTTATCTGCCTACATTTTTAGTCATTGCTGGCTGGGGATTGTTGGATAACGAAACATAATCATAGCGGTGAGCGTTGAGCAAACAGTAACTTTACCGCATGCTCAAAGTAGGAATACTGTTTGGAGGTCCTTCCCGCGAAAGAGAAATTTCTTTTGCCGGAGGCCGCACGGTTTATGATAATCTGAACAAAACCCTTTTTGAACCCGTCCCGATATTTGTGGATAGTCTCAGAAACTTTGTGCTGCTCAACTGGCAGCATATTTACAAAGGAACCATCCGCGATTTTTATCCTCCGGTTGCATTTCTTCCTGACAGTCCGCATCGCTTTCAGGTCTATCTGGAAAGTTTGGGTAGCATGGATGAGCAGACCCTTAATCGGATGATAGCAACGGTGGGTCAAAAAATCACACTGGAGGAGCTTCCCCGCCTTATTGATTTTGCGTTTCTTACCCTGCACGGATCTTACGGGGAAGATGGAGTAATACAGGGCATACTTCAGGGATTGGGCATCCCTTACAGTGGCTCGGGCATTTTGCCTTCGGCTATCGGCATGAACAAGGCTTTTCAAAAACGGCTGTTATCAGCATGCGGGCGACCCACTCCACAGTTCATCACTGTATCACGACACGAGTGGCAGACACGTGCACGACAAGATGAGATTTTCAGGCTGGCGCAACAACTGGGCGGTGATAAACTGGTTGTAAGGCCTGCCAACCAAGGTTCATCTATCGGGGTTAGTATTGTAGACAAAGCCGATAAAACCCTTTTTATACGTGCTGTGCAAAAGGGCTTCTTCCTCTACAGCATGACAAAGGGGGAATGGCAGGCACTCAGCCCAGATGGCCAAGTAGCTTGTATCCGTAATCTTGTGGACATACGTGAGGGCATAGGCCTGCCGGTGTTGTCGGGAAGGAAGACTATTTACCACCCCGAAGAGCTGATGGAATTTATTGACCGATATTTTTATGAGCACGATAAACCTCTCCTGCTGGAGGGAGCAGATAGCGAAAGCGAAGTGGTGATTGAAGAGTTTATTGAAGGGAAAGAATTTTCTTGCATCGTTGTGCGCAACACTGATGGCCGGCCGCTGGCCCTGCCGCCAACGGAAATTATCAAAGGCGGAGAGGTTTATGATTATCGTTCAAAATATCTTGCAGGACTTTCGCGCAAGGTAACACCCATAAACCTGCCGCCTGAAAAAATTGAAAACATCCGTAAGGCGTGTGAAGAACTGTTTGATTTCTTTGGCTTTCATGTATATGCCCGCATTGACGGATTCATTAAAGCGGATGGCACCATTTACCTGAATGACCCAAACACCACATCCGGTATGCTGCCTTCCTCTTTCTTTTTTCATCAGGCGGCTGAAATAGGTTTAAATCCATCCCAGTTTCTTACCTATATCATTTTGACATCATTGGAGGAGCGCATACGGTCCGGAGCGGGAAATATACGCATCGTCAGGCTGCGTGAGCAGCTCAGCAATGAGCTCATATTGATGCGCAGCGGAGCAAAGCGCAAAAGAAAAGTAGCCGTTCTGCTGGGAGGTATCTCCACCGAAAGGCATATTTCAGTGGAAAGCGGAAGGAATATTTATGAAAAGCTGGCTTCCTCAGATAAGTATGAGCCTGTCCCGGTTTTCCTTACCGGCACACTGGAAGAGCATCAGCTTTACAAGATTCCGGTAAATATTTTGCTGAAAGATAATGCCGATGACATACGCGAAAAAATTATCACCTTTCGCCAGCATCCCGTATTGGATGCCATTAAGCGCGCAGCCAGGGGAATTACGGACAAATATGCCTACGAATCGCCTTTATTTGAACCGATTCAGATCACCTATGAAGATCTGGCTACCGAAGTGGATGCAGTGTTCATAGCCCTGCACGGGCGCCCCGGGGAGGATGGGAGAGTGCAGAGTAAGCTGGATGCTTTACACGTGCCCTACAACGGTTCGGGCGTTTATTCCTCCCGTATCACCATCAATAAATTTGAAACCAATCAGATTCTGAAACAACATGGCTTTAAAGTAGCCGGACAAACCCTTGTTTTGAAAGATGATTTCCTTCGTCATCCGCAAAAAATTATTCAACAGGTTGTATCTAAACACGGGTTCCCGCTTATTGCCAAGCCGGTGGACGAAGGGTGCAGCTCGGCAGTAAAAAAAATAGCTTCAGAAGAAGAATTGAAATACTATCTGCTGATGGCTTTTCGGGACGCATCACAGCCAGACAAGAAGCTTGCGGACGCCCTTAAGCTAAAACCTAAAGAAGAGTTTCCTCAGTTACAAACTGTGCTCGTTGAAGACTTTATCACGCGGGGCAATGCAAAGTATTTCATGGAGATTACCTGCGGTATGTTAACCCATATGGCTGATGATGGCACGATACAGTATGAGGTGTTTGAACCTTCTGAAACCCTTGCCGGGGGAGAGGTGCTGTCGCTGGAAGAAAAATTTCTTGCCGGTGAAGGGCAAAACATTACTCCCGCCCGGTTAGGAGCCAATGAGGAAGAATATCGTTTTATTACATCCTGTGTTAAAAAAGATTTGGAACGGGCTGCAAAAATTCTGCACATAGAAGGCTATTGCCGGATTGATGCTTTTGTGCGTGTTACAAAAGATATGCAGGTGGAAACGATTATCATAGAAGTAAACTCGCTGCCGGGAATGACACCTGCAACCTGTATCTTTCATCAGGCTGCACTCAGCGGCTATACCCCTTACGCCTTTATTGACAAAATTTTGGAATTTAGCTTCAAAAAACACAAGGTTGAGCATTATTGATTTTTTACGCTCAAAGTATTTCTGGATTAACCTTGTTGCGGCAGTGGCGGTGGTCCTGCTGTTGGTACAAGGTGCTATGTGGTATCTGAAAGCCTACACACATCATGGCGAAACGATTACCGTTCCTGATCTGCGCGGGTTAACTATTGACGAAGTAAGCACTTTGCTTCAAAACCGCAGGCTGGATTATTTTATCATGGATTCGTCTTATGTCGTAGGGAAGCCTCCTCTAACCGTGCTGGACCAGGATCCGCCTCCTTTGTCAAAAGTGAAAGAAAACAGAAAAGTATATGTCACCGTTAATTCTACAGTGCCGCCTAAAGTAAAAATGCCCAGTCTGGTAAATAAAAACCTCAGAGTAGTAACTCCCATTCTGGAAAGCCTTGGTCTGCAGGTAGGGGAGCTCATTTATCGCCCTGATCTGGGTTTGAATGTGGTGTTGGAACAACGTTATAACGGCAGGGAAATAGAACCGGGCACATTGGTTCCCAAAGGCTCTAAAATTGACCTGGTATTAGGAAACGGACTGGGCGATACAACAGTAGATGTGCCCAATCTTATCGGCAGAACTCTGGAAGAAGCCAAATGGGTGCTTACTTCCAGCAACCTCAATCTCGGATTTGTTAAGTGGGATAACACCATCACGGACTCATCCACTGCTGTGGTGTACAGACAGCTGCCAGAATATGATCCTGCTGCTCCTCAACGACTCAATTACGGTGAGCCCGTGGATATTTTCTTAACTCAAAATCTGCCGGAATACCTGAAACAATATACGGCAGACACTATGTTTACTGAACCATGAAATATTGTTCTCTTTTCTTTTTCATTCTGTGGGGGGCAGGCAACCTCTCTGCCCAACTGGTAGTTTCTGATTTAACATATAATCCGGTATTATATCACCGGCATTTCCCTGCGGGGGCTGAAGCAGCTATGAAATCTTTGCCGGCAGATAATTTTCTGGTGTATCCCGATACGCTGCAACTTCCCTTTTCTGATGATTTTTCAAAATACCATCTCAAACCTTATGACACTGCTGGCCTTCCGGTTGTGATGACTATTTACAGCACATTGTTAAAAGGCGCCATTTATGAATTAAAATGGATGCGGGACACCTCGTGGAATTATTCTTTTAACGTTTTGACGCAACAAGTGGACTCCACACCGAAAGCCCCTTTTCAGTTTATATTTCACAACGATCCGGGCAATACGCTTCAGCCTACTGATACCATTACCGGCTGGCCTTTATACTATCGTTATACCTTTGATTCGCTCACCGGTAATGTAGTGGATAGCACGGAGGTGAGTCCGGATTCTGTAATCCGCTATTCTGTTTATCATCTGGTGAAAGATACACGTGCATACTGGATGGATAATTATGCTTTCATCAATGATAATTATCCGGCCAGAAAACTCAGTTACGGTGTGGCGACCCTGGATGGGTTGAATGCATACGGACTACCGCATAACGCCAACAGTGGCATCACCTATGGTCCGGCTGATACACTGACCTCTAAGCCTATTAACCTGCTTGGCCTGGATACCAGTGGCGTGATACTCAGTTTTCTTTACCAAACCCAGGGTTTAGGCGACCGCCCGGATGAGGAAGATTCGCTTATTCTGGAATTCAAACTTACGGGTAATGTTTGGGAAAGGATATGGGCTACCCCAGGCTCAGATTCCATTTTAACGGATACCAGCTTTCGTTATGTGGAGATTGATTTGGGCAGCTTACCCAACAAGGCTTTTTACTTCACGGGAGCCTTTCAGTTCCGCTTTCGCAACTACGCCTCCATTACCGGCAACAATGATCACTGGCATCTGGATTACGTATATCTGAACCGCAACCGTACAGCCGGCACAGGTTATATTGAAGACCTGGCTATCGGCAATGCGCCATCCAATTTTCTGAAGAACTATACCTCCATGCCCTGGGAGCATTTCCGGGATTTTAAGCAACAGGAAATGCAGGGATCTTTTTCTTATTCTATTCATAACAACTACAACACTACCCAGGAAGCACAATATTATTATTATGCCTATGAAAGACATTCCGGCACGCCTATCTATACCGATGCCGATATAAATACCCAGATTACGCCCTTCGGCACTTTGCAGGTGACCCGACCTGATAGTACCTACTTTGCTTCTTTTGCTCCAGCGAACACTGACACAGTGATTATCGCCACTGAGGCCCGTATGGTAGAAATCAATGCCAATCCGGTATCCAAAGACAATGATACTGTAGCGTCTTTTGTGCATTTTGTGAACTATTTCGCTTATGATGATGGATCGGCCGAAAAAGCCATTGGCCTGCAGGGGAGCGGCCTGAAGAAATTTGCCTATGAGTTCAAACTCAATAAAGACGATTCTCTGCGGGCAATTCTGATTCATTTTACCCAGATAAACTACCAGCTTACTACCCAGGAATTCACAATTACCGTATGGCGCAGTATTGATCTGGATAATGATGGAGTAGGGGAAGATACTTTGTATGCCCGGGATGGCGTACGGTTTCAATACCTTCCGGAATATAATGCATTCGGTATTTATCCGTTGGATTCGGCTGTGTTCATTCCTGCAGGCATATTTTATGTCGGCTGGCAACAACTTCTTGAAGAGAATTTTCAGGTAGGGTTAGACCTGAATAATGACGCCCGGCAGCATGTGTTTTATTACACTGATGGGAAGTGGAAACAATCTATCATTCGCGGTGCACCCATGATCCGGCCGGTAGTTGGTCCTCGTCCGTTACCATTACCCACAGCAATAACCAAGCCGCAGGCCGATGCGGGAAAGGTTTATGCCTATCCTAATCCCGCTACGGACAAACTGTATTTTGCCGTTCCTCAGCCGCCTGACAAGATAGAAATATTTAATCTCAACGGAGCAAGAGTAGCAACCTTTCATCAACCCGGGCGGGAAGTAGATGTTTCTTCGTTGGCTCCCGGGTTGTATTGTGCACGACTGCTAGTGGCAGGTAAAAAAAGCTGGTCAATCCGGTTTATTAAGTTATAAAATGCATGCACCCGTCATTTTTTTTGATGGCGTTTGCAACCTGTGCAATGCCAGTGTAAGATTTGTAATCAAAAGGGATAAGCAAAACAGGTTTCGTTATGCCTCCCTCCAATCTGATTACGCCCAAAAGTTCTTCACCGAAAGGCAGTTTGATGCTTCCAAGACGGACAGCATCGTTTTGTTTGAAGCCGACAGATTTTTCACGCGCTCAACAGCAGCCTTACGCATTGCACGACATCTTTCCGGCTTATGGCCGTTGCTGTACGTTTTTATTGTCATTCCGCCTTGCATACGCGATGCGTTGTATGATTTTATTGCCCGTAACCGGTATCGGTGGTTTGGTAAACGGGACTATTGCGCGGTACCGGAACCCGGCATGAAAGAGCGTTTTCTGGAATAAGATTAAACCATGAAGAAACGGCTTACCTGTACAGCCGCTGTGGTGGTTGTTTCCTGTCTGTTCATTTTTCCGCATTGCGGCAGAAAAGAAAAGCCCTCTGCCGGCTCCTATCTGAATCTGTCGGATACGGTGGCTTATGTGGGCATGCAGACCTGCCGTGGCTGCCATGCGCATATTTATGAAAGTTACATACGTACGGGCATGGGCAGTTCATTCGGACCCGCAACGCCCGTAAAAAGTGCAGCCGAATTTCATCATCTGGCGGTGTATGATTCCATAAAAAATTTTTATTACCAGCCCTTCTGGAAAGAAGATTCCCTCTTTGTGCTGGAATACAGGTTGCGGGGGAAAGACACCATATATGCCCGTACAGAGCGCATTGATTTTATAATTGGCTCCGGACAGCACACCAACTCCCATATCTGCAGCTTCAATGGCTATCTCTATCAGGCTCCCATAACTTTTTATACCCAGCGAAAAACATGGGATCTGGCTCCTGGATTTTCAGGAGGATTTAATTCCCGTTTTTCCCGTCCGATTGAAATGGAGTGTATGAGCTGTCATAACGGTCTGCCACAGATGGAAGCCGGTTCAGTAAATAAATATGCGTTGGTGCCCATGGGCATTGATTGCGAGCGCTGCCATGGGCCGGGAGGCGAGCACGTCAGACAAAAACAAAACGGCATTCGGGTAGATACGTCACGCTTTACGGATTATTCTATAGTAAATCCTGCCCGGCTCACCAAAGAACTACAAATGAGCCTGTGCCAGCGTTGTCATTTGCAGGGCCTTGCCATTCTGAGAAAGGGCAAATCATTCAGTGATTTTAAGCCGGGTATGCACTTATCCGAAGTGATGGACGTTTTTCTTCCTGAATCGCAGCATCATCAGGACAAGTTTATCATGGCTTCGCAGGCACAGCGGTTGCGCATGAGTAAATGCTACCAGCAATCACAGATGACGTGTATTACTTGTCATAATCCGCATGTGAGCGTAAAAGAAACACCCCGGGAAGTGTTTAACTCCAGGTGCATCAGCTGTCACCCAGGAGGCAAGGCAACCTGCCCCGCTGTAGCATCTCTTTCCGGCAAGGAAGCCGATAACTGTATCGGCTGCCACATGCCCAGGTCGGGGAGCATTGATATTCCGCATGTATCTATCACTGATCATTTTATCCGGAAGAACTATGCCTCGGCTGATACAGCCGAAATAGATGCTGTGGCCGATTATTTAAGGCTTAAGTGCTATACACAACCTGAGGTGTCTGCCTCTGTAATGGCGCGTGCCTACCTGGAATTTTATGAAAAATTCAGTCCGCGCGGCTATCTGCTGGATTCTGCTCAATACTACCTTTCCCGCGATACATCGGCAATAGAAGAAAAGATACACTACTATTTCCTGCAGGGCAACTTTGAAAAGGTTGTTCAAACGGCTTTGAAGCTAAACGAGCAGTCTTCAGCCGAGCCATGGACCTACTATCGTATCGGAGAAGCACACTACCAACTGGGCAATTATCGTCCCGCTTATGATTATTTTTTGCAGGCCAACGCTAAGCTGTCTTTTTATCCGGATTTTCAAAATAAACTGGCTGCCGCCCTTATTCAACTGGGCCGTTATGATGAGGCAAAAGATATTTACCACCGGATCATCGTGGAGCAGCCTAAGTTTGAATCAGCCTGGTGTAATCTGGGCTATCTCCTAATGAGGGAAGGGAATTATGAACGGGCAAAAGAATGTCTGGATAAAGCGCTGTCGCTGAATCCCGATCATGAGCTGTCGCTGACTAACCGTCTTGCATTGGCTCTGCATGTAGGGGCACAGGAGCAGGTGACGGAGTTTGCTGAACGGCTGCAAAAGGTGAATCCCCACAGCCCGCTTGCTGCAGAAGCCCTGCAGCGTGTATCGGGCATGAATAATAGGTGATGAAAAAAGGTGTTTATATCCTGTTGGCCTGTGTGGCAGCAGCAACCCTGGCTGTTGCTGCCTGGATGCTGCATACGCGCATTTTGGGGCGCAATGTTTTATCCGAAAAGGCTTATAGCCTCTTTATCCCAACGGGTGCCAGTTTTGATGAAGTGGTGGCTATTCTGGAGAGAGATAGCGTCATTCGTGATATGGAAGCATTCTGCTGGTTGGCCAAAAGGATGCGCTATCCGCAGCAGGTAAAGCCCGGAAGGTACCTTATAACTCCAGGCATGACGAACAAAGAAATAGTTTCAAAATTGCGGTCAGGGCAACAGGATCCTGTCCATGTGTACATAGGGAAATATCGCACCAAGAGTCAGCTGGCCGGCTTCATTGCAGGAAAGCTGGAGGCTGACTCAACCCGCCTTATGGCTCTGCTGGAGGATTCTGCATTTCTTGCAACGTATGGGCTGAATCCCCACAATGCCCTTGCCGTAATTCTTTCTGATCAGTATGCATTTTACTGGAATACTTCTGCAGAGAAGTTTATTGAACGCATGCATAGAGAGTTTCGCAATTATTGGAATAGCCGAAGGCTGCAACAGGCTGAGCAACTTAATCTCTCACCTGTTGAGGTAATTATTCTTGCTTCTATTGTAGAAGAAGAAACCAACTATGATCCGGAAAAAACAACTATTGCGGGCGTTTACCTCAACCGTTTAAGAAAAGGCATGAAGCTGGAGGCTGACCCTACTGTGAAATATGCCATGCAGAATTTTGAAGCACGCAGGGTGCTGCATCACCATATCCGTCAGTATTCACCTTATAATACCTATATGGTAAAGGGCCTGCCGCCCGGCCCGATTTGCATTCCGTCAAAGAGCTCCATTGAAGCGGTGCTGCAGGCAGAAGAACATGATTACTTATACTTCTGCGCCCGGGATGATTTTTCAGGCAGGCATGTTTTTGCGCGTACCTATAGAGAGCATTTACGAAACGCCCGAAAATTTCAAAAGGCGCTGAATGAGCGTAACATAAAGGGGTAGTAAAACGCGATTCAAATAATTTCCGGTTCCTGTTGGCTGAGACAGTGAAAACTGCCTAACCCCCAGATGAGATCTGTAGAATCCAGGCCGGTGACTATCCGGTCAGGAAAGCAACGGGCTAACACATCCAGAGCTTTTGTATCATGCTTATCATCGCGATAAGTAGGTACAATGACATATTTGTTGCAGATGTAAAAATTAGCGTAGGAAGCAGGAAGTCGTTGTCCTTCATAAACTACGGGTCGCGGCATGGGCAGCACTTCAATGTTTAATGCCCTGCCATCGGCAAGGCGCATGGCATTGAGCAGGTCCAGATTCTTTTTCAGTGGCTGGTAATTTTCGTCATGCCGGTTGTCTTCAATCACCGTAACCACGGTGTCGGCATTTACAAAGCGGGTTATATCATCAATGTGCCCATCGGTATCATCTCCGGCAATGCCGTCTTCCAACCAGAGCACCTGTTGCACTCCGTAGTAATCTTTCAGGTAGCTTTCAATTTGCTTCTGGGAGAGGTGCGGATTGCGGTTAGGGTTCAGCAGGCACGATTTAGTGGTTAATACTGTGCCGGCCCCATTAAAATCAACTGAGCCTCCTTCCATGACTATGCCCGGATAAACCACTTCAAGGCCGAGCACTTCGGCAATGCGGGTAGGGATGTTATCATCCAGATCAAAGGGGGGGTATTTTCCACCCCAGGCGTTGTAGCCCCAATCTACAACTAGCTTTTTCTTTTCCTGCGGATGAATAAGAAATGCCGGGCCATGGTCGCGGCACCAGGCATCATTGGTGGGGTGATAATAAAATGTAATCTGTGAAAGATCGGCTTCCGATTGCTCCAGGTATTTCAGGGCAAACTGTTTCATTTTTTCATCCTGCACATTGATGCATACTTTTTCGCCTTCGGCAATCAGTTTTACAAAGCGGGCATACACCGGATAAATGGCGTCTATCTTTCCCGGCCAGGAGGCTTCTTTGTGCGGCCAGCTCAGCCACGTAGCGCGGTGAGGATGAAACTCTGCCGGAAAGTAATATCCCCTTTCCCGCGGGGGTAGTGTCAGTGAAAAGGGCTGCATTCCGTACGGCTCCTTGATAATTTTATCTTATTCGGGATAGTCATCCAGAAAGCGCTTTGTTATGGGTTCATAGGAATCAATCCTGCGGTCGCGTAAAAAGGGCCAGTGGGTGCGGAAAAAATCAATTCTGGAAAGGTCAAGGTCTGCTATGAGCACTTCCTCCTTGTCGTGGGAGGCCTGGCATATCACATTTCCGAACGGGTCTGCAACAAATGACCCTCCCCAGAACCGCATATTTTTTTCTATTCCTACCCGGTTAGCTGCAGCAACAAAAACCCCATTGGCAATAGCATGGCTTTTTTGAATAGTTTGCCATGCATGGTATTGTTGTCGGTTGGTGTCTTCATCTTGTGAGGTTGCCCAGCCGATGGCGGTGGGATAAAATAAAATTTCAGCTCCCAGCAGGCTTGTAATGCGGGCTGCCTCCGGATACCACTGGTCCCAGCAAACAAGGGTGCCTGCTTTTATGCCGGCAGACTGAAAAACTTTATATCCGAGGTCACCGGGAGTGAAATAAAACTTCTCATAATAGCCGGGGTCATCCGGGATGTGCATCTTGCGATATTTCCCCAGATACTGTCCGGAACGGTCTATTACGGCAATGGTGTTGTGATATACTCCCTCGGCACGCTTCTCAAACAGAGATGCAATCACGGCAATGTCGGCTTCTCTTGCCACTTTACACAACCGCTCCACCGAAGGACCTGGCACCGGCTCCGCCAGGCTAAAGTTGTCGTAATCTTCCTGATCGCAGAAGTAAAGTGACCGGAACAACTCCTGCAAACACACCACAGCGGCCCCCTTCTGTGCGGCTTCCCGGATGCCGGCCACGGCCTTGGCAAAGTTAGCCTCTGTATCAGCACTGCAGGAAGACTGGACTAACCCAATTCTGATTTGCTTGTTCATGGTCTGTTAAAGGGTGCAAAGATACATAAGTATCAGCCGTTTGCCGAACCATGATTATCCGGGAGTGTTGCACTGCATGCCTTGCTGTCATTGTGCTTTTGCTATCTCATCTGATTCTAAGAGCTGCCCAGGCGGGCCAGTGTGTTTTTTACCATAAGTTTTATGCCCAGTCGTGTAAGGAACGTACGGTTCAGCTCTCCGCTCATGATGCGTTCCATGTCCACATCCGAGAGCATATGCATTTTGCGTACTATCTGATCTACGCGTGCATCATCTGAACTGACTTGCATAAAGCGTTGCTGTAGCCGAAAGGCGATACGGTACTTGTTCTCGTAGCGTTTGCGCCATTTCTGTGAATAGTTTGACAGCAGCGGGAGTTCGTTATGTTTTATGGCGTTTTCAATCCAGGGGGCAGCCATGGCAGCAGCATCCATGACAAAACGAACACCTTCACCCACCAGAGGATTAGCCTGCAACACGCAATCACCTATGCAAATCAAATTGCCTGCATTTAGTTGTTGCTGGGGCATGCCGGTAATCAGCACCGCGGCACTTTCCTTTAAGGGGCGCAACACACAGCGTTCTGCTACCCGGGGTAATGACCACATTTCTCTTAGCCGCACGGCTGCATTTTTAAAGTCTCGGGCATCCAGAGTGCCATATCCTATGATGGCCTCTTTTTCATTCAATGGGAAAATCCATCCGTAGCCACCCTGAAAACGCTTGCCTACAAACAAATCGGTAGTGTGAGGCTCACTCTTTAGAGGAACAATATATTCAGCACCTACAGCCTGTATCGGTTGTCGGGGATAAATCCCGGCTTGTTTACACAGCAAGCCCGTTAATCCGGAACAGTCAGCAAAAACCTTCGCTGTAGCTTCCTTGCGCTCACGTCTGTTTTTATAGTAAATGATACTCTGTATCGTTGATCCTTTGCAGGCTACGCCTGTCGCCATAGAGTTATAATGTAGGGTGAGAGCCGGATTAGCCTTTGCTTGTTTTTCCAGAAAGGCAAGGAGCTTACCCCTGTCAATCACCGATACTCTTACGGCATGCCGGGCAGATGCATGTTCAGAGAAGAACCGGTTTTCCCTTATAGGGTTTCGCAAGTCATCCGGAAGGCCCCAGCGCTGTGGATCAATAAAACTGGCCAGCGTGTGATATTGTACGTCTTCTGCACACTTTTTTTTGTCAATCAGCAGAATAGACAAGCCGGAGTTGCGGAGTTGGGAAGCCAGACACAGACCTGCCGGTCCTGCTCCTAAAATGACGACATCATAGTGATGGGTAGCCTGCACGCTCGGGTGGAGGATAATAATTAATTAGCAACTAAGATAGTAGAATTGTGGGTGTCTGTAAGAGACTGACTTACCGTGGACGATCTCCCTCAATGACGATGCGGTGCATACACCGATACTGGGGGAAGTAATCGTTTACCGGTTTGTGTTGGGTAATACGATTATCCCAGAATGCAATAGAGTCGGGTTCCCATTTAAAGCGACAGGTAAACTCGGGCGTTGTAACATGTTCAAACAGAAATTGCAGAATAGCACGACTTTCACGCTCTTTCATGCCTGCAATGTTGCGGGTAAACAACTCGTTGACGAAGATGCCTTTTTTACCGCTGACCGGGTGCGTGCGGATAACAGGATGCTCCACCGGAGGGTTATCTATCAGTGCCTGTTTGAGCCGCTCACGTCCTCCGGGTTCGGCCAGACTTTCTTTAAAACCGTGTGCAAAATCATGCACGGCAGTAAGACCTGATAAAAAGTGTTGCCATTTGTCAGACAGGGCTTCATAGGCTGCTGACATGCTGGAGAAAAGCGTGTCACCACCGGCTTCCGGCACATGGCGTGCCAGCAGGATGGAGCCCAAAGGTGGATTGAGCTTGAAGGTCATATCATGATGCCAGAGCTCAATTTTTGATGGATTTTCTTTCGTGTTTTCCAGGATGGAAATTTCCGGATAATCTTTTACATGCGGATAGGCCGGATGAGTTTGCAGCTTGCCAAATCGCTGGGCAAGGGCTTTATGCTGAGCCGGAGTAATATTTTGGTTACGGAAGAAAATCACCTGGTGTTCAATAAGGGCATCATGAAGAATGGTAAAGATTTCATCGGTAATAGGTTCGCGTAAATCTATTCCTTGTATTTCCGCACCCAGGGCGCCCGCTATTTTTTTGACCTGAATAACCTGTGTTTCCATGTACTTCATTTTTTGCATGTTGAAGTTAGTATCAGAGTTGAATTTGTTATATGGTTACCGGACAAAATTTTTTTCGAAGCAACAATGCTGAATAGACTTGCTATGCCTGGAGTAGTTGCGTCTGGCTTATATGTATTTACTGCCGCTTTAACAAAGGATTTTTCTGTTCGTTTGGATAAAGAAAAAAATGTGTGTATCGGGAAGCTTATAGTATTCCGCAGAGCACATAATTTTGCCCGGCTTATCATTTTTATGTCTTTGGAAAGGAAGGTACGTGCCGTAGAGCGCCTTTTCAGACAAACCGATGATGACCTGCAGCGCTTTCGGGCCGAAAGTGGGCTTCAGTGCAAAATTGGTTGCGGAGCATGTTGCACCAAGCCAGACATCCACGCCACTGTGTTGGAATTTCTACCATTTGCCTATCAATGCTTCCGTGAAGGATGTGCAGAACAGATGCTGGAAGTGTTGCGCAATAATCACACATCGTTTTGTGCGTTGTTTCGGTTGACTACAGTTGATAGTCAGGCGGGCAATTGCTCCGCATACCAGTATCGCGGGTTGATTTGCCGTCTTTTTGGATTCAGTGCTTATCGCGATAAATACGGAAAACCGACTTTGGTCACCTGCAGGACCATTAAGGAAACCGCTCCGGTTCAATATGAGCAAACCGTGCAACGGATAGCATGTGGGAATTTGCAACCACCGCTAATCAGCTGTTATTATATGCGGCTATCCCAAATTGATCCAACACTGGGCACGGAGCAGTATCCGATTAATGTCGCTATTACCGAAGCCCTTGAAACGGTTTTGCATTATTATTCTTATCGCAGGCCGCCTGGCTCCAGCAAGAAAAAAGTTGCCTGAAAAATTCAAAAAGCAGAAATAAAAAATCCGCCCTTCAGCAGCGGATTTTTCGGGTGACCAATGGGAGTCGAACCCACGACCTCAAGAGCCACAATCTTGCGCTCTAACCAACTGAGCTATGGTCACCATGTAATCCGGGGTCAAAATTAAAATAATTTCAGGTCAATGTTTTTCATTTCAGAAAGGGCAGATGTGCTAAAAATGTAAGATATAAGCCTGGGAGTGAGCTTTACACAAAGCATTTCCCTTCTCCGCGATAGGTCGGCACCGTATCAGCGATACGGCCGTTGTCTATGAGAAGCAGCTCGTTGAAGCGTTCACATAGTTCACCGGCCTTTGCATGTCGGAAAAAAACAGGATCGCCTAATGCGAGCTGTTCCATGCCGGAATAGTAGATAGGGGTTTGCACTTCTCCGGCACCTTCCTGGGCAATGAGTTGCATACCTTCCGGAAGGTAGGGGCGAGGTTGCTTATCGGCACCCACTGCTCCTGAAGCAATATATCCTCCTCCATGGCAGGTGAATATGTGAGGTGCCGGATGACGGGTTATTTCCAGAGCAAAGACTGCAGCCGGCTTATGACGGAAGTTAGTGTAGAAATCAAACAGGGCAGAAGCATAAAAGCCCGAACCGGCAGTTACCTCCGTCACTGCCTGTTCTTGTGTGGTCCATTCCAGGCTGCCGGTGCCGCCACCATTGACAAAACGCAGTTGAGCCCCCGCCTTACGGAGGGCTTTCACCATAGCATCTCTACGCTGGGCTACTTCTTTTGCCGACCAGTGTTTGAGTACCCGCACTATCAGGTTTTGCACTCGCTTGCCAGGTAAATTATCGCCTACTCCGGCAATGGCGGCCTCATAGCCCATCAGCCCAACCAACTGCACCCACGGGTAGTTTTTAATTTTTTCATAGAGAACAAGTGCTTGTTCGGTACGTGTTATGGAAGACCGCCATACACCAAATCTCAACCCCCAAAACACCGAAGACATGTCTGCGTCTATACATAGCGGAATAATGGTTTGGGATTTTTCGCCTATGGTGTTGAGGTGGTGTATGTGCTCCGGAAGGTCCACCATGAAGGTTATCGTTTTTCCTTTATGCAGTTCGCTGCAAGCCGCTTCAACAGATTTTTCATGCCATACGGGATATCCGATGAGGATGTCATCAAACCCTTTTTGACTTAGCCAAACAGCTTCCTCAGCAGAATAACACATTAAGCCGTTATAAGCAGGATGGGATTGAAGGGCACGTTTTATCAGGGCTATGCAACGTAAAGACTTGGTGGCTATGCGAATTTTTTTATTACCTGCTCGCTGGGCAATGAGTTGTGCGTTCTCATCAAAGAGTTTCAGATCAACCAAAGCCAGTGGCAATGTTAACCCCTTTATGCTGTTTTTATAGTATGAATAAGAAGGATACATGTATGAATCAGGCTTCGGCAAAGCTGCGTTTTTTAAGTTCTTCATCCGTAAAATGAGCCGGATGCACGTCCTGCGGGATGTCGCGCTCGGCCGGATGTTTTAATAGTTGAACGGCAAGTTTTTTAAATTGCGTCTGGAAAGCAGCAAGAGTCCACTTACCGAAAACGGTGTGGCCACCTTCATAGCATTGTGCATGATATTCCTCATAGGTTGTGATATAACCGCTGTAAGCATTTGCGTAGGAGGTGAGCTGGACATGGATAATGCCTTTTTTTCTGAGTAATGCATGCAGTGAGTCGCGCAGCCGCCAGCCTGCCACAGTGGTAATTTCACCGGGTATGGCTACCAGCGCGATATTGCCCAGTAGTACGATTTGCAGAGGTAGTGTTTGCGGGGTCCATGGCTTGAAATCAAGGCTTCCGCTTTTATGATGCGCTTTCAGGGTAGCGATGGCCGGGTCAGCCCATGCGGGGATGATGAGATTTTTGACGTTGCGGGTGCCGAGTATTTTTCTTTCCCCGGTTTCAAAGAGAATTTTTTTGGGGCTCTGCGCTTTGAATTTTCTGAAAAGCATCTCCCTTTCTTGTCTGCTGATAAACGGGCTGGTGGCCAATTCCCATGATTTGATAAGGTCGGCCAGCAGGGATGCTATTTCCCCCTGCAGGGGAGTGAGTCCGGGACCTTCCAGCGTACCTTTGGCAAAGGCTACACCCAGACAGGCCGGAGAGGTGCATGCATCCGGGTGGTTGCCGGTAAACTCCGGGTCGGGTGTGAGGTTAGAAAAGTTGGAGTACATGAGGCAGTAATCAATGTCGCCTTTTACTTCTTCCTGAGGCGATGATTCCATTGCGGCAACAGCCTGCTCAAATTGCAGCCGACCGTTGTAGGCTGCGCTTTCAAAATCGTTTTCAAATTTTCCCCGCATCCATTTTTTCCTTTCATCAAAAATGAAATTGGGGCTTACATCACCTGCAGCGCTCTGTGCAAAGGCTGCGAGGAAGTGGGGATTGCCCGAGTCTTTTCTCAGGGTGTCTTCGGTAAACTGAGCAGCGTAGCCTTTGTTGTCATAACAAATTGCATGGTTGTCACTATGGACACTGGTGCAGTGTACCCCAAACCAGTTGAGTAAACCCAGAGGCCTGCCGGAGAGGTCTTCAATTTTCAGTACCCAGGTGTCGCGGTCCACAGCCAGATGTGCTTCGTCATCATGATATTTTTTTACTTCGGGATTGCGATTAAATGCTTTCAGGGAACGATTGAAAGCCACCTCTGCATGGGGAGGGAAAGTGCTTTTTGTGAGGTACAATTTTGCCGGTACGGTTTTAAGGGCGGCTTCCACAATGGCCTGGGTAATGCCGTCCACTATGGCCTGATATACATCCGGTACAAAGCCCGGAATGCTGAAATTGTAGAAACCGTAATGAGAGTATCCGCCCGGTCCACTATGGGTATGCTGTGCGGTAAGCAGGACGTTGTCATTAGTAAATCCAAGTTCGGGATAGAAGCGGGAGAGTTTTTTGATGACACCTTTTTTTATGGAAATGGTGATCATGGCAATTTCAGCTACGACCAATGCCACTTTTTTGCCTGAAGCGCTCTCAAAGACAAATGCCCGGGCGGACAGGCCGGTGCCTCTTTCCAGCACGCGGTTGTGCCACATGCCATATCCCATCATTCCAACACCTTTTTTGAAGGCGGTGATATCTGCTTTGGCTACACCAGCTTTAAACATACCGGAATGTATCATTTGTTTGGGCTTACGAAGTTAGAGTATAGCCCCGTTAAAAGCGATGTAATTTACCGGCAATGGGGTGTGCAGTGTAGCTTTCCGCAGTTAGAATTCGTAGGAAAGCTGAAGCGTATAGTTACGCGGGGCTTCCACATATGCAGGACGAATGGAATTTTGCTTATTGGTTAAGTTCTTGGCGATGAAAGTAAGTTTGGTCTGTTCATTTAAACTGTACCCCACGCGGGCATCTACCGAATAGGTCGGGCCATGATGAGCTTCACGGTAAGCTTTTACCCCGGGTATCAATTCTATCAAAGGATCAATGTTTTCCATAAAACTATTGATGAAAGTGGTGAATCCTACCATAAAGCCCTTGTATGAACATTCCATGTCGCCTTTGGCGGTATGTTTGAATCTCCAGTTGAGGATGTTGGAGCGGCCCTGATATTTGAGGCTATCGGGACCGAAGGGATCATAATTACGATCAATCGGGTGCATGTAGGTATAGCCAATGAGCAGATTAGCCGTTACATTTCCAATTTTACCCTGCCCCATGGCGGATACTTCAAGTCCGGAAATGCGGGTGTCAGAGATATTTTCAGACCAAAAGACAAACAAGGGAGGAACGCTGGGATAATATTTAACTTTCTCCTTATTAGGAGCCACCGTAAACTCCAGCATATCATCATATTGGGTTACAAATCCAGCCAGATCAATGTAGCCAATCCAGCTGGCTAACTTGAAGCCCTGGTTAAAGCCTAACTCTGCACTCCAGCTGCTCTCTGGCTTAAGTTCAGGATTGGGTATGACATACTGATTTGCCCTTATCGTTTTCACATATTTTTCGGCAATGCTGGGATAACGGTATCCTAGTCCAAAAGATCCTCGTATATGGGTGGCTTTCAGAATGGCGTAGTTGGCTCCCAGCCTGAAAATAACCGGGCCGCTGAGGGAGTGTTCGGCTGTGGCCAAAGGCAGAGTATCCAGTTTGTATATTTCTCCTCTGATGCCGCAGGTAAGCGTGAGCTGGTCAAACAGGCGGGTATCCATTTGGAAAAAAGCGGCCGCATTGGTTGAGTTGCGTTTACCGAATATGGCACTTTCTACTGAAGAATAACTGAACGATGCCCCGGTTACAAAATCAAATATCACCGACTTAATGCGCAAACGACTGTGGAAATTATATTCTCCATAGCCGAGCCATGCATTGGTGTTTTCGTTATTGGAGTTGCGTGTCTTGATGTAATAATATCTTACCTTAAAATGGTGCTTGTGTCCGCGCTTATCAAAGAAAATGAGGTAGGGATCTATGTTGATGGGCAGGTAACGGAAGGTGTGCATGTCTGGTTCGTTCAATACATAAGCCAGGCTATCGCCTGTAGGGGTATTGTTCCAGC
Organism: Chitinophagales bacterium; assembly: GCA_026003335.1. Taxonomy (NCBI): domain Bacteria; kingdom Pseudomonadati; phylum Bacteroidota; class Chitinophagia; order Chitinophagales; species Chitinophagales bacterium. Next base: position 479,568 of record BPHB01000001.1, on the reverse strand, counting down.
TATATACTCTGCCCGTTGGGAAGTGTATCTGCAGCCCAGATAAAATAAAAATCACCATACTGATAGGCGACATTCGTACCCACTCCGATAGTCAGATTTTCAGTAGGGCGGTATCTTAGTTTTAGGAAGCCGCGCAGGATATTTTTTTCATCCTTATAGAGGTAGCTCTCATCACGGTTGAAGGCTGTATTGAGTGACAGGTCAAATTTGTCATTGAATTTTCTACGATGCACAAAGGCAAAGCCGTTGAACATGCGCGGGCGATCTGACCAGTAGTATTTTTTTTTGTTGCCTTTGAAGGGGTTTTCATAAGCGCCATAAAACGCGAGTATTTTATAATAGGGCTCTTGTTTAGGGTTTTCGGTAATGAGGTTCATGGTGCCGTTGAGGGCAGCGGAACCATAAAAAGTGGAGGACGCCCCTTTAATGATTTCTACCTGTTTGATACTTTCCAGAGGAAGCGCCCAAAACTCTATTCCCGAGTTGTGCGGTGTCATCCAGGGCACATCATCCAGCAACATCAGCACCCGACTGCCGGCATTGGCTGAGTAGCCAGCTCCGCCCCGGATATTTACTGTTTCGCCAATCATGTTTACTCCGGGAACTTTGTCAATAGCTTCATCCAATGTAATAGCATTGTTGTTTTGGATAAACTCGGGAGTAAGTACCTGAATGGAAACGGATTCTTCACCCAGCTTTTTTTCGTATTTGGAAGCCGAAACCGTAACCAGTTCCAGCCCGAGGGCTTCCGGGTTCAGGGAAAAGGAAACTTCTGTTTCGGTGTTGGCCGCCACCTTAATGCGCTGCCGGACCCGCTCATAGCCGATGTATTTAACGTCAATAGTCCATGTGCCGGGAGGCAGCTGAAAGGTATATTTACCTTCTATATCCGTGGTGATGATTTTGGGCTTAATTTCTTTAGCTGTACCTTCGGTAATAAGGGTAGGCTCTGCCACTACATGTGCTCCTACCAAAGGTTCATGGGTTTCAGCATCCGTAATTTTCCCGAACACTTTTCCCTCCTGCCCAATACTCCTCACAGATGTCAGCACCAGACACACCAAGAGAAATAAAGTACTTTTCATTTGAGCTCGTTTAAATCAGAACCAAATTCCGGAAGCAATAATAACACTCCCTGTTCAGGAGCAAATTGAGCTTGGTCAAATGCTCTTCTGTTGAGTACATCTTAAAAAGTTGCTGCATACTGCAGAGCGTAGGACCGGGGTGGATTGATAACCAGAGGGCGCAGGGCATATTCCCGGTTGAAAGCATTGTTTACTATGAAAGAAACTTTAGAGTGCCTGGCGATTTGTGCGGAGATGCGGAAGTCAAAAACGTGTTCAGGATGGTGATTGGCATCGCGGTAACCTTTGGCATCAATACCCAGTGTGTTAATCAAAGGATTGTAGAATATAGCATCTACGTTTTGCATAAAACTGTAGTATCTGTAGCTGCCTCCTATGGCAAACCATTTTATGTGCAGTTCAATATCCGCTTTCACCAGATGCTCGTAGCGGTATTTGAGGATGTAGTTTGATGTATCGGTACTGGAGTTGATGTAAGTAAGAGGCTGGTCGTTCACATCGCGGGCAAATTCTTTATTGGGGTCAAGGCTGACGGGGCGCGCCCAGGTGTAACCGGCCAGAATATTGAGGGCGAATATGTCCGTAAAGTTGCCCTGTCCGAGGACAGTCAGCTCAAGACCTGACACGCGGGTGCGGTTGGTGTTTTGCGATTTGAATCCCAGCCCCAGTTTAGCTGCGGAACTCCCCGGGCGGTTCAGGTCGGGTTTGTTCCAGAGCGCTGCTATAAATTCCACGTAGTCTCTATATTGTTGTAAAAACCCAGCTACATCAATGTAACCGAGAAACTTTCCGATTTTGATACCCTGCTTAAGACCAGCTTCCAGATTCCAGCTTTTCTCTGGCTTGAGGCTAGGGTTGGATACAATGGGAATACCTCCAACGGTGGTTTCAATATAGCGTTCGGCAATAGTGGGGAAGCGAAATCCTTGTCCGAATGATGCTCTAAAGTAAGTAGCCCGTGCAACACGGAGATTTAGTCCGAGGCGTCCTACTGGTTCATTATCCGAGAAGGTAGGAACTGTATCCCCGGCAACACGGAAATATTCCCAGCGACCGCCAGCGGTTAGGGTGAGTCTGTCCAGCACTTTCACATCCATCTGAGCATAAATAGCAATATTGCCCTGGGTATAGTTTCCGGCAAACAGCTGTGAGGAAGCTACCACATAATTACCCATTGCTCCGGTTGAAATGGTAAAATTCTTTACCCGTTGCAAATTTTTGATGTATCGGAATTCACCATAGTAAACGGTATTTTGGTTTTGCTGGTTGTTGTCATTATCATTATTCTGATAAAAGATTCTGGAGTTAAAGGAATACTTGTTGCCTTTGCTGTCAAAGAAGCTTATGTAAGGATCAACGTTGAAGGTGGTCTGCAGGGTAGTGGTAAGAGCTCCCGGGTAGGCGCGTAAAAGGCCATCGTCATTATTGAGCCAGATGAGAGAACTGGCTGAGCGGCCATACATCAAATTGGCGTTTATCCCGAAAGCCAGACCTTTTACTTTGGGAATTTTGAAGTAGGTGTTGAAATTGATGCGCGCCCGGTTTTCAAATTCTCCTTTTTTTAATTCCTTGGAAAGCGTTTTCAGAGAATCTTCATATTGCTGCTGCGTTATTTTACCCTGGTTACGTAATGTCTCCCACTCAGGTACTTTTGTTTCGGCATCTGTGGGAGGCGGGCCGATAAAGCCATTTTCCACATTGGCATTGCCCCCTACCACAAAAGAGAAGTTTACTTTATCATTGGGTGAATTGGTGACCCTGCGTGAATGCAGAAAGCTGATATTAGAGTAAAACGGAAAATTTTCCTCCCACCATTTAGCCTCTTTTCTGGCCGGAGCATCATATACTCCTGTGTTCAGGGTTATTCTTGTCATAGGTTCTGTTTTAGGGTAAGCCGTTCTTACATTGATTACACCGTTTAAAGCCGCTGAACCATAAAGTACGGATGCTGCGCCTTTAATAATTTCCACCTGCTCAATGTTTTCAATTGGTATATAACCCCAGCTTGGTCGGCCTGCATCACCGGTCATCAGAGGCAGGTCATCTACCAGAATAGCCACCCGACTGCCAGCCCCAAAGCTGTATCCGCTGCCGGCACGCAGTTGCGGTTCGTTATCTACGATGGTAAGTCCGGGTGATTGTTCCAGTGCTACGGTTACATCTGTTGCGCCTTTGTTTTCAATCACATTGGGTTTAATTACGTCCATAGATGTCACCACCTCTTCTATCGGTTTGGCATACTTTTCGGTTTTCACAAGGATGGTTTCCATCTTTATATCCGCTTTCACAAGGGCTACATTCAGCGTGGTGGTTTCACCTGAGCGGATAGTTACAGTTTTTGTTGTTTTTCCATATTCCACTGAGGAGAAAATGATTTCGTAAGTACCGGCTTCCAATTCCAGGGTGTATTGACCATCAAAATCGGTGGTTGCCCCTACGCTTTTGTCGGCAGTGTATACATTGAGAAACGGAATGGGTTCACCACTTTTTTCATCGGTTACGGTCCCTTTCAGACTGCCTTTTTGAGCAAATCCGATTTGAATAAGCAGAAAGCCAAGAATAGTTGTTAAAAGCATCTTACTAAAAGGTTTCATTTGCACGTGCTTTAAAAATTTTTCAGATAAAGTAATGTCTAAAATATTGACAAAGGGCATCTTTCCTTTATCCTGTTGTGGATTTAAAATGCATGAAAGCGGTCAAAGATATAGAATTTCCCTTTTTGCCGTATTCCTGATGTTTTTTTCATTCTGACCCGGCTCAGCATGTAAAATGCAAGCTGGCTGCTTATCTTTGATTCATCAAGTACCTGTTATATTCACTTTTATGCTTAGGGCTCTTCTTATTATTGTCTCCATGATGGGGATGGTTATGCGTCTGGAGGCGCAGTGTCCGGGATGCACTCCGGTAGATTGTTCAGCAAATAATCCCGATGGAGGACTTTGCGATACTGTGGTGATAGGCATGGCAAATCATCCATTGGATGAAAACATATCTTTTTATATGCCTAAACAGGTGTATACCACTTTGCTTCCGGGCGGAGGATATGTGCAGTTAGATCGCATTCAGGTAACAGCGGTTTCCGGTCTGCCTCTGGGCTTAAGCTGGGAGTCCAATCATTCTGCTAATGGCAATCAGTATTATCCCCAGAGCGGAGATACTGTGGGATGTGTACGCTTATGTGGCACACCCATTCAGGCAGATACCTTTCCGCTTACAGTTTATCTGTTGGCGGATGTGACGGCACCTGTTGTGGGACAGGTTAAAAATCAGCAGCAGACATACAGTAATGCGGTGATTATAATATTGCCGGATACCTCCGGGGGTGTGTCTACATTCAGTGTGACGCCTTTCATCCTATCCAGCTGTGATTCCCTGACGTTGCATTTTCAGGCCAATATCACCAATCCGGTAAACCCCGTTACTTATCACTGGGATTTCGGCAATGGGCAAACCAGCAATATGCAGACGCCCCCGGCACAAACCTATAGCCAGCCAGGCAAGTACGATGTGTCTCTGGAGACCACAGTTTATGCCTATGTAATCAGGCGCGTGCGGGTTATTCAGGTAAATGGAAGCTGGACCGGAGATATTGAAGAGCTCACGGCATTCCTCAATGCTCCGGATCTATACTTTAAAATTCCGGAAGTCGGATATACCAGTTCCGAGAAAACCAATGCCTCCCTGCCTGCTACGTGGCAAAACCTATCCATCCCCATTCCGGTGGGCACAGGTTTTATCACTATAGAAATATATGACAAGGATAATGGACCTCCGTTGGGCTCACCGGATGATTTTCTGGGTGCAGCTTTGATTCAGGTAGGCAGTGGCAGCTTCCTGTGGACGGATTCGGCCGGTACTGCTACCAATGGCGATATCATGCTCAACGATACGGTGAGCGATGTATTTACCGATACCCTTAATATCACTATTGGGGTAACACCAGAAGTGCAGGTATATGCGTTACCGGGCGACAGTATCTGCGGAGGAGATACAACCACTTTGTTTATTTCCGGCTCCGAAATATACCAATATGCATGGTTTAAAGATTCGGTTCCACTGACTCATGTCACCGATACCTTTTACTCTACCGCAGAAGCGGGTGTTTACTGGGTGGAGGCTGTGAGCGCTGACGGGTGTGCTGCCCAAAGTGATGATTTCACCGTTACTGTGGTGCCATATCCTTTTACTCCGGAGTTTTACTACAATCCGGCTACCGGCTTGCTATATACGGTAAATCATAATTCTTCCGTGAAACACATTCAATGGTATAAAGATGGTATGCCTCTTTCGGGAGCCAATACCAGCACGCTTATGGTAACCGATACTGGCACCTATCAGGTTGAATTTTTTAATGCTCTGGGATGTTCGGTAATTTCACCTGAAAAGCATTTAAGCGCTCTGGGCACTGCGGTTTCAGAGCCGGACAAAGCACCATTTCATCTTACAGTATCCGGTCAGGTACTGCAGGTGTCAGTGCCGTCAGCAGAAGGGGAGCCGATTCATTTATCTATCTGCGATCTGACGGGACGTGTGGTTTATGCTCAAACCCGGTTGATGAGTGCCGGGCAAATAATGCAGGTGCCTTTATCCCATCTTGAGCGAGGGCCTTACATTATCACTTTGCGTGTGTCTGAAGGACAGACTGTGAAAAAAATGTTGATGATGCATTGACAGATTGCGGCATATTTTTCAGATATTTGCCCCATTCGGTCATAAAAAAATATTAAAACCATGAAAAAGTCTATTACGTTATTCTTTGCTTGCTGGGTGCTGGTTGGCACCAATGCCTATTCCCAGTCCTGTACACCTCCTGCTCCAAGTGGAGATCCAGGCATAAGCCCAGATTGGCAACAGTTGCCCTGCGTGGAACAGGGTGTTGCCTATAGCGCCACCATTAACGTAGAAAATTTTGATACGCTCGGGATTACTTCGCTGCGGATTGACAGCATAGTAGGGTTGCCTGAAGGTCTTGATTATTTGTTTGACAACGGGCAGAAAACAAAAACTTTTGCACCGGGAGCTACCGGTTGCGCCAGTGTGTTTGGTACGACCAATTGTCCGGTAGGGCGCTATAAACTCGGTATCTATGCCACCGTTACGCTTGCTCTGGGGTCATTTTCCAACGAGGCTTGCGTGCTTTACGGCATACTTGCCAGTGGCAACTGCCCGTTTGGTTACTATATCAATGTGACTAATGCAGGTGGAGTATGTGATACAAATGCTCCTGTAGTGTCCCGCGGAGATACCATGGCAGCAGAATGGAACTCATTTAGAAACTGTAATGTGGTAAATGCCATACCCACTGTGCAGAGCATTGATGACATTACCATCGTTCCCAATCCTTTTACTACACAAACCGAGATACGCTTTACTGCTAAAGAAAGTGGAATGTATCAGGTCAGCCTGCGCGATTTAGCCGGCAAAACTGTTTTGAACGAAGAGCTGGTTGTTTCAACAGGCACTAACAGATACATTCTCCATCGCAATAATCTGGCAGAAGGAGTTTATTTCTTCACCCTCTCCAAAGATGGAAAAGCGGTTACCCGCAGGATAACAATAGCTGAATAGACTGTCAGTCAGTTTGTCAACGATGCAAAAAGGCTGTTTCCCTGTGAAGCAGCCTTTTTTTTTCGCTGATATAGGGTAAAGGGAGATTAAATTTGCTGCATCAAAAAATCATGCACATGCGTCTGAACAACCTGCTGCTGTTTACCGGAACACTGTTTGTTTCTCTCTTCTGCCGGGCAGGGGTAGACTCCAACACCACCTCACGTGAAATTATCAACAGTATGTTGCAGTCTATTGATCGCATACAAACACTGAAATATACCTTCAAGTCGTATGAACGCTTTGGAGATGAAACCGAATATTCGGAATTTGATGTGAAGATGTCGGTAAATCCTTTCCGGGTTTACATGCTTACCAAATCCAAACGCAACCAGGGGGTAGAAGTACTATATATACACGGCCAAAACAACAACAAGGCACTGGTAAACGCGGGGAAATGGTTACCCAACCTTTGGTTTAGCCCCTATAGCTCACGTATGCGGGAGCGGCAGCATAACACCCTGCTACAATCTGGCTTTGGTACACTGGCCACCATTGTTCGGGCAGCCGTGAAAAGAGCGGATAATGAACGGCCCGGAGAGTTTGGGCGATATTTCCGCTATGAAGGAGATATCACCTGGGAGGGCAGACCCTGTTACAAACTGGTGATTGAAGATCCCGAATTTCAGTATGTAAATTATACGGTGCAGGAAGGAGAAGATATCAATAGCATAGCCGCCCGTAAAATGATATGCGGGTATTTGATTCTGGAAAAAAATGGACTGAAAAATTTTGATGATCTCAAACCGGGAATGACGGTAAAAATTCCTACGTCCTATGCCAAGAAAACTATTCTTTACATTGATAAAGCCACCCTTTTGCCGATAGTGCAGATCATGTTTGATGAGAAAGGGCAATTTGAACGCTACGAGTTTCATAACCTGCAGATAAATCCGGCACTCTCCGAGAAGGAGTTTACTCCTGATTACGAGGGATATGGCTTTTAAAGCAGATTTTGACCCGTATCGTTATTTGCTTTTGCTGGCAGCAACGGAGGTTTCAATACGGTACATCCAATTATAGCGGTCAGGGATTTTAGATCTTTTAATATCTTCCAGTTTTTCTTTGAGCATGGAAGAATACCTATCGGCAGCTAATTGGTTCAGGATGATTTTTTTATCCTTGTATCCTATTTCGGCAATCTGAGATATGGTGGCGGCAGTGCCCGTGCCGAAAGCATCTTTGAGTAAGCCCTTATCGTAAGCTTCAAAAATCTCATCTACCGTTACCCTGCGTTCCTGCACTTCAACACCTTCTTCCCGTAAGAGTGTAATCACGCTGTCGCGGGTGATGCCTTCCAGTATAGTGCCTTCTTCCAGAGTTGGGGTAACCAAACACTCATCTATCTGAAAGAATACATTCATGGTGCCGATTTCCTGCAGGTAACGGTGTTCAATGCCATCAAGCCATAATAGTTGATCATACCCTCTTGCCCGTGCCAACTTCACCGCATAGAGAGTAGCACCGTAATTGCCGGCAGCCTTTGCAGTACCCACCCCTCCGGGGAAAGCACGTACAAAGCGGTCATCCATCCATACCTTAACCGGCTTATCGTAATATGGCCCTACCGGACAGGTGAATATTATCAAACGGTAATTGTCTGAAGGCTTGATGCCTACATATTCATCAGTGGCAAACATCAGCGGCCGGATATATAAAGAACCTTCATCATTGGAAGGAATCCATGCATGGTCTAAGCGCATAAGCTCATTCAGTGCCCGAAAAAATATATCCTCCGGAAATTCGGGCATAGCCATTCTTCTGGCTGATTTATTGAGCCTTTCAATATTTTTTTGGGGCCTGAATAGCTGCACTTCTCCATGAATGCTTTTGTAAGCCTTCAGTCCTTCAAAAATGGATTGCCCGTAGTGTAGAGCACTGGTAGCAGGATGAAAAGGGAATTTTCCAAACGGAACAATACGGAAATCACGCCATGCCCCGTCATAATAGTCTGCCATAAACATGTGGTCGGAAAAAATCCGTCCGAAAGGAATGTTAGTGAAATCTACTTCCTTTATCCGGGAGTACTTTGCTTTTTCTATGGTAATTTGGCTTTCCATAGCCTGGTTGCAAGATTGTCTAAAAATACTTTTATTATTTCTAAAGAGCAAACCGGGCAGGAGTGGAAGCGTATGCAGCAAATGTTTATCGTCATTCACATATGACAACACAATTGGTATTTGCCACCAATAATCCGAACAAGCTTGCCGAGGCACGACAGATAGTCGGAGAGTCCATTCAGATACTGAGCCTGGAGGATATACAGTGCCATATTGAATTGCCCGAAACGCATGATACCCTTGAGGAAAATGCTTTGGAAAAAGCACGTTTTGTCAGCAGCATGTATGGCGTGAATTGCTTTGCCGAAGATACAGGGTTGGAAGTAGAAGCTCTTGGTGGGGAGCCCGGTGTTTATTCTGCCCGCTATGCCGGTCCGGATAAGTCGTCATCGGATAATATTGCCTTGTTGCTGAAGAAGATGGAAGGCAAAACCCATCGTAAAGCCCGTTTCAGAACGGTCATTGCCTTGATTCTGGAGGGGAAGGAATACGTGTTTGAAGGCGTGATAACGGGTGATATAGCAGAGTATCCTGATGGCGACTGGGGATTTGGTTATGATCCGGTTTTCATACCTGAAGGGAGTTCGGTGTCTTTTGCCCGCATGCCACCGGAAGTGAAAAACAGCAAGAGCCATCGCAGGCAGGCTCTTGTAAAAATGATGGAGTTTTTAAAAAACAATCAGAGCTTATCGTCTTCGTAAAAAATTTCAGTTACCGGTTTGTTGTAAAGTTCATTGAACAACTCGTGAATCAGACCATCGGCCAGGCCGATTTTGGGTACAAATGTTTTTTCAATGCCTGCCCATTTGGTTACCAGAAGGAGGATTTCAGCAGCCGGCACAATCACATCAGCCCGGTCGGGCTTAAGCCCCAAGATGCTTACACGTTCGGTAAACGAATAGCCGGAAATAATCTGATAGGCTTCTCGCACAGATTTGCGGCTTAATGAATGGTCTTTAGTATTTCCAAAGAGTTTATAGAGCTTGTTAATATTTCCACCCGTGCCGATGCCGTAAATGGTTGTGTAGGTATCGCTGATTTTTTTCAGCATTTTTTTCATGGGCAGCCAATCCCCTTCACGCACTTGTTTGTAAAGCAGCCTGATAGTTCCAATAGGGAAAGAAGCGGTATCTATCACCTTACCCTTGTGAAACAAAGATAGTTCGGTGCTGCCCCCTCCAATGTCGATGTATAAATAGGTGTTGTTATGGTTGAGTTGTTCTTCCACACGATTAGAGTATATGATGCTGGCCTCTCTGCGGCCGGAAACAATCTCTACCTGTATGCCGGTAAGTGCATGTATTTTTTTTACGATATCCGATCCGTTTTTAGCTTCACGCATGGCAGCTGTAGCACAGGCTTTATATCCCTGCACGTCATGTACCTCCATGAGGTATTTAAAAGCAACCATGGTTTTCAGCAAATTATCCGTTCGGGCAAGTGAGATTTCACCTGTAGAGAATGTGTCAAAGCCTAGCCTTACGGGCACTCTCACCAGGCTCTCCTTTCTGAACACTGTTTTATAGTTGTGCTCAAACACATTAACCAGCAGCAGCCTTGCTGCATTGGAGCCTATGTCAATAGAAGCAAGCTTCATGGAGAATAATCAGATAAACTCATTTTATGTAAAGGTTTTGAATTCACCCGGGAGCGGGAAAATTTTTTTTCCACCAGATGTAAGTTATGTTGAAACTTAGGGTTCTTATTTTTTACTATTGTAGTAGTTGTAAATTTCCATCTGAGAACGCAGAGGATTTCGTTTGTTGCGCACATATTGATTTAATTGTTTCTCGTCCAGATAGCGCGCTTTCACATTATCAGCCCATTGCAGGTTAAATATATCTTTGATTTCCGCTTGCAGCTCGGGATCGTAAATTGGACAGGCCACTTCGCTGCGGTGGTCCAGGTTGCGTGTCATCCAATCAGCTGAGCTGATGTAATATTTTTCTTCACCACCATTGCAAAAGATATAAAAACGGGAATGTTCCAGAAACCTGTCCACAATACTTTTAGCCGTGATATTTTCACTTAACCCTTTTTTTTGTGGTATGAGCGAGCAGATGCTTCGTACGATGATCTTTATTTTTACCCCTGCCTTTGCAGCCTGGTAAAGTTTTTTAATCATATCCGGATCCACAAGATTGTTCAGTTTCAGCCAGATGTAGGCTGGTTTACCTGACTGGGCATTTTTTATTTCGTGTTGAATGAGTTTGTTTAGTCGTTTACGCATGTTGAATGGAGAAACAAGCAGGTGTTTGTATTTACCTATTTCAAGGTTGTTGTCAAAAAATTCAAATAATGCAGCTACTTCGCGGGTTATGCGCGGATCGCTGGTGAAGAGGCTGTGATCGGTATAGAGTTTAGCTGTTTCTTCGTTGTAGTTGCCCGTTCCTATGTTGGCATAATCCAGTGTCTTTTTCCCTTCTTTGCGGGTAATCAGGCAGAGTTTGGCATGCACCTTTAATCCTTTAACGCCATAAATGACCTTTGCTCCTTCTTCTGCCAGTTTGTTTGCCCAGTAAATATTGGTTTGCTCATCAAAACGTGCCTGCAACTCCACCACTGCAGTGACCTCTTTGCCGTTTTTCAGTGCATTGATCAGCGCTTTCACTACAGTGGATTCTTCTGCAACCCGGTAGAGTGTAATTTTTATGGATTTTACTTTAGGATCAATGGCGGCTTCGCGCAGTAAATCGTTAAAGTGATGGAAAGAATGATAGGGATAATAAAGCAATATGTCGCGCTGAGCAATTTGGGAAAACATGCTTACCGAAGGCAGCAGGTGTCGGTGCCGGAGATGAGGCAGCCGGGGATATTTGCCTTCCATTATCCCGAAATCCGGGAAATGCATAAAATCTTTGAAATTATGATATCGGGCTCCTGCAATAATGTTTTCTTCCTCCGTCAATTGAAGGTTTTCAATGATAAAACTGAACAGGTCTGTAGGTATATTTTGGTCGTAAATCAGCCTGACGGGGTTTGCTAATTCGCGTTTTTTCAGGCTTTTTGATATAAGTTCAATAAAACTTTTGGATACATCATTGTCAATATCCAGCTCGGCATCCAGCGTAACCTTGATAGTATAGGCTTCAATACGGTCAAAATCAAAAATGTAAAAGATATCTTTCAGATTGTAACGGATTACGTCATCCAGCAGGATGAAAAATTTGTTGCCTCTGGATTCCGGCAGTACCAAAAACCGTGGAACAATGGAAGTAGGAATTTCCATCAGTGCATACTTTACCTCTCCTGTATGATGACTGGATAGCTTGATGGCAAAGTAGATGGTTTTGTCCAACAGCTTAGGGAAGCGCGATTCGGGGCTGAGCATGATAGGAGTGAGTGCCGAACGGATTTTTTCCTGAAAGTATATTTTGACAAATTCACCCTGTTCTTCATTTAGGGTGCGCTCATTGAGTTTATGTATTTTATACTTCTTTTTCAGTTCTTCCAATATCTGATTATAAATTCTGTCAAAGTGTACATGCTGGTCAGAAGCAATTTTTTGTATTTGACTCAGAATGGTTTTCGGAGAGCTGCCCAAAAGTTCTTTGGTTGGTTCTTTTTGCTTGCCGTAGCGAAGAATACGTTTTATTGTGGCAACGCGTACTCTGAAAAATTCATCCAGATTATTGGAAAAGATACCCAGAAACCGCAGGCGCTCAAAAACAGGCACATTAGGGTCGGCAGCTTCCTGCAATACGCGCTCATTAAATGATAGCCAGCTCAACTCCCGGTTGATGAACTTTGCACCCTTGGAGTTTAGTTTTTTGAAACTTTTAATAGCAAGCCACCAGCGGGAATCATCCTGTTGCGGCCTATGGTGCTTCGCTTTGAATTTTTCTTTCATTGTACTTTTCGCTCAATAATCTGACTAATCTTTCCGGATAGTCTGTAATAATGCCATCGACTCCTAGTTCTATCAACCTTGACATGTGCTTTGGCTCATTAACCGTCCATGGAATGACCTTCATGCCTAGTGCATGCGCCTTATGCATCGTGCGCCTGTTGACGATACGGTAGTGCGGGCTGTACACATCCGGTATAAATCCCAGACGCTTGAGCTTGTACCGCATACGACCTTCGGCAGTCAGCAGGGCAATCTTTACGTGGTAGTTTTTATTCCGGATTTCCCGCAATGGCCGGAGGTCAAATGATTGTATGGTAATTCTTTCTTCTATCTGAAAAGGAGCGATGGCCTCCATGAGCAAACGTACAAACTCTTCGGGCTGCGGATGATAAAGATTGTCTTTACGAGGACTGCTTTTTACTTCAATATTGTAAAAAACAGGATTCAATTGTTTTTGCCTTATGGTCTTTTCCAGCGTGTCAATTACCGAAGAAAGCAAAGGCTTACTTACAGGCATTGGCTTTTGCCCGGGAAAATCCGGATTACCTTTACTGCCGCAGTCAAAAGATGCGATTTCTGCATAGGTCATCTGGTACAGGTTGATTTTCCGGGCGTCTTTGGGGCCTATCATCCTGCCATCCGGGTATATACATATTTTATCGGACATCCACGGCTCATGAGAAACTACAACCTGGTTGTCTTTTGAAATAACCACATCCATTTCAATCGTATGCACTCCGGCTGTTAAAGCATACAGAAAACCCGGAATGGAATTTTCAGGGTAACTGCCGCGTGCACCCCGGTGGCCTTGCACATCAAATTGCTCCATGTCATTCCGCATCAGCGGGTTTTGGGCGTACAAGCATACATCGGTGATACCCGCTGGTGCACAAAACAGCAGAAATAAACAAGCATTCAATCGCATCAGGCTATGCAAAGGGTTTTGCGTTGCAATATAATCTAATCAAATATCCTTGGTAGCGCATACTCAATTAACACTTAGTTAACAATAAGTTAAGGCTGGTGATGTAATTGGCAAAACAAATGGACTGAAGACGGTAAAATTCGTTTTTTTGCAATGTGGCAAAGGCATGGCTTTGTATTGTTTTCTCGGCAATAGCATTGTCGGCTTTCACTCAGCCGTTTAAGCTTCACGGCCACTCCCATAATGATTACCTGCGCAAAAGGCCTTTGCTGGATGCACTGGAACAACGTTTTTTCAGTATTGAAGCCGATGTGTTTTATGCTGAAGGACGCTTTTGCATAGCCCATACTTCCTGGGGAATCCGCAAAAAGAAGACGTTGGAATCTTTGTATTTGATGCCCCTCAGCAACCGGTATCATGAAAATAAGGGAAACATTTATACTGATAGTCCTCAGGAGTTGGAACTTATGCTTGACCTGAAAGGTGTTTGGAGCAAAGAAGCTCTGGATAGTCTCAACAGACTTGCAGAGCGCTATCGGCATATATTAACTGTGTTTGTAAATGGGGAAAAGCAGCCCGGAGCAGTCAGGTTGTTGCTGTCGGGAGATGGGGCTAAATACCTTGCCGCAAAATGGAATCCTCGCTATTTTTCCATAGATGGAGGACTGTCGGATATTGATTCGCCCCTGGATGCAAATGTTATTTGCCGGGTAAGTGCTGCTTATAGAAGTGTTTTTCGATGGAGAGGTCGAGGTGTTATGCCTGCAGAGGAGCGCCTGCAGCTAAAACAGTTAGTGACTTCTGCCCATGAGCAGGGAAGGAAAATCCGCTTCTGGGCATGTCCTCAGCGGAAATCCGTATGGAATGAGTTGCTGCAAGCAGGTGTAGATTGGATAAATGTAGACAACCTGAGCCGTTTCAGCCGATTTTATTCGGTGTGGGCCAGCCGTGCTGGTCACTGAGGTATTGTGTCCATTAAATTACCACCGCCTGTGCGTTTCTGCTGTATTGCAGAATAGCTTTAATCGTGTTGTTGCCGGGCGAATAGGAGGCGGAGTTTAGAAGCCGTGCTGTTTCCTCTAAATCTTCCAGCTCCTCTTTAAGTGCCCAGTCTTTCGCCAAAGCTTCCTGAAGCCTTTCCTCTTCCCATTTGGAAATTTCTCCGTAAATCTTTTTGATAAGCAGATAGTGCGTAAAAGTGTTTTTCATAAAAGGGGTTTTGATGAGTTAAAATTCCTGTATGTTTTTACAAAGCACGATTAAAACGAGGATACAGGCAGATTATTGCACCCCCGTAAGAAATCTTTTCATACAGGAAAGTTCCCACTAAAAATTCCGGAGAAAACGCCAGAAACGCAGTTGCAATACGGTTAGAGAACGATTTGCTTTTCAGCAATCAGCTTTCTGAGGTTAATCAGGGCATAACGCATACGACCTAATGCGGTATTAATGCTCACATTCGTTCTTTCGGCTATTTCCTTAAAGCTCATGTTGTGATAGTGTCTTAAAACAACCACTTCGCGCTGTTCAGGTGGTAAAAACTCCAGCAGACGGTTAACCTTTGTGTAGGTTTCTTCCCGGGTAATATAATCTTCTGCATTCTCATCTGCGAAACGCAGAATATTGAAGATATCAAATCCTTCACTGTTGGTGATCGAGGGGGCTCGTTTGGTGCGCCTGTAATGATCAATGCACAGATTGTGGGCAATCCGCATCACCCAAGGCAGAAATTTCCCCTCTTCGTTGTAATGTCCTGAACGCAGTGTATTAACTACTTTTATAAAGGTTTCCTGAAAAAGATCTTCTGCCAGATAGCGATCTCTGACAAACATGATAATGGCTGTAAAAACCTTTTCCTTATGTCTTTGTATCAGACATTCCAGGGCGGCTTCGTCACCGGCTATGTAGCTGGCAACAAGAGCCTGGTCAGGAAGATTTGTTTTAATCATAGCAGTAATCCTTGTTTTTGGTTTAATATTGAATGTGCAACCGCTGAGTGAGGGACTGCATGGTTAAAGGCAACTACCTTGCCAAACTCTTATCGGAAGTAAGGAATGCGTTTTTTTAACATTTTCCGGCTGGAGGAAATATCGGGCTGTGTGATATTTTGAACAACGGTTGTACACTTTATTGGTTAATACATGACTATTAAAAAACCACAGCAACTTCCTGAACCGAACGAACCTACGATACTTGCTGATTGTATATTTATTAAAGGCGCCCGAACCCATAACCTAAAAAACATTGATGTACAGATTCCCAGAAACAAACTCGTGGTAGTTACCGGTGTCTCCGGCTCGGGAAAATCATCTTTTACCATAGATACGCTTTATGCCGAGGGGCAAAGAAGATATGTAGAGAGTCTTTCGGCATATGCCCGACAATTTCTGGTGCGCATGAATAAACCAGATGTAGATTATATCCACGGTATTTCTCCTGCATTGGCGATTGATCAGAAAGTGAGCACCGGAACAACCCGTTCCACAGTGGGCTCGCTCACTGAAATTTATGATTACCTGCGATTGCTCTACGCGCGTATCGGCAAAACTTTTTCTCCGGTTTCCGGCCGGGAAGTAAAAAAGCACGATGTGCAGGACGTCATAAACTATCTGAAAACACTGGATCAGGGCACACGCTGTCTGGTGCTGGCCGGCCTTCCTCACGCTGCCCGGGGGCTAAAGCCGGGGCAGCTTTCTCTTTTATTCCAGAAAGGATTTGCCCGCCTTTACGTCAATGGAGAAGTGCTGAAAATCCAGGAGTGTGTGGAAACACCCGAAAAAATAAAACAGCTAACTGCTGCCCGAAGCCCTGAACTACTGATTGACCGCCTGGTTGTTGACCATAGTGACGAGCAGATGTGGCATCAGGCTGCTGACTCCGTGCAAACCGCATTTTATGAAGGACAAGGCGAGTGCGTGATTGAAGTTGTAGGAGACAACTCAACACGTATGGTGTTTTCTAATCGGTTTGAAGAAGACGGTATGCGGTTTGAAGAACCAACCCCTCACTTTTTCAACTTTAATAGTCCTTATGGCGCTTGCCCCCGCTGCGAGGGCTTTGGGACGGTAATAGGTATTGACGAAGACCTGGTTATCCCTGATAAAAATCTCTCTATTTATGAAGGAGCCATCGCCTGCTGGCGCGGTGAAAAAATGAGAGAATGGCTGGACGAGCTGGTTAAAAATGCTATTCGTTTTGATTTCCCGATTCATCGTCCATATAAAGATTTAACGGAAAAACAAAAAAGACTCCTTTGGACAGGCAATACCTACTTTCAGGGACTTGATGCGTTCTTCCGATATCTTGAATCCAAAAGCTATAAAATTCAATATAGGGTTATGCTTTCACGCTATCGGGGACGCACTGTATGCCCGGATTGCGGAGGCTCCCGAATAAGAAAAGATGCTTCTTATGTGAAAATCAACGGCAAATCTGTTGGGGAGCTGTTGATGATGCAGATTTCTGACCTGAGCACTTTTTTTCGGGAACTATCGCTATCCTCACATGAAAAGCACATTGCAAGCAGGTTGCTTTCAGAAATCATCCATCGCCTGACGCTTATGGAAGAAGTTGGGCTTGGATACCTTACCCTCAACCGCACTGCGGTTAGCTTATCTGGCGGAGAAACCCAGCGTATCAACCTGACACGCTCTCTGGGCAGCAATCTTACTGATGCACTTTACATCCTGGACGAGCCAAGCGTGGGGCTTCATCCTCGCGACACCACCCGGCTTATTAAAGTATTGAAATCCCTGCGAGACATGGGCAACACTGTGATAGTGGTTGAGCATGAGGAAGAAATTATTCGTGCCAGTGATTATTTTATTGACATGGGGCCGCTTGCCGGCTCTCAGGGCGGGGAAGTGGTTTTTCAGGGCACTCTGGAAGAGGTTTCTAAGTCGCGTCACAGCCTGACTGCCGCCTACCTGAGCGGCAGGCTCAGCATCCCTGTGCCTGCACATCGCAGAAAAGCGCGAAGTTTTCTGCACATCACAGGAGCCGCTCAAAATAACCTGAAAAACATTGATGTAAAAATTCCGCTTGGCGCACTTACCGCTATCTCAGGTGTCAGTGGCTCGGGCAAAACCACGCTTGTAAAACAAATTCTTTATCCGGCTTTAGCCCTTCACCTAGGTTTCAATGTGGGTAAACCAGGCAGATTCAGCGGATTACGTGGCCCCTTGGAAGCGCTTAAGCGGGTGGAATTGGTAGACCAGAATCCAATTGGTAAATCTTCGCGCTCTAATCCGGTTACTTACATCAAAGCCTACGATGATATCCGACAAATATTTGCCTCTCAGCCCATGGCTCGTTTGCGGGGCTACCAGCCCGGCTACTTTTCTTTTAATGTGGAAGGCGGACGATGTGAGGTATGTAAAGGTGAAGGTGAACAGGTGATAGAAATGCAGTTCCTTGCTGATGTGCACTTGCAGTGTGAGGAATGCAGGGGGAAACGATTTAAAGACGAAGTGCTTGAAGTAACATATAGGGGCAAAAGCATTTTTGATGTGCTGGAGCTCACCGTAGATGAGGCTCTGGATTTTTTTGACGGACACCCCTCCCTTTGCGAAAAGCTCCGTGTGCTTGCCGATGTTGGATTAGGGTATGTAAAATTGGGACAATCATCAAGCTCTCTGAGCGGTGGCGAGGCTCAGCGGGTCAAGCTGGCTTATTTTCTCAGCAAAGGGGCAACAGAAGGACAAACCCTTTTTATCTTTGACGAACCCACTACCGGCCTGCACTTTCATGATATAAAAAAATTGCTTGCCTCGCTTAATGCCCTTGTGGACAAGGGACATTCAGTCGTTGTCATTGAGCACAACATGGAGGTGCTGAAAAGTGCTGATTGGATTATTGACCTTGGCCCGGAAGGAGGAGCTCAAGGAGGTTACCTGTTATATCAGGGACCTCCCGAAGGACTGTTAGCATGTAAAGACTCCTACACGGCAGCCTTCCTGAAAGAAAAACTAACCGCAGCTTGCTAATGGTTGGTTCAAGGCAAGCTTGCCTTAAGTTGCTGATAACGGCTGCTGTAGGTGTTGTTTCCCGCACAGCCTTCGGCATCTTTTTGAGCCTCAATATTGGCTACCCGATTATCTGGGTTGGGGTGGGTGCTCAGAAATTCCGGCACATTGCCGGATTGCCCCTGATCAATCAGTTTCTGGAAAAAGCCGCCTGCACCGGCAGCGTTGTAGGAAGTAGGACATAAATATTTCACAGAGAAGTTATCGGCTTCTTCTTCATGGTTTCTTGAAAACTTCAAAGCAATTAATGAAGTAGCAATTTCTCCAAGCAGCTGAGCATTATTTCCCAGAGCCACCTCCAGCAACAGGGAAATACCATACAATTTGGTAAGCTGCTCCGTAGTATGGCGTTTATCGGCATGCGCTATTTCATGCCCTAATACGCCTGCAAGCTGGTCTTCGCTATCCAGGAATTTAATAAGGCCCGTGTAAACGTAAATATAGCCACCCGGAGCGCAAAAGGCATTTAACACATTGTCATCATGAATAATTTTTAAACTCCAGACAAACTCATCTTTGTAGGTTACTCTGCCGGAATTCAGTATGGAATCTCTTATGCGGTAAAGATGGCCATAAGCCTCGGCATATTGGGTTTCACTGAGCAACGGATATTCCGAAGGGTTAGCAGCAATGGTATCTGCCAGTTGTTTACCCAGCATCTTATCGTCTTCAATGGAAAAAATATTAAAACCCTCATCCCCACACCGGGTGAGAAGCAGCAGGCCTGTAATTACAATGATTAGCCCTAAAGGCTTTTTATCGGCATACATACCACTGTGTGTGTTTGGGCATAAAGATAGCAAACCTCAGTATGGAAAGTGCTGGTCTGATAATATAATGTGGATAGGACATTTATGCTAAACAGATAAATTTGCCCGAAACATATTTGTACATGCTTCAGGCCGGATTCATAACAGAAAATAAAGAGCGCGTGATTAGTGCACTGAAAAAGAAAAATTTTAAGGAAATGAACCTGATAGATGAGGTGATAGCATTGGATACCCTGCGAAAAAAAATACAGTACCAGGCCGATACTACCCTTGCCGAAATAAACCGTATATCCAAAGAAGTGGGTAAGCTTTACAGTCAGGGCAGGCGAGAGGAGGCTGAAACACTTAAACACCGGCCGGCTGAATTAAAAGAAACGGTTAAAAAACTAAATGAAGAACTCAGTAAAACCGAGCAGGCGTTGCGTGAAAAACTGTTGCTTATCCCCAATCTGCCTCATGAATCTGTGCCGCCAGGAACCGGTTCAGAGCAAAATGAAAAAGTAGCCGAAGGAGGTCCCATGCCGCAACTGCCCGATAATGCTGCTCCGCATTGGGAACTTATGTCAAAATATGATTTGATTGATATAGAAGCGGGCACTAAAATTACCGGGGCAGGTTTTCCTCTCTATACCAGA
This sequence comes from Chitinophagales bacterium, assembly GCA_026003335.1. Classification (NCBI taxonomy): domain Bacteria; kingdom Pseudomonadati; phylum Bacteroidota; class Chitinophagia; order Chitinophagales; species Chitinophagales bacterium. The sequence goes on along the minus strand of BPHB01000001.1, from coordinate 459,612 downwards.
CGGGGTGCACGTCTGCAGCGCGCTTTGATTCAGTTTTTTCTGGATGAAGCCATCCAGGCAGGATACGAAGAGGTGATACCTCCATTTCTGGTAAATGAAGACTCTGCATTTGGCACAGGGCAGTTGCCCGATAAAGAAGGCCAGATGTATGAAACCCGGCTGGATAAACTCTATCTGATTCCCACTGCCGAGGTGCCGGTGACCAATATCTTCCGCGATATGATTCTGGAGGAAAAAGACCTACCGGTAAAGCGGGTCGCCTACTCGCCTTGTTTCAGGCGAGAAGCCGGCTCCTACGGGAAAGATGTAAGGGGCCTTAACCGGGTGCATCAATTTGATAAAGTGGAAATTGTGCAGATTCAAAAGCCCGAATTATCCTACCAGACCTTAGAGGAAATGGTGCAGTATGCGTGCAGCCTGCTTCAAAAGTTGCAGTTGCCTTACCGGGTGATGAAGCTTTGTGGGGGGGATATGAGTTTTGCCTCTGCACTTACCTATGATCTGGAAGTGTATTCAGCGGCTCAGAAACGCTGGCTTGAAGTGAGTTCGGTTTCAAACTTTGAAACTTTTCAATCTTACCGGATGAAGCTGCGTTATCGGGGAGCTGATAATAAACCACACCTGGCTCATACCCTCAATGGCAGTGCTCTGGCTTTGCCTCGCATTGTAGCTGCTTTGCTTGAGAACAATCAAACCGCTGAGGGGATTCTTATCCCCGAAGTGCTGCATGAGTACACGGGGTTCAATAAAATCACCTAAGTATTTGCGGTAAATATCGGGTTTGTATGGGCATACATTGGGCTACCGCTTGAACATGATTTTTATACTAAACACTGAAAGCGTTCAATTATACCCAGTGATGTCTAGAGAGAATTTCATCCAGAAACGGGAACGAAGTATAATATGTAAACTTATGGGGGTAGCGGTTTTCATGACTTTTTTCCTCTGTAACTCGGCCGCACAGGAATCTTTTTTGAAAAGAACAATCCATAGACTGGAAACGCAATTCAGCTACAACAGGCAAGAACTCTTTTTATGGGTTTCGGTAGACAGACAAATGCTGTATGTTTTACAGGGTGATTCCGTAGTAAATTCTTATCCTGTTTCCACCAGCAAGTTGGGTACCGGCAACCGTTCCGGAAGCGGTAAGACGCCTTTGGGTGTGCATCGTATTGCAAGCAAGATAGGGGAGGGTGCGCCTTTGAATACCATTTTCATCGGTAGAAAAAACAGCGCTAAACTGGCGATGCCCCTTACCGAACCTATAGATATGGAAGAAGATTGGGTAACCACACGTATTTTATGGCTGGATGGACTGGAGCCCGGTATAAACAAGGGAGAGGGAATAGATTCCCGTACCCGCTATATTTACATCCACGGCACTCCGGAAGAAGGTCTTATTGGCACTCCCGCTTCGCATGGTTGTGTGCGCATGCGCAACCACGATGTGGCGGAGCTCTTTGAAATGGTAAATACCGGTACCCTCGTGATTATCATGAATGCACCACCGATGTATTAAATTCTTCATAACCCAATTCCTGATTTTTAGGTAATAGATTGATAAATAGAAGGTTATTGCCTTTTATCATTACTGAATTTATAGGTTAATCCTATCCCCAGCGCCTCCTTGAATTGAGCACGGTCCCTGAGATCTGTGGGGTCATCCGGATCGGGGATTTTTATGTCATAGTCGTAAATGAAATGCAGGATAAGACTTGCGGATAGCCACTCATTTATTTTAAACAACATATTGGTTTCCCAGTCCACATCAATATATTTCCGACTTTGTGGGTCTTTATTTAAATAGTCGTAAAACAGATTGAGCTTGGTCATAAGGGTAAAGTTTTTAAGCACTTCCTTTTCAAATTTTACCGTCAGATAGGCTCCGAATTCGTATCGGGTCTTTTTCCCCAGCGGGTTGTAGCCAATGATATTGCCGGCTGTATCCGTTATTGCGATTCCGGGGTCATTACCGTAAGTACCCAGATTAGCGATATGCTGGTTTCTGATAAAGGTAATTCTACCGGTAATAGGAGATATGTACAATGAGAAGTAACTCAAAGGTTTATAATCAATACCCAGGCCAAGAGCCAGATACCCGGGGGCAGCAAATTCTGAAGCCTTAACAGAATCGTTGGGATAATTATAACCGGGTGCAAATTGCGACTTAAAGTTTGCAAGTGCCGTTGTATAAAGTTTTTCATTTTTGGTAACCGCATAGCCGTACTTTGATTCCAGCTCCAGCTTGTCATCGTTTTTACGAAGCCCGAATTCATCAGTACGAATTAACCCAAACAGTGCGTCTGCGCGATTGTTCCAGCTATGGCGGTTTTGGGCGTAATCAGCCTTCAGCAAGCCAACAATGGAAAAGGCAATGGAGTTATCTCCTCCCTGTGCCCAATTGGTGAAACTTACTTGATTGAACTGAAGGGCACCGAAGCCGCTGATGTGCCACGGCCCTTTTACGGTATCCACATTTTGTGCGTGCAGGAAGCTCAGAGCGCAAAGAGTACACACTGCCGGGAGGATAGTTTTTTTCATGACCTTTTTAGCTTGATATGTTGAACTGCCGGCTAAAATAATTTTATTGTAAAGAAACAAGAAAAAAAAGAGCCGCCCCGATGAAGGGACGACTCTTTCGGTCATGAAAAGGATAGTCCTTCTATGCTTAAGCCTGAAGCGTCAGCGTTTCGGAATATTCGTTTCTTATTTTACTGGCTTCCATAAGTTTATGAAGATATTCTTTCAGATTGCCATTCTGCATATAGTTTACCGCCTCGCTCATTACTTTTTTGTACTGCTTGCGAAGGCTGAGCAGTCTGTGATGGATAAGTAGTTCCAGCATGGCTTTTGGTTTTTGGGTTGAATAAATAAGTACACCCATTATACATCAATCATCGTGCCAAAATGTTTAAAAAGAAAAAATGCCTACCACGGGTTACTGAAAAAAAGTAAACATACTGGAACCATACTTGCACTGCCGCCAGAAGTGCGGATGTTGCTGTAAAGCAAGGCGAGGAGAATGTTCAAGGATAAACCATCCTCCCTGGCTCAGGCGGTTATGGAAAAAAATGCTTTCTATGATTTTTTCAGTATTGGGAAAAGTGTAAGGCGGGTCGGCAAAAATGAGATCAAATTGCTTTACTCCATATTCAAGAAATTCCAGGGCATCTTCCTGAATAGCTTCAATGGCATCAATACCTAACTTTGTGGAGGTTTCCTGGATATATCGGATGCAGTTGCGGTTATTATCTACAGCAATTACCAGCGGACATCCTCGGGAGGCAAGTTCATAGCTGATGCTGCCTGTTCCGGCAAATAAATCCAGTGCCCTGACCTGGTGGAGATTTCGGTGGTGAGACAGAATATTAAAGATGCCTTCTCTTGAAAAGTCAGTAGTAGGCCGCACTGGTAACGAACGGGGCGGATGAAAACGTCTTCCTTTCAGGCTTCCTCCTATGATTCTCATAAGTGAATAGCGTAAATAAACGCAAACCTATGCTGTGGCACCTGATTCAATCTATCGGCATATTTCAACGCTTTTGGTCTGTCCATAAAGTGCAGATGCCTGAGATAAGCTCGCGGAATCTGATAATGCGGAGAATCCATATCTATTGTACCGGATAACAGAAAATGGGTCTCCTCGGGATGAAACCCCAGCTCTTCGCAAACGGCTAAAAGATAGTAAGTAAAATCTTCCCCTGTCTCGGTTTTGAATATGTTATAGAAAACCAGCTTTCCGTTTTGCATTGCAGCCATATGAGTACGACCGCGAAGCAGGGCGACAAAAATCCTCTCGCCCGGAGCACCGGCATATTCATGAAGCAAGAGTCGGATGAAAGGAGTGGATGCGTGCAGGACATGTACTGCACCGGTTGGGTTATTTTGAAATGTAAGCCACTTTTCAGAAACAGCATACACGTTGTATGCTCCCAATTTTGGGATATAATCGGCCTGTATGTATCCGGTTGGGGCAGAAAGTCCTAGCTTTAAATATACTTCCTGATGATTAGCATCATATAATTCAGCGGGGATCAGCATGTTGCCCTCCAGGTCAAGGGCTAAACGAATGGAAGCCGCGGAAGCTCGGTTTCGTACAATTTCCTGCAATAGAGACATCCTTGCTTCGGACGAATCAGCACCTTCATCCTTTAAAGGATAAATTGCGAGGGAAACAACCTTGTTATGGATAGCGTTCAGGTGGCTGGTGTATATTTCAGCCGGGGTAATAAGCACAGATAACACACACTCCCCGGGTTTAAGGGAGCGAAACTGGTCATCGTGAAATTCGGTAGCAGGTAATATGTTATTCCCAGTTTCCAGTGTAAGTAGGCTCGGTCATTGAACCAACTTTCAGTTCATGTTTGGGGTCAATGAATTTTTCATTCAGGCCCCGCAGAATAATGGTATCCGGAGCGCTTACCTCAAATACCGGCACCATTACGTTATTCCGCCTGATTTCTCCGGCATTAATAGTGAACCGAATATTGGTAAACGGTATATAGGGCAGGGAATCCAGCTCAACCCCCTGGGGAAATGTCCGTTGGAGCATAGGCTCATAGATAGTATCGCGAATGATTATACCTAGTGCAAGCGCCTGAGCCTCCGTTAAGCTGTCCGGCACATCGCCTATCGCTTTTACAACCGGCACGGAATCATTCTTAAGCGAGAAAATAAGCTCGTCAAAATTTTTGGCAAAACGGCCTTTCAGGTCTTTATAGGCTATCTGTGCAGTCCGGATATCTTTCAGCCGTTGGATAGTTTTTTCGTAACGTACCTTTTTTTCTTTTTCAAAAACTATTGGTTCGCGGATGATCTTATAGAGCCAAAAGCCCATACCCGCAATAACTATGGATAGAATGATATTTGCAGCAATTTTTACATTCATGCACAAAGAGTTGAGGCACAATAATACTAATTTTATCCCTTTCTAAAAGTGCTCGTTACGCACTAACTTGCTTTTGCATTTTTAAAATCTGCCAAAATTCTTCAAGAATGAAAATCCTGATAAGTGCGCTGGTTGCCTATTTGGGGCTAACCGGAGTTTTTGCCCAGCATTCGGTAAATGAGGGCAATACAACAGCCGAACAAAAGGAAATTCTTTACAGGGGCCGGAAAATCAGTCCCAAAGGAGCTGTGCCGGCAGCTCAGCTACCTGAGCTCATGAATGGACGAGATCGCTTAGAGATAAAAGTAGAAGGTAAAATAGTTTCTGTCTGCAAGGTGAAGGGTTGCTGGATGATGGTAGACCTTGGTAACGGGCAGCAAATGCGGGTTACTTTTAAAGACTACGGATTTTTTGTACCTAAGGATAGCGAAGGAATGACGGTTATCATGGATGGGATAGCCTATTATCGCACTACTTCAGTGGAGATGTTACGCCATTATGCGGAAGATGCTGGCAAATCCAAACAGGAGATCGCGGCTATTACTGAACCCAAGCAAGAACTTGCCTTTGAGGCCAGGGGCGTTATTCTGAAGATGGGGGATTAATCCATTTTGTTCAGACCGTCCAACATATTCAGTATAATCTGGCGGAGGTCTCCTTTGTTAGGCAGTACACCCATCATGCCATACAGGGCCGCAGAACGCTTTGGAATACCTTTCTTTTTCCTGTTGCCAAATTTTGAGGTCAGGCGGCTCATAGTTTTGGGAGGAAGAATTTTGGATGCGCCTTTTACCAGACCAATGGTCATCCTCGCAGATAGCTTGTGCAGATTGGGTTTTCTCATTTCCCGCACAGCCTGCTCTAGGTCTTCCAGAAATTCATCTATATATGGGGTGTTACCATAGGTGATGGTCAGGTGGAGGCTACCGGGGTTTTGCTGGCGGTCAATATGCCAGCCTTTCATTGTGAGCTCGTCACCGATTCCAAATATATCCATGTGATTTGAGCTGATTGCAAGCACACTGGCATCCGGATTTCCTACTAGATGGATGCCCTCTATTTCACTCACCCGTTTTTTAATTTTTTCCACAGCCTCCATCACAGCTTTGGCCATTTTCAGGTAGCCTTCTATGCCCATATAGTGCAGCATAGCCCAAGATGCGGCAATGGCTCCTCCACCCCGACTGCCGGAAACAGTGGCAGAAGCATAAATACCACCAGGCCATCCGGTATAGACGAAATACTGTTTCTTGCGCAATTCTGAGTTTTTGTAAAGAATGACAGAGGCGCCCTTGGTGACATATCCGTATTTGTGTAAGTCCATGGAGAGCGAGGTTACACCCGGAACGCGGAAATCAAATTTAGGTATCGGATAACCCAGCCTTTCTACAAAGGGAAGAATATATCCACCCACGCAGGCATCCACGTGCAGCAGTACATTTTTCTCAAGAGCAAGCTTACCCAGCTCTTCTATCGGATCAATGACCCCATGAGGGTAGGCCGGGGCTGACCCTACTATTAAGATAGTATTCTCATTAATAAGCTTGCGCATTTCCTCCACGTTGGCCCTATAGTCGGGGCCAAGAGGGGCATGATGAATGGTTATTCCAAAATAGTGTGCAGCCTTGTCAAAAGCCGGGTGCGCACTCAAGGGCACTACCATCTCCGGACGAAAAGAGCTATTCCTTTTTTGCTCAAGAGCCCACTCACGGGCAGCTTTAACCGCGCACAAGATGCTTTCGGTGCCGCCAAAGGTCATATTCCCGACAACATGTTCATCTCCGTGCATTAAATCAGCCGACATAGCTACAACCTCGGTTTCAAACTTCCGCAGGCTGGGAAAGGCCGAAGGGTTCAGCCCGTTTTCAAAGAAAAACATGCGGTAGGCTTCCTGCTGAATCTTAGCGGCTTCCATGCCTGGGTAAAAAACCATGCTGAAGGTGCGCCCCTCACGCCAGCGCGCATCCTGGGCTTGGGCGGCTTGCATGGTTTCCAGCAAGGCATTTTCGGTGCTCCCTTTTTCAGGAAATGTTTTCTTTTGTCCGGGCATGCTTTATTGAAAATGGGCTTTTAAGAATCCAATGGAATTTTCCCTCATTATTTTGGCAACCAGTTCATCGGGATGGTATCCGTACCAAAGTTCACGGTGAAATTTGGTTTTGTCAAGGTAGGTAATGAGGTCTTTCTCCAGATCACCCATGTTTTCAGCGCTCTGGTAAAGATCTACATGGGAGATACCCCCGTCATAGTCCGTTCCTATTGCTATAATGTCCCAGGCTGATCGCTGTTTCACCGCTTTGATGGCCTGAAAGATATTGGTCCAGATCAGCCGGCACCATTCTTCTTTTTTCTTTTCTTCATCGTGGATACTGCTCAGATATTGCAAGGTCTTTATGCCGGCAAGGTTCCCCTTATCCATCATTATACCTAATAAACCACCTGAGGCATGAATGATTCTTACCTCCTCGTCTGACAGATTAATACTTCTGCGGTGCAGATAGCTGTTTCTGCTCTTGCGATTGGAGTCTCTTTTTTCTATGGACTCCTTCATCGTTTCATAGCCATTTAAGCCAACATGGCTGGCAATGACTGGTATTTTATCCCTGGGATTTAACCGATTATGCTTTCTGATATATTCGTAATACTGCAATCGGGCCGCTACACTCATATGTTTGATATCTATTAGAATGCGCTTGCCATTGTGCCTGCCCAGTAATTCGTGCAAAACGTGCCAACCATATTGTGTAATGCCTTCGTTCATCCCTTTGTTCTGGTTTACCAGTTGATTAAAAGGGAATGGAATACTGGGGGCATGCCCGCACAGCTGGTTCCAGAAATGATGAGCAAGGTTGATAAAAAAGGGTGGATGATGCCACCTTTTCATGCTGGCAATGTTCCGGGTTAAATCCTCTATCAGCTGGTCTGGAGTCATATTTTCGGTAACGCGGTTCCCGCATCCCAAGGCATGGGCTCCCTCCACGGAAAGAATAAGGGCAATCGTATCCGGCTTCCTTAGAATTTCTTGTAAGTGGGCATAGTTGTCAGCTATGGAGTATTCGTAGCGGTTATCAGGACTTTTCCCCTGACCGTTTTTCACATACTCATATTCCCGCACCAGTTCATGAAAATAGTGGTTCTCCTGCTGCTGAAGCGCAACAAGGCGGTCCTTACGTACCGCCATGATATGTTCTAGCACATCGTTGACCGTTTCACCTCCAAAGATGGCGTGGGGGACCCGTCTGAACTGCAAAAAACCTTTCTCAATAGGGTAAAGCGAAATAATGGCCACCCTCACGCCTCCCTTGGTCAGAGTATAAAGGTTAGACTGAGAGTATTTGGCGATAGCGTTGGACTTTCTCCTGAATAAACGGGTCAATGCATTATCAGTATAGGGATGCTCAATTCTCTCCCACATATTGCGGACCGGCTCCGGATGTCCGCTATTAAAGGCCTTCAGGTTTGGATGGCAGTGTATGTCAACATAAAAATTATGCATGCTCATTCAAGCAATACCCTTTATCTTTCATATTTTACTTATTACTACGGGTAAAATCAAAACAAAGTTCCTGTACTTTATCGGCTTTACCCCTCTTGAGATGACTGAAGAGAAGTTCTTTTGGTTGTATGCCTGCTGCAAATAAAAAATGGCCAGATATTGCGGAAGATAGCAATAGTTACCCTGCCATACAAAACAGAATCTGATAGGGGAAGTCAGGGCTTGGGTTCTGACAGCTTTGTTTTAACATAGCGGATAGAAGTGTCACGGGTTATCCTTTTACTGTTACGAAGCCTTTAGGATTTGAAAATCTCGGCCTCACATGCAAGGTGTGGCTATGGCTATTATTCGGGGACAGCCCGCAGGGGCTCTTTAAGCCTAATTGGACTATTATAAGAAAAGCACCGGCCATTGTTGTGTGGTCTGACAACATGAATAAAACTAAACCGGTTGCGCGGTTAAGCTCAATTAAATGACCCTACATCCTAATCCTAAAAACGATACGTACATTCCAGATTGATTTTTGGGTTGCTTTTTTGGATGTATGCTTACGAACGTGATAATTCTTACTTATGGTATGAACTATTGCGTTTGCAACTCAGTAAAAATTGAAGTGAATGGAAACAATTTGGGTAAATCTTTGTTAAAAAACCTGAAATGTGCGTCTATTTATATTTGAAAGTTATCAAAATAAAAGTTTAGTAATCATAAATCAATTAATTTTACATCATTATTTAACAAAAGAAATATTTAATGCAAATGAGTTACCTTAATGCAAAACAGAACGAAATAGTGAAAAACGTGAAAGGCAGAGTGCGGGCTTTACTCCATCCGTTACGACAAAAAATTTTAACTGTTATAAAAGCAAATGGCAACAAAATATGCGTAACTGACATATACGTTAAACTTCGTATAGAGCAATCTGTAGCATCACAACATCTTGCTATCCTCAGAGAAGCAGGTTTTGTCAAAACAAAGCGGGATGGCAAAAAGATATGGTATAGTGTAAATGATGCGGAGATAAAACGCTTTTTGAGAATGTGCAAACAGCTCTGATTTCTTGGAATCAAAGAGTTTTAAACCAAGCATTTAGAAAAAGCTTTTCTTGACTCCCGGTGAAAGGACTGGGGAAATAGGGCTTCATTTTTATTTAAAACGAATGGAATTCGGTTGAATAAGGCTTGGTTTGCTGCACCGAGCTATAAGGATTAATAAACCTGATTTTTCCTACTTGGTTAAAATCAATTGGATTTGGCGAAGCGTTTCGGAGGTCATAGCTCTTATAAAAATCACTCCGGATGGTAACCCGGATGTATTTACCTGTATGGATTGCCAGCCAGGGGCAAACGGCCCTATAATCTCTGATAGATAAACGATTCCGTCAGGACTCCATACTGTGAGATGCACCATTTCTGTTTTCCGCATAGGGAAGCGCATTTCAAAGTATCCGGATGACGGGTTAGGGAAAACAGACCAACCAGGCTTTTGCGCAGTTTGGCCAACAGTGGAAATAACAGATACTGAGGTTACAATCAGGCTGTCACACCCATTGGAGGCGTGAAGGGTGTCATAGTAAATCCCTGGCATATGTTGCCATGTTCCGCCTGCAAAAATGCTATCTCCTGGGGCAAGTGTGGTATCTCTTGTGAGTAAATAAGAGGGTAAAAATGTAAGTTGAGTTTCTGTGATACTGTCACAACCTGAAAGATTTGTGATAGTATCATAAAATATTCCATCCGCAAACTGAAAATTACCTCCCGCGAAGAAGCTATCGCCTTCGCAGATATGTACATGCTGGCTAATAAACGAGGCAGTTTCAACAAATATCTGTGTAAGTAAAACACTATCGCAGCCAGTGAAAGAACTAAACGTGTCGGCATATATCCCCGGGTCTTTTTGCCATGCACCTCCGGCCCAGATACTATCGTTCGGGCAAAGGGTGACATGTCGTGTAGTCTGTATAATCGGATGCACCACCAAGTGGGTAATCAACACACTATCGCACCCATTATGCCCGGTTAAGCTATCGTAATAAGTACCACTAGTGTGACGATAACTTCCTCCCACAAGTATGCTGTCACCGTGACATAAAGTAAAAGAAAGGTGCTTTTCGGACTTTGGCGAAACACGCAACCGCGTGATATAGATTGTGTCCTTCAGGCCAGGATGGTCTACTGTGTCAAAGTATATTCCGGCAATGGTCTTGTAGCCATGTCCAATAAAGAAGCTATCGCCCTGGCATATTTCAGGGGATAGATAGCTCACAGTATAGGCGGATCCATTTTCCACAATGTGCAGATGCTGATTGACTGCCGGAGTATCTATAGTTTGCCGTCTGCCTCCCGGCCATATCACGAGTATACTGTCTATGCGTGTATGATTACCCAGCCCGAAATGGGCAATGGAGCTGTGCTGCGAGGCATGGCTGGAGCCCCCGTCAATTTCCCGTATCAGCCTCCTGTTTGAAAAATAAAGCTCAATACGCGAGCCATAGCCATCCCGATTGGAGAGGGTGCCTTGAAGGGAAACCTTCAGCCAGTTAGTTCCGCTGCTAGATTCATTACGATACAAATGCGATCGCACCGATGTAGGAATATCGGTAGAAGTAATTACTACCAAGGCATCCAGATCACCATCGTTGTCATAATCCCCGATAGTCAGACCTCTTCCTACTAAAGAATCACTTACTCCAGCCTGCAGAGATACATCCGTGAACGTGCCATCGCCATTGTTTTTAAACAGCTTGTCAGGGTTTTTGGGGGCATTATAAATAAAAGGAGCGGCAGGTATAAGTCCGTTACACACGTAAATGTCCAAGTAGGTATCGTTGTTGAAATCAAAGAATCCTGTACCCCAGCCTGAAGTGTAAGCGCTGTCCACAAAGGTATCTGCAACTCCTGCAGAATCCGTCATGTCATCAAAGGTGCCATTGCCCCGATTGCGCAGCAAGACATTGCGACCGATATTGGTTATGTAATAATCTAGATAACCATCTTCATTGTAGTCTCCTGCAGCAATGCCCATAGCATAAATGGCCACGTTGGCTCCGGCAGGTGCGCTCACATCGGTAAAGGAATCTGCAGGAAATTCATTCCGGTACAGCACATTAGGCTCTACCCATTGGCCAAAGTCATTGGCCACATACAAATCCAGATCATGATCATTATCAAAGTCTGTAAAGATAGCTGACAGGGCTGTACCATGATGATTAACCCGCAGTCTGGCTGCGGACTCGGTAAAAGTATTGTTCCCATTGTTGATATACAGAAAATTGTTGTATCCTGTGTGCGCAAAACCAATCACCGTACCAGATGAATCCTGAATCATTCTCACGCTATCCACATAGTTGGCTACATAGATATCCAGAAAGCCATCCAGATTGTAATCGCCCATGGTGGCTGTTACACTCCATGCAGCATGGGTAATGCCGGCCTGATTGGAGATATTGGCAAACGTACCGTTTCCATTATTCCGGAAAAGCAGATTAGCACGCATCTGACCCGGAATGGTTGGGACACCTCCCCACGTGGTAACAAATACATCTCTAAAGCCATCATTGTCAATGTCTCCGGTAGTGACACCTGCAGTACTGTAGCTTCCTGTTACTGCCAGGCCTGCAGCAATGCCTACTTCGGTAAATGTACCATCTCCGTTATTGCGATAGAGATAGTCACGGTCATTACCACCGGTAATGTAGATGTCCAGCCATCCGTCATTATTATAGTCAAACATCGCGGCACCTCCACCAATCACATTATAAGAATAAGCAGAAATGCCGGCTTGGTGACCCACCTCCGTAAAGGTTTGTCCCCGCATGCAAAGGGTACTTAGAAAGAAGAAAATACAGGAGACAAAGCATCTCATAATACTGCTACTCCGGTAAGTTAGAAAATATGTACTAAATAGTTTTTTATAAAACACTTTCCAACGTAATCCTGAAAACTCAGAGGGGGTTTCTTATTTTTGCTGAAAAACAACCGAGATGATAAGCAACACCACTGCACGTTACAAAGTAAGAGATATCAGCCTGGCAGAATGGGGCCGTAAGGAAATTAAACTCGCTGAGTCCGAAATGCCTGGCCTGATGGCTTTGCGTGAAGAATATGGTAGCAAGAAACCCCTGAAAGGTGCTCGTATAGCCGGCTGCCTGCATATGACAATTCAAACTGCCGTACTTATTGAAACCCTCATAGAGCTAGGCGCAGAGGTAACCTGGTCATCTTGCAACATTTTTTCAACCCAGGATCATGCGGCAGCAGCCATTGCCGCACGAGGCATTCCAGTGTTTGCCTGGAAAGGAATGACCGAAGAAGAGTTTTACTGGTGCATTGAGCAAACCCTATTCTTTGGCGATGAATCCCGGCCTTTAAATATGATTCTGGATGACGGAGGAGACCTGACCAATGTAGTGCTTGACCGCTATCCTGAGCTGGTGCCCCATCTGAGGGGAATTACGGAAGAAACTACTACAGGTGTACATCGCCTATATGAGCGTGTGCGGAAAGGTACCCTGCCGGTACCGGCCATTAACGTGAATGACTCGGTAACAAAGTCAAAATTTGACAATAAGTATGGTTGCCGCGAATCGCTGGTAGATGCCATACGCAGAGCCACCGATGTGATGATTGCCGGGAAAGTGGCTGTTGTAGCAGGTTATGGTGACGTGGGAAAAGGCTCAGCGCAGTCTCTGAGGGGGGCTGGTGCCCGTGTGATTGTCACAGAAATTGATCCGATTTGCGCTCTGCAGGCGGCTATGGATGGCTTTGAGGTAAAAAAAATGGATAATGCTGTGGAAGAGGCTGATATCATAGTTACCGCTACCGGAAACTGCAAAATCATCGTTGACCGCCACTTCAAAAAGATGAAAGATAAAGCCATCGTCTGCAATATTGGGCACTTTGATAATGAAATTGACGTGGCATGGCTGAATAAAAACTATGGTAACACCCGGGAAATGATAAAGCCTCAGGTAGATAAGTATACCATTGACGGGAAAGATATTATTCTGCTCGCAGAAGGTCGTTTGGTAAATTTAGGCTGTGCCATGGGGCATCCTTCCTTCGTCATGTCCAACTCGTTTACCAATCAGGTACTTGCCCAAATCGAACTGTGGACTAACTATAAGAACTATAAAAATCAGGTCTATACCTTGCCCAAACATCTGGACGAAAAAGTGGCACGCCTGCATCTGGCAAAAATTGGTGTAGAACTGGATACACTCACCCCCGAACAGGCCGATTACATTGGCGTCAGGGTAGAAGGCCCTTACAAGCCGGATTACTATCGCTATTGACCTGCGGTCAATGACCAGGCTCAGTGTGAATATCAACAAAGTGGCGCTGCTGCGAAACTCCCGCGGTGGCAATATACCGGATGTTATTCAGGTAGCTATGGACTGTGAGCGTTTCGGGGCCCACGGTATTACCGTTCACCCCCGTCCTGACGAGCGGCATATTCGGTATGCCGATGTCATTGCACTTAAGGATGTGGTAAAAGGTGAGTTTAATGTGGAAGGGTACCCCTCGGAAAAGTTCATTCGTCTTATAAAAAAGGTAAAGCCTCATCAGGTTACCCTGGTGCCCGACCCTCCCGATGCTCTGACCTCCAGCGAAGGGTGGGATACTATACGCCATCAACACTTTCTTAGGCAAGTTATTGCGGATATCAAGCAGTTTGGTATTCGGGTTTCACTTTTTATTGACCCCATAGCGCAGTTTCTGGAGGGAGCAGCAATGGCCGAAGCCGACCGCATTGAATTCTATACAGGCCCTTATGCCAGCAATTATCCTCATGACCCTGAGCAGGCTATCACCAAATACGTGAAAGCGGCAAAATTTTGTGCATCACTGGGTTTAGAAATCAATGCCGGTCATGACCTTAACCTGCATAATCTGGGTTTTCTGATTCAGAAAATTCCGCAAATCAAAGAGGTTTCCATCGGCCATGCCCTTATTGCGGATGCCCTGTATTACGGACTGCAGAACACTATTGGCATGTATCTGCAGCGTCTGCAGCAAAAGGATACCAGCGGAAAATCCTAAGCGGCAGCACCCTTACAGCTTACCCGATACATCTTGCCTGCTGATTTCAGGCACCATGTCTTTTATAATGCTTTTCACGATGGCAGAAGCCTGCGCTTTCAGATCATCCCATACCTGCTTTTTCCATTCATCCGATACACCTTGTATTGCTGCCGGACAGTTTGCACTGTCAGTCAGCAAACCCAAAGATATCTCTGCTCCCTTATGCCGGAAATCACTGAATTCATATTCATACCATCCATCGCGAAACCGCAGTTTAACGGTGTATTCTACCGTCCCTTTAATTCGGGCGCTGTTTATTTCAACCTTTGGCTGATAGGTGAAAAAGCACTGACCCACAATGACGCCCTGACTTCCATCATCTAGAACCAGCCTTTTGTTTAAACATTGCAGCTTGTCAATAAACCAGTTTTTGCCCAGCTTATATAACTCCTGCGGACTGCTGGTTGATTTTATTGCCATGCTTATCTTGTAGGGTTTCACCTGGGCGTGAAGACCGACATGCGCTAGCAAGCAAATGAAGAGAACAGCAATTTTTTTCATGAACAGCATTTTACATTCTAATAACCTAAAAGAAGGATCGTGTCTGTTGACAAGATTACCGTGTCTGGTTTATAAGTTCTTGCCCTAGAAAATGAAATTATACACATTCCCGGGTGGAAGTGCCCTTCAATGTATTAGTGGTGCCTTTGCGATATTGCAGGTAGGGGTCTTGCATAGTACTCAGCCGCAGGGTAAACAAATCGCATATGTAGTTTTGGTAAACCTTCCAGGGATGGCGACTTCCCTGTCTGGGTAGCTGGTTTCTCGCGCGCAGCACATAGCCTGAAGTAAGATCAATCAGTGGCTCATCCGGAATAGAAGGGTCATAGCGGGGTACGCATACCGCGTATCTTTTTTTATCCATGTAATTCAGCAGTCTGGCAACAAAGCGACAGTTTAAATCGCATTTAAGGGTCCATGAAGCATTGGTGTAGCCCACGGCAATGGCAAAATTGGGCAGGTCACTGAACATCACGCCCCGATAGCAATGTAAATTTGCTGGATTACACAGCTGGCCGTTAAGATGCAGGGTCATTCCTCCCAGCATCTGAATTTTTAATCCTGTAGCAGATATTATGATATCGGCTTCAAGGGTGTGACCGGAACGGAGTTGAATGCCTTTTTCCGTAAACCGGTCAATATGATCGGTGACCATGTCAACCTTGCCTTCACGGATTGCAGCAAACATGTCGGAGTCAGGCACTACGCATAGGCGTTGATCCCAGGGATTATAGGGAGGGTCAAAATGCCGCAGGTCGTAATCCGGGCCAAGCTCTTTCCGAATGCCTTTCTGAATCAGCTTTTTCACCGCAGCCGGCCATCTGCGCGAAGCCAGATACATAGCCATGGATATCAGAATATTTTTCCACCGGATTATGGCATAGTGCCAGCGTGTTGGTAAAACCTTTCGGAAAAACTCTGCTACCGGATCACGGCTGGGAAGACTGATGATATAAGTAGGTGTACGTTGCAGCACAGTAACTTTTTTCGCTGTGCGTGCCAGTTCGGGGGCCAGGGTAACAGCTGTTGCTCCGCTGCCGATGATAACAATGTCTTTGTCGCGATAATCCAGCGTAGTATCCCACTGCTGAGGATGAATGATTCTTCCGGAAAACTTTTCCATGCCCGGATACTCAGGCATATAGCCGGAAGCATAATCGTAGTAACCGGTACACGCAAACAAAAAGCGACACTGCATTTTTTGCTTTTGTACCTGCTCATGCGGGGCGAGGGTGAGTGTCCACAGGTTTTCTTCATCACTCCATGAAGCATCCGTTACCCGATGGTGATATAAAATTTTACTGTCAATACCGAAATGCCGTGCCGTTTCCTTTATATATTCCAGAATGGCCGGACCATCGGCTATTGCCCTGGGATTTTTCCACGGATAAAAGGGGAAGCC
Organism: Chitinophagales bacterium; assembly: GCA_026003335.1. NCBI lineage: Bacteria > Pseudomonadati > Bacteroidota > Chitinophagia > Chitinophagales > Chitinophagales bacterium. The sequence goes on along the minus strand of BPHB01000001.1, from coordinate 443,242 downwards.
TAGGGTGTACATGTCTGAATCAGAGCGAATACCCGGATATCTGAACAAATCCCATGTGCCTCCCATGCTGCCTCTGGCTTCCAGAATGGCAAAGGTTTTACCCTTGCATTGTTTCTGAATATGATAAGCAGCACCTATGCCGGAAAGTCCGGCACCTATAATCACCACATCATACACGGGAATGGCTTCCTTCATGCCAGCAAAGGTTGATTTGCATGGTATGATGATGCCACATTGCCGGCCGAAGCGTTAAGCAAAAACGCCCAGGGCATCTTTCCACAGTTTTTTTCTGAATATGCCAATCGGTGCATGGAGGTGGTTTCTATTAACCACTAAACTCCTATTTTTGCGCATGCCCCTGCATAAAAGTAAAAAATTGCAGCAGCGGGCAAGCACAATCAAATTTACCATATTCATAAAAAGGATAACCTGCATGGGCAAAAAAATCCTCCTTGAAAAGATGCACATCCCCGGAATCAGAAACTATGATGTGTATCGTAAAGTTGGCGGATATGCTGCGGTGGAAAAAGCATTGAAAACCATGTCTCCGGCTGAAGTTGTGGAAGAAGTAAAGCAATCAGGGCTGAGGGGCAGGGGAGGTGCTGGATTTCCTACGGGGCTTAAATGGAGTTTTCTGGCTAAAAATACAGGCAAGCCGGCTTACCTGGTTTGCAATGCCGATGAAAGCGAGCCGGGCACCTTTAAGGACCGTTACCTGATGGAGCATATACCGCACCTGCTTATTGAAGGACTGATTGTTTCCAGCTATGCCCTTGAAGCGCACACCTGTTACATTTACGTGCGGGGCGAATTCAAATGGATTATCAAGATACTGGAACAAGCCATAGCCGAAGCCAAACATGCTGGCTGGCTGGGGAAAAATATACTGAGCAAAGGCTATGACCTGGAAATTTATGTGCAGACCGGTGCAGGCGCCTATATCTGCGGGGAAGAAACAGCCTTGCTGGAGTCACTGGAAGGCAAACGCGGCAATCCCCGCATCAAACCGCCCTTTCCTGCTGTGGAAGGACTATGGGGCTGTCCCACGGTGGTGAATAATGTAGAGACCCTGGCTGCGGTACCCTGGATCGTACTCAACGGGGGAAAAGCCTATGCCTCCATTGGTATAGGCAAAAGCACAGGTACAAAACTTATCAGCGCCTGCGGGCATATCAATAAGCCTGGGGTATATGAACTGGAGCTGGGTTTGCCTGTGGAGGAGTTCATCTACAGTGATGAATATTGCGGAGGAATCCGCAAAGGACACGAATTGAAGGCCTGTGTTCCGGGCGGCTCATCGGTGCCTATTTTACCTAAAGAGCTCATCCTGAAAACCGCTAAAGGAGAGCCCCGTCTCATGAGCTATGAATCGCTTAGCGAGGGTGGCTTTGAATCTGGCAGCATGCTCGGGTCCGGTGGGTTTATTGTATATGATGAAACGACCTGCATTGTACATAATACATACGCCTTCACACGTTTCTACCATCATGAATCGTGCGGACAATGCAGTCCCTGCCGCGAAGGAACCGGCTGGATGAAAAAAATACTGCACCGAATAGATACGGGCAAAGGCCACATGCACGATATTGATGTGCTCTGGGATGTTCAGAAAAGTATAGATGGCAACACGATCTGTCCGTTAGGTGATGCAGCAGCCTGGCCGGTAGCCAGCGCTATCCGCCACTTCCGCGATGAGTTTGAGTATCACGTAAAACATCCCGATAAGGCCCGGGCCACGTTTTTCCCTTCCCGCTCTATTTATGCGGATACAGGGGTAGCTGTGTAAATGCTCCTTTCGGTTTCCGTCTAAGAGGAAATCTTCCGTAGGAAGAACCCGGTGTAATTACATAGGCTGTTACAAAAAATAGGCCCTATAGGTGTTATTTGCGGCAGAAATTCCCTTCCGATTCCCTCATGTTCGCAAAATAGATTACTGTATCATATTGCCATTAGAGCATTTCTGAGATAGGTTCTACATGCTTTCCGTCTTCATATCCGCGCGCGAATTACAGGAGAGTAGGGTAAAAAATCATGGTTCCACAGCAGAAGCTGCAGAATAAAATCAGGGGAAATACAGCGTCATGAGGTTGAAGTCAATGTGTCCTGGCTGGCTGTGACAGCCCCGGCAACCGCTGCCTTTAAGGGATGCCGCTTGGGCTACTGTGCCATCCGCATTTACATAGCCCCATATCCATCCGCTGGCGTCAGCATTTGGGTCACCGGCTTTTTTGTAGAGCATAGCGTAGCGGCTTAAAGTGGAGCTGTTGGAATAAAGCTCTTTTACTATCAATGAGCCCTCAGGAAACACATTGCCGGGAATAATTTTGCCGCTGCTGTCCAGCACCGTTGCGGCTACACTATTATAGCGTGTGCGAAGAAATGGATAATTATGCCCGCTGCCTGCGCTTCTGTTCAGCAGTGCATCGCTGTATTTGTACCATACAAAACCATTTACCGGAACGGCCATGTCCAGCAATTGCTTATCCAGGCCACTGGCCTCCTTTTCCTTTTTGCAGGATGAGGTGGATGCAACAATTTCAATCATTACCAATAGGGCAACCAAACGTATAATAAACTTCCTTCTCATAAACATTATTTTACTTCAAGTTAAGTAATCATTTGTAATTGTTGAAATAATGGCGGTTTTGGATTCGCTGACTGGTCATTGACGGAGCTGGTTTTGTCGGCTTGCCCATTTTTAGGACCATTTAAAAATAGAGTTTTTATCGTTAAAGCGTTCATAACAAATCTGCGGGGGTTTAATAATTCATGGCTTTGTGTTGCCGGTGAAAATTATAATTCATCATCCAGTCATCAGCTTTTTGCCGCACTTCTGACAATGATTTAAATACGTAGGCATTAAGCAGTTCCTTTCGGATGCTGCCGTTACAGCGTTCCACGTACCCATTCTGCATCGGTTTGCCGGGCTGAATGAAGTTCAACGTCACTTTATTTTCCTTGCACCAATGATCGAGTTTGAAGCTGATGAATTCCGGGCCGTTGTCTACGCGTATCATCTGTGGCAGGCCTCTGTACTCTTTCAGTTGTTCCAGGATTCGGATTACTCTTGGGGCAGGTAAAGAAGTGTCGGTTTCCACGGCCAGCACTTCCCGGTTATAATCATCCATCACATTCAGCAACCGGTAGGTTCGTCCATCCCACAAGCTGTCACTCATGAAATCAATTGACCAGACTTCATTGGGCTTGTTTGACACGAGCTGGCAGCCGCTTTCTTGCTCTCCTTCGAATGTTCAACTTTATGGCCGTATAGACTCTGTACACCCGTTTGTGATTCCAGGGAAAGCCCATTCTTCGCAAGCGGTGATAACACATCCAGAATCCGATGGCCGGATGCTGCTCAATCAGTTTTGTAAGTTGCTCTATGATCATATCGTCATCCTTTGGCTTGCGCCTGTACATCCATGTTGTTCGTGGGAGTTCTGCTGTTTTACACGCCTGACGGATACTTACCCTATGTTCCTGTATCATGTGGCAAGCAATCTCCCGCTTCCGTGCAGGCTTATAACTTTTTTTCTAACGCATCCTTCAGTGCGTGGTGAACCAAACTCAGCTCTGCATACATTCTCTTTAACTTCGAGTTCTCTTCTTCCAATTACCGGATGCGCTTCAGTTGGCTGGCGTCCATCCCGCCATACCTGGCTTTCCATTTGTAAAATGTAGCATGGCTGATGCCGTGCTCCCGGCACAGGTCGGCAGCGTTCATGCCTGCCTCATGCTGCTTCAGGATGGCAACAATCTGAATTTCGGTAAACCTTGAACTTTTCATGTGACCATTTTTTAGGGTTAGAAAAATTACGCTTGTGCCGATTTGCAATCGAAACTGCACAAACTCTGTTTTAAATGACTTAATTATAGGGAAGCCGACACCAGGTTGCCCAGAAATTGATTATATATAGAATTGTCCTGAGCTTGCTAGTGACTCTGTAGTTCATGAAATTAAATGATAGGCACGGGTTAAGCTGTCGGATGCTTCTGCAGAAATTAGATTAAAGTTATTGCCAGCCCTGGTATTCTACTTCTTTTGTTACACATCAAAATTTTCTTCGTTAATATCTGCTTCTTGTTTTTGGTCGTCAAATTTATCCTGAATATAGCATCTGCACGTATCTAAACTCCACGCAGGATTCAAGGCGATGTTTGCTGAGCAGGGAATACTTTGCCACGCCAGGCAACACAAAGTCCATCATAAAAGTCTCTCATTTTAGAAAAATGCCTTTACCCAGGATGCCGTTATCACTATTCAGAGTAAGCAAATAAATTCCTGGCTTAAGCATTGCAACGTTTACAGTGTTGTTTGTTATCACCGAGCCTGATTGCACATTCTGTCCCAGCATGTTTGTAATGGTATATTTCCGGAAAACATCATTTCCTAAATGTTGTATTTCAAAAAAATCAGTTACTGGATTTGGATAAATTTTAAGCAAATGAATAGTTTGGGTAGCAATTCCATTTGGCTGGGTTTCATAAAAAACCACAGACTGAGCGCGTTGTGTTGGTGGCTGTTTCAGTGAACGTGCCGGCATCCATCCTGATCATACCGCTGGATGTGGCAATAAAGATGACATCTGAATTTGCATTGGTCGTTACGCCTCTGGCTTCACCCTGGCTTAACGTGATCTCAGCTAAAATGGTATCAGCCGCAGCATCTAAAACATAAAGCGTTTTGCTTTCATCAACAGCATATAAACGTGTTCCATTTGCTGATATTTCCATAAAGTAACCATCACCCGGCACTGTCTTTATAGTATCCAGTGTGGAGGCATCAAACACATACAAGCCGGCACTGCCTTCCGTATATACCTTTGAACCGTCTTTGCTGATAGCCACCCCATGCGCATCACCTGATATCGGGAAGGATGCAACCAGCGCAAGCGGGGTGGTAGAAATCTTATGAACATAGTTATTATCAACCATAAACAAATAGTTGCCATCCGGGGTGATCACACAATTTTCAGGTTCGTAAAAAATGTCGTCTGTAAAAACAGCCACCGTTGAATCATTTTCTGTAATAATCACAAATAAGGCGGGATCATATTCATCAAAGACATACAGATACTTTCCGTCAGGGCTGATGGTGATTCCTTCCAATTCATAAGTGAACTGCATGGGTACGGAAGGGTCAAACATGCGTAGCAGTGCATTGTTCACCGGGTCAATCACGAACACATTTTCATCTCCGCCAGTACTGTAAATTTTACTTCCGTCAGGAGAGAGCACCATGCGGTAACCTCCGGCACCGTCAATATAAGCAATGCTGTCAAGCGTTGCCGCATCATACACGTAAACACCTTCGCTATATCCTTGGCCGCAAAATATCTTGCCTGGCTGGGCAAAAGACAGCAGCGGTGTAGTGAAGAGGATAATCATTAAGCTGATACTTTTTTTCATGACCAAATTATTTTAGTTTCAAGTGAGAAAATATCGGTTATCCTTCTTTGTTATCAAACTGCAACTGTTGTTAAACACTGTATCATAAATATATGAATATCTGTTATATTTCTTTGTCTTCAAACCGGTAAATTTGGCCCATGTATTTACCTTGCCTGGCAAGCCAGGCAGAGCGTAAGTAGTAATAAACTATTACTACGGCCATCAGGCCAAGGTAAAGACTCATTATCAGCGCGGATTCCATAAATAAAATGATAATAAGTCCCAGCGCGGTAACTACAGATATGACTATGGCTGTAAATAGCAGCGTCCTGGGAAGACGCAGGTAGGCTTTATTGTATAATGCCGGATATTTGCCCGGGAGTCTGAATGCAGCAATACTGACAAATACCGTCAGTGACATAATGCCACACACGGCCATATAAGCATAAAAGTCTATGGCCTTTTTAAACTGGGAGCTGAGCGCACCCGATGTATCCAGAAGCATTCCTGCTGTCAACAGTAAAAACACCACAGTAAAAAAGGCATTCACCGCCCGCAGAGGTGTACCGGTGTTTTTATGGATATGACTGAACCATGGTGTAATGATATGATCTCGGGCTTGCGCATAGAACTCACGAGGCAACGCTATGGCTGCTGCATTCAAAGATGTGAGGCCTGCACTCACCGCACCCAGCAGAATAAACAACACCAGGCCGTTGGGAAGATACATTCTCGCTGTTTCCAGCAGGGCAGCCTCTTTGCGATGAAAGGCCTCCCCCTCCTGTACCGTTACGCTCGTGTAACTTAACGTAACAACCAGATATATTATAAGTATTACAATACCTCCTAAAAATAATGACAGGGGTATGTTGCGTCTGGCATGCCGGATTTCTTCGCCCAGCTCGGCAATAATCTGAAAGCCCAGACATACGTTCAGTGAGAGAATAACAGCCATGATAAAGCCTCCGGTATTTCCGGGAAATGTGAAAGTGTAGTGTACTTCTTTAAACCACCCTATGCCGGCAGCGTAAAGCAACAGTGAAAGCACAAGCTGTGCGCTCAACACCAACTGCAACCATGTGACTACGCGAAGTCCGAATTGATTCAGCAAGATAAATCCTCCCAGCATCAGCATGGCCAAGACATGCAAAGAGATCTTACTGCTCAGATAAGGGCTGATAAACTCACCCAGGCCTATCAGTACTACACACACCGAGCTACTTCCTCCTATGATAGCCAGAAAGGATACAATAGTGCCGAGGAGGGGATGCAACAGCCGGCTGCAATAGAAATAGCCTCCACCGGCCACAGGCATAGCGCTGGCAATTTGAATCAAAGGCAAAACACCGATAACCGAAATAATCAAAGCCACCGTGATGGCCAGCCATGCTCCTGAACCCGCTTCCCTGACAATAGAAGGGATCAGTGAATACACGCCCATGCCTATCACACCTCCGGTAACCAGACCTATGCCTTCAATAAGACCTATTTTTCTTGACAGCTTCAAACCGCAATGATTAATCATCTGCACCCTGCTATCTGAAAAGGGCGCTTCGTGTTGCTGTTTGACTTGCAAGATATCTATAAATTTGAAACTTCCTCAGCGACATGTTTACCGTTTCACAGAGGATTTTATATGAAGACAATCATCTGATTGCTGTGCATAAGCTGCCCGGTGAACTGTCGCAGGGAGATGCCAGCGGAGACGTTACGCTGGGAGACATGGTAAAGCAATATCTGAAGGAGAAATATGCCAAGCCGGGAGACGTGTTTCTTGGAGTCATCCATCGCCTGGACCGGCCTGTGAGCGGAGTTATTCTTTTTGCCCGCACATCCAAAGCCCTTGACCGGATGAACACTCAGCTCAGGGAACGTAGGCTACACAAGCAATATCTGGCTTTGGTTGCACAGGCACCTCCGCATTCCGGAGGCACCCTGGTGCATTATCTCAGAAAAAATGGGTATAAAAACATAACCCGTGCATGGAATCAGGAACGGCCGGGTTCCAGGCGCTCGGTATTGCATTATAAAGTAATCCGCAGGTGTGGGCAATTCTTTTTACTTGAAATACATCCTGAAACAGGAAGGCCCCATCAGATAAGAGTGCAACTTGCGCAGATGGGATGTCCTATTGCGGGAGATGTGAAATACGGTTTCCCACGTCCGCTTCCGGATATGTCCATTGCGCTGCATGCCTGGAAACTTACCTTTGAGCATCCGGTAAAAAAGGAAACACTTTCTATAGAGGCGCCACTGCCTCAGTTGTGGGAAAGTCTATAAGGTAACAACTACAGTTCGGAAGTGCACGTGTAACTCTTACAGAGCGCTTGACAAATAAAGTTCTTTATCTTTACGCCCAGCTTATTGATTTTATAGATATGGCATCAAAGCAAAAAAAACGGAAAAAGTTTGATATCATCACGCCTGAGGCAGAAGCGTTTTTACGAACCTATATCAATAATCCCTCTCCCACGGGCTATGAGTCAGAGGGTCAGAAGCTATGGCTGGGCTATCTGAAGCCCTATATTGATGACCATTATGTGGATAATTACGGCACAGCCGTGGGTATTATCAATCCCGGTGCTGACTACAGGGTGGTGATAGAGGCACATGCCGATGAGATATCTTGGTATGTATCTTATATCACTGAAGATGGCTTTATTTATGTGAAGCGCAACGGAGGCTCCGATCATCAGATAGCGCCTTCCAAAAGGGTGAACATTCATACCAAAAAAGGTGTGGTCAAGGCGGTTTTCGGATGGCCGGCTATTCACACCCGTAAAGGTGAAAAGGAAGATCCGCCTACTTTAAAAAATATATTTCTGGACTGCGGATGCCGCTCAAAAAAGGAAGTGGAAAAACTAGGTATTCATGTAGGCTGTGTGATAACCTATGAAGATGAATTTATGATACTGAATGATCGCTACTATCTGGGGCGGGCGCTGGATAATCGTATCGGTGGTTTTATCCTTACACAGGTGGCGCGCCTGCTCAAGGAGGAAAAGAAGAAATTACCTTATGCGCTCTATATTGTGAATTCCGTGCAGGAAGAAGTGGGCCTGAGGGGTGCAGAAATGATAGTACAAACCATTCGCCCTCATGTGGCAGTAGTTACAGATGTATGCCATGATACCACTACGCCCAACATTGACAAGAAGACCGAAGGCGACTTTGCCTGCGGCCGGGGTCCTGTTGTCACCTATGCTCCTGCCGTGCATAATAAGTTGCTTGATCTGGTTATTGAAGTGGCCGAGGCAAATAAAATTCCCTTACAGCGTGATGCCGCCTCCCGCGTTACCGGCACTGATACCGATGCCTTTGCTTATGCCAACGGGGGCATACCATCGGTGCTCATTTCCCTGCCTCTTCGCTACATGCACACTACCGTGGAAGCTGTGGACATTGGAGATGTGAACCAAGTTATCCGGCTCATTTACCAGACACTGCAGAAGCTAAAGCCCGGATTTAACTTTAAATACCTTTGACCGTGTGGCGGTAAGGGAAAATGAATGCTCTGAGCTGAAGCCGGAAGGCAATCCCTGGCGAATTTACTTTTGCAAGTTAACTGCCTGCATTGCTGACAGTAACCTGCTTATTGCGTCAGCTGCCCTGCTGAGTCTGTACCAAACGTACCTGTTACTTGCTATTCCGCTGCGGCCCGAGCCTCTGGGCTTTTTTATATTCCCTTCCGTTTTTATGCTTTATCATTTTCACCGTCTGATTGCTATACCTGCTACGGATGAAAGGCAATGGTCTGCCAGTCAGCGCTGGTTTATGCAAAACAGCTTCACGGCCATCCTCATGCTGATGATCGCTTTCTTTTCTGCATTGACTTGCTTCATCCTTCTGCCGGTAAAAACCAAGCTTGCGCTGCTTCCTTTGGCAGGCCTGGCTTTGGCATACTCGGTACCCTTGTTGTTTTTAAAGCACAAGCGCTTACGACTGCGCGATTTTGGCATTATCAAACCTTTTGTTATCGGTGGCGTATGGGCAGGAGCCACCGTTATTTTACCTGTTATACACTTTGGTGTCGGGCTGACTGTCCGGGATGGGGGAATGCTTTTCCTTGAACGTTTTTTCTTTATATCAGCCCTTTGTGTTCCGTTTGATATCAAAGACATAGCTGTGGATGTAACCAGGATACATAAGCCAACAATAGCGGCCAGGTGGGGTGTGAAAACAGCCCGACAGGCTGGGCTCCTGTTGCTTGTATGTTTTTTTGCTATCACGGCAGGAGAGTGGGCTCTTCGGTTACCCTGGATGTCAGGGAGTGTATTTGCAGCATATCTGCTTTCTTTTCTCATTACAGCCGTAGTCCTTGCCCGGGTGCATGAAAGCAGAAACGAACACTACTATACCGTGTGCATAGATGGAACCATTATTATACAGGCGCTCCTGATACTACTCATGAAATAAAAATTATTAGGGGTGTATAATGCCCATGAATTTTTCAACTTTGCACCGTTTTGGAAAAACATCTCCACATTGTTTCCTTCAATATCCCTTTTCCGGCAGACTACGGAGGGGTTATTGACATTTATTACAAAATAAAAAGCCTCTATGATGCAGGAATCCGGGTGCATCTGCATGCATTCCATTATGGCAGGCAGCAGGCCCGCGAGCTGGAAGCCATCTGCTCAGAGGTAAGCTATTACCCCCGCGCTAAGTTCTTTCAGGCCATATACAGCAGTGTGCCCTATATTGTGGGATCACGCAAAAGTGATGATTTGCTTTCCAGCCTGCTCGCTGATGATTATCCGGTCTTATTTGAAGGATTACATACCTGTTTTTATCTGAACCATCCCGCTTTGCGCAGCCGGTTTAAGATCGTGCGCATGCATAATATTGAGTGGGATTACTACAACAGCCTTGGAAAAGCAGAGCGCAATTTCTTCCGGAAATTTTATCTCTACTCCGAATCGCGCAAATTGAAGGAATATGAAGAAATTCTTCATCATGCTAGTCTGATACTTGCTATTTCACCAGCTGATACGGAGTATCTGATGCAAAAATTTCAGAATGTGCATTACATTCCGGCTTTTCATCCCTTTTCTGAAGTGCTGTCACAGACCGGCACAGGCAAGTATGCCCTGTATCATGGAAATCTGAGCGTTCCGGAAAATAATCAGGCCGCATTTTATCTGATTAATAAGGTTTTTGATGATATAGATTTTCCGCTTCGGATTGCCGGCAAGGAACCGCGTCCTTCTCTTAAGAATGAAGTATTTACCAAAGGCCCGCGCTTTGAACTAATTCCTAATCCTTATGATGAAGGCATGTTTCGTATGATACGGGAAGCGCAGATGAATGTGTTGCCCACTTTTCAACCTACAGGTATTAAACTCAAGCTACTCAATTCTCTTTTCAACGGACGCCATTGCGTGGTAAACTCTCCAATGGTGAGAAACACGGGGCTGGAATCCCTGTGTATTGTAGCTGATAATGCAGCCCAGATGAAAGAGGCGGTTCTGGGCCTGAAGGAAGAGCCCTTTACGGAAGAGATGATTGAAAAGCGCAGAAAACTGCTATATCAAAAATTCTCTAATCAGGCCAATGCTGCAAAACTCATCGGGCTGATTCCATTTAGGGTTAGATAAGTTTTTAATTGCTGAACAGCGAAACAATGCGTGGAATGTCTTCCTCAGGGTTATATTGATCTACATCTAAAACCAGCGCAGGTTCCAGATTGACAATCTGATGTGTGCGCTTAAACCGTTCAATGCCGCCCCCGGTAATGTTGAGCATCACGAGGTCATTTTTTCTGATACGCCCTTCTTTGACGCAGCGCACAAGGGCTGCCGTTGCCACAGCTGCTGCCGGCTCTACGTCTATACCCTCAGTTTCCTGAAACAATTTGCCTGCCTCCATAGCCTCTTCATTGGAGATAGCGTGCATATCACCTCCGGAATCCATTAAGGCGTCATAGAGGCCTCCTTCCACACCGTATGGTGGTTTGCGGTTAGCCAGCACATCAGCATAGATCTGGCTTAACCAGAGCTTGGCCATATTTTCATCCAGGGGCAGTAACTCTCGTGAACCTTTTTTCCAGGCGTCATACATTGGCGTAAAGGGAGCATTTTGAGCTACCTGAAGCGACATCTTTTTGTTGCCATATCTTTTGCTTTTAATAAAGCGCAGGTTGGCTTCCCATGCCGCGATGGCTCCGGTTCCACTGCCTACAGCCTGAAAGTAGTAATCAGGAATGGCACCAATGGTGGTTACAGCAGATAGTACGGTTGTGCCCATGCCATCCCGTCTGGCCACATTTCGTGCTCCACCTTCAGCAACAAATCCCGGCATCGCAGCTACGGCATCTGCAATGCGGATAGCATCATAGTAGTCGCTATTGCCGGCAACAGTAACCAGTTTAACACAAGGATGGATTTCTTCGCCAAACCAGAGCTTATGCCTGCGGTGGTGGGGCACTACCAGCAAAAGAGGTATATTATTTTCGGAGCATACCCGCGCAAAGGCCCTCGCTGTATTGCCGGCTGAGGCCACTACCAGAATCTCATTAAAATCTTCCGGCAAACGTCCGCATACTGCAAAGGCCTCACATTCCTTAAACGTGCCGGTAAGCATATATGCATTGCGCTCCGGCCAATAGCCACTGAAAGTAATATAGAGGTGGTGCATCCCCAGTGCCTTCGCCAACCCCCGGCTCAGATAGGTAACCGGAGCGCTGGATCCGGAAAGAAAATGATTAACCGGCAGCCAATCTGCAAATTTGTAAAACCCCAGACTGTCATCACCTACATGAAGCACTGCTTCTTCATATTCGGCTCGCAGCAATCTGTCGGGATAATCCGGATGCGCAAGCAAAAAACCGTCATCCGGAATTATAACATCACTGCCATGCACGCTTAATACGTAGCTGGTTTGTACTTTCTCGGCTATAGATACGTTGCGGTATGGATTTTTCATAATGGCAAGGATATAGGATTTTATTAAAAATCCCTTTGACATTAGTCAATTTCCGCAGCCGTTTCTTTACTTTTGTTGGCATTTTTATGCATACCAATATGAAAAACAAAAACATTGTCATCATTGATGGTTGCCGCACTCCTTTTCTTCGCGCGGGAACTGATTATAAGGACCTGATGTCTTACCAACTGGGCGCTTTTGCAATAAGAGGGTTATTAAACAAAACAGGGCTGGATGCCCAACATGTGGACAGTGTGGTATACGGCACCGTAATCGCCAACGTCAAAACCAGTAATGTTGCCCGTGAAGCCGCATTGGTGGCCGGCTTGCACCCGTCAACGCCCTGTCACACGGTTACGCTTGCCTGTATCTCAGCCAACCGGGCTATAGCCAGCGGTATAGAGCAGATTATTTCAGGTCAGGCCCAGGTAGTTATTGCGGGCGGGGTAGATTGTGTTTCCGACAGTCCTATCCTGTTTAACAAGCCCATGAGAAAAAAACTGATGAGCGCACAGAAACTGAAAGGAACGGGCGCTATTCTGCGGTTCATTCTCTCGCTACGACCCAAAGACTTTGTGCCGGAGGCTCCGGCCATTGCCGAATATATTACAAATCGTATTATGGGATATGACTGCGAGTTGCTGGCATCTAAATTTAAGGTTACACGTGAAGAGCAGGATGAATATGCAGTGCGGTCTCATCAGCTTGCAGCTAAAGCCCATGAGGAGGGTTTGCTGAATGATGAAATCGTCAAAGTGGAACTGCCACCGGATTTCAAGCCTATCACTTTTGATAACGGAGTCAGAGGAGATACAACCCTGGATAAGGTGCGCACTCTGCAGCCGGCATTCATAAAAAAATACGGTACGATTACGGCTGCAAGTTCATCCTTTCTTACCGATGGAGCAACCGCCCTTCTGATTACAACCGAAGAAAGAGCCCAACAGCTTGGGTTAAAACCGAAAGCCCGGGTCGTGGACTACGCCTTCTCCGGGCAGGATTTGTTTGAAGAACTGCTGCTAGGCCCTGCTTATGCTACTGCCAAGGTGCTAAAAAAAACAGGCCTTACGTTGGAACAAATGGACGTGATTGAATTTCATGAGGCATTTGCCGGCCAGATTCTTTCCAATATCAAAGCCCTTGCTTCTGAAACTTTCTGCAGAGAAAAGTTGGGATGGGATCGTGCCGTGGGACAGGTGGACATGAAAAAATTCAACCTCTGGGGCGGATCGCTTTCTTTGGGGCATCCCTTTGGAGCTACAGGAGCACGCCTGGCTACCACGGCAGCCAATCGTCTGATCAAAGAAGGCGGAAAATATGCCTTGTTGGCGGCCTGTGCAGCCGGAGCCCACGGCCATGCTATGATTCTGGAAAGATATGCAGCATAACATGCATCATTTTAAAACCAACGCATTAAAATATGAACATCAGCGAGTATATCAGTATTGAGAAGACCAACGGTGTAGCTACCGTATGGCTGGATCAGAAAAATGAAAAAATAAATAAAGTTTCCCCGGAGATGATAGGGTTGTTTGATGATGTGTTTAATGACCTGGAAAACGACCCGCAGGTGAAAGCCGTAGTTCTTATCAGTCGGAAAAAAGATTTTATTGCCGGAGCGGATATTGACATGTTTAAAAAGGTGAAGAAACCTGGTGATTTTGAGCCTATTTCCCGCAGGGGGCATCAGATATTAAACCGCATTGAAAATTCCGGAAAGCCCGTAGTAGCAGCCATACACGGCAATTGTTTAGGTGCCGGACTGGAAATTGCTTTGGCTTGCCATGCGCGCATAGCCACCGATGACCGCACAACGGCTCTTGCCTTGCCGGAAGTGAAGTTGGGCTTACTCCCCGGAGGCGGTGGAACGCAGCGTCTCCCGCGTCTTATCGGGTTGCGTGCAGCGTTAGACATGATGCTTACAGGCAAAAATATCTATGCCCATCAGGCTAAGAAAATGGGACTTGTGGATTTGCTGATACATCGCGATGGACTACATGAAGCGGCCAAGAAATTTGCACTGGAACTTACCGTGAAGCCATTGCAGCGCAAGGTGAAAAAAACGCTGACCGACCGCTTGCTGGAAGGTCCCCTGAAGTTTATGGTGTTTAACCAGGCAAGAAAAATGGTGCAGCGTATGACTGCGGGCAATTATCCGGCTCCGTTTAAAATTATTGATTGCGTGGAGATTGGCCTTACAAAAGGTATGAAAGCAGGTCTGGATGCCGAGGCCAAAAAGTTTGAGGAGCTGATCCTGTCCAACGAAAGCCGTCAGCTGATCAATATCTTCTTCGCAATGACCGAGAAGAAGAAAAATCCTATGAAAGACTTAGCCCGCCCTATTAAGCGGCTGGGAATGCTGGGAGCCGGATTTATGGGTGCGGGTATAGCTGAGGTGAGTATTCTGGATGGCATAGATGTTATCCTGAAAGATATAAAACAGGAAAACCTCTCTTCGGCAAAAAAAACCATCTGGCAAAATCTCAGCCGCAAGGTGAAGCGAAAAGCTATGACCAAAATTGAACTGGAAACCCGGATGAATCAAATCAGCTCGCAGCTGAATTATCAGGGATTTGATAAGCTGGATATTGTTGTAGAGGCTGTTTTCGAAGATTTGAACATTAAACATAAAGTGCTGCAGGAGGTGGAGGCAGTAACACACGACCAATGTATTTTCGCCAGCAACACATCAGCCTTACCGATAAAGTCTATTGCTCAAAAGGCAAAACGTCCCGAGCTGGTTATTGGCATGCACTATTTTTCTCCGGTACCCAAAATGCCATTACTGGAAATCATTACCTATGAAAAAACAGCCGACTGGGTTACGGCTACCTGTTACGAGCTGGGTCTTCGCCAGGGGAAAACGGTGATTGTGGTAAAAGATGGCCCCGGATTCTATACTTCACGCATACTTGGCCCCATGCTGAATGAGGCGCTGTTGCTGCTGGAAGAAGGAGGGGATATTCTGCAGATTGACAGTGAAATGAAAAAGTTCGGCTATCCGGTAGGGCCGATTACCCTGCTTGACGAAGTGGGTATTGACGTGGCGGCACATGTAATGACCGGGGAGGCACAAAAGTATTATCGCGAAACCCGTGAGGGAGCTAAGTCGGGTGGGGAAGGCATTATAAAAATGCACGAGGCTGGTTATAGCGGAAGGAAAAACAAAAAAGGATTTTACCAATATGATCCCAAAACAGGCAAGAAAATACGGGGGAAGATAGATCCGGAAGTATATACTTTTTTTGGTGGTCATTCCCGAAAAAAAATGGATGGTCAGTACATTCAGCAGCGTTGTGCTTTTGCCATGATCAACGAAGCAGCCTATTGCCTGCAGGAAGGCATCATCGCCAACCCTTCTGACGGTGACATAGGCGCAATTTTCGGCCTTGGGTTTCCACCTTTCCGGGGCGGACCGTTCCGTTACATGGATTCTCTGGGGATGGATAAAACCATTGAAGTGCTGGAGAAACTTGCATCACAAACTACTGCCCGCTACAAACCTGCGGCTATTCTCTACGAGTATGCCAAAGCCGGGAAAAAGTTTTATACCGATTAACAGTTTCATAAGCCCATAATGCCGGCCAGCTTGCTGAGCTCCAGCTCGTGCATCTTTATAGCGTAGAGAGCATTGATACGCCTGGTTGCGGCTTCCAGGGCCTGAAGCTGAATAGAGCGAAATTCTACCGAAGTGATATTGCCAAGTTCAAATTTCTTTAGCGCAATTTGTAGGTTTTCATTTGCTTTCTCTTCACTTTCTTGCTCCAGAAGTAAGGTTTTCTTTGCCAACTCATAATTCTGATAGTGCTGCAGGATTTGGGCATGGACAGAAGCCGAAGCTTTGGCGGCAGCAATCAGGCTATTCTCCTGTCGTATTTTACTTACTTTAAGATTCTTATAATCCCGCAGGCCGTTGAATAGGTTGTAGGTTATAAAAATTCCTACTCCAGGCCCGTAACTCCGGTTGGATTGCAGAACTCCCACCTGGCTGGTAGATTTGGCAAAGTCAAAACCCGCGTAAATACCGGCTTCAGGATAAAAATACGACCTGGCGACACGCAGTTCATGCTGAGCAATACGGATATTTTCCCTTGCAACGAGGAGGTCTGTGTTTTCTTTGGAAGCAGCCTCCAGCAAAACAGTGAGCGTGAGGGATGTATCTATCGGAATCCGCAGGTCTGTCTCCACAGGGACGGTGACATCCCGTGCCAGCAGCAGGTTCAACTCGGTTTTGAGGTCGGCAATATCGGTTGCGGTGCGCATGAGCTGTATGCTGTCTGCATGGAGGTCAATAAGCGCTTGTAACACGTCCTGACGTGAGCCGCTTCCGATTTGCTGTCGTTTAAGAGCGAGCTGGTAACGCTCGCGGGAAACCAGCAGGGTATTACGGTAGAGCTCCAGTAATTTGCTGCGCTGCGCAATCTGAAAATATAGAGAGCCCAGCAACACCACACCTTCTTCAACCGCTGCCCGCAGGTAATAATCCGAGAGGGCTTCATTGGCCTCCAGAATGCTTTTAGTGGCAAACATTCTCATACCGTCAAAGAGAGTCCAGTTAAGCAATACGGAGGCGGTCAAAGTGCTGCTGCGGGCGTTATTGGCACCCTGCTGACGTCCGTCAAAAAAAACCTGTTCCGTATTGCGATATGCCTGTTCGTAACCGGCCCGTCCACTTAGGCTTGGCAGAAAGCCTGCTGTCCCGATATTGTTCAGCTGGTGGGCAATTGCTTTACTATTATCGGCAATCTGTATATCAAAATTATTTTCAAGCATTTCCTGAACGGCAGCTTCAAATGTGAGCATTTGGGCTGTTGCTGCTGGCTGGCAAAATATGGATAGCACCAATGGCAGGAGTAACATTTTCGCTGCGGGAGAAGGATGTATGACACCCGATGCAGGACCGGCTGAGGTGCCAAAGAGCTTTTTTCAACCATTTACTGAATTGTTCTACATAAACGTAGAGAGCAGGGATAACAAAAAGGGTGAGTCCAAGAGAAAATAAAATGCCACCTATGATTGCTACTCCCATGGGTATGCGGCTGGTAGCTGCCCCACCCAGCGCGAAAGCAATCGGCACGGCTCCCAGTGTGGTGGAGAGGCTTGTCATGACGATGGGACGAAAACGCTGTGCCGCGGCTTCCATTGCTGCATCGGTTACACTTAATCCACGCAGTTGTCGTTGGTTAGCAAACTCAACAATCAGGATACCGTTTTTCGTAACAATGCCGATAAGCACGATAATACCAATCTGACTGAAGATATTCAGGGAATGTCCGAATATCCAGAGAGTAAGCAAGGCACCTGCAAGCGCCAGTGGCACCGTAAGCATAATGGTAAGGGGGTCAAGAAAGCTTTCAAACTGTGCCGATAGAGCAAGGAAAATGAGGATAAGGGCAAACAAAAACGCAAAGAGCAGTGTACTGGAACTTTCGGCAAAGTCTTTTGACGTGCCGGCAAGACTGGTAGAGAAGGTTTCATCCAGCAATTTATCGGCAATGCGGTCCATTTCCTCAATACCCTGACCAAGTGTATATCCCTTTGCGGGCTGTGCGGATATTGTGGCCGACACATAACGATTGTAACGATAGAGCTGCGGAGGGCTGCTTTCTTCCTCCATGGTAACGAGGTTGTCCAGTCTGACGGGTATGCCCTGTTTGTTTCTTACCGTCACCGCAGCAATGTCCTGAATCTCGTTGCGGTTTTCGCGCCCAGCCTGACCAATGACTTGATATTGTTTCCCGTTTAGGATAAAAAAACCGAAGCGTTGTCCGCTAAAGAGCAGTTGAAGTGTTTCGGCAATGTCGCGTACTTCAACGCCCATTTCGCGTGCTTTTTCGCGATGGATCTGCAGTTTGAGTTCAGGCTTGTTGAATCTGAGGTCGTAATCAATGGCTTCAAATACCGGACTTTTGCGCGCTTCTTCCAGAAAAGCCGGCAATGTAGCGCGCAACTTATCCAGGTTGGGTGCCTGAAGTACATATTGTACCGGCAGTCCGCGGAGTCCGCCTCCGGTAGCAATGGTTTGGTCCTGTACTACAAAAGCCCGTGCAAAGTTGTATTGCCGCAGCCTGGTGTTTAATTCGCGGGCAAGCTGCTCCTGGCTTTTAGTGCGTTGGTCAGGAGGCACCAGGGTAAGGCGGATAAAACTTGTATTGGTTGAAACTGAAGCACCAAAACCGGGAGAGGTTACACTGAGTAAGGATTCTTTTTCCGGCAGGGTATCGGTGAGCTTTACCAGCTCCATGGTAAATGCATCCATCTTTTCAAAAGAGGTGCCTTCCGGTGCCGTACACATGATGCGCAAGCGACTTTTGTCTTCCATCGGAGCCAGTTCGCGTGGCAGCAGCTGCATCATCAAATAGATGATAAACCCGGAAACCAGCATAATGAGGAGGGCAATCCAGCGGTATTGCATGAACCGCCTGAGTGCGTTTTGATAACCATTGACCATGGCATTGAAAAATTGTTCAGAGGCCTGGTAAAACCGACCTGGACGGGTTTTATGACGGAGCAATCGTGAACTCATCATGGGGGTTAGCGTGAGGGATACCACAGCCGAAATAATAACGGCTCCGGCCACTACAATACCGAACTCACGAAATAAGCGCCCTGTGAGCCCCTCCAGAAAAATAATAGGCAGAAAAACCGCCACAAGTGTGATAGTTGTGGATATAATGGCAAAAATGATTTCAGCCGAACCCTGATGTGCGGCTTCCATGGGAGACATGCCTTTTTCAATTTTGGAATAAATATTCTCCATAACAACGATGGCATCATCCACCACAATGCCGGTGGCAAGCACTATTGCCAACAGGGTAAGAATATTAATGGAAAATCCTGCTAGATACATGATGAAAAAGGACCCGATTAGCGAAATAGGGATTGCCACTACCGGTATGAGTGTTGTACGCCAGTCGCGCAGAAACAGGAAGATTACCAGCACTACCAGAAGGAAGGCAATAAGGATGGTTTCTTCTACTTCTTTAATGGCTTTACGAATGGTAACGGTAGTGTCCAGGGCGACACCGAGGCGAATATCTTCGGGTAATTCTTTTTTAATCTGATTGACGCGTTTGTAGGCTTCATCCACTATGTCAATATAATTGGCTCCCGGTTGAGGAGTCAGCGCTACCCCAATCATGGGCACTCCGCCATCACCCCGCAGGAGGGTACGTTCGTTTTCGGGAGCCAATCTGGCTTGTCCGATATCGCGAAAACGAATCAGCGTATTATTTTTTTCAGCAATAATCATGTTATTGAAATCCTCCTCCGTGGTCAGACGACCAAAGGTGCGAACGACCATTTCTTTTTCATATCCCTCAATACGGCCTGATGGAAGCTCCACGTTTTGGGCTAACAAAGCATTGCGGACGTCCAGAGGGGTGAGACCATATGCTGCAATTTTAAGGGGATCCATCTCCAGCCGCATGGCATATTTCTTTTCCCCCCATATTCTTATTTCGCTGACTCCCGGAATGGTTTGTAGCCGTTCCTTAAAAATGTTGATGCCGATATCGGTCAGTTGCAACAGAGTGCGCTTATCACTGCTTACAGTTATAGAAAGGATGGTTTCGGCATTGGCGTCTGACTTTACAATAATGGGAGGGTCAGCGTCAGGAGGCAAGTTGCGCACAGCACGCGATACCCGGTCGCGTACGTCATTGGCCGCTGCATCCATATCCATACCTAGTTCAAATTCAACTCTGATGGTGCTGCGGCCGTCACTGCTTGTGGAAGTGAGTGAGGCGATACCTGCAATGCCGTTAATAGATTCTTCAAGGGGCTCTGTAATCTGGGATTCAATAATGTCCGCGTTGGCGCCTGTGTAGTTGGTAGTAACCGTTACGATAGGAGGGTCCACGCTGGGATATTCGCGCACTCCCAGGTAGGAAAAGCCTACAGCTCCGAATAAAACAATAACGATGGATATCACCGTGGCCAATACCGGGCGGTTAATAGATATGGAGGAAATATTCATTGCGTGTTTTTAAGTAGCGGTTTAGCAGGTTTAGGTTTTACCGGCACTCCCTCGCGCAGCGAGAGGAGAGATGTTGTGATAACTGTGTCACCGGGTTGTATGCCAGAAATAAGCTGAACAAAATCACCTCTCTGAATGCCGGTTTTCACAATGCTGGTCGTGGCTATGCCATTACGCATAATAAAAACTTTAAATCCCTGAATATCCTGGGTTACGGCAAGGACTGGCACCATCAGGGCATCGGGTATTTTTTCCAGTGTTATGGTGAGTTCAGCAAAGGAGCCTGGAAGGAGATGGGCATCTTTATTGTCAGCCAGGGCTCTGACGCGCAGACTGCGTGTTTCCCGGTCAAGGGAGGGTTCAGTTGCAAAAACACGCGCCTGATATTTATTGTCTGAGCCTGTAAGGCTAAACTCTACCAATGTGCCATTTTTCATTTCATGTGCATATTGTTCCGGTACGGTGAATTCAATTTTCACAGGATCAGTTTGCACCAGTCGTGCTATGATTTGCCCTACGGTAACATAAGCCCCCGGACTTACCTGGCGCAATCCGATACGCCCGCTGAAAGGAGCAGTAATTTTGGATTTTTCTATTTGTGTTTCTGTCCATTGGAGGTCAGCACGAAGCGAGGCAACTTTCAGTTCAGCAGCTTCATATTCTTCTTTGCTGATACCTTGTATTTCAAAAAGTGCTTTTTTTCGGTCAAGTTCATCGGAAGCTACTTTCAGCTGTATTTTCAGCTTTTCCAGAGCCGGCAGCAATTCGCTGTCATCAATCTGCACCAGAAGCTGGCCTGCCGAAACCTGATTGCCCTCTTTGAAAAATATTCCTGTTACCTGACCGGCTATTTCGCTGCGCAACTCTACTTCCTCTGCAGGCAGAATGTTACCATGCGTGGTGATGATGTTATCTATTTCAGTGGGGTGGGCAACAAAAGTTTCTACCTCGGTGAAGCCGCTGTGAGCTGTCTCTCCTTTTGCGGGTTTAGCAGAATCCGATTTGCATGAAGTAGTTATGAGGTAAGGCAGCAGTAAAAAGAGCCATATCCTTGTGCGAATTTTAAAGTGTTCCGATATAATCCCCGATTGCAAGGGGAGTGCATTATTATAAGTTTCATGTAGCATGAATAGGAAGTATTTTTTCCCCAATAATAGTCACGAGCTCTTGTTCCAAATATTTTACCCCAATACTTATCGGGGCAGGAAAACAAAGCTAAGCCGGCAAATGTTTTTATCGTTCCAGGCAGATTTATTTCCATCGTGGCTGCTTATGACCGCTTTAACATAGAATGGTTTAATTCTGGTTCCCTTCGGTATGTTAAATTCCTGCTGTTCTACAGTGGGACTTACTCAGGATAGAATCTGATAAGTAATCAGGCTGCCCAGGTAGGCCAGCACTGTCATATACAGAAACTGGAGGAGAGGCCATTTCCATGATTTGGTTTCCCTTCTTACGATAGCCATAGTACTCATGCATTGCATGGCAAAGACGTAAAATATCAGCAGGGAAGCTGCTACAGGAGATGTGAAAACCTTATGCCCTGTTTGTGGGTTAAGTTCTGTTTGCAGCTTTTCCAGAACTGTTTCACCGCTATCAGAGCTTCCCAGGCTATATAAGGTAGACATGGTGCCCACGAATACTTCCCGTGCGGCAAAAGATGTGATGAGGGCAATACCTATTTTCCAGTCAAAGCCGAGCGGCCGAATGAGGGGTTCCAGCCACTTTCCCAGCTGGCCTGCATAAGAATTTTCCAGACGGACTGCGGCAACTTGGGTTTCCAGTATTTCAGGACTTACGGTATTTTCAAATGCGTCTTTAACCTGTCGTTCAGCCTGCAGCATGGCATCACCGGGTCCGTAGGAGGCAAGAAACCAGAGCAAAACAGAAATAACGATGATGATTTTGCCGGCTTCAGTGACAAAAACTTTTACTTTTTCAAAGACTGTAAGAGCGATGTTTTTCCAGTGTGGCGCCTTATAGGTGGGAAGTTCCATGACAAGAAAGCCGGCTTCTTCCGTAGCTAATATTTTGTGCATAATCCAGGCCGACATCAGGGCTGCAGTTGCTCCCAGGAGATAGAGTCCTAACATGACTAATCCCTGCACATTAAAAGGTCCTATCAGGGCGTCAGCAGGTACAACCAGGGCTATGAGCATAACAAAAACGGGTATCCTTGCCGAACAGCTCATCAAAGGGGTTACCATAATGGTAATCAACCTTTCTTTATAACTGGTTATGGTGCGGGTAGCCATGATAGCCGGAACCGCACAGGCCAGTCCCGAAAACAGCGCCACGATACTCCTGCCGTTTAATCCGAATTTTCTCATCAGCTTGTCGGATAAAAAGATGGCTCTGGACATGTATCCAATATCTTCCAGAATGGCTATCAGCAAAAACAGCATAATGATTTGCGGGATGAAGATGCAAATGCCTGCAATACCGGGAATGATGCCATCCACCAGGAGCCTGCTGGCAAAGCTTGGCGGTAGATGATTGCCTGCTGCAATGCTTAATTTGCTGAAGCCTTCGTCAATCCACTCCATTGGATAACTGGCCCAGGCGAAGATTGCCTGAAATACCAGAAAGAGAATTCCAAGAAAAATGATGCTACCCAGCACCTTGTGTGTCAAAAGACGATCAATTCTTTCAGTGGGTGTAGGATGGGTAGCAGGAGGAAGGGAGTATACCTTATCCAGCAGAGCCGTTATTTTGTCATAGCGTGCCATAGTTTCTTTTACCTGAGCGGCAATGCTGTTAAAGGTATATTGTGCAAGTGCTTGCTCAATGCCTTTTTTCTTAGCGGGCGAGATAAAATGCAGGTGCCGGTAATGATGCGCAATAAGCAAATTCAGGTAGGGATTGTCAGAGGCAGTGAGGGGCTGTATAGCCTGTATTATAGCTTGCTCGGCCGCATTTGGAATATAAAATTGTTTGTCGCTGCAACGTAAGTCCGGAAGGTTTGCAATCAGATCCCGTATGCCGCTGCCGGTGCGTCCATTGACCATAACAACCGGGATGCCTAAGCTTTTTCCCAGCTTTTCTTTGTTGAGTTTTGCTGTGTTACGCAATGCCAGATCAGTCATCGTTAACGCAAGCACTACGGGGATCCGCAGATCAATGAGCTGCGAACAGAGCAACAGGTGACGTTCAAGATGGGTAGCATCGGCAACATAAATTACCACATCCGGGTAGTGGAGATCCTGAGGATTACATAGGGTTTCTACAACTATGCGTTCGTCAGAAGAATTAGGATAAAGGCTATACGTTCCCGGGAAATCTATGACGGTAGCCTTGGTGCCATCCGGAAGAACAATCTTACCCGTATGTTTATCCACAGTTACTCCGGGGAAGTTGCCGGTTTTCTGGCGCAGTCCGGTTAGGTGATTAAAAACGGAGGATTTGCCGGCATTTGGATTGCCGATAAGTGCAATGTTCATGATTGCGGATCCAGCAGGATTGAATCTGCCTCATCGGAGCGCAGGGCAATATATTGTCCGTGCAGTTCAAAATAAAGAGGACAGCCGCCCGGTGCAGTACGAATCAAGCGCAATTTGCGGCCGGGAAGAAACCCCATCTCGATCAGCCGGGCAGAAAGATGGCTTTCGTGTAATGAGCGAATAATCCCCGTTTGGCCGGGCTTAAGAAAAAAACGACTTTTCTTTCCATTCATAGCTACCGCTAAGTTAGTTGTAGCGGTTCTTGGTAATTTTTATTGCAATTAAAATACCTACTGTTAGGTAGGTGTAACGTAGGGAGAGGCCGAGAGCTGCAAGTGCGTGGGGATAGAAAAACGCCAACAGATTTTTATCTTGCCTGGTGAAAAGGCAGACAGTCAGCTATATACACTATTCCGTTTATAAATCAGTACCTGTAAAATTTTAACCTATGAGACTTGAACATCGGCATCAAAGAGTTCTCCCACTCAGGCTTTTTATTATTCGTCTGAGTAGATACGGGTTGGTGGCCATGAGCCTGGTGGTGTTTTCCATTGGAGGAGGGGTTATAGGGTATCATTATTTCGGAGAGATATCCTGGCTTGAGAGCTTTCACATGGCTTGTATGATTTTAACCGGTATGGGTCCTGTTGTGGAATTGACCCGTCCGTCAGCTGTGATTTTCTCCTCTCTGTATGCCCTTTACAGCGGAATTGTTTTTCTGGGAATCAGTGCGATTATGTTTACACCGGTATTACACCGCCTGTTGCATATTCTTCATGTGGAAGAAGCATCAAACCGCTGATTCCATACTTATGTTGCCTTTGGCGCCACTTTGACAAAAAAGAGTCTACGGGAGAAGCCTGCAAAATATTGCGTTCGGCATTGTCAGTGAGTTACCAAAAACTTTTCCAAAAAACGTTTATGCGGATAACGGATAAGAGCCCAATAGGCTCCTGCCGGCCAGTGGGTTGCTGGGATTTGAAGAGGAGACGCATGAGGATGTGGTATATATTGGATAACCTTGCCTTGTATGTCCAATACAAAAACGCTGGCCTGAGCAGGATCAGGTAAAGCAATGTAAACTGTCCGGCTTGCCGGGTTGGGTACCAGATAGATGCCCGGCATAAAAACGGTTGTGCTGCCGGTAGGCGCATCACAGGAGCGTGTGAATGCATACACAAACCCATCGAGCAACTGCTCTTGTGGAAATAACAGCGTATCGTTTCTAAGTTCAAAAAAAATGGGAGCTGAACCAACAATGCCTATGCTATCAAAAACAGAACATGACAGAGCAGGCAGTGGAAATACCAATGTGTCCTGTATGAAATAACACCTTCCTGAAAATGTAAGCACCGATTCCTTATACGTTTCGCAAACAAAGGCGGAATCATTAGGAGTCTGACTGGTTTGTCTGAAAACCAGCCGCACATCCATATAAGCACGGGTAGGGGGCAATCCTATCCTGCCTCCGTAGTAATAGTCCCATTTCCAGCATCCTGCAAGTTGCTTCAACAGCGAGTCGGTTTGCAGGATTTGTGCAAATGACAGAAAAGGTAAAAAAAGCGAAAATGCCGCTATAGATGCCATGCAGAGCCTATGCATACTACACATACCATTTAAAACTCAAAGATATATGCACTGTGTGGTTAGTGAACAGGGGAGAGTGCATAATTTTGTGCCCTGACATGACCGAAAAATATTGCATAACGGGAATAATATGCCTGATAGCTGCAGCACTTTTATGGAGCTGTGGAAACTCAGATTCAAAAAAAGGCATAAACACGGGCTCCATGCACCAAGACACATTGGCTGACTATGGAATACCCCTTCTGCAGCTACTGGACGAACAGATTGCGCGCCATCCCGACAGCGCTGAGCTTTATTTTAAAAGAGCCGAAGCCTTGCAGAAACTGGGTAATTCGGGAAAGGCACGAGCGGATGCTGCTGAAGCCATCAGAAAAGATTCGTTCAGAGCCGCATATTATCGTCTGCTTGCGGAGATTTATTTTGCATCAGAAGAATTTACCCGTGCCCTCCAAACTCTGGAGACAGGTCGCCAAAAGCTGCCCGATGATGTATCGTTAATGCTGGAGACCGCTAAATACTACTACATAATAGGAGAAAAGCAAAAAAGTATTCGCCTGCTGGACAGCGTATTGATGAAAAACATATCCAATCCATACGCTTACTTTTACAAGGGTATGATTTTTAAAGAGATTGGAGATACATCGCGGGCTATCTCCAGCTTCCAGACCGCCATTGAGCAGAATCCCGGATACTATGAGGCTTATATGCAGCTCGGGCTGCTTTTTAGTAAAAAAAATGACCCTGTGGCGATAGATTACTTCAGCAATGCGCTAAAGATTGACAGCACCAGCGAGGAGGCACTCTATGGTATGGCTTTGTTTTATCAGAATCAGGGCAACTATAAGCAGGCTAAACAGCTCTATCGTAAAATGATTATGCAGTTTCCGCAGGGCAAAAGAGCTTTTTACAATATGGGATATATTTATTTTCTGGAAGATTCGCTGGACAAAGCAGAACGCAACTTTGATCTGGCACTAAAGGTAGCTCCTGACTATACAGAAGCCTACTATATGTTGGGACTGTGTGCGGAACGAAAAAATCAAACTGAAACTGCCCGTTATTATTACCGGCAATCATTAAATTTGAAGCCGGATTATCAACTCGCCCTGGATGGCTTGCAACGAGTGGACAAATAGTGAAGCAAGGTTATGATTAATATAACGTTCCCGGACGGCTCCGTGCGCCAATATCCACCGGGCACTACCGCTCTTGACATCGCAAAATCCATAAGCAACAGTTTGGCAAAGAAGGTACTGGCTGCAGAGGTTAACGGAGAAGTATGGGATGCAACACGCCCTATGTTTCAGGATGCACGGCTCAAACTGCTCACCTGGGATGATGAAGGTGGACGGTATGCCTTCTGGCATTCTTCAGCTCATTTAATGGCTGAGGCATTGGAGGCACTATATCCGGGAGTAAAATTCGGCATAGGTCCTCCGGTGGAAAATGGCTTTTATTACGATGTGGATTTAGGAGGCCGCCAGATTTCAGAAAAAGACCTGGAGGTGCTCGAACAGAAAATGAGAGAACTGGCAGCCAGGAAAAGCCCTTATATACGAAAAGAAATACCGAAAGCCGAAGCAATTGCCTATTTCAAAGAGAAAGAAGACCCCTATAAGCTTGAGCTTTTGGAAGAACTCAAAGACGGGGAAATTACATTCTATCAGCAGGGTAACTTTGTGGACCTGTGCCGCGGCCCTCATTTGCCTGACACTTCACCTATTAAGGCCATAAAGCTGCTGTCCGTTGCCGGGGCTTACTGGCGCGGAGATGAAAAAAGAAAACAGCTCACCCGTATTTACGGAGTTACATTCCCCAAGCAGGAGTTGCTGGATGAGTTTCTGCACATGCAGGAGGAAGCCAGGAAACGTGACCATCGCAAGCTTGGCAAAGAGCTGGAGATATTTACATTTGACGATGACGTGGGGAGCGGCCTGCCTCTGTGGCTACCCAATGGTGCGTTTCTGATAGAACAGTTGGAAAGTCTGGCAAAAAAAACTGAAGAAAAGGCGGGTTATCAGCGTGTGCGCACACCGCATATCGCCAAAGAATCGCTCTACATCACCAGCGGGCATCTGCCCTATTATAAAGACAGCATGTTCCCTCCGATGGAAATAGATGGCTACAAGTATTACCTCAAGGCCATGAATTGCCCACACCACCACAAAATTTTTGCTAGCACCCCCAAAAGCTATAGAGATCTTCCGGTAAGACTGGCTGAATATGGGACGTGCTACCGTTACGAAAAATCCGGAGAGCTGTTTGGACTGATGCGTGTGCGTTCACTGCAAATGAATGATGCGCATATTTACTGCAGACGTGACCAGTTTGAAGAAGAATTCCAGGCAGTAAACGATATGTATCTGAGGTATTTTCGCATATTCGGAATAGAAAAATATCTGATGCGATTTTCCACCCATGACCCAGCCAAGCTTGGTCAGAAATATGTCAACGAACCCGAATTGTGGCTGGAATCAGAAAAAATGGTTCGGGATGTACTGAACCGCTCCGGTATTCCCTACAAAGAAGTTCGGGATGAAGCAGCATTTTACGGGCCTAAAATAGATGTGCAGGTATGGAGCGCTATCGGCAGAGAGTTTACGCTGGCCACCAATCAGGTAGACTTTGCCCAGGCTCTGCGTTTTAATCTTACCTATACCAATGCCGAAAACAAGCCTGAACATCCCATTATTATTCACCGCGCACCGTTAGGCACTCACGAGCGTTTTATCGGGTTCCTTATTGAGCACTATGCAGGGAATTTTCCACTGTGGCTGGCGCCTGTACAGGCTACAATTCTACCTATCTCCGATAAATACATGACCTATGCAAAAGAGGTGTTCGGCTTAATTAAAAAGTACGATATTCGCTGTATCATAGATGAACGTAATGAGAAGATCGGAAAAAAAATCCGAGACGCAGAAATGAAGAAAATTCCCTACATGCTCATCGTAGGAGAAAAAGAACAAGACTCCGGCACCATATCAGTCAGAAAACACGGAGAAGGCGATAAGGGTCAGCTCCGACCCGAACAATTTGCCGAAAGCGTGCGTAATGAAGTAAAAGCAGCACTTGATTAATTTCTCAATTAAATAAAATACACTTGCAGTCCCCAAGAAAATCATTTTACAGGCAGAATCGCCTGCCAAAGAAGCAAAACCCCCACAAGATTAATGAAGAAATAACAGCCCCCAGAATTAGGCTGGTGGGGGAAAATATTGAAACAGGTATTTATGACATCCGTGAGGCCAGGAAAATTGCCGAAGAGCTGGGGCTCGATCTGGTAGAAGTGAGTCCCACTTCCGATCCCCCGGTTTGCAAGGTAATGGACTACCAGAAATACCTCTATGAGCAGAAAAAGAAACAAAAAGAGCTGCGGGCAAAATCTGCTAAGCAAACTGTGGTGAAAGAAGTGCGGTTTACCCCCAATACTGATGAGCATGATTTTGAGTTCAAAGCCAACCATGCCGAGAAATTTCTTAAGGAAGGCTCTAAAGTAAAGGCATTCGTTCAGTTCAAGGGAAGGGGTATCTTGTTTAAAGAGCGCGGAGAGTTGATGCTCCTTAGACTTGCCGACCGCCTCAAAGACGTAGGCATCTTAGAGCAGATGCCCTTGCTGGAAGGCAGAAGGATGATTGTTACCCTGGCTCCAAAAAAGAAATAATTTTTCATTTATCATTAAAGGTTGTTAGTTTCGCCGGAATCGCCTTATCTTTGCTGACCAAATTTTCAGGTCATGCCAAAGATGAAGACAAACTCCAGTGCCAAGAAACGTTTCAAGGTGACAGGCACCGGAAAGGTGAAACGGCAACATGCCTTTCACAATCACATCCTGTCAAAAAAAACCAAGAAACGTAAAAAACGCCTGGTAAAAGACACTTTGGTAGATAAGACTAATGAATACATGGTAAAGCGGCTGCTTGTCAGAGCTTAAACACGCAGGCAGCGTAAAAATGTAAATTATGCCCAGGTCAGTTCCAGCAGTTGCCTCGCGCAGGCGCAGAAAGAAAATCATCAAACAGGCCAAAGGTTATTGGGGCCGAAAGAAAAACGTCTATACCGTAGCAAAAAACCAGGTTGAAAAGGGATTGACCTATGCCTATCGCGATCGTAAAACCAAAAAGCGCAGCTTCCGCTCTTTGTGGATAACAAGGATAAACGCTGCAGCCCGGCTTGAAGGGCTTAGTTACTCAGACTTTATGGGCAAACTCCACCAAGCCAATATCCAGCTTAGCCGCAAAGTGCTTGCTGATATGGCAATGAACCAGCCTGAGGCTTTTAAGCAAATCGTAGCAAGCGTAAAATAAAGGCGTTCCGCTTGTCCTGTCCTTACGGATACCCTCCTAAAATCGCTTTTACACGAGGTTTTCCATTCAGGGGTTGTTAAGGGGCGGGGGTCCAGTTGTTATTGACGTCTCCCAGTTTCACGGCAATGAAATTCTGGCCATACTGATCAGCGAGCAGAGACGTGTAGGTGCGGGTGCTTTCAAAAGGGAAAGGGGAGAGGGGATCGGGAAAAATCTGATCGCTGCGCACAAACTCCCATATTCGCCCATTGGAAAATGCAGCAGTGCTGCCCAGAATAACGGAGCGGGTGATGACAATATCCAGCGTAGAAATGGAGGCTGATCCATTGGCATCTGCCGCTATGATTTTGTAAGGGCTGCTGAGGTCTTCGGTGCCCAAAATATGCCTTCGGATAAATACGATGTCAGCCGTGCTTACTCCCTGCGTAACTGCGGGGTCATCATCGTGAAAAGGCTCCACAACATAATTTCCACCTGCCCACACGATAAAATGATATTCGCCACTATCTCCGGTAATCACTGCTTGGGTATCGGAGCCGGTAAGGCAGCATGGTTACCCCCTTTACCGGAAAGCCGTTTTCCGTGCGGACTTCGCCTGCTATGGTCAGGCATATATCTCGTGTGGAAGACAACCCCCCATGCCGTCACATTGATCGGCAGTGCAGGGATCGTTATCATCGCAATCCGGTAATATGCCGGTAGTGCCTCCTGAACAGATGCCACAGGCATCCACCGATGCACTTCCTCCGCAAACTCCGGCACAATCTTTCGCATCCACAACAAAATCTCCTAGGGTGAAGGTGGTGTCTACGGTTACGGGTATAAAAATTACGCGCACCTTTACCCGCAGGCTCACCCGGATACTATACGTACCTGCCGTTTTCGGAATACCTGCCAGCAATATGCAGGCCGAAGTGTTGGGAAGGAAAACACAATTAGAAGGGTTACACGCATAGCCCATACTATCTGGTAAGCCGTTGACAGATAAAAGGGTCACATCAATTAAGGGATACCCCCCAAGAGAATCCGGTATTACAGCGGTGATGACTTCCGAGTAGGGTTCGTTTTCGCAACCGTGCGGAAGCCCTGATGTATCGGAAGTATATATGCCAAACTCCGTGTAGGATGGATCAGGGGTACAGGCCTGTTGGGCATGTGTTATGTATACAGGGAATATCACAGAAGATATCAGGAATGCCCGGAATAAAACCTTCATGAAGACAAAGTATTGTAAGTTTGGGGTAGGATTATTGACACAAAATATTATAATTTGAGAAATTAAACAAGATACCCCTGATTTAATGAGGACAACCGGCTCTGACGGTCTTTGGGAGTGCAGAAAAACCGCCCTGCAAATCATAAACACATACAAAATGCTTCTTTTTCATTTTTCGGGCTGCTAAAGGAGAGCGATGTCGGCTATGACAGTAAACAAAAACTGTTTTGCTTCTGTACAATGAATCTATCTGCCGGGCAAACGGAAACTCAGAAAATTGTAATTCAACGCTCCCTCAATGCGGGCCTTGCGGTATTCGGCTGGTGTGCGGACATCAATAAGGTAGAAATCCTTACTTTCCTCAAGCGGGCGGCAATATGTTTCCGGTGGATAGGGGATGTAAACAAACGAATCAGTGCTTTTAACACTGAAACATGCCTGCATGCCTGTAACGCAGAGAACCATGCAGGCAATCCGTATTTGCCTGTACATAAAATTTCTGCCCCTTGATAGGTCCGCAGGCTTTTGCAGCTAAAGTGAAATATTTGACAATCGCCCGATTACTCCCGGTCGTCTGCAAAATTATGCGGGTTGTAGGTGTACTGAGTTTCGCTTTCTTTGGCTTCTTCCATTTGCTCTTTAAGGGTATAGTGGTCAGTTTTAGTAGTTTCAAGCCAGATATTGCCTGATTTTCTGAAAACCTGTGCATATAGATTGCACTTTTTGAAAGCCTCTTCCACCCGGCTCACCTGCATATTTTCCTCCAGGTTTATTTCGCAGGATTTTTGCAGCCCTGCCTGTTCCAGTGTAAGACTGTTATCAAGCATATCCTCTTTGGAGGATGGCTCGCCCGGCATGTGGGTTTTTTTAAAAAAAGCAAGTTTTAAAAACCGGAATTCTTTCTGAAAGGCTTCATTTACCTGTTGCAAGGTCATCGGAGGGGTTAAATACAGTTTCATTGCACTGTGTGTTTTGTATAAAGTTAGGGATTACAGGAAAGCGCGGACAATGATTTTTGTTATCTACATTTTTAGAACTTTGAAGAGTTTTTGTGTACATCCGTACTGCAGAAGAAGTATATACGTGCCTGCCATTAACTGTTCAGGGATATACAATAGCACCTGTTGATTTGATATTTCGCTTATTTTAAAGGGCAGCGGTTGCCCTGTCAATGTATAGAGGCCAATGGTCAGGTTCTCAGCAGGAATAGAGGTAGTGGTAACCCATAACTCCGATTCAAAAGGATTGGGGGCTAGTTGTATTTGGTCAATCCATAAAGAGCTGAGGCCGTTTATTATCACCTGAAGTGGTTCAGACAAGGTGCTACAGCCTGCTGCGTTGGTTAATACGATAGTATATTCACCGCTTACCGGAGGCACTAACCCCGAACCTGTAGCTCCCGGAATAAGGTCGCCATTGACATACCATTGGTAGGTAAATCCGCTGTCATTAACCATAAGCTGATTATTCTCAAACACGATAACAGCAACAGGGGGTGCGGGAGCCACACTGATTTCTACTTTATCAGACACACCTACGCATCCATAGCTATCCGTTACCGTTACGCTATAGGTGCCCGAATCTCTCACTATAATGGCAGGCAGGGTATCACCGGAAGACCAACTGTAAGCTGTAAAATCATCAATAGTAAAAAGCAATAGAGAGCTGCCAGCACAGATAGTGGTGTCCTGAGTTATGGATAAGAAGGGTTGTGGTAAGGGGTGCTCATCAATGGTTGCGGCAGCAGTGCCTGTGCACCCGCGAGTGTCCGTTACCGTTATGGAGTAGGTACCACCGGCTGTAGCTGAACGGGGCGAAAGGGTGTCTCCATCAGACCAGAGGTAGGCCACCCAGTTTCCGGCATCCAGTGTCACGGAGTCTCCGGTGCAGAAGTCTGTATCAGACAGGGTAATGACCGGCTCCGGAGAAGGGTGCACGGAAATACTCACAGAAGGAGTAGTGTATTTACAGCCATTAGTACCGGTTATTTGAAGAGCATACTCTCCAGCAGTGGTTACGCTGTAACTTAGTCCCGTATCTACCGGCAAGCCGTCTTTGAGCCAAGTGTACACAGCAAACCCACTTTGGGCAGAAAGTGTTGCGGAGTCACCGGCACAGAATGTCGTGCTACCTGAAACCTGCACAACGGGCAGATTTACCGGTAGTGATTCCGTAATGCGATATATTCTTCCACCACTGCTACCGGCCACGTAGAGCTCACCGTGTCGGTCTTCGCCAAACGTGGTGAAGCTGTTGGCAAAAGTACCCTGATCATAGGTTACCCAGTTGCCGCCACTATACACAGTAGACCAGAAGCGGCCGCTGCAATAATCGGAGAAAATATAATGTCCGAACAAATTAGGGTACCTGCATCCGCGATACACATAACCCCCGATAACAGAGCAGCCGAAAGTAGGGTTAACATACTCATAAACGGGGGCTACATAGCTGGCAGCAGAAGCACAGCCGGTGGTGTTGTTGGGGCGTGTCCCTTCGTAGCAGCGCCAGCCGTAATTTTCCCCGCCCATGCTTGATGCTGGTTGAAAGTTGACCTCTTCCCGGGCATTTTGGCCTACATCACCTATCCACATGTCACCTGTAAGACGATCAAAACTGAAACGCCACGGGTTACGCAACCCCAACGCCCAGATTTCATCGCGGGTTGTAGTGTCATTTACAAAAGGATTATCCGGTGGGATACGATAACCGGCGATGGAATTCACATCAATGCGTAATATTTTACCCAGCAGATCCATGGGATTTTGGGCCCTGTTACCCGGATCATTTGCGCTACCGCCATCTCCTAAACCAATATACAAATATCCGTCAGGGCCGAAATTCAGGTCGCCCCCGTTATGATTGGCATAGGGTTGAGCAATAGTGAAAAGGATTGTTTCACTGGAAGCAAGGGCGCTGTCCGGATCGCTTGGGCTGACCTGAAACCGCGATACAACGGTGTTGCCGAAGCCGGGGCCTTTGTCTGTATAATTCACAAAAAAATACCCATTATTCTTGTAATCGGGATGAAAAGCCAGTCCCAGCAGACCCTGTTCAAAACCTCCGGACTCCACTTTATTACGTATATCCAGAAAAGGACGCGGATTTATTGTGCCGTCAGGGTTGAGTATTTTGATTATGCCGGCCTGCTCTACGATAAAGAGACGGTCATCTCCGCAATGTGCGATATCCACGGGCCGGTTGAAGCCGCTGGCAATCTCCTGAAGACCGATGACAGGTTGGGCAACTCCATACAAAGAGCAAAAAATGCTGATGGCTGTGTACAGGATAATGTGCTCCGTCAGGAATGGGAAGGAAAGTTTATTCCTCACTTGTTAATGGTTGGGTACCGAAGAAGATAAAAATATAAAAGAGAGATAAAAAAACAGGATTTATTTTGCTACCCAGCTAACACCAACCTTTTTTATTGGCAGCTCACCCGCCCAGAGGTATTGGGGCATGAAATGCGCTAAACCACCCGCCTTGGATAAGGCTTATCCCTTTTTCTTTTGATACTTTTTCTGGAATTTTTCTATGCGTCCGGCTGTATCCACAAATTTCATTTTACCGGTGAAAAAGGGATGTGACTGATGAGAGATCTCTAGCTTTACGAGCGGATATTCTTTGCCGTCTTCCCATACAATGGTTTCCTTGGTGGCAGCAGTTGAACGGGTAAGAAAGGCGTAATCACAGGAGAAGTCTTTAAAAACCACCAGTCTGTAATTTTCCGGATGTATTCCCTTTTTCATGTTTTTATTTAGTTAATCTCAATAAGTTATCAGATGCAACCCGTGGAGGGATGGCAAAGTTAATAACTTTTTGTTTGAAAAAACATCCGTGCATGGTATAGGTATTTTATAGGGACTAAGTGGGGAAATAGGATTTCTTGATGCGGAGTTGTTTGTTAATTTTAGCCAAAAGGCAATATATGGCAAGTCAAAAACTCCATCAAATGCGCAACTGGCGCAAGTTTAATGGTGAACAGATTTTGCGTCCCATCCGGGAGGAGGTGAAAGAAGCGATACTGCGGGAACGCGCTTTAGGCAATAAACTGATGGTATGCATCGGTACCGACTCACAGGTAAGGGGCGAACTTGCGGAGTTTGCCACAGTAATTGTACTGCTTAGAGAGAAGAAAGGCGGTTTTATGTTTATCCATAATGAAAAAACCCGTCAACCGATGAGTTTGAAAGAAAGATTGCTGCATGAAGTTTCCCTCTCCATAAACATAGCTTATGAGCTATGCGATTTGCTGGATGAGTATGATGTGGATCTGGAAGTACATGCGGATATAAATACCAATCCGCATTTTAAATCCAATACGGCTCTCAGTGAGGCCATGGGGTACATACTGAGTATGGGTTTTGCGTTTAAAGCCAAGCCACACGCCTTTGCCAGCTCTAGTTGTGCCAACAAGGTAGTTTAATCTTACCCGATCAGGAGGCAAAACCGGCTCCCGAGAATACTTTATGCCGCGCTTTTAATCAAGCACATTGCAGTATGGTTGTTTAGTTGTGCATGAAGCAGATGCGTGCTTCCCGGATAAGTTTCGTTTCAGATCTGCCCTGATGGGAGAGGCAGTTCAGACACCTTACACAAGGGGCTAGATCAGCATTTTTATAAGGGCATTCCTTTTTTGTTGAATGAACAAGGTATGGATTCAAACAGGGGAATAACTATATGGGAAAGTAGATTTCGGTAATCCACTTGGTAGTATCTTTTTCTTCTCCCGGATCAGTTACATATACTTCCCATGGTGGCCCTGAGGAGCTGATGCCTTTATCTTTCATCCAGTTGGAAAAGGCATTGTAAGTAGTTGACATAGATTCATAGTCACCACGGTGAATGGTTTTAACGGCTTTACCACCGATTTTTACAACATGAAATCCGGCTGGGGCGGAAATGGAGTCCTCTAGTGGAATTCCGGCTTCCACATCCACAAAGTCAGCTTGCGGATCAAATTGATGCCATATGGCAATAGGATAACCCTTCAGCGGCAGCTCACTGACCATAGCGAATGTGACGATTTTTTCATACAGGCTGCCAAGGGTGATCGGTATATCTTCCACGCTGCATGAGTCTCTCAAGGTAAGCACCCATTGCAATGGCGTTGTGACTTCTTCAGCCTGAAAAGGGGGCATGTTTTCGCACAATTCTTTCAGATTTTGCAAATCCGTTTCAAATGCCTTTCCGAGAAATTTATCCATAAAAAAAAGGCCGGGGAAAATTCTTTCCGTAAAGCCTAATTGGGTTTGAAATGATTGAGTTACGCGGGTGCCTCCATCAGTAGGCTCAAAAGACCACTGAACCTGGGCAGTCCCATGTGGTCTAAAGTCCAGCTCCATAAGTATTTTCTCATGCGGGGTGCTTTCGGTAATAGTAAGTGTTCCTTTGCCTGTTTTAGGTCCATCCCAGGAGTAGGAGCTGCCAACCCCAGAGGCCGGCCCGGTATACGTTAGCTGCTGGGTAGTGTCCATTTTGTGCCAAAAAGACCATTGATTCCAGTTTTTTAAAGTATTGACCTGGTTAAATATAAGTGCAGCAGGAGCTTGGATAACGGCCGAGCGTTCTACACGGGCCGTAGACGGAAGCAGGGCAGAGGTCACAGCCCAGGCAGCAGCGAGAATAACCAAGATAATGAGTATGATTTTGAGTGCTTTCATGGAGGTGCGCAGTTTGCAGGTTAAAGTAAGGGACTATGAAGGTACAAAATGTATTGTTCCGTAGTATCAAAATATGTTGATGATGTTGCTGACATTCCAATGGCTGGTGGCTTGCCGTAGGGGAGCCGCCTTTGTTGTCAGTAAGTCTTTCCTGTGCTGAATAATATCCGTTTTTACAGGCCAAATTGGCGCAGGTGATGGTCAAGATGCTTCCACATAAGTAGACCGGCTTGATCTCTGGATAATTTTCCTAATGCTGCATGGGGGCCCAAAACAAAATGGTCGTCAAGCTCCGAAAATTTGATAACAAGGTCTTTGAGTGCGGTCTTATCATTTTCAAAATTCTTCGGTTTTGTTCCACCTCCTTTGTGTGATTGCAAATATGGTTTTACTGTTGGTGCATTTTTGCCAAACGGTTTTTTGTTTAGCAGTATCCATTTCAGCAAGGGCCGAAGAAAGAAAGGAGTAACCGGTTGGATATTACGGATTTTAAGAACGTCTCTGAAAGGATCTGATACATGACAAATCATTTCATGCACGGTCATTTTACCCCAAAGCGGTTGCGATGATGGCTGTAATCTATTAATTCGCTCCAATAATTCACTTAAAGCAGCAGGATTATTTAGTGTATTCATAGGTATATTTTTTAAAAAAGCAGGTAGTTCTCAGGTAAATAATAACTGAGAACTTAGTTAAATTAGTTACTGTAAAATTGAAATCACCATGTTGTTATAAACAGGCAACACTGTTGGTTGTGGTGGAGTTACTCCATTTTTGATCAAAATGGGTATCAGCGTTTTGGCAAACTCGTTCAACGTTTCAGCGCTGTCCCAAATGTCAATAACCAGCCAGCCGTTGGGCTGTTCGGATGCTACATGGCTAATCCTGCCCTTCGGAGCTTTAAAGCCGGCTGCTTCGAGGTCTTTCATTACCTGGTCATACTGCCTGGCAGTCATACCGGGCACATTGAACTGAGCGATTACTTTTTGCATGGTTTAGTGATTTAATGGTTTAACAATGAATAACAAGGCAAAGATGGGGCAGGGGAGAGCCCTGTATCATTCACCTATGTTAACTAATGGCCTGTGCCGGAAATTTTTTTCCGGATGCGGCTGAGCGACTGCGGCTTGATGCCCAGATAGGAGGCGAGATAACGCTGCGGCACCCGCTGCACCAGGCCGGGAGCAGTTTTGAGCAGCTTGATGTACCGGTCTTCAGCTGTTTCAGATTTCTCAACCAGAGACTGCTGTGAGGAGGTGTAGGCAATTTGTGTTTTAATGCGATAGAATTTTTCAAAGACAGGCACTGCGATAAACGCCTGCTCAAAATCGGGTTTAGAAGCAGCGAGGAGTTCACAGTTTTCCAGTGCTTGCAGATTGAATTGTGAAGGGATATTCAGAAAGAAACTTTGCAAATCTGCCACCCACCAGTCTTCCAGGGCAAAATAGATGATCTGCTCTTCTCCCTTGTTATCAATATGATAATTTCTGAGACATCCTTTATGCACAAAGGCGATGTAGCGGCACACCTCATTTTGACGAAACAGGAAATCTTTCTTTTTCAGATAAAGAGGCTTAAAAAAGGGAGTTAATTTATCAAAGTCCCTGCGTGTTATTGAAATAAATCTGGTTATATGGTGTCTCAAATGTTCGAGCATCTTCGAACATTTAATATTGTACAATTTGGTTACTGGTAAAGAGTCTGTATATGAAAAGTGAGAGGTTTTTAAAGATTAACATTTCTTTTCTTGGCCGCCACTTTTAAATTAAGAAACTTTTTTAGGTTAAGTAGCTAAATGGGTTATTTCGTTGCTTACCCAAAAACGGATGCAATCATAATTATAAAATCGCCAAAAAGGGAAGTATGCAAAAGACAAAATTCACAAAGACGCAAATCGGCTCATCTGGCAGTGCGATTTCAGCGGGGCGCCTTCGTGATTCGGCAGCTTTTGCCGATGAGAAGCTGCAAGCAGCCATATTTTGTGGGTTCCTTAGACATAGGGTGAGTGCATTGTGGTGACAGGGGCAGCATAGTTCCGGAGCTGTGTGTAATTTTCCCGTAACTTACGCACCGGATTTGGAGTATAAACCAAGTTACCCTGTAAGTTTCCGTTTAACTGCATAGCTGCTGAACTTCTGTGTCATTTTTTAAGAAATCCTATTGGCTGCGTTCAGGTGTTTATTCGCTGCTGGAGCGGCTTTCATTTATGGTTTTTGGTTTCGGCAGTGTGTTTTTTTTGCTCAAACTGCTAAGCAAAGACGAATTCGGAATATGGGCACTTTTTCTCACGGTAACCTCCATTATAGAGGTGGCCCGTAACGGTCTTATTCAAAATGCTTTGATAAAACACCTTGCCTCTGCCCCGGAAGCTGAGCATGGAGTTATAACCACGGCATCTTTTGTTTTGAACTTTCTTTTGACAGCATTAACAGTTGTGCTGCTGTTGTTGCTTTCGGGTTGGCTCAGTCAGCTCTGGAATGCCCCTCCACTGGCCGGCATGCTGAAAATTTATTGCATTACTACGATTTTACTCATCGGATTGTCGCAGCTCATCTTTGTTCAGCAGGCAAATTTTGATTTCCGGGGCAACTTCTGGGGCAATTTTGTCCGGCAGGGTTCGCTGTTTGCTTACATTGTACTCGGTTACTTTTTCAAAGCAGACGTTTCATTGTATGATTTGGCGTGGTTTCAGGTGGCAGGGGCATTACTGGGAGGGGGAACGGCATTTTTTTTTGGAAGAAAATATCTGAGGATGACAGGCCATATTTCCTGGTATTGGGTGGCCGAGCTGTTTCATTACGGGAAATTTGTGCTGGGGACCAATATTAGCTCAATGTTATACAAAAGCATTGATAAGATGATGCTTGGTGCAATGCTTTCAACTGCTTCTGTGGCGATTTATGATCTGGCCATTCGCATTACCAATTTGCTGGAGGTGCCAACGGCCTCCATGGCTGCGATTATGTTTCCCCAGAGCGCACGTCAGGCGGTTACTCAGGGAAACGCAGCGGTGAAACGCCTTTATGAAAAGTCGGTTGGTATTATTCTGGCATTGGTGTTACCGGCTGTTGGTGCAATCTGGATTTTTGCCGAACCTGCCATTTTGCTGGTTGCCGGAAGTGATTATCTTGATACAGTGCCCGTTCTGCGCCTGACTTTGCTTTATGGAGTGTTTTTCCCCTTTTCCCGCCAGTTTGGTACCGTGCTGGACTCCATGGGCAAACCACGTACAAATTTTTATTTCGTGGCAATCAGCGCGGTGCTTAACATTATTTTTAATTATGTATTTATTACCCGTTTTGGAGTTATGGGGGCGGTGTACGGTGCATTGGTCACTGCTGTAATCCGGTTGGCACTCTCGCAAATTGTATTGTATAATATACTGAAAGTTAATTTTTTGAATGTATTTATCTACATGAAGGAGTTTTACATACAAGGGGCTCTCTTCGGGATGGCATTGCTTCGGAAAAGACTGGGCTCTCAAGCCATTATCTTGTGAACACACCAGCTCATATCCTGCACGATTGGGATATTCTTATCCTGACTATGTCAAGATGGGATGGCATGTATTCCTCTGCTATTTTATCGCTGGCTAAGGAGCTGGCAGCCACGCATCGGGTGTTCTATGTGGATCATCCTTTTACACTGAAGGATTTTATTGCAAGGTATTCGTCCCCGGAAATTCAAAGACGCAGGAATGCGCTCCTTTGGGGCCGGCATTACTACATGCGCCCTGCAGATTTCCCCGAAAGGTTCATTGCGGTGACCCCGCGTATGGTAGTGCCGGTGAACTTTTTGCCTGATGGCAGGATATATGATATGCTTTCAGCCTTTAATGACCGGCTGGTTTTTCATACCATGCGCAGATTACGCAAGGACTTTCAGATCAGAAAGTTTATTTTCATCAATTCGCTCAACCCTTTTTACGGACGCAGTTTCCCGGATTTTTTCCGACCGGAGTTGTTCATTTATCAGACCCGTGACGATATCAGCCAAGCCAGATATGCCGCCAAACATGGCGTGAGACTGGAGCAACAGATGGCACAGAGAGCGGATGTAGTTCTGGCTACCAGCAACGAGTTGCAGAAGAAAATGTCAGCTTTTAATCCCAATACATTTCTGTTTCCCAATGCAGCCGACACAGAGCTTTTTAAACTGGCAGCCGGTAATCAGTTACCTTGCCCGCCTGAACTACAGGGCAAAGTGGGCAAGATAGTGCTTTATATGGGCAACATCGGCTGGGCACGGGTGGATTTTCCTCTGCTTAGAAAAATAGCTGAACGCAAAGACTGGCTGCTGGTGCTGGTAGGGCCTACGGACAGTGAAGAGCATATCAAGGCTGGGCTTGACAAAATGCCCAACGTGATATTCACAGGTCCTAAGAAGCTGCAGGCTCTTGCTGCCTATGTAGCTTATGCCAACTGTACGTTGATTCCGTTTCAATGTAATACTTTAACCAAAAGCATTTACCCGCTGAAAATCAATGAGTACCTTGCTGCTGGAAAGCCGGTGGTTACCACTGCATTTTCATCGGACCTCTACGATTTTAAATCGGTAGCTTATATTGCAAAGAGCCATGAAGAATTTATTCAACTGATAGAAAAGGCCATGCAGGAAGATTCAGCCGAAAAACAAAACATGCGTATAAAAGTAGCGGAGCAAAATTCATGGAAAGCGCGCACGCGGCTGTTCTGGGATATTGTGAATCGTAGTTTATCCGGGAAATCGGAAAAGGGAAAAGCCACAAATAGGGTTGAGTAAAACATCACGCAACGGATGAACTGGGTTGAGACCATAAAAAAGAATAAGCGACTGAAAACATTGGCTCTGTGGATGCTGATGCCAGCTAATCAGGCTCGTCCGCGCAGGTGGGTGAAGTGGTTTTTGAATCCTTTAAAGCATAAGCGCGGCAGGAATGCGCTCATTCGTCCTTATACACGGATGGACGTGTTTCCGTTTAATGATTTTGTACTCGGAGCGGATTCCACAATAGAAGATTTCGCAACGATAAATAACGGGGTTGGGCACGTACGTATCGGTGCCCGTACGCGCATCGGCATCTCCTGTGTGGTTATCGGTCCCGTGACTATCGGGGATGATGTCATGCTGGCTCAAAATATTGTACTTTCCGGGCTGAATCATCCCTATGAAGATATATCCTGCCCCATCAGCAGGCAAAAAGTAACTACAAAAGAAATTATTGTGAAAGATGAATCGTGGATAGGCGCCAATGCGGTGATAACGGCCGGAGTTACCATAGGCAAGCACGTGGTGGTAGCTGCTGGTAGCGTAGTGACGCGTGATGTGCCAGATTATTCGGTGGTGGCGGGTAATCCGGCTAAAATCATCAAGCGGTATAACTTTGAAACGCGTTTATGGGAAAAAGTAACCTGATATGAAAGACACCCGAAGGCAGTTGTCAGATAAAGACAGGGCTATTGAAATAATTGCTACGGCATTTTGTGCAGTACTGCTGCTGGCTATTTACCTGAAAGTGGTATTTCTCTGATTTACAGCAGATGGAAAGTCAAGTCACCAAGTCGCTGAAGAGCACCCGCACGCATGATTCTGCACCGCAGGGGTTGCTATATCGCCTTTTTATAAAGGAAAAACTTAACAACCCCTTTGGCTATGTATTTATTCTCTCACTTACTGCTGTCTTTTCCGCAGTCATTGCTACACAGGGTCTGAAGTCGGGAATCCTACTTTCAGCTGTTCTGATCGGTGTGCCGGTGGTTTTTGCGGCTATGTTTAACCTGCAGTTTGGGTTGCTGCTTACTCTTGTAGCTGCATTTTTTGTACTCTGGTTTAAAAAGTTCTTGCCGGGCAATCCACCTCTGGGTTTGGTGGTGGATATACTCATCGGGGTAATGTTTTTTGGCATGTTTATCAGGCAGATTCGGGAGCGCGACTGGAGTTTTCTGAAAAACCCCATCAGTCTGGTGGTTTTAATATGGATAGGGTATAACCTGCTGATGTTTTTTAATCCCGAGGCGCGTTCTCGTGAGGCATGGTTTTATACAGTACGCGGGATGGCTCTTTTTATAGTACTGTATTATATCACCGTATACATTTTCAACCAACTGAAGATTATTGAAAGGTTCATAAAAATATGCATAGCGCTCTCGCTGGCAGCTGCCCTGTATGGATTGTATCAGGAGTTTGCCGGTTTGCCTTCCTGGGAGTTAAACTGGCTGCGTTCTGACCCGAGGCTGTTTAAGTTGGTGTATCAGTGGGGAAAGCTCCGGATATTTTCATTCATTTCCGACCCTTCCACGTTTGGTATCCTGATGGCTTACATGGGTATGTTTTGCCTTGTGCTGGCTACAGGTCCGTTTAGCGCGCTGAAACGCTGGCTATTGTTTCTGGCCGGAAGTCTAATGTTATTCTCTATGCTGTATTCCGGGACACGCACAGCGTATGTGCTGGTACCCGTTGGCCTGACGTTTTATACGCTCCTCACCCTGAATAAAAAAGTCGTTTTTATGATGGTTATTGCCTTTCTGGGCGGAACGGCTTTGGTTATGATGCCCACATCCAACCCTACTATTTACCGGTTTCAGTCGGCTTTCAAGCCCAAAAAAGATGCTTCCATGAATACCAGGCTGACCAACCAGAAAAGAATACAGCCGTTTATACAGAGCCATCCCATTGGAGGCGGGCTGGGCAGCACAGGATATTTCGGGAAGCGCTTCTCACCGGGAACTATGCTGGCCGAATTTCCCCCTGACAGTGGATTTGTGCGCGTAGCCGTGGAGCTGGGGTGGATCGGTTTGTTGCTGTATTGCATATTTCTCTTTGTCATACTGCGCACAGCTATATCACATTATGTCTCCTCAGTAAATCCTAAAATAAGGGTCTATTATCTCGCATTTTTAATTATGATGATTGCTATGGTAGTATCAAACTATCCGCAGGATTCGCTGGTGATGCTTCCCACCAGTATTATTTTCTATATTTCGCTGGCAGCCATCGTCAGGCTTAAAGACTATGATACAGATAAAAAGTTAAAAGCCTGATTTATTCGTAAACTCAAAAAAAAATCACAACACATATGAAGCGGCATTTTTTTCTTGTATGTTTTTGCATTCCTTTTTGCTCCCTAGCGCAAAAGATTGATTACAACGAAGTTATCTTACCCAAAGGAGCAGACTCCTTGGTGTTAAATGCCATGGGGCTTTCTCCCTACGAAGAGCGACTGGTGCAACTGGCCTGGCAGAATTATCCTTCCAGCGAGATTTATACCAGCCGGGTAAGGATAGCACAAAAGAAAATTGCCCTGGAACGGTTTTCCTGGACTGATGACATCAAGGCTTCTTTCAACTTCAACCAGCGGAACATTGACCAGGGTTTGCGTGCCGTGGATACTTTCGGAGGCAACTATTATCCGTGGTATAACTTCGGTGTGGGCATCACGATAGGTTCATTCGTACAGACGCCCATACGCACCTCTATAGCCAAAGAAGAGTTAGATATTGCCGTAGCAACTCTTAACCAGCAAAAATTGTCTATCCGTGCCGAAGTGCTGAAGCGCTATAAAGACTATCAGTTAAAACTGGATTTGCTGAAAATCAGAACACAGGCTGTGGAGGATGCTTATTCCACACATCTACTTATAACCCGCGACTTTGAAAAGGGACAGGCTCCGCTGGATGAATTTATCAAATCGGCAGCAGCGTATAACGCGGCACTGGAAGCGAAGCTCATTGCGGAAAAAAACGTGCAGGAATCTAAAATTGCCCTGGAAGAGATGATCGGTATCAAATTGGAAGAGGCAGGGAAGTAAAGCCTGCTTCAGGGGTTCTCCATTTCTTCCAACGTAATGACCTTCTTGTGCCGGGTGGGCAAAAAGTCTCTCCTTGATTGCCCCATGCGTAAGAGGGCTATACACTGCCTGAAGATGAAAAGGGGTAGGCCCCACAGTGCCCTCCAGATAGCTTTAGGCGCGTCTGACAACCAGA
This sequence comes from Chitinophagales bacterium, assembly GCA_026003335.1. Taxonomy (NCBI): domain Bacteria; kingdom Pseudomonadati; phylum Bacteroidota; class Chitinophagia; order Chitinophagales; species Chitinophagales bacterium. Next base: position 398,778 of record BPHB01000001.1, on the reverse strand, counting down.
GCACAAGAAAGATATTAGCCGTAAAAATCCAGATGCTGTTTATCATCAGGTGAAGCCATAAAGGATGGACGAAAATGCTGATAACCGTGAGCAACAATCCGGTAAGCAGCAGCAAAAACAGAGGCGGACTGCTGGTGGTTAATCCAAATAACAGTTGATTGATATTGAATGACGTTAGCCCTTTAAGAAAGAGCCTTGCAGCGTAAGGCAGATTTTCAAAATAAGAATACAGCCAGCGGCTTCGCTGTCTTTCCACCTGTTGGGCAGATGTAATCTTTTCATCATATAGCCTAGCGGTGTTGGCAAAAGCAATCTGATATCCGCGGCTCACCAGGAAATTTTGCAATATCTTATCCTCAGCGGCAATCACTTTATTCTGGCTCAGGCTTGCAGTGATGCGCTCCTCTTGCAGGTATTCGCGGAAAAGAGGTGTTTTTACGGCCATGCCTGATCCGGCTATGGTGGGTGATGACCCGAGCAGATAAGGAGCATAGCGCTCTACATAATTTTTATAAATCTCACCGGTGGCATCTGCACAGGCGTAAATAGTATCCAGGTTTTTCGCTATGCGCCTGCCCTGTACAGCTACAAAACCCGATGTTAAATATTGATTTAATACTTTCAGAAAGTCAGGAGGGGCGAGATTATCTGGATCAAAAACGGCTACCACGTCATGGTTACGTTTAAAATGGTTTAGGGCGTGCTGAATAGATTTTACCTTTGAGCCCAGTTTTTCTTCCGGTTTAAGCACAATGACCTTTTCGTGCTCCAAAGTAATGCCGGACAAATCACAGGCATCGGCAACCAGGTAAATCAGGTAATGGGAATAATTTTGCTTCATCAGGGAGATAATAAGGGGCAGGGCAATTTGCACATGCTGATAAGCAGTAATGATGCAGGCAAAGTCAAGCTCCCGAGATGCCGAAGGTGGGTATTTTTCCTTTTTCATAAGCGATAGTATCACCAGAAGAAAAGGGAAAACCAGGTAAAAGGCTGTTACCAGGCAGAAGACTTTAAAAATCAATTCAAGCATTTGCAGGATGTTGAGATGTGGTTTCAGCAGAATGGTGCCGGATATTCCAGATAATGCCCTTTACAAAAGCCCGGGCCTGGCGCCATTGTCCGCATAGGATATAACTCAGCAGGTTTTTGGGTATTGTAAACAGAACCAGAAACACAGTGAACAGGGCAAAATTCAGTTCACCGGCGTGCCTGCGCATAAACAGGATGCGATTACGTGTCAGATAGTAAGTCTTGAGTGGGCTGAGTGCACCAATGGAGACGGACTCTCTGTGATATATTTTTGCCTTGGGTTCATAATACACTTCAAATCCTGCTTTCCTGACCTGCTCGCACCAATCAAATTCCTCGTAATATAAAAAAAAGAACTCTGGCATGGGTCCTACCTTTTCAATGACTTTGCGGCTTACCATCATGGCTGCGCCATGAGCATAAGGCACAGGATGTGGCTTTTCATATTGACCATGGTCTCTTTCAAACTGACCTATGGTGCGGTTGCGGGCGGTGCAGGGGTTGATGCGTGTGTAACCGGCATACTGAATAGTGTGCGGAGTATCATAATAATATATTTTGGGGCTTACTATACCCATATTTTCAAATTGCCGGAAGGGATTCAACAGGTTTTCAATGATATTGGGCGTGAGTACAGTGTCATTGTTGACAAAAAACAAAAATTCACCTGATGCGATTTTTATGCCCAGATTGTTGCCGCCAGCAAAGCCAAGATTCACCTCGCTACGGATAACTCGGGTAGAGGGCAACACCTCTTTAAGTTTTTGTTCCGGATTTTCCTGTGAACCGTTATCCACCACAATTACTTCTACGGCAGGGTAAGTGAGCTTTTTCACAGATTCCAGCATGTCACAGGTTACCTTTGTCTGGTTATAATTTACCGTAATAATTGACACTAACGGCTGTCGCATAATTGCATATAAATCTTTGTGAATGCGGTTGTTTTGTGAAACCACAACAATATTAAACCATAAAAATCAGCAGAGAAGGGAGGTTATTGAGATATCAGCTGTTGATCCTGGATATGAGAGCAGGAAAAGTTTTGAGCATAATTTTTATATCAAGCCAGAGGGAATGGCAATCTGCATAGGTATTATCCAATATGACTCTTTCAGAGACTGACATTTCCTCCTTACCTCTTCTGGAAACCTGCCACAATCCGGTAAGGCCAGCCGGGGCCAGAAAACGCTTTGCCCACATATCGCGGGTGAGTTGCTCGGCTTCATACAGAGGCAGAGGGCGGTTCCCCACGATGGACATGTCGCCTTTTATGACGTTGAACAGTTGAGGTATTTCATCCAGGCTGGTAGCCCGCAGAAACCTGCCAAAGCGTGTAACCCGCGGATCATTCTGCAGTTTGAAGAAGGCCATGTCAACCTTTTCGGTTTCTTTGGATTTGTATTGGTTGAGATGTTGCAGCTTTTTCAGCTCAAGGTCAGCACCCTGCCGCATGGATCGGAACTTGTACAGATCAAAAATCTGGTAGCCGGTGCCCACCCGCTTGGATACATAAATTACGGGTCCTCTTGACTCAAGCTTGATGATAATCGCAATAAGCAGCAACAGCGGGCTGAGAATGAGCAATGCGCTGGCTGCTATCGTAATGTCTAATATGCGTTTAAGCAGGGAAATGCGATTTTCGAAAACCGGCTCCTCGGTGAGTGCTATTTTTTGCTTTTCGTTTTTAAATCGGGAGAGGAAAGCAATCCGCACATGCAGGTCTTCTGCGTTGACCGGAGCCACGTAATAATCATCTACTCCTAGTTTTCTGGCTTCATGGATTTTCGCTTCATCCCGTTCATTTGCAATGATGATAAACGGAATACGACTCAGAAGCCGGTGAGACTGAAGGGTTTTGAATAGGCTAAAAGCATTCCCGTCTGGAAGATGCTGGTCGCATAAAATGGCGGCAGGAGGTTCCCATGACCTCCGGAGCACTTCTTCCTCCAGGTATTCAGCTATTTCACTGATTGTAAGAAACTCCTTGTGCTGGTAATTGAAGCCGGTCAGGTCTTTTGCCACAAATTTGCCAAACTGGCCGATTACCAGCAGTTTGTGTGGTGCTGCGTTTTGAAGCAGTTCAAATTGATAACCTGGTGCTGTGGTTTTGGTTGAAATAGCTTCCTTATTTACCTCGTATCTTAACATCTCAGTTGCTATTATTCAATATGTTATCAATTTTTTCAAAAAGGTCTTTCGGGTTGAACGGCTTCATGAGAATATCATTAGCCCCTTGATGCAGGAAGTTGATAATTCTATCGGAATGCTCACTTCCCACCAGCATTATAACAGGTATGTTGCGGTAATAACCGCTTCTTCTTACGTTTCTCAGAAACTCAAATCCGTTCAGGCGGGGCATCTCGGTATCCAGAAGAATCAGGTCTGGCGTATTGCCGCTATCCAGCCATACCATACCTTCCATACCGTCTTTTTGCGTTTTCACTGTGTAGGAATCCCGTAGTAGGTATTCCATCAACATCCTTACGCTGTCATCGTCTTCAATCATCAAAATACTTTTCTTTCCGCTCATAGCAATCTCTTATTTTCAGAAGGCAAACTAAAGCACTGGTTTAGTTAAGTCAATTTTTTTTTTAAAATGTTATCCCCACCTTTTTTCTACTTATCAACAATTCACTACACAAGGGGAGGATGAGGCCCTCTTTTAGTCCTGGATGACTGCCCTAAGCTAGGGCAGCACGATTTGAACTTTACGCAAGAAGTGGAAAAAAAACGGTTAAAAGCGGGAACGTTTCCCCTTTAGTGTATTATAATCTTTCGTGTAAGGGCATGGTTGGGGTCTGCCAAAGTAATAAAGTAGACACCTGGCTGCAGGTACGTAGGGGACAGGTTGAATAAGGGAAATGCGCTGCCGGCATGCGCAGACATACTGAAGTTGAGGATAAGTTTACCGGCCAGATCATGCAGCCATGCATGGGTCCCGGGGCCACAACCGGGGCAGGCTATGGTAAGGGGCTGGTTGCCATCCACCGGATTGGGGTATAGGGTAAAACTGAGATTATCAGGGGAGAAATTGCTCAACACAAGCCCATTGCCCACGTTCACGTTGTCCAGATAGATATTGTTGGATTTGTCGCTGGCTGAATATTCAAACTTAAAGCGTACGTTAGACTGACGGTAAGCAGGTCCCAAAGGGATATTAATTCCCCGCCACATATCAGCACTGGTATTGCGGAATGCAATTCCGGAATAGCCGGCTGTGGCAAGTTCCGCGCCTGAAACCGTTCTGATGAGGTTCCATGAGTTACCGCAATTGGTGGAAACATAAATGGCAAGCTTTTCGGTCAGTTCATCGGTAGTTAATCCTCTGGTGGCGCAGGAGTATTCAAAGTATAAAACCGGGTCGGAAAGCGTACTCAGGTCGTAGGAAGGGGAGATAAGGACATCTTTTTGTCCGCCCAGACGGTGAAAAAAAAGCTGATCAGAGATATCCAACGGGGAGTTATTCAGAAAAAAGCCCCGTGTGCCAAATCGGCCAGCTCCTTCGGCCAGAGTCCATTGGGTTGCATTGTTGCCCGGATTTTCTATTATCCATTGGCTGGCCATGGCGGTTTCGAAATCTTCAAAATATGGACCTGTTTCAGCCTGTGTTGCAGAGACGTAAATAAACTTATCCATAGTGATGGTAGCTGATCCGGCTGCGTTGGTTACCGTGAGCGACACGAACTGCCACCCGGGTATATTAAACTGAACAACGGGATTGGGATCGGTGGATGTTGAGGGGGTGCCGCCCGGGAAAGACCATTGATACGTATCCGCAGCAGCTCTGGATATCACGCTTTTAAAAGTTACGGTGCCACCCGTGCAGACCAGTCTTCGGCTGGCATAGAAGTCAGGCTGAGGCGTACACATCGGGGCGGGGCCGTCAATACCTGTAATGGCGTGGTTTTCAGCTGTCCATAGGTTGTTTCGTCCTGCAACGTCACTATTCAGGGTGGCTTGCATGAATGCAGCCTGATCATGGGTAAACATGCGCGTGCAATAGGAGTACTCCATATAATTCTGTACGTTCTCCTGCACACCCGGCGTGCAAATGGCAGTGTTGGTGAGGCGGCACATAGTCCAACCCTTTGTAATGGGGGTGTCTGCGAAACCATCGTCACCACAGCTCACACCCGGCTCATTGTTGCTTCCCCAGACATGTGGTAGCCCCAGATAATGTCCGATTTCATGCGTGAGGGTGCGGGAGTTGCTGTAGCTGGATGTGCCTATGCTGCCCACATGATTGTGCAGAATGACTATGCCGTCAGCATAGAAAAATTCTTCTGCCGTAGCTGAAGGGTAATAGGCATAACCCGCCACACCTGGTTCCATGGACTTTACCACCCAAACGTTGAGGTAATGTCTGCGGGGCCATTGATTAAGTTTGGAATAATTATCTCCGTTGTGGGTCTCATGGGTATAAATGCGCTCTATGCCATTAGTACAATTGCCTTTGGGGTCTTTTGAGGCCAGTCTGAATTCAATGCGACTGTCAGCAGCCACAGACTTAAAAGCCGCAACGATTTGCGCGGTATCCGGATTTAGCTTTCTAAAGTCTTCATTCAAAATTCTGACCTGATCAAAAATCTGCTCATCTGAGATGTTTTCGGGACCATATTCATGTAGGACGTGAAATACAATGGGTATGGTGTACACCATGGTTCGGTTACCGTTACGGTCTTGCACAAACTTTTTGTTGTTTTCAAAAAGTAGTTTGTAATCGTCTTCCAGCTGAGGATAGTCTGCGTAGAGGCGTCTCATCACCTCATCGGTGCCGCAGCGGTAGGAGGGCTGAGGAGAAGCAGCTAAAGAGATGAAAAGCAACAGCACGGATGTGATCAGCCGGCTGAGAGGGATGCAATGGTGCCTTACAGTGTGCAGGATAGAATGCATAGGTTCAAAGGTGTTTAATAATACACGGTAATAAAATTGTCGTTCCGGTTGTTAGGAGGAGATTACTGTTCAACCCCACAACTTCAGCCAGCCCTTTCTTTGCATTTTACGATATAACAGCAAGGTGATGAATTGTCTGTTCATGACCAGCTCTACTTCGTTGCGTAGTTGCCAGAGGTTATCCTCGTTGGCAAATTTATGTTTAAATCGAGAAGTTTCTATACGTTCACCGAAAGAAACATAGAGTTTTACGGGCTTGGGGATGCCCCACAATCCAAACAGGCCTTTGCTGATGGGAGGAATATTATCTCCACCGCGAAAATATTTTTTAAGCATTTTAGAATCGCGGATGAAGCGTCCGATCCATGATTTCATGATATCATCCGCATCGGCAACAATATCAAAGGTATCATCTCCGCCTACCTGGGCTACAGGAATAATGTCGTAACCGTATTGAATAGCCATACGGGCAAATCCGAGGTGATTTTTCCATATCAGCGTATAGGCTTCGCCCTTTCGCTTACAGGTTTCCCGTCCGCCACCGGGAAATACCAACACATGCTCTCCGGCTTCCATCAGAGCGGCACAATTTTCATGACTTGCCCTTACGAAACCAATTTTGGGAATCCAGTCACGCCATACCGGAATTTCAAAATGCAGATTATCTACCAGCGGACGCAGGAAGATGTTTTTTCTTTTAAAAAGTTCCAGGCCGAACAGCAACCCGTCTGTGAGTCCGTAGATAGTATGATTGGTTACAAAAAGGGCAGGTTTGGAGCCATCTACATCATCTATTCCGAAATACTCCGGCCGGAAATACATTTTCAGCGGCCGGGCGAATTCTTCAATCCATCCAACCGGTGGCGGAGTAAACCGCTTCAAACGATAGCCGTTAAACGCATCTTCTGACATAGGGAACAGCTAAATTACAAAGTCTGCAACGGATTAGAATAAGGGGACTAATCGTTAATTTTGTACACACCTGTTCAGTAGCCGGAAAACGTTTCGGGAAATGGAACACCATTCAGATTAAAATGTGAACAGCATGAATTAAATTTAGCCTCATGATCCGTAAGAAACAATTTTACCCTCTTCAATGCCTTGTATTGTGCCTAGTATGGTTGAGTGGAGGTGCAGTGTCTGAGGCTTATGCCCAAAATGACTGGACACTGGCCAAAGACAAAGACGGAGTCAAGGTTTATACCCGTAAGCTGGAAAATTCAGATCTGAAAGCCTCCAAAGCAGTGGTGTTTATACATTCAGATATCAAGAAGGTTTTTGATATGCTCACGGATGCTGATCATCACAATCAATGGATGGATCGGGTGAAAGCCAGTCGGCTGCTGAAAAAAATCTCTGACAATGAGTTTTATGTTTACTATGAAGCGGAAGCTCCTTGGCCTGTCAATAATCGCGATGTGGTAGCCCGCTTCAGAATAGAAAAAGCAGAAGATGGCAAAGTGAAGATAGTAAGTGTTGGAGAGCCTACGTATTTGCCGCCTAAGGACGGAGTAGTGCGTGTACCCGATACACAAAGCGTATGGGAATTGATTCAGGTAGACGAAAATCTTGTGGAAGTCACTTTTATTTCGCATGTGGACCCGGGCGGCTCGGTGCCCGAATGGATTTCTAATCTTACGGTCACCGACAATCCGCTGAATACTTTAAAGAACCTCAAACTCCTGCTGGAAAAGAAATAACAGACGGAGGCAAATCCCTTTCATCTGCCTGGTGTGGAGCAATCTTTTATCCGCTATCTTGAGGATGTACTGACAAGGCATTGTGGCGAGCCGGTAAAAATTAAATCCGCGGAAGCCATTGGCGGAGGGTGTATCCATTATACTTTCCGATTGCAATCAAATGCGAGTGATTTTTTTATCAAATACAACCGGGCAGCCCTTTATCCGCAGATGTTTGAAGCGGAGGCAAAAGGACTTGCCATGCTGGCCGCTTCCCGAACAATACGTGTACCCTCTGTCATCACCTCTGGCTATTGGAATGAAAAGGCTTTTCTTTTACTGGAATACATCCGTCCTCAACAGAGAAGAAAAAATTTTTGGGAAAACTTCGGCCAGTCACTAGCACTTCTGCACAGACATACAGCTCCGTATTTTGGACTGGATAGTGATAATTATATCGGCTCCCTTCCTCAATACAATTGCAGGCATCAGCAATGGTCTTCCTTTTTTGTTGAAGAGCGCTTACGGAGGCAGGCAAGCCTCGCGTATGCAGCTGGGCTGATCGCAGCGGCCCATCAACGCAGCTTGGAACAGCTCTACAAGAAAATACCTGACCTCTTTCCCGATGAACCCCCTGCATTGTTACATGGAGATTTATGGAGCGGCAACTTTATAGTAGCGGATGATGGTTATGCCTGTCTGGTGGACCCGGCAGTTTACTTTGGCCATCGTGAAATGGAGATTGCATTTACCATGCTCTTTGGAGGGTTTGACCAGCGGTTTTATGATGCCTATCAGGATGCTTTCCCGCTTGCGAATGGATTTGATGCACGTAAAGATATTTGTAACCTTTATCCGTTGCTGGTACATCTGAATCTGTTTGGCTCTTCTTATTTACCGGCTATTGAACGAATACTCAGGTGTTATGCGTAAAAAAATAGCCTGAACCAATCGGGTTTTTACTATTTTTTGCGCATCAAGGCATGATTGCTCCCGATATTATTCAGCAGGCTGCACTTCTTATTGCAGAGGGATTTTACAATTACCGGAATAAATTCATGGAAATCACCAGGCGTGCCCGTTTGCGGTTTGAGCGGAGAAACTGGCATGGAATACAGTATGATTCCAAGGAACGTCTTGAACTGTATAAAAGAGAATCAGAGCAGGTGCTGTATGCACTCAAAAAAATTTTAGGTGACCTGCTGACTCATAAAGAGGTATGGCGGATGCTCAAAGCAGTGTATCAGGAAGAGGTGCGAGACCGGAAAGACTATGAATTAGCAGAAACGTTCTACAACTCCTTAATCCGCAAAACTTTCCCCGGACAAGGTGTCGATGAGGAAATTGAATTTGTTCAGATCCGAGACGAACCCCTTGTCAATGATATACATGAACTCTGTCATGTATTTCCTTTTTACGGTTCAACCTATGAAACGATAAAGGGTATTCTGAGCTACTATCCTTTTTTTGTCAGTTATGATAATCCGGATTATTACATTCACCTGATCAGCAACCGCATCAAAGAACAGTTGGTAAGCACCTTTGGCGACTTCCGTTTTGATCGTATGGAGCTTATCCGACCGGTTTTTTTCCGCAACAAAGGGGCATATATTATCGGTCGTATTGTGCGCGGCAGCCAGGTGATGCCTTTTATTCTTGCCCTGCTCAATCCGTTTGATACCGGTATCATCATAGATGCCGTGTTGCTTACAGAGACGGATGCAAGCCTGATATTCAGTTTTACGCGCTCTTATTTTCTGGTAGATGTGGAGAATACGCTTTTGCTGATGAAGTTTTTGAAGTCTATCATGCCCGAAAAAAGAAGGTCGGAATTATATAACTCCATCGGCTGTGATAAACATGGCAAAACCGTTCTTTTCAGAGAAATACAGAAACATCTCTCTGCCACAACTGATCGCTTTGAATGGGCTCCTGGAGTGAAAGGTATGGTGATGGCAGTATTTACTCTTCCCACGATGAATATCGTCTTTAAGGTCATCAAGGATGTCTTTGACCCGCCCAAAAACACCACGCGTCAAAAAGTGATGGAGAAATATCGCATTGTGTTTTTACACGATCGTGCCGGGCGCCTTGCCGATGCTCAGGAGTTTGAGTATCTGGTTTATGAAAGAAACCGCTTTGATCCTGCACTGCTGGAAGAGCTGCTGCACACGGCTTCCAGAAGCATCATGCTTGATGAAGACAGGGTGGTATTAAAGCATTGTTATATTGAGCGCAAAATGACACCTCTGAACATTTACCTGCAACATGCCAGTGAAAAAGAAGCCATAGAAGCCATTATAGATTACGGCAATGCCATCAAGGAGCTGGCTGCGGTTAATATTTTTCCGGGTGACCTGCTGATAAAAAATTTCGGGGTTACCCGCCACGGGCGGGTGGTGTTTTATGATTATGATGAGCTTTGTTTTGTCACCGAATGCAATTTCCGCAGGCTTCCGGCTGCACGTGACGAGGAAGAGGAGTTGTCCGGTGAGCCGTGGTATTCGGTCAATGAAAATGATGTGTTTCCCGAAGAGCTGAAGCATTTTCTGCTTCCTCCCGGCCGGCTAGCTGATGCATTCCTGCAACACCATGCGGATATTTTTACCGTGGAATTCTGGCATACCATGCAGCAGCGGCAGGAAAGGGGTGAAATTCTGGATGTGTATCCCTATCGTAGGGAACAACGGTTTCACAAGCGCGTCATCTGATATTGTGCCATCCACCTACTCGGTATCCGGAATCACAATTCTGAAAATTGTTCCTTTGGGTTCATTATCACTGAGGGTGATTTTACCTTTATGCAGTTCAACAATTTTTTTTACTATGAAAAGGCCCAGTCCTGTACCCTTTGTTCTTCGGGTTTCTTCATTGCCGATGCGATAAAATTTCTTGAAAATATTGGCTCTTTCTTCCGGAGCGATGCCAATGCCATTATCCTTCACGGTGAGTACGATATGTCCATGCTCTTTTTTCAGGTGCACTTCAATGCATGCCGGGGGAGGTGAATATTTCATGGCATTTTCCACCAGATTCTGAACAAGGGAACTCCATGCCATTTTATCGGTATGGAGCACCAGATTATCCTGAATACAGGTTTTGACGGTTACACCATCCTTTGCCAGGCCGGTGATGTGCCGTATGACATGTCGGGTTAAATCGGATATATCTGTTTTTTCGCGGTGCAGCGAAAAAGAATCATCTTCCATACGGGCAGCATAGAGCAGATTATCCACCAGGGTTGTGAGGCGGTCAATGTCTTCAATAGAATTATCAATGAGGTTTTTGTATTTCGCCTCTAGTTGAACTCTCCGAAGCAGGGTTTGCAGGGAGAGCTTAACAGAAGCCAACGGAGATTTCAGTTCATGGGTTACGGATAATAAGAAATTGCTTTGTTGTTGCGCCAGACGCATTTCTTTCCGGAACGTTTGTAACAGACGAATAGAACCCATCACCAACAATATCATAAACACCAGACCTTCACCTGCTATCATCCACTTTTGTCGCTCATATTGCCGGAGCAATTTTTTGCCTTCGGCAGTAGTCAGGTAATCCGGTATCTGCTGCAGAGCATTTGTTCCATATTGCTTTTTAAGTATTTCCAGCTGCACTCGTTCTTCAAAAGTGGCTTTATTTTTCTTTAGCAACAGGTAAGACCACCAGGTAAAAGAGGCAAACACATATAAAACAAGGATGTAAAAAATAAGCAAGGGGCGTGTAGGGAGTATTCTCATGGAACTGTTAACGGTTCTGGTTTCCTTTTTGGAGAATTTTTTTTACCAATGAAGGGCCTTCGTAGATAAAGCCTGTATAAACCTGCAAAAGCAGGGCACCAGCCTGCAATTTTTTATCAGCATCTGCTTTGCTCATGATGCCTCCTGTTCCTATAACGGGCAGCTTACTGTGTGAACGCAGATAATCTATAACACGGGTAGCTAGCTCCCTGAGTGGTTCACCGCTTAGCCCACCTTCACCAATGCACTGAATGCGTGCTGTATCTGTTTTCAGATGTGGACGCATCTGAGTAGTATTGGTAGCGATGATACCATCTATCCCTTCCTCCTGGCAAATGGTGATGATGTCATCCAATTGACTATGTGTAAGATCGGGAGCTATTTTGAGCAGAACCGGCTTTTTTCGGGGGAGCAGTTTGTTTCTTGCCTGCACGGCACGGAGAATTTGTTGCAGCGGCTCTTTACTCTGCAAATCACGTAACCCGGGAGTGTTGGGAGAGCTCACGTTGATAGTAAAATAATCTACATAATCATTAAGTATGTCAAAACATTTTACATAATCTTCTGCTGCTTTTTCGTTGGGGGTATGTTTGTTTTTACCAATGTTTGCACCGATGATGATTTTACTTTTTCTTTTTTTCAGGCGCTGAGCAATGACATGTGCACCGTCATTGTTGAATCCCATCCTATTAATCAACGCGCGGTCCTGAGGAAGTCTGAATACCCGTGGTTTGCTGTTGCCCGGTTGCGGCAGGGGAGTAATCGTGCCCACTTCAATAAAGCCAAATCCAAAGCATGCCAGTTCGTCAATGTAGCGGGCGTTTTTATCAAAACCCGCTGCCAATCCCACGTAGTTCGGAAAAGTAAGCCCGAACAAGCTACGCTCCAGTGAGCGATTAGAGACCGAATACAGCGCATGCAGCAGGGATTTTGCAAGCGGCACCTTTAAAAATGCTTTGAGCAGCCAAAGAGTAAGGGAGTGGGCAGTTTCCGGAGGAAGCAGGAAAAGCAGCGGGCGGAAAAATAGCTTGTACATGCCACCTCAAAAATACTCCACTGCTGCCAGCAGGGCAAAAGCCTCTTAATTATCCGGTTGGTTTTTTCTGCCTGAAGTATATCAGTGCAGCAAGGGTGAGCAACACACCCACAATGGAGAGCGCATAGTTGGAATAAATAAAAAAGCCCAGCCAGCTCAATGCTGCCTGGCCAAAGTTTTTATAGAACAGGGTAGCTACACTTCCCAGATAACCGAAAGAATCTGCTATGTAAATTAAAAAGCCCGCATTTCCGACATGCCTGAACGCAGCAATAAGTCGTTCAAATAAAATGGCATTAAAAGGAATATAGGCCATATATGCCCCAAAGCCGGTCAGGATAATCCACCATATCGGGTCAATAAGGCCGGCTTGATATCCCAGTGTGCAGAGTCCGTTTATAGATAATCCGGCAAGAATAACCCCATGGTTGACCATAAGGGCCAAATGGTTGTTTTTGATAAACATAATCAGCGCAAGCAACCCAAGAACACCGAGCGTTACCGGCAGCTCCGTCTGAGTAAAAAGCTCAGGCTGGCGATCATAACCTAAAGCAATAAGCACCTCATTCATGAAATTATCCCGCAGATCACGGAAAGCCGTTAGGAGGGTGTAGGTGATAATCAGCAGCACAAGTCCGGTGGAGAATTTTCTGAAAAACTGTATGCGCTGAAAACGGTTCATAGGTTCACGCCTGGTTCGCAGGAGGATATCATCTTCCGAAGGCGGAGGTATCTGAGCAAGCATCCAGGTAAACAACAGCAGGGGAAGTGTGAAAACCGCACCGGTAACAAAAGGCATCCAATGTTCCGTAATGCCGTAATCTACAATGAGTGCCTTACCAACTGTTTTTACAAATCCTGAGGCGAATATGAAACTGGCACACAGGCCTGCTCCCATAAATTCGGTGAAGCGTCTGCCTTCAAGATAACTGAACACTAAACCCCACACCATGCCAAGAGGTAAACCATTGATGAAAATAAACAGCAGCCGCAACGCTGGGGGCGATAAACCAAACAGCAGCAGGGAAACATGTCCAATACCAATCAGTGCCAAAATGGCCCGTGTACGCTTTCGGTTATCCATTTCGGAGATAACCTTTATGCCGGCAAACTTGGACAAGGTATACCCGATAACCTGAGCAATGACCAGGGCTGATTTGTAATCCAGGCCGAAAAAAGAAGGCTCATCGGCAAAACCCGCTGCTGTAAAGGGCTTTCTGTAGGCATACATGCAGGAATAGGTGCCGAAAGAAGCTATAATGGCATATACAGAGAATAGGAAGCCATTGGTCTGCTTCAGCCACTCGGTAAGAGGAAATCGCTTCACCGGAAAATGCGCCTGTGAATGTAAGTGCTTTTTACTGTATTCAAAAACCATCTTGCCGTTGTCAGTGAAAAGGACTTCAACCAACCGGGCAACCTTTATACTGGTTGTCCGTAAACACCTCATAAAAACCTCAAAACCCCATGAAAACTACCATGACAGCCGCCCGCTTCAACCGGCTTATGATGGATGCAAAAGCCAATTTCCTGTGGGATAATGGCGTATATGTGGGAGAGAGAGTAAGCTATAACAAGTACCTTATCAAAATTTACAGTCTTATGGACTTCTATGTGGAAGTGTATTACGGCATGGAGGATAATAAGATTGAAGATATCTATGCCATTGAAACCGAGGAGGACTGGGAAGGCTTTCTCAAGACTATAGACCTGCGCGAACTCTTCTGACGAACAGCAAATCATCCCCGCATAGCTTGTTCCTTTGCGGAATTAACAATCCTTGTCTAATTTGTGCCGCACATGAGCGGCAAAACGGAACCTCAATACCTTGCAGATGCCTTTGAGAGTGTACGCCAGTTAACAAGGTGGTATATTTCTAAACTCAAAGGTGTTGATCTGTTTCATGAGTTTGAGCTGGAAGGGAAAAAACTCAATTGTGCTTACTGGATTATTGCGCATTTGGTTTGGGCCGAAAATTTCTTGCTCCTCAGGGCGCTGGGCGGAGAAGCGAAAACATGGCCATGGCTGGAACGTTTTGCATTGGGATCAGCAATGCCCGATAATCGCAGCGCACTTCCGGATATCAAAACGCTTCTGAATGCCATGAAAGAAACCCATCACGCATCCATGTTGCATGTGCGTGGGCTATCGCAGGAAATGCTGAACAGGGAAAACCCGTTCGGACTGGCATTCGGTCAAGACAACAGCTACAGAATGATGATACACCACGCCATCAGGCATGAAGCCATGCACACCGGACACTTGTCCTGGTTATGTAAACTATATGGGCTTTCAACAGTGTGAGAAATGCATCAGCGCACGCAGGACAACTGCCTCTGAAAGAAACCGGGGTTACTTACTGTATAATCTTCATACCCTTTACTCCAGAACATGCGCGCTGCCACAACAGGCCGTTCAAGCAATATCTTATATGCGGAATCATCTATTTCGTAATAAGTCAAATAAGTGGTTTTATCATAAGTAGCGTTAAGGCTTCCGGATTCAGATTGCCCGCAGCGCAAAGTGGCTATTTGTCCGTCATCGGTTTTCAGCAACAGCTCATGGTTTTTAAACAACGAACCGTAAGTCTGGGTAGCCTCATTGGAGAAAAAGGTAACGCGGGCGAATAACACAATGGTTCCGTTATAGTTTGACAGGTAGCCATCAAAAACCATATAATGACCATCGGTATACAGAGATTCCATGCCGGGCGGTGTAAACGTAATGATTTCTTCCCGTTTCATTGCTTTCATCACCTTGCCCTCTTCCACAACCGATTTGGCGTAGTAACATTCGCCCGGTTCAGCGTTGTCGGCTATAGAAGATGTATTGCCCTGAACGGATTTTTCAGAAGTCATCAGCGCCACAGCCTCTGAAACCGCTTCAGCAGGTAAAGACTGTGCTTTCAAACCTGCTGAGGTCAGTATATGCAGCAACAAAATAAAAAGTAAAGTTCTCAGTATGGCTTTCAGCAGGAAGTGTATTTGAATACCGGTAACCATCTGATTAATCTAGTAATTTTAGCTTATCGAAATAAACACTTATCATATGTTTTTTACGCAGCTCGGTCGCATTTGTTCGGCTTTTGTCATACTCATTTTTATGGGAGGTTCATCCTGTAATGATCCCTCACGTAATGTCGTGAACGCATGGAGGATGGCTCAGTTTAAACCGGGAATAGATTTCTCTGAATCCCCCGAACATCAACGTGTTTTCCGCGAATTTGAACAGAAAGCGCGGCTGGAATTTAATCAGGATGGCACCTACCGTTTTGATCTGGTTAGTTCAGTTCAGGAAGGAACCTGGCAACTGGATAAAAAAAACATGCTCCTCATTACCACCTCCCGTGACGGCATTGTCACCAAATCCAAAATCAGGGAGTTAAAACCGGATAAAATGGTTCTGGAACAGGAGGGCGAGGGATACACCAACCTGCTCATTTTGGTACCCAAAGAGGAGTAAGTTTTTCAGAAAACAATTTTACCTGCACTTACTCCAGAAGGGGTAGAGCATTTAATGAAGTAGATGGCCGGTGAGGCATCCACAGCAATGCGCTGAGTTTGATTCGGGGAAAGGGATGTCCGGGCAACGCTTTTCCCGTCAATTGTATATACCTCTATTTCGCTGCGATATGTTGTCTGTGAGCGTATGATGATTACAGCGTGCCCGCCATGGCGTGTTATCCAAACCTGTGGTTGGGGGTCTGTAATATGCCGCCTGCTTAGTGGCACAGAGTCGGGTAATACGGTTACTGACAAAAATGCCGGACCCCAAGTGCAGCCGTCCGAAGTGGTCTCAGTGACGGAAATGCTGCCGCTTTGATTTCCCCAGTGAATTATGACCGAGGCGCTTCCTTGTCCGCTCACAAGAGTCACTCCGGGCGGCACCTCCCAAAGGTAAGAGGAGCCGGGATGAGAAGGTACTTCATACACAACATTCTGTTGAAAGGCGGTTACTGTATCGTCTCCTGAGATGATGATGGGAGGCTGAAGTATGCCAAAAAAGTGAGCAGCCCAGAAAGAAGAGTAGAAATCCACATCCAGGGAGTTCGTACCGCTTACGCCACCTTGCGTATAACATGAGCCGGGATCAACGGCTATTCCATGAGCCATGTTCTGAAAGGTGTAGCGTACAACCACCGGAGTGCCTTCCGCATCCCAAAACTCTTCATAGCGTACCTGGGCGTTGCCGTTAAAATTATTTACCACGCTGTCAGCCTGCTGGTCGGTGTTATGCAGATTGGTAAATTGCTTAATCAGCTCATCGGAATTTCTATAGTTGATAATGATATCCGCAGTGCCATGAAAAATAGCTAATCGCGGGTAAGTTCCAGAAAAGCCTGGATACTGGCTACGCACCAGGTCGCCCCACTGCTGTGGTGATTTGCTGACAAGGCCGGGAGCCACAAGGGCAACTTCAGAAAAACTCTCTGCTGCACGGTAAGGCACTCCAGCCATCTCCGCGCCAGCGGCAAACACATCCGGATAGGCGCTGAGCATGTTTACGGTCATCGCTCCTCCGGCCGAAAGTCCGGTAACAAACACACGTGCCGAATCGATGCTGTAGGAAGACAGCATATAGTCTACAGCCTGTTTAACGGAAAGCACTTCACCCTGGCCCCGGCTAAAGTCTCCCGGCTCCCAGTAGTTGAAGCAATTGGTAGCATTGTTAGCGGCTTTCTGCTCTGCATATAATACATAAAACTTATGTTTGTCGGCAAGTGTATTCCAACCCGTTTGTGTGGAAAATAGGGTAGCGTTTTGTGTGCATCCATGTAAAACCACTACGAGCGGAGCATGAGCCGGCATGGCTGCAGGTACATGCTTATAGATATTGATATTACCCGGATTGCTGCCAAAAGAATGAACAGGCTGCAACTGCGCCCGGACAGTGAGCACAGGAATGAGTATGTACAGAAGCGAGAGCAGGAGAAATGGTTGTCTGCGCATGAACTGGTCAGGATGACGGAGTGAATTTAAGAATTTATCCTTTCGGTTGTTTGGACGACTTTTTTTCTGTTATCAATAAACCGCTGAATCTTGCGGTTCTGCTCCGGTTTCATGAGGGCAAGCAGTTGGTCTTGTGCAACAAAATGTATTTCAGGCAACACCCGCAGCTTGGATTGCATTATGTTGCTGATGCGATTGATAAGCTGGGGATTTTCCGTTGTTGCATGCAGATGGAGCGTAATCTCATCTGTACCTGTTTCACTGGTATAGGCTTCAATGGCATAATCTGATATTTCAGGCATGCCATTGAGCAGATCCATGATGGCAGCCGGATAAAGGGTGGTGCCTTTGTATTTGAGCATGTGATTTTTTCTGCCGATAATGGGTCCGAGCCGCAGGGTGTGGCGGCCGCAGGAGCAGGGCTCATCATAATAGACAGTGATGTCACCGGTTTTATAGCGCAGCAAGGGTGTAGCTTCAATACCCAGGGTGGTGATGGTGACTTCTCCGACCTCTCCGGGTTTAACCGGGTTATCCTGATCATCCAACAGTTCCACAATAATCAATTCCGGGTGATGGTGACCGCCCTTGCCTGCCTCACATTCGCTGAAGGCGGTTTGCATTTCTGTGGAGGCATAGGTTGAGAACAGCTGAATATTCCAATGCTCTGTGATCCGGGATGCCAGATGATTAAGCGAAAAATCAGGCTGGCGGATATTTTCCCCGATACAAATCACTTTTTTTACGCTGGTGTTGCTGAGGTCAAAGCCATTGCTGCGTGCAAATTCTATCAGTTTGAGCAGAAATGAGGGCACGGCAATCAGCACGGTGGGCTTGAGTCGTTGGATGGTTTCCAGTTGCATCCAGGGTAGTCCAGGTCCCGTGCGTATCATGGTTGCCCCCAGCTTCCGAACGCCCAGGTGATAGGCCATACCGGCCATGAACTGGCGATCCAGAGTAACCATGAGCTGAAAAATATCGTCTTCTGAAGCTGAGGCACAGCAAAAGGAGATATACTCATTATAAGCCAGGCGTTGAAGGTCGGCTTCGGTGAGCCCCACGGTGACCGGTTGTCCGGTGGTTCCGGAGGTGATTGTTAGGTCAATAATTTTTTTTAATGGCACACATCTGAAAGTGTCGTTATAAGCTGCAAAATCATCTTTCGTAACGGGTGGAATCAGGCGCAGGTCGGCAACGGTCTTTATAGCCTCTGGTTTGATGCGATGCACTTTGAAAAATTTTTGATAAAACGGAGAACATGCTGAGAGGTATTGCAGTGTTTCCGAAAGGCGTTCACTCTGATAACGGGCAATTTCATCCAATGGGCACAGCTCAATGGGAGGGATAAACATACTCGGGCTCGGCTTGTTTAATTTTTAATTTTTGCTTTATTGTTCTGGCATGTGTGCAAGGCTTTTTCCAGGTACAACCGCTCCGGAATGGTTGCCACCTCCTTGGAGAGGGCGGTTTGGTAATTTTCTTGTGCCTTCAGGCAATCGCCTGTTCTTTTGTAGTAATCACCCAGCGTCATATAAGTGAGATAACATTCCGGGTTCAATGTCGGGAAAGCCATAAGCGCTGAATCCGGAAGAGATCCCGGAGATGCTCGTTGTATCCTTGTTTTCTGTTGACGGTAGCGTTCATAATTCCGGTATTCTTCAGAGTAAAGGAAGGTATCCGCTGGCAGATTCAATGCAGGCGTGTAAATCTCTGCATGGCTGGTTCGGCCCGGAAGCATGTCCCATAGTTTCCCCAGGTCGTAGGCTACGTAGGTGCCGAGTTGATAGGGAGGGGCTGACACCCAGGCTATTTTTTGGGTCGGTTTAAAAATTACGGAGTGGTGTGCTATCAGCTGATTGAGGGCTTTTTCATTACCCATGCCTATGTTGCGGTTGCCCAACCCCTTTCTATCACGCAAAACGCTGGCAATCACCTGGGGTGTGAAACGGGGAACACTGTCCATCCATTCCAGCAGGCGCTTGTAGCGATACACAGAAGTGCTTTCCTCCTTGTTTTTTACGTTATCAGGGTCGTCTGAGAAGAGTGCGCTTTGATAGTGGTTGGTGCAGAGTATAAAGTCAGTATCCGAAGTAAATAGCGCCATGCGGCCTGGTGATTTTTCAATAATAGCTGCTTTCCGGTCACGGGCTGAACCGATAAGAATAGATTCTGCGACAAAAGTTTTTCTTTTGCCGGCAATAGCATAGGCCTCATCAATGGTGCTGGCATATTGTAAAATTTCCCGTGCCAGAATGGAGATGGGAGTAGCCGAGGCCGTTGGTATTTCAGATCGGGCTGCATTGATGGTTACAGTAAGGCCTGCTGCATTCATGCCGGATGCCACCCCGGAAAATCCGCTCCACGTCACACTGAAAAATTTATAACCGCTGTCAGGATTGCAGAAGAGTACGATTTTGTTTTCGGCAAAGCGATCTCCGGCATAGAAGTCAAAGTTGCGCCCTATCATAAGGGACGAATCAGCAGACCGGCTATCCCATACCGAAAAAGAAGAGCATCCCACCAGCATCAGGTTTTGTAGGGCGTGCCCGATGTCATGAGCGGCATGATAGTTCAGCAGCCGTTCATAGCCGTTTCCGATAAAATTAAATTCCGCGGGAGCTGAAAGAGAAAATCCATAAATCTCCAGTTTGTATTCTTCTGGAATATGCTTGTCTAGATTGCGGTTAAAAAAAAGAATGAAATAGCGTAAAAATTTCAGATACATTTCGGAAGGTATCATTTTCCGGATTTGCTCAACAAAGCTTTGTTCCTGATTGAGCTGCAGCTCTTTGCATAGTTTGCCGGCAATCACACCTCGCTCAAAAGCTCCGCCTTCCAGATACATTTCCCACAGTCCGGTGTCGCTTTTTTTCAGCCAGTTATTGCCTATTCTGTAAAAGTCGGTGCCTATCTGTTGCCGGTTCAGGTCTAACGCAGAAACATCTGCCGGGTGAGGTGGTTGAGGATGCAGTGCCAGTTCAATATAGGCTATAAGCCCTCCCGTCCCGATCAGCAGGGTAAGAAGCAGTATAACCAACCACCTGATTATTTTTTTAAGCATTTTTAATCTTGTTCAGCAGATATTCCTTCCCAATCAGTTCAGCACAAGTCACCACGGCACTGATTGCAACTCCCAGCACTCCATGCAAATTTAGATTTTGCCCGGTTAGAAGAAGGTTGGGAATTTTGGTTCTAACCGGAATAAGGGTTTTCATTGGATCTGTGCAATCTTTCAGAAAGCCGTACATGCTACCCTGTGGAGATCCTGTATAGTCACGAAATGACAGGGGAGAGGCGGTGTGGTATGCACTTATACAGTGGCGCAGTTCGGGTAAGACGGTGGCTGCATCTTCAATCAGTTTTTCAGCCCGCTGGTTTTTAAAATTTTCATATTCTGAACCACGGCTTTGGGGAATGCGAGTGGTATGCACGGTATTCTCCCAGTATTTTACTTCGTCATAATGCATATAAGTCATTAAAGCCAGACCATCTGTGTAGGTTTCATTCTCCGGAATGCCGTTATAGAAAATAGCATAGCTTGCAGGCCACTCTTCCGGGCGATAACGCATTGTCTGCCATACGTCAGAGGTATTGTAGACGTACAGGTTGTAGTTTCGGTAAGGGAATGTATTTTTTTTCATGGCCACATACACCAGAAAAGCCGAGGGGGTGTTTTCCAGCGAAGCAAGTCGTTTGCGGAAAGCGGGTCTAATGAGCGGACTGTCTACCATTTGCAGCATTTGCAAAGGATGCATGCCGGAGATAAAATTTCGTGCATGAATGTGCTCTCCGTTTTCCAGTATAGCGTGTGTTAAATTGTTTCCTGAAGCAACGAGGCCGACTACGGCATTGCCTTTTATAATATGGCCTCCGGCACGCTTTATATTTCGGATGAGCAATTTGATAATATGGTCGCTCCCGTCAATGCATTTCCAACTGCTTTCGATATAGCTGTTTATTACCAGGGCATGCACGTGCAGTGGCGTGCTTTCAGGCTTGCCTGCATAAAGCAGTATATTGCCGGCAAGTACGTTTTGTAATTTTTTGTTTTGTGTCAGGGAGGAAAGATAATCGCGCGTGTTTATATGCATGGCAGCCGTGTCCCCATAGCCATCGGCTGCATTCAGATTATACATGGGAAACTGACGGCAAATGTAGCGTATGTCATCACAATACTTTTGTATTGCTGCCTTTTCACGAGGGAAATATTCTGTGAGTTTTTTAATGAAATTAGTATAACCCTGGGCAAGTCTGTATTCAACCGGATCTCCTTTGAACAAAATGTGGTCAAAACCATCATCATCATACTTACGCAAACGGAGGTCAGGCAGAATATTTAAATAGCGGAACAAACGGTTGAGGGTCTGACCCTCCCCAAGACCACCAATGTAGTGCACGCTGGTATCAAAGGTGCAGCGATCTCTTCTGAAGCTCTGGAGGGCTCCGCCCAGTTGATTATTTTTTTCAACCACACACACACTCATGCCTTCCTGTGCCAGTATGCCGGCACATACCAATCCGCCTAAGCCGCCACCTGCAATCATTACATCATATTGCATGACCGGTTGTGATTGAGGCCGTTGATTTGCTGACTATCATGATTTTATTGGATGTATAGGGCGACTCACTGATTATCTGAATAGAGTAGCCCATATTTTCTGCGATGTCTTGAAATTTTTGCAGGGGCACGAAGTATAGACTCTTGCTTTTACGGTTAAAGCCTGAACCTGTAGAGATGATTTCCGTCAGCCGTGTGACCAGATGGCGCTGTCTGTTGCCTGCATCGGCATCTTTGATAAATATTTTGCCGTTTTCATTCAAATGACGCATGCATTTGAGAATCAGATGTTCCTGCTCGTCAGGTTTGAGATAATGTAATACGTCATTGAGTATAAACGCGTCTGCTCGGGGAAGGGGGAAACTGCGAATATCATCACAATAAAATCGTACATGCGGATTGGCTGAAAAACAGTGACTGGCCACAGTAATTTTCTCCCTATCATAGTCCACCGCGATAATTTTACGGTCATTGGATGCAAAGTAAAGCAGGTAATCTGTATAACCATATCCGCAGCCTAAATCCACGATGCTGGCATTACGCGGCAGATGTGCATGATAGGGATGATAATAATTTTCCAATTTTATTTTCACCCGTATATACCACTCTACCACCGGCCCTTTATAGAGGTAATTACTTATGAGCAGAGAACTGTAATATTGAGGGCTTTCAATTTCAGCTTTCAATTTGTCATATTCCTGCCTGAAATAGCGATTGATGTTTTTGGCACGTTCGCTGTAAGAAGTTCCATAAGACAAATCCCGGGGTGAAATGCGCGGGAGAAATTTCATAGTCATGGGTCCACCGGTGAGCAGAAAGTCGCCTTTTTTCATACGGTCACCGGTACCATGCAGCAAGAAAGGCTGGATATCCAGATTTAGTTTTTCAGACAAATAAAAAGCCCCCTTATGAAACCTGCGGATAAC
Source organism: Chitinophagales bacterium (assembly GCA_026003335.1). Lineage (NCBI taxonomy): Bacteria > Pseudomonadati > Bacteroidota > Chitinophagia > Chitinophagales > Chitinophagales bacterium. Next base: position 375,971 of record BPHB01000001.1, on the reverse strand, counting down.
ACCATCGGGAGAGCGTGTACCTTCCGGGAAAATCACGACCGAGTAGCCATTTTTTACTCGTTCACGAATGTGTTCCAGGCTGTTTTCCGCACCTTGTCCTATCCAATAATAGTCAGCCATTTTCACTACTTTGCCGAAAACCGGAGAATGATAAACCCAATCGTTTACCAGCAAAATCAGCTTCGGGTGCGTCATTACGGTAACCAGAATATCCAAAAAAGATTGATGATTGCAAATGAAAATTGCCGGCTTTGAGAAATCGGTATGCTCCAACCCGATGTATTTTTTCTTTACGTGCACCATAAGATACACCAGGCTCCATACAAATTTGCAAAGCAGAACATGAAACAGGTATTTGCACTTTTCTTTTTTCAGCGGAAGCAGATAAAGAGTAACGAGCCCCAGCAGGGTGAGCAGAAAACTTCCGATAACAAAGTAAGTGAATGCAAATGCCGATATGAAGATGCCTGAGGCAGTGAGTGGGCGCAACCCTTTCGCAGTGCGGTTGGTAATCAGAATACGAAAAAAGAAGGGAATGAGAGTCTGGGAGATGAACAATACACAAAAAAGGCCGATGATGGCAGTGAATGCTATAGACTTCAGAGCTGGATGACCGGCAAACAATAATGCTCCCAGACTCAGTATGACGGTGATTGCGGCAAGATAGTTAGAGACTTTTATGGAGGAAAGGCTTTTTTTACCTGCTTTGTATTCCTGAATGAGTCCATCGGTGATGAATATGCTGAAATCATCGCCCAACCCAAAGATGAACGTGCACAGAATGATATTAACGATATTAAAATTCAGGTGAGTAAGCCCCATGAGGCCTAAAATCCATATCCAGCTTAAAGTCATCGGAATAAAAGTGATAAGAGCAAGTTCAATTCTTGCGTGTGCGGCATATAGCATAAACAGCACAAAGAGGGAGGTAAATCCTAAAATCAGGTTAAAATCATCCCGGATGATTTCTATAAACTTAGCGGTGACAAGCTGTTTGTCCAGAATGAAGTTGTCGTTGGTTTGCAAAATGCGGTTAAACAGGTTTTCCCGTTGTCCGGGTGTAATATCGGCTGTGGAAATAATTGCAGAAAAGCCGGGCATACGAATCACATAGTCGCCAAAAATCTCGGGCAGGGTGAGCAGGGAATCCGGAGTAATGGGCTCAAATTTGCGGTCAAGCAGGGCAAGAAAATCGTTAAAGGCTCCTTCGCGGAATTTTAATGCACTTGCCGCTTCTGTCAGTGCTGCTTGAGTTTGCTGTATTTTTTCCACCCTCCAGAAATTTTCCCACTTTCTGATTCTTTCCTGCTGAAGCTCCCATGATGGGATTATTCCCGATACGGAAGAATAATTTTTTATGATGTGTTGTTGCTTCATGGAGTCCAGCGAGTCTTGCAATTTTTTGCTGTTTTGCAGAGCCTTGTTTAGTGTAGCACCTGTGGAAACAAAAGCTATTTTCTTTTCTTCCGAACCCATGAGGCGGTTTAGCCTGGCTTCAGCTTCTTTAAGCTTCTTATCCATAAAGTTGAGCTTGGTCATGTCCCCATCAAAGGAAACACGAGTGGCAAAAAATGCCAGCACACCCGTGATGAGCAGGATAGCCCCTATCAGGGCGTAGTTGTACTCCGGTCTGAGCGTGGAAAGCTTATCCAGGAGAGTATGCCCGGATGCATTAGTTGTGTTTTGTTTAGCAGACGAGCCTGGAATGCAATGCGGCAATACCACCAGTGAAAAAAACAATGCTCCTGTAAGGGCAAAGCCGGCAAACAAACCAAAGTCTTGTAATATTTGTGATTCCAGCACCTGAAGGAAGAAGAAAGCACCCGCAGTGGTAAACATACCCAACAGCATGGGGTGGGCTACTTCAGCAATAACAGCTTCCATCTGAGGAGTTTGGCGGTAATGAGTGAAAATGTGCAGGGAGTAGTTTACAGCGATACCCAATACCACTGCTCCGGCACCGATGGCAATGCCGGAAATAGTACCCTGAATGAGGACAACCATTGCCAGTGAAAAAACAACTCCGAAAAGCACCGGCAGCAGCATAATCAGTGGTGCCAGTTTGCTTCTGAAGAAAAATCCGATAAATACAATGAGCACCAGCAGGGTAATGCCAAGAGTAAAATAGATATCCCGTTTAATCTGACGCGCATTAGCTACGGCAATGGCGGGTGTGCCGAAATATTCCACTGAGTAGGTCTCAGATTGCATGTCGCTTATAAGATTATTCAGGCGACTGATTAACTCGCTGTTTCTTCGGGTTTCATTGGCCCGCGTGGAGGGGTAGATAAACAGTAACAGATTACGCTCATCTTTTGAGAAGATACAATCACTGATGATTTTAAACTGCCTGTTTTGCTGAGATTCCCGAAAGCGTTTCAATGGAAGATAGGTTATGCCCAAGGGGTCAGTCATCAGCATTTTTCTTAAGGTAGCACCGGCTGGCGTCATCAGTATTTTTAGCTGGTTTTGCAGTGTGCTTTTCAATTGCGAAGGAGCAAGGAGCGAATCTATTTTCCGGTAGTCTTCATCTTCCAGATAGATCGGCAGGTGGGATTGTATCAGGGCATGCATTTTGGACATAAGTTGCTCGTCCATGCGATATTGCACATCGGTCACATATTCCGATAGCTCTTTGTTGAGTCGGCTGTAAAGGGTATCAGCAAAAGCTATCAGCGAATCTGGCTGTGCAGGATGCGAGGTATCTTTTTCTGAAACAATCAGTGTAATGCGCTCTGAAAAGCGCCAGTTGTTAAAAACTTTATTAAGTTTCTCTACCTTCGGATCATCCGGGAACAAGCGGGTGATGTCTTCTTCAATCTTTATCTGTGCAGCAAGAAATAGCAGCACTCCCGTGAGGACAGTTATCATAACTGCAAGCAGCCAACGATGTTGACTGAAAAACCTGTAAAGCCCCGCAATCATACGATTTCTCTTATTCGACTAATTGCTTTTTTGACCACAGAAACAAAACTGCGTAGCTGATCAGTGTGGATGCCATGCCGGCAACAGTTGCCAGCATCAATGCCCCTACCACATATTGCTTCAGGCTCAATTTTATGGTTTCAAGTGAAATATCAAAGCTGAAAGTTACCGGCAAGGCGTGGTCGCCCATCCATACGGCTCCAAAAACATAGCTCAGATAAATGATAATGGGAATGAATGGTGGCAGGCTGATATTACAGCTGATCAGAACGATCGCGCGGTTGAGCCTGAATATAAAAGCGAGAAACAATCCCGTAAGAATCTGAAACCCCCATATCGGAGCTATCCCTACAAATACGCCAAGCCCCACCGATAATGCCTTGCTGAGAATAGTTTCGTTTTTGTCAAAAAAGAGCAGCCTGAGGAATGAACGAAAGTTTTTTTTTCCGTTAGGCTTCGGTAAAGATTACGCGGGCGAATGTACAAAAAGGCTATCAGCACCAACACAGTATTCAGCAGGCTGATGCGCGCAAAATCCGCAAAGGGGCGGAAATGGGTAATGCGTTGTTCTTTGGGTGGATAATAGACAGTAATAGGTACAAAATCAAAATGTACTCCTCTCCATGCCAGGCGCACCAATACCTCTATCTCAAACTCATACCTTACGGAGAAGAAGCGCATATTTTTCATTGCATAAAGCGGATACAACCGGTACCCCCGATTGCGTGTCCGGGGCATCAATACCGGTTTCTACCTTGAACCAAAAATTGGAAAAGCGGTGACCGAAACTGCTTTTTCCGGGCACATTTGCCGTTATCGTCATATTGCGGGCACCGATTATCATTTCTGCCGAAGAGGTCTCCAGTTTGTTCAGAAAAAGAGGTAAATCAGATGCAGCGTGTTGTCCGTCTGAATCCATGGTTATGGCATGACGGTAGCCCTTTTGCGAAGCGTACACAAAACCTTTACGCAATGCATACCCTTTACCTCTGTTTTTTGGGTAGGAAATCACCTGAATGCCACTGATGCCGGCAAGGATTTCGGCTGTCCGGTCGGTTGAGCCATCATTGACCACGATTACATCATCGCAATATTCCAAGACCGAAAGCAGCACTTTTTCCAAAGTAGAGGCATTGTTGTAAGTTGGAATTAGCACACAGCAACGATGTTGCCGGAATGTTTCCTTGTAGTCAACGGGGTGCTTCACTGTATTTTCCCTTTAGTTTGAAATAAATAAGCTGGTCAAGAAATGCGGTACCCGTCACCGTCAGCAAGTTTCCTTCTGGGACAAAGGTGATTTCAAAATGAAGATTTTTAATCTCTTTGGGAGTTACGAACCGGATAAATTTTATGCTGTCAGCTTCTAACAAGCGATAATATCTGCCAGTATGCCGGCTTATCAGTTCACCTGTTATCTTCACCAGACACACACCGGGCACTACCGGCATACCCGGAAAATGTCCCGAAAATATAGAGTGCTGTGTGTTGAAAGAAATGCTGGCCATGAATTTCCTGCCTGGCTCACCTTCGGCTATAGTTTCTATTTTGTAAAAATCATTCAATAACATAGCTGTCATACTGAATGTAGCAAATCATCCTATTAAACCAATAAATGCCGGCATGAAGTTATAAGAGTTTTTGATTAGTTCTGCTGCTGTTTCATTTTTAGGAACTGAATAGTAAGGTCGATGCCATGATGGAGAATCTTTACAGAATCGGGGGGCATGTACTGATCGCCTCCAAAAATTGCACTGGCTTTTAGCCTCTTTCCTGAATAAAATGCCCCTTTCTGTACACGTGTGCAAGTGCTATCCGCAAAATAGGTTGTGTATTTTCTGGTTCCTTTTTCCGATAAGATGATAGTATCGCCCTTTTGTATGGAGCAAAACGTATTGTGATAGAAACCTCTGATCATCAGCAGAGCAATGTCGGCACGCAGTATGTGCAGCAAAAACCTGCGTTTGAGCGGAGGAATGCTATACTCCACTCTGAAGCCACCGCTGGAGGGAAAGCTGAAATCAAAATATTTGAACCCCATTTCATTGGTAAATACTGCCCGCCTCTCGTTGTTAATGGTTTTCAGCAATAGCAAGCCCGAATAATGCTGATCCCTGAAATCAATTTTTGTATTGTAAATCACCGTTTCGTGGGAATCTGTGAGGCGGAATATACATGGCTCGGTTGTAAGCTCTGGTGTCAGGCTTTTCTGCACCTGGCAGGAGTAAAAAATAAAACACAGACTACTGAACTGCAAACAGCTCATCCGGAAGCGTCTCATTCAGTTGTTTGTTTTTAAAGGATATCAGAGTATAATCACCTCCGGTTTCGTTCATTTGAATCCGTTTTACAGAAAAATCTTCTCGGCTGATGTAAATGTCAATGCTATCAAAGAAATCTTTCAAACCTTTTGTTTGCGGTATCATTTGCAGTTTATAATCTTCCGGGCTTTCAAAAATGGTTACGCGAAAATCGGGGTTGGAAAATACCGTGCCCTGCACACAGTCAAGCATGATACGATTCACCTGCTGCAGCATTCTGCTGGATTGCACATCAATCTTGCTGGTATGCTGCTCATCTTTGATAACCATCTGTGCGCCTTGGATTATCATCAGATATTGAAAGGGCTGCTGATATTCCAGGCGTACTTTGTTTTCTTTTTTAAAATAAAAAACTCCTGTAGAGCGCAGTGTCTCCGAAAGCAGGCTAAGTTGTTTTTCCTGAGTGAATTCACTTCTCAGGCTGCTGATGCCCGCGGAAGCCTGCTGAAAAGCGGCTTTGAAAGTATCCGGATTTTTTATCGGACTATAGTGCTGGGTTATTCCCGGCAGAGGGCTACAAAAAACAGTAACAAGCAACAGAAGTTTATGCATAAGGTTTCAGGCCGGTTAATTCATCCAGACTAACAAAAGTAAAACCCGCATTTTGTGCCTCCCTGATAAATTCAGGTAAAATATGGGTAGTTTGTAGTCCATGGTCATGCAGTAAAATTATGTCACCTGCGCGGAGTTTGCCCAGCAGCCGATGCAGGAGTTTTTCCGGAGTTCTGATTACCGTGTCATTGGAACGTAGGCTCCATCCGATAGGAATAAACCGGCTCATGCGCAGCGCCTTCGCCAAATTGGGATTCGTAACACCATACGGAGGGCGAAAAAGCAAAGGATAGCGTCCAGTGACATCCTCTATCAGACGGGCAGTTATGTCCATCTCCTTTTTCATTTTTACAGCGGCAAACAAGTCAAACCAAAAATCGTGCGAAAAGCTATGATGCCCTATAATATGGCCATCAGACACGATGCGGCTGGCAAGTTCGGGATAACGCTCCACATTTTTACCTATACAGAAAAAAGCAGCCGGGACCTTTTGATTTTGTAGTATGTCTAGAATAATCGGGGTATGGCTTTCTGAAGGGCCGTCATCAAAAGTAAGGGCTATTTTTTTTTCTGCACGCCTGCCATGGCATACGGAAGGCAAATAAAAGTGCATACCGATGAAGGCCGAGCCTAAAACCAGCAGCAGCAGGTACAGGCCCATGACGATAAAAAAAATGTAAAGCGGCACGCGGGTGACGAAGAAATTAATCATTGTAAGAGCAACCAGGAGAAGCAAAACAGTGGCGGTGGAGGTTTTATAGTTCAGCATGCTGCCAATAAGATGAAGGCGTGATTGATTTTTTTATAGTGATTATAGAGAAGCAGATGTTTAATTTCTTTTTTTTCAAAAGGTGTAAGTTGCACAACTTCCGGCACGGTTTGATTTCTCATTATCTGACAGCCCAGCCACAATGCAAAGCCGCTTGCTGAGGGAAACTCTCCGCATAAATGCTTAAAAGCCGCCTTGCCGGATAAGGGCAGAGCGGCTGCTGCCTGATGGTAAAAATCTTCATGACGGGCATCTCCGTTTTTCCCGAGCAACAACAGGTCAATATCATCAGGGGATAGCTTGTTTCTGTTCAGCAGGTGTGGGATGTAATCATGCACTTGCTGTACGTCAGCGGGTTTGTATAATGTTTCCACCGCAAGAAGACGTGCATAGCAATGACTACCCGATGTGTTGCTGAGCATAAAAAATGCGGCTCCTTCACCTGCTATTGTACCCTCGGTAGCATCGGCAAACAGCCGGGTATTGAGGATGCTTCGCTTTTTATACAAGTTCATGCGTTGTTGAATCACGAAGCTATCTTCAATAATTTCGTCATAGGCTCCTGTTAATATGTGGTTTTTCCCCTCGCTCAGCATCATCAGGGCATCAGTGAGTGCGCTTTCCAGGGAAAAGCCGCGGTGAGAGCAGGTCAGGTTGTAGGCGTGTGCCTTCAGATAGAGCGCTATTGCCGCGCTGATGGTGTTATGCGTGGACTGAATAAATGGAGTAGGGGAAAGGGCTTCTTCATGTTGCCTGATCATTTGACGGAGAAAAGCTGCAGAATCTTGCATACAACCCAGGCCGGTGCCGGTCACTATTGCATCGGGACTGTCAATGCCAGCTTCCCGTATACACTCAACGGCAGCGGTGAGGCTGATGCGGGTGAGCCTGCTCATTCTACGGAGCTGGCGGGCATCAAACCATGTGCTGTAGTCGGGTTCGGTGCAAAGCAGTTTTATATCCTCTCTTTCCACCACTGCATTCAGAAACTGGCCGCCCGTAGTGAGCTGCGGGGAAACCATACCTACACCGTTAATGAACACGCTCATCAGGATGTGTTTTGGAAAAAATCAATGCACAACAATTTCCCCCAAAGCCAAAGGCGTTACTCATTACGTGTCTGATGTTTCTTTTTTCAGGGCTGGTGACAGGGATGAGCGACAGCTCTTCAATGGGTTGAGAAAAACGCAGGTTAGGAAAAACCACCTGGTGTTTCATGGCAAGAACAGATATAACGGCCTCAATGCCCCCGCTGGCCCCAAGGGTATGTCCGGTGAATGATTTGGTAGAGCTTATCGGAGGAATACTGTTGCTAAAGAGTTTTTTAATGGCTTTGCCTTCGGAAAGGTCGTTGTTGGAGGTACCGGTGCCGTGCAGGTTGATGTAATCAATGTCAGTGGGCCGAAGTTGACTGCACTGAAGGGCGGCCTGCATGGCAAGCAGGGATCCGGTACCTTCAGGTGAAGAAGCGGTTTGATGATAGGCATCATTGGCATTGCCATATCCGGTCAGTTCACACAGTACGTTGAGCTTAAGCTGCTTTGCCACACGTTCGGAAACCAGCGTAAGGTAACCCGCTCCCTCTCCGAGATTCAGCCCTTTGCGATTAGCATCAAAGGGCTTGCAGGGCTCGGGGTCTAAAATCATCAGTGCGCTGAAACCGTTGGTTGTAAATGCAGAGAGGGCATCTGCGCCACCGGCAATTGCTACATCTAAGCGATTGTGTTTGATGAGCCGCGCGCCATACATGATTGCGTTGGCCGAAGAGGAACAGGCCGTGCTGATGGTGGTAATAAAATCTTTTATTCCAAGTGTATCGGCTATGATTTCTGTAGAGGCCCCGCAGTCATGATAAATTACATCACGCAATCTCCCGCGTGTGGGGTTTTCTATAAACTCGGTCATGAATATTTCAGTGCGATCCATTCCCCCCACTGTGGTGGCTGAAATGAGGCCGGTACGAAGGCTGTTCCACTCAGATATACCGGCTGACTGTTTTGCCTCCCGTGCGGCAAGGAGGGCCAGCAGGGCGGTGCGGGAAACGGAAGCATGGCATCCACTCCAGGCAGCTAACTGAGCATTGGAATATTTGATTTCTCCTGCAGGTAATTTATGCCTGTGCACTGTAGGCAGTAACTCAATGGGAGAAATTCCGCTGCGGCTGTTGAGCAAGGATTCCACGGTTTCGTCAGTATTTCTGCCAATGGCCGAAATTATTCCTGTTCCAACAACGTAAACCTTTTCTGACATGTCATGAAAATATAATTGGTTGTCAGCCGGCAGTAAACAAGGCTATACCCGCGGAAACTGCTGCATTATTTTTTGTTTGCCATGATATATTCCGCCATGGCTCTTACGGAGTAAAATACCTTTGGACCGTCTTCCGGATTAGCCAGCTTTATTTTGTACTTCTGCTGCAGCAAAACGATCAGCTCCAGTGCATCAATGGAGTCAAGCCCAAGGCCTTCCACAAATAACGGCTGGTCATCTCCGATCTGATCCGGAGTAATATCTTTCAGGTTAAGTTGTTCTATAATCTGGGCTTTCAGATCCTGCATCAATTGTTCCATACTGCTTTAAATGTTTTATACTTTCTATTTGGTGAGGCAGAGCAGTACCCCCCGGAGATTTTTCCACCAAATATAGGAAAGCTTCGTGTGCATGCTGCAGCAAATCTATCCATCCGCATAGACAGCAATCCAGTATCTTGTTATTCAACAACAGCTCCACGTAGTTATGCATAAAGTCTGCATCAAACTGCCCGGAGATAAAAAATGCATTTTCACCTTTCAGTTTATGACGTATGGATATTTCACCAATCACGATGTTGGGAAGTGTATAGACAAACACAGAAGGGCTGGGAGCATCCGGCATGGTTTGGTGGTAGTGAAAATCGGTATCTAAGCAAGCGTGCTTGTTACTGAGTATTACACCCGTTTGTTCGGATGTGTACCGGCTAAGCAGCTCGCTTCCCTCAAGTAAGACCTCAGCTGCAAGAAAACCCAGCCGGCACAGGTTGTCCATTTTGTAAAACTTGGGATAGTTTATGCGCAAAGCTTCATACAGGCCGATAAGGTAGTGTTCCGTATAGTCTGGCAGAGAAGCCATTACTTTTCCGTTTTTCACCACGGTTTGATTCTTAATCACACACCAGCCGGTAACATAGTTCATACAGCACAAGGTCAGGAATCAATGGGAGAGTTAATGACTTTCATGGCGCGGATAGCGCGTGCCAGGCGCTGCAATGCCGTGTCGTGATGTTTTACATAGGGATTTGTTTCGTCCCACACATGCCCGGCCAGTACAGAGCAGATTTGTTTTTTCACCATCGGGTTGGGGTGTTCAGCAAAGAAAATCGGGAAGAGAGTTCCATCATACCAGCTCATGACGTAGGAACGGAAAACATCTATACCCGCCATAACTGGCTTCATATAGCTGTTTTCCCAATCTACGTTTCTTCCCGCCAGAAAATCACACACCAGGTGCGCAGCACGCCTGGCGGATTCTACCGCAAGGGTTACCCCTGAAGAGAAGATGGGATCCAGAAACTCGGTCACATTACCTACCAGCACATAGCCGTTGCCGTAAAATTTATCAGTAGTGGTTGACCATCCCTGCATAACTCTGGGTTCAAAGAGGAAAGGGGCGTTTTCAAAACGTTTTGCAGTAAGGGACTCCCGGGTGAGGATAGCCCGCATCTGGTCGGTAGGCGTTCCTCTGAAGCTTTCAAAAAATTCGGGCAAAGCCACTATGCCAACTGAGGTGATTCCGTTAGAAAAGGGAATAATCCATATCCATACCGAATCTGCATGGACAACCACCGTGATGCGGTTCGGCTCATCGGCAAGGCTGCGGTGCACATCTTCCACGTGTGTAAACAAAGCCTTTCTAACCGGAAAGGAAGACGGGCGATCCAGATGTAGCAGGCGAGGTATTACGCGGCCATAACCACTGGCATCAATAATGAATCGCGCTTTGATTGTTTTCACTCCCTCCGGCTGCTGGATAGTGGTGACGGTATGGGTGCCGTTGAACTGTATGTGTGTCACCTCGGTTTCATAGGCAACAGGAACCCCCATACGTTCTACCTCATCTGCAAGGGTTTTGTCAAAGTCGGCTCTGGGCACCTGCCAGGTCCAGCTCCAACCGCTGGAGTATTGATCTTCAAAATTGAAATCACAGATTTCCTTTCCCTTGACAAACTTGGCTCCGTATTTTTTTTGAAATCCTCTTTTCTCCAGAGCGGGAATAAAACCGGCTTCCTGCAATCCTTCCATACACTTGGGTAAAAGGCTTTCACCTATCACAAAGCGGGGGAAGCGTTGTTTCTCTACGATCTGTACCTGGAAGCCTGCCTGTTTGATTAGGGAAGCAGCTACTGTTCCGGATGGTCCGGCACCAATTATCAGCACATCAGACTCTGTAAAGTTATCAGACATAGCTATCTGATTTTGAAAAAATCAAGGCTGCATTACACCCCCCAAAGCCGGAAGCGGTTTTCAGGAAATGGGTGATCTCTTTTGGTGTGTTCTTCCGGCAGACATGTATTTTTTCAGCCGTGCCGGGTTCCCTGAATCCCATGGATTGCAAAATAACATTTTTTCGCAGTGACCACAATGACATGACGCATTCCACCACACCGGCAGCCCCAAGGGTGTGGCCGAAACAGCCTTTCAGGCTGTGAACAGGCACCTCCTGTAGCCCGGCTAAACGAAAGGCTCTGGACTCCATGTCATCATTGAAGCGCGTGCCAGTGCCATGAGCGGAGATAAAGCCTATGTGGGCCGCTCCGAGCCCACTCTGCTTTAAGGCCTCTCCAATGGCTTGAGCCAGTTCAGCTCCCGTGCGAGACGGTCCGGAAATGTGGTTTGCATCATTGGAAACAGCTCCGCCTCTCACACATATAGCAGCAGACTCTGTATCCGTGCGATGGCGGCTGAGAACGATGGTGGCTGCTGCTTCCCCAAGGTTGATGCCTTTACGCATCTGGTCAAAAGGGCGACAGGGTGCATCGCTCAATGCATACAGGCTTGCAAAGCCAGAGATAACAAAAGAGGACAGGATATCGGTGCCGGTAACCACTACCTGATCATACCTTCCTGCATCCAGGAATCTGGCGGCCAGCAGCAAAGCCAATGTACCGGAAATGCATGCATTGGAAACAACAATAGGGTTGCCTGGATGCCGAAAGTAACGGGCAATTTTCAGTGCTGTAAAAAACAGGTTGAGCCGTTCTGGGTCTTTCTTTTCTATGTGGTCAATATTGCCTTTGGTAGTTGAGAAGATAAAAGCTGTTTTTTTATGAGCCATCAGGTCAGGAAAGGCAACCAGAGCTTTTTGAATGGAAAGGATAGAAAGAGATTCCGCTTTTGTAAATGAAGCGGGGATTCCTGACTCACTGAGCTGACTTTCTAACATGACCGGGTCAATGGCTGCTACCCATACCGGAGAAGAAGAAAGCTTTGCATCGTGCACCCTCCTTATACCCGTTTTGCCGGAAAGGAAGGCGTTGAAGTTTTCTTCTGAAGTGCAACCAAGCGGGGCAATCAAGCTATCGGAAACAACCCAAGCAGGACGCATTACATTAAACCATGTTTCATTTTCCATTGAACAAGAAACTCCGGTAACACCAGGCACAACAGATTGGTGTCTTTCTCTACCAAAACCTGGGTAGTTTGCCCTGTGGCAGCCAGCCGTCCTTCGGAGTTTAATATCTGATAATCAAAAATAAGCTTGGCCGAAAGCGAATTGACAAGTGTGGTGATTACTTTTATGTTTTCACCATACCGAAGAGGATGCTTATAGCTGCAATGTACATGCACTACCGGCACCGCATATCCCCGTTCGGCAAAGTCGGCATAGCCCACCTGGTATTTTTTTCCAAAGGCTTCCCGGCCATCTTCAAAATAACGGAGATAATGCCCGTGCCACACGATACCCAGCGAATCTACTTCGTGAAAGCGAACAGTAATTTCAGTGAACACCGAAAGAGTTGGCTTTGTCATAAGTTTTGAATTGCGCTGCAAATATCCTGAATAGTCACGGCTAAATTCTAAAAACACATAGTTATTTGTCGTTTGTCGGGAGGTGGTTATACGTATGGCCGGCTTATGTAAGGGGTAGGAAGGTGTTGTATATATGGGTGGCAACAGGAGTTAAAACGGAAGCCATTCCGGAATAAACCGTGCTATGAGGTAAAGTATACTGAAGCCGGTAAGAAAGGCAATGCCGGCATAGCTCAGAATCTGCAGTGCCCAACCGGGTGCACATTCCGGCTGCAGGTGCTTCTTCACTAACCGGAAATTTACTACGGCAATAACCGGGGCAATCAGAAAGGATATGCTGGTAGCCAGGTCAACCAAGGCTTTCATCTTGTTGCTGAACACCGAAATTATCAGGTAAGCGCCAATAGCAAGGCTGAACAGGGAAAACAAATACACCTTTCTGTCTTTCAGCATCAGGGTAGCTTTTTCTTCACTGAAAAACAGAAGCTCAGAGGTGCGTTCAAGAGCACGGGCATAACCGTCAAAAACACCAATGCTGGTACTAAACATGATGGAAAAGGCAGAAGTGGCGATGATGAAATAGCTCCATGAGCCCATGGTGGCAGTGTAGAGCTCAACCACCTCGTTGGCAAAGAGGGCGCTATTATCCGGCATCTTTTGTCCTGTGCCGTAAAGAATGTATGCCCCAAGAGTTACGAAGCAAATAGAGAGGGCAGCGGAAATCCAATAGCCCAGGTTGAATTCCACAAGGGTTTCGCGCAGCGTGGGTTTGTAGCCGGATTGTTTAATACGTTCCAGAGTCCACAGGCTGTTCCATGAGGACAAATCAACGGCTGTGGGCATCCATCCCATAAGCGCGATGATGAATAGAATACTTTTTTCATCCCAAAGGGGAGGAGGTGTGAAGCCGGGTGCATGAGGAACAGGTCCCCGGATAAGGGTAATGATAAAGGCAGCCAGGGTAGAGATCAGCAGGGCAGTGCCGATAAGCTTAATCAGCAGATCCAGCGCTGCAAAGCGACCGATAGCCAAAATACCGAGACAGACTATAAATAACAGGGTGGTTGCAAGCAGCGGCTTGCCCGGAAAGGCAGCCGAGATACCGAAAAGATTGTCAAGAAAACCGGCTGTTACTGCACCCACCGCAGCCGTTACAAAAAACATAGAACACACCGTAATCAGAAAATACAGAGCCAGCATCCATCGACCTATTTTTTTGTAACCCTCAATGATGCTGGTGCCAGTAGCATTGGCATAGCGAGAGCCATATTCAAAAAACGGAAATTTGAACACATTGGCCAGAATAACTGCCCATAGGAGGGCAAAGCCATAGTCTGCCCCTGCGCGGGTAGATTGCACCAGATGTGAAACGCCAATAGCTGTGCTGGCAAATAATACTCCCGGCCCGAGAGTCTTAAAAAAGGCTGTGAGCTTGTTCATATACCGGCCGGAGTGTTGTTGTCATTGAGGGTAAACACTTTCATACGACAGGAGGCTAGTTGTTTCCCGTTCTGAAATATTTCCCCTAGCAGGAGAGTTACTCCGAAAATCAGGTCTTCCACATAGATACGTGTGGAAATATGCGAGCCGGCTGTTGGCAGAGCATAAATTTTCAGATCTTTTACATCCCCGATGAATCCTTTCGGAGGCGGAATGTTTTTCTGCTGGCACAGATAGCCCATGTGCAGAGCAGCGCTTTGGGCGATATTTTCTATCAACCCGGCTTCAGAAAAAAGATTTTGCTCGCAGAGGATATTCCTGGGATCAATAAAAAAAACCGTTTCCGCTTCCTGGTCTGAAGCAGCGCGGAGGGCATCTACCATTACAAAGGGAGGTTTTTGGGGTATCAGCGCTAACACTTTTTGCTTATCGTGCACGAGCATCTGGTTTGCATTGAAGGATATTAATGAACGTGCGGATGCACAGGGCTCAAATCTACAGATGAAAAATCAATTCTGGAAAGGCTTTCAAAGGCCGGCAGCGAATCATTTTCGGTTATTACCATGTAGTGATTAACGGGCAGATTTGTGAAATGCTGGGGGTTGGCTTTTTTTGCAGGCCAGCGAACCTCCAGAGAGCGTACCAGGGTGGCGTCACCCAACCCCACATGCACCAGCAGGGGATTGGCTCCGAAGCTGCCTCCGGATGAAACGGTGCGATGAAACTGCCGTTCGCTACCGTCAGCATACAATGCCGTCACGGTGATACGTGCACCTATAGCGCTGCGGTTGGAAGACGTGCCAACGAGCTTTAGCGCAATCCATGCGTGCGCATTACCTGGATTTTCAAACAACACATTCGGGAAACGATCGCCTTCAAAAATTCCTCCCATGACTGCATAAATATCCTGGTCGCCATCATTATCCAGGTCAGCAAAGCTTATTCCATGGCCTTTTTGAATATGTCCGAATCTTCCGGAAAAGGTAACTTCTTCAAAGCGTGCACCCCCAGCATTGCGGAACATGCGGTTGGGCATCACCGACTCATAGTTGGGAGTGCCGGTGCCCAGGTAAATATCCAGGAAGCCATCATTGTCAAGGTCGCCAAAATTGCATCCCATGGTGAAACATACTTTATGCAGCCCTGCCTCCCCGGCAATGTTGGTGAACGTATTGTCTTGATTATTAAGATAAAGAGCCGGCATGGTCGTAGCAGGCGCCAGTCCCGGCATTTCACGAGCAAATTGTCCGGAGGCATCCGATGACCAGCCGGATGGCATTTTATCATATCCGGCAACAAAAGCCATGTCAAAGTCTCCTATGAAAATGTCGTCCCATCCGTCATTGTTAAAGTCAAATACCATAACAGGAAAACTCATTATCGGGCCATGGATACCGGCAGATTCGGATACGTCCTCAAAATGGCATTTCTGATCCGGATTGCCGCATACATTTTTAAAGAGTTTGTTTTTACTTCCTAATGCGGATATGATGAGGTCAGGCAAGCCATCGTTGTTGTAGTCAATCCATGAAGCTCCTTTTATGATTGCCTTTAGAATCAAACCCACCGAGTCAGCCACATTTGTAAAGGTTCCGTTGCCGTTGTTGAGAAAAAGTTCAATCATGTTGCCACCTGGATTTTTGTCAGAGAAATCCGTTTGTTCATTGCCGACAAAGAGGTCCAGGTGCCCGTCAAGATTGAAGTCTGCCCAGCAAGCAACCTGCGAGGAATGAAAAGAGAGCAACCCTGATGCGTGAGTAACATCTTCAAACATTCCTCTGCCCCTGTTTTTTATCAAAGAGTTAGGGTAGGTTGGATAAGAACCTAACCAGGCTCCGCGTAAGACCAAAAAATCCAGCAGACCGTCATTATCATAATCAGCCTGAACCAGATTCAGCCCGCCAGTTAGGCCTGTAAGACCGGGTTGGGAAGATTTGTCGTAAAAATATCCCTTGCCGCTGTTTTCGTGATAGGTAAGCGGATGATCAAGCCCGCAGGAAGAGGTGATCAGGTCAAGGAAGCCGTCATTGTTGAAGTCGTCTATGATAACGCCACCGGCAAGGCCGTTGAAGTCTAATCCTAAGTTGCCGGCAATGTTGGTAAAAGGTTGAAAAGGCAGATCAGGTCTATCTGTGTAATCATCATGCAGCGGAATCAGCAAATCTGAAGGCAGTGCATCCGGATATTGATCCAAAGCCATAGCAGCAACATTCAACAGCCATCGGCTGGTGTAGTCAGTGGTGTCGGCATCACACAGGCGGTAGAGCAATGCCATCGCTTGCTCAGCGTGGGTTTTATTTTGGTGCACCGCTTCACGATGAAACGGAACTATACAGGATTGGCTGTTGTGATTGGCTATACAGTTTTGTTGTTCACCTAATCGCAGATGAGCCAGTGCCAGAAAGCGGAGAGGTTCTGCATTATTTGAGGTCAAGCTATCCAGGGATAAATTAAACGATGCAACCAGTTTTTCCATTTGCAGGATGGCGTCATTGGTATTTCCTGCGAACAAATGGATGTATGCTATTTCCCTTGGCAAATGCAGGGAGGCATTGGTGCCAAAACTTATTTTTTGCTGTAGCTTCCGGATGCGGAGCTTATCGTCCATGAGAAAGAAGGGTAGCCGCAAGGGATCTTCGGCAGCAATCTGTTTCTGAAGTGCGATGACCATCAGTCGGGTTCCTTCAGGCAAGCGATCCATCTCAACGCCCCGGGTAATGTCCAGGGTGCTTTTCAGGAAAGTAAGTTTGAAAACATAGACTATTAAAAGAATGGTTATTACCGGAAGTCCTAAAAACAACAGGCGTTTTTTTAGCTGCGGCATGAAAGAAAAAAAATTGTTTCTGTTGGTAAATGGTTAGGGTTTAGGGGTTGGCCCAGAAGTTATGATAATTAAACCAATGATAAGGATATTGTTTTACTTTTTGTTCGAGCGCCTGCACGTATTCCTGCATGATGGAGCGGAGCTGGGCTTCATCTTTGGTTTTGGGGAAAAATTTCAGCGGGCTGCCGAAGAGATGATAGTGGCGGTCAGTTTCTTTAATGCCAAAGACGTAAGACACGGGAGCTCCGAGGGATGAAGCAATGAGGAAGGGTCCCAAGGGGAAAGGAGCAGGTTTGCCCAAAAAATCCAGCAGCAGGGTACGATTACCCGGCATAAAACGGTCTGCATGCATGCATACGAGCTCTCCCTGATTGAGAGCCTGACTGATCTGGAAAATATGGGAAAGATCATTTTTTATGGCTATAACTTTTACGGTGCGTCCTCCGGTAATTTCATCCAGATATTCTTTTATTTGTTCCCTTTCTGCATCATACATCACGATATTGATAGGCACATTGAACTTATTTAAAAAGTGACCGGGTATTTCCCAGTTGCCTATATGTCCGCTGATGAGAATACCTCCCGTGCCCCTTCTGACCATTTCAGCAAGATGTTCTTCCCCATCAAAATCAAAGGTAAACGTATGTGGCAGCCCGGACATCACCACTACCTTGTCAATGATATTTTGTCCCAGCCTGTAATAATTTTTATAAATGCCCAGCAAGGCTTTCACCCGGCTGAACTTAAGCCTGTGCCGGTAGAGGTAGTAAAGATTGGCAGACGACTGATATAGGGTGATAAAATAATAGAACGCAATGAAACGCAACAATAAATAAGCGGGCTTCACACCCAAATGGCGAAGAATGGCCACAAAGATGGCATAGCCCAGTTTGTTTCCTCTGGACTTACCTTCCCAGGTTGACATTAGTTGCTTACGGTTGGAGAGATGCGACTCATGATGTAGTTGTAGAAATCATTGAACGTGATAATGCCTGTGAAATCTTCCGGTTTTACCTTAAAGCCAAAGTTGCTTTCAATGATTACAACAAGGTCAACATAATCCAGACTGTCAAGCTGCAGGGTTTCTTTAAGCGAAGCTTCTGGAGTAATAGCAGAGGGCGCAATTTCAAATTCTTCTGCCAGAAACGCATTGATTTTAGTAACGACTTCCTCTCTGTTCATGGGGCAAATTTACGTATTCCATTCGCGAACAACAATGGTGGAATTCGTTCCTCCAAACCCAAAAGAATTGGATAGAAAAGTATGTATATTTCGCTCCAGGGTAGTGGCAGCAATGTTCAGTCTGGCGGAATCCTCATCCGGGTTTTCAAAGTTGATATTAGGCGCTATAAAGGAGTTATGCATCATTAACATGGAATACACAATTTCACTGGCGCCTGCCATCCAGCATTCATGGCCGGTCATGGATTTGGTAGAGCTCACAGGGCACATGTTGTCCCCGAATACTTCATACAGCGCCCTTGCTTCGCTGGCATCACCCTGAGGTGTAGAGGTGGCATGTGCATTAATGTAGTCCACATCTTCAGGTCTGATGCGGGCGTCATGCAGTGCCATGCGTAGCGACCTGACCGGTCCTTCCACGCTGGGGTTGGAGATGTGGCTCCCGTTGGAGGAAAATCCGTATCCGATCACTTCGGCCAGTATGGGGGCTCGCCGTTTCCTGGCAAAGCTTTCACTTTCCAGAATCACGGTGGCTGCCCCGCCACTGGGTACGAGTCCGTCCCGGTCACGATCAAAGGGGCGGGAGGCGGCCGTGGGGTTATCTTCTCTCATAGAGAAGGCTCCCAAAGCGTCAAAGTTGCCCATGGAGTAAATGTTGGTTTCCTGAGCTCCACCACAGATGATGCAGTTCTGATAGCCATGTTTTATCAGCAGGTAAGCCATGCCGATGGCATGCGAGCCGCTGGCGCAGGCTGCACTGAGGGTGAAGTTGATGCCCTTAAGTTTGAAGATGGTAGCCAGGTTCATGGTTACGGTGGAGTTGAGGGTCTGGAATACAGATCCAGAGCCGGCATGTACAGTGCTTTTTTTCTCCCGCATAATATCCACAGCTTCAATCACAGCGAGAGCTGAAGTATCATTGCCGTAGATAATACCTATTTCATGCTGATGCATAAAACCTTCCTCCAGGCGGGCATTTTTAAGGGCTTCCAACGTAGCGATATAGGCATATTCCCCTTCCTCGGCCAGCATGAGCCGAGCCCTCCTGTCAAGTAACCCTTTCAGTTGAGGCCTTTCTACCACTCCGCTCAGCGCAGATCGGTAGCCAAAAGCTTTGCGTTCGGGTAAAAATGCTATGCCTGATTTGCCATGATAAAGAGAGTGTTTTACTTCTTCCAGATTTTTGCCCAGGCATGAGTAGATGCCCAGTCCCGTTATGACAACGCGGTTCATGTATAAAGACCTCCGTTTACATGAATGACTTCACCGGTTATGTAAGAGGCGCCCGGTGAAGCCAGAAAAGCAACCACTTCAGCCACCTCTTCAGGATTGCCGAAGCGTTGCATAGGAATCAAATTTCTGAATGTTTTCTCATCCAGGTCAGCGGTCATATCGGTTTTAATAAAGCCAGGAGCCACGGCATTGACTGTGATGTTGCGCCTGCCCACTTCCTGAGCCAGGGCTTTGGTGGCTCCTATCACACCTGCTTTGGCTGCCGAATAGTTGGTTTGTCCTGCCAGACCCTTAATGCCGGATAAGGATACAATATTAATAATTCTCCCATAGCGTCTGGAGAGCATGCTCTGCAAGACAGGGCGTGTTACGTAATAAAAGCTGTCCAGATTTGTTTGTAGTACCTGTCTCCATTCGGAGGGGGACATCATCAACAGCAAATTGTCTTTGCGGATGCCGGCATTGTTCACCAGCACTTCAATGCTTTTGTCGGGATTGGATTCTATCCATTGATTGAGAGCGTTACCTGCCTCATCGGCATGTGCTACATCAAAGGGAAACAACTCTCCTGTACCTCCGGCTTGCTGAATAGCGCGTAGGGTGTTTTCAGCGGCCTCTGTGTTACTGCGGTAGTTCACCAGAACAGCATAACCATCTTGCGCAAGTCGTAAACATACAGCCTTGCCTATGCCTCTTGAGCCCCCTGTTACCAGTGCATATTTTAACGGCATTTTCTTACGAATGAGTTGTGTATAAGTTCACTATTATACAGCACTATATTTTATAAAGAGGCGACAAACGTATATGGGTGCTGATAGACAGCAGGCTGCGTAGATTTCAGATAGTCTTTCAGGCTCTGTATATGCTCATAGCGAGGTATATCGGTGGAGGTAAAGGGGATGAGTTCCTGTATTTTCAGGTAAATATCTTTAAGCGGATGCGCCATAGTGGAGCCTATTTTTAAATAGTCAATGGCGTGTTTAACTGCCAGTAGTTCAATAGCCATCACTTCATAAGTGTTTTCAATCACTTTATTACAGATCATGGCTGCATTGAATCCCATGCTGACCACATCCTGATTGTCATTGTTGCAGGGTATGCTGTGCACATAAACCGGGGAAGCCAGAGATTGATTTTCAGCGACCGTGGATGTTGCAGTAAACTGCACTCCCTGAAGTCCGAAATTGAGTCCTACTTTGGCCGGGTTAATAAACGGAGGCAGTTTGTTGTTCAGCTTGTCATTCAGCAAATAGTTGAGCTGTCTTTCAGAAAGCAAGGAAAGCTTGATGATGACTGTTTTCAGCTTATCCATTTCCAGAGAAACGTAATCTCCGTGGAAATTGCCTCCATGATACACATGGCCGCTGTGGTGATCAATTACAGGGTTGTCACTTACGGAATTGATTTCATTGGTAACAACTTGGCGGCAGTGTGCAATGGTGTCGTAAACCGGCCCCAGAATTTGGGGAACACATCGCAAAGAATAATATTCCTGAATTTTGTGATGAAAATAGCCATTGCCGTTACTGCCTGTGGGAATATAATGGTCTTCTGCACGATGCTTCACACGCTGGCTGGATGAAAGGAGAGCATGCATTGCCTGGGCAACATATTGCTGGCCCCTGTGCAGTTTTGCTTTATTGAGAGGCAAAGAAAAATGGTCATTGTAGGATTCAAATATTTCTTGCAGAAAAGCCGATAGAAAAATACTCCACCTGAGTAAATTATCGGCAGCTAAAATATTGATAACGGCAGCTCCGGTCATGGCAGAAGTGCCGTTGAGAATAGCCAGCCCCTCGCGAATGTGTATCTTCAGTGGTTGCAGCCCCAGCTGAAGAAACACCTCTTCTGCTTTTTTTACTTCACCGCGATAATGCACCATGCCCTCCCCGATAAGGGCCAGGCCCAGGTGAGCCAGTTGCACCAGATCTCCGCTTGCACCTACGCCACCATGCTCGTATAGTACCGGTGCGACCTGATGGTTGATGAGATCCTTAAGTAACAGCACCAAATCCGGGTGTACACCAGATTTTGCAAGAGTAAGGGTGTTGAGCCGGTCTATCATCATAGCACGGGAAAAGAGATAGGGTAGCGGTCGGCCTGACCCTGCACAATGACTTCTGATAAGATTATACTGTGACTCAATGCGTTCATCTTCGGATACCTGATACTGTGCCATTGGCCCAAAACCAGTGTTTATGCCGTAAATAATTTTGTTTTTGGAAAAGGCCTGAAGAAAATGATAATTCGTGGCAATTTCTTCCAGGCGGGATGCCGCAATCTCTACATGGGCTTTTTCGTAAAGAAGAGTCTGAAATTCTTCCAGAGAGAGTGGTTGTTGCCCTATTCGTATAGTGTTCATCCTTAAGGTAAAATCAGTAGCCTTTTACGCTGTAAATTTACGATTCGGGTACAATTTCGCAATTTATAACGAATTATCCCTTTTTGATTTTGTGAAGAGTAAATTGAAGATGCATAATATCAGTTATGCATTAAAGAAACGAAGGAAAACTCCCAACGGAAGCTTTTGCCCGGTTTGAGACATAAGCACCAGCTCGCCAAGCTCCCTTTTGCAATTTTTTAAATACTCATCCAGGATATTGTCCAGCACCAGTGCAGAGAGCCCTACCGAATAAATATTTACAAGCATAAAGCTGCGTTTCGGATGGAGCAATCGGCTGCATAAACAGAGCAGTTCGTTCAGTTGCTTATCCAGCAGCCACTTTTCCCCTTTGGGGCCGCGCCCATAAGCAGGCGGGTCAAGCACTATACCGTCATAACGGCTGCCGCGTTTCACTTCTCTTTTAACAAACTTCATGACATCCTCAACAATCCAACGTGTAACGCCCGGAAGACTGCTGGCCTGTTTGTTTTCGCTGGCCCACTTCACCACCTGGTTTACAGCATCCACATGCACTACTTCGGCTCCGGCTGCACAGGCGGCAAGCGTAGCTCCCCCTGTATAGGCAAAGAGATTTAAAACCTTCGGTGTCGGACGGTTAGCTGATCGCAGGGAAGTGATGCAGTTATAAATAAACTCCCAGTTCTCGGCCTGTTCAGGAAAAATTCCTATATGTCCAAAAGCAGTAAGCGAAAGATTAAAATGCAGTTTTAACTGCCTGCTGTGATAGGACAGGGGCCAGTGGTCAGGCATACCGGCTTTTTTTATCCACCGGCCTTTTTCGGCTGTTGTGGATAAGGTGTCTGTGCCTTTTTCGCGTACATATCGGGCATGGTGCTTTTGTTCCCACTCTTGCTCCGATAGCCGTTTATTCCAGAGAGCCTGAGGTTCGGGACGTTGCAGGATATATCTTCCGAAACGTTCCAGCTTTTCAAAATTACCACTATCAATTAGGGCGTAGTCTCGCCATTGAGAGGGAATAATAAACCGGTAATTTAGGGTCATGCGCAATTATAATTAATTTCATCCGCTCACCGGGAGCGGGATAAAGTATTGAAGTATATTTTGTCACCGAATACGGCAATGGTCATTCATTCGGAAAAAAATCAGCGGATTCAGCAACTTGTTCGCCTGCGGGAAAAAGCCCGTGAGCGCAAAAAGCTGCAGGTGTTTACGATTGAGGGAGTCAGGGAAATCAGTTTAGCCATACAGGGGGGCTACACCCTGCGGGAGGTATATCATTGCCCGGCAATTACCTCAGCCGGAAAGAGCAGGTTGCTGGATATGGTGCAAGGTGCAGCTGTTTTTGAGGTAAGTAAAAAGGTGTATGAAAAACTCGCCATGCGCGAATCTACCGAAGGCATAATAGCTGTGGCTGCGGCAAAGCTAACGCCACTGAAGCAGTTGTCTTTTGCCGCTGAACCATTGTTGCTGGTGGTAGAGGAAATAGAGAAACCCGGAAACCTGGGGGCATTGCTGCGTACGGCAGATGCTACAGGGGCAGATGCTGTAATTGCTTGTGGGGATGCCGACTGGTATAATCCCCAAACCATTCGCGCCAGCTTAGGTACGGTTTTTACCAATCGTATTGTCTCAGCGGATACCTTAGAAATAAAAAAATGGCTGCACGAAAAGCATATTACAACTTATGCCGCCTCCCCAAGTGGTGATTGTCTCTATACCCGGGCCGATTACACCAAACCTTGTGCTATTGTGCTGGGCTCGGAGGCAAGAGGACTGAGTGCAGCCTGGCTGGATAATGTACATCATAAAATTGTTATTCCGATGAAAGGCATCATTGACTCGCTCAACGTTTCTGCCGCTGCGGCAGTGTTGCTATATGAGGCGCTACGGCAAAGATCTGCAGCTTAATGAAGAGCTCCCATCGGTCAACTTTGGAAAATGAGCGTTTCATTAACCAATGAACCTTATTAAATTTGCAGCATTCTCTCTGTAGCTCAGTTGGTAGAGCAAGTGACTCTTAATCACTGGGTCGCAGGTTCGAGTCCTGCCAGGGAGACTTTCCAATTAAGGCGGTCCCGATAAACATGTCCGGACTGCTTTTTTTTTTCTATCAGTTGCATGGCGGGCAAAGCTGCAAAAGCCTGCAACAACAGATGTACTATTACCATTTCACCGCGAGCTTTTGAGCCATTTCAGGGGTAAGCTGTTCGGCATAGGTGCCGTAGGCATCAACCAGAATGCCTTTGTCCCCATCTTTTGAACTCAGTGCATATACAACACAGTTATCATCGGGGTTGGTCATTCCTTCAAAGCGATAATATTCATCTATTGTAAAATTTTCGGGATGAAGTTTTAGTTGCAGCGCACTGCCCTCCAGACAGTTGGCATGCAACGTGAAGTCATGTGTATAGCCTCGCTTTTTCAGATTATTTATTGCTTCTGTTACGGTTTCGTATGCACGCATAGGCCTTGGGTTTTTATTAAGAAAAGTATCGAGATGAAGACAGGGCTGCTTTCTGCAGCGGAAAATCTGCCTGACCTTTTTTCTGTGTGGCAGACCGAATCCATAGAAACTCACTGATATTTTCGCGGTCCAGCACACCGACCAAATGCCCCTGATCATCCAATACCGGAACAAACGTATGACCGTTGCTCAGCATGTTATGGAATACTTCCTGAAGTGGCATATCCGGGTGAAGCGTAATAAAATTTTTCTGCATTACCTGTGATACAAATGCGTCTTTGCCAAATTCATTTAGTCCGCGGATAATGTCTTTTCGGGTAAGTATTCCCTGCACCCGGGTGCCATCACCTACCAGAAACGATTGCTCCTGACCTTCCAGGAGCAGGCCGACTGCCTTTGCCAGAGTATCATTCGGTGAAAGCCAGGAAAACCGAACCATTAACACATCCTTTACAGTGTAGCCGGAGAGTGAAGTTTTAGCGGCTTCCAAAGATGCTTCCCCACCCGCACCGAGGAAAATAAACAGCCCTATAAAAACCAGCCAGAAGTTGTAGAAAAATCCAAAGAATACGAACACAATAGCAAGAAGCTGTCCGATTGTGGCTGCAATAGCTGTGGCTTTGGCCCTTCCCAGCCGATACGAGAGCAGCGCCCGGAGCACACGACCACCATCCATCGGGAAAGCCGGTATCATGTTAAATAACACAAGCATGATATTCACTGCCATCAGATTCAGCACGAAATTTTCTTTTGTCATGGAATATGTTTCAGCGTTTGTCAGGGCAAGGCGTGCTGCTGTTTCCAGAGTGCCTGTGAACTGCATGTAGCTCAGCAATAAAACCGCTATAATGACATTAACCAGCGGGCCGGCTATGGCTACTAAAAATTCCTGTCCCGGCTTTTCAGGCATACGCTCCAGATTTGCAACACCTCCTATAGGCAAGAGGGTTATGTTGCGGGTTTGAATATGAAAACGTCTTGCGGTTAAAGCATGCCCCAGTTCATGCAGCACCACGCAGGCAAATAAAGCAAGAATGAACAATACTCCCACGGTGGCCTCATAGAGATTCTCACCCGCCCGGTAGTGCATAAGAAAGATCCACAGTATCAGTATCCAGAATGTCCAGTGGATATAGAGCCGGATACCGAATAGTTTCCCCAGGTATAGTGACCATTTTAAATTCATTGTAATGAAATTGACAGGAAAAAATGTTCTTCTACATCTTGAATTTAATCAAAATGCCCTGTAATAAAAAGCGTTTCAATTTATTTGCCAGAGGATCAATTCTGCAATTCCTGACACATAGTGAGCCGAAGTGTCAGTTTTAACCCGAATGTTGTTTAAAAAATGTCGGAGATTTGAACAAATGCACTGCCGAGCTACAGGCAAAAGATTATGAAATACAGCATGTGATATGCAGGTATTTGATTATTCTGATGGATTTTCATGATGACAACAACTGTCTATCCGGTGGAAGAGGTGAAAGGGCTGGTGAATTGTCCGCCCTCCAAGAGTGTAACCCAAAGAGTGCTGGCGGCTACTCTTTTGACACATGGCGAAACACGCATACTTGGGTGGGGTAATTCTAAAGATGAAAAGGTAGCGCTGCAGGTGATTATGCAGGCTGGCGCACGGGTTAGTTCTGTCGGAGAAGTATTAAAGATTTGCGGAACAACGGGTTTTCCGGAGCATTTGCGGGTTACTATGGGCGAATCCGGTTTAAGTGCGCGTATGTTTACTCCCATTCTTGCATTGAGTAAAACACCGGTTGTCATAGAAGGGGAAGGCTCATTGTTGACCAGACCAATGCATTTTTTTGATCATGTTTTTCAGCTATTGGCTGTCAGGTTTCGGTCTCATCAGGGAAAGCTCCCTTTTTGGCTACAGGGTCCTTTGGTGCCTAAAGATATTTCAGTAGATGGCTCTCTTAGCTCTCAGTTTATAACCGGATTGCTCTATGCTTTCGCGTTTGCGGCCGAAAAGCCTGTGTCTATTTATGTGCGGGAGCCTGTCAGCCGACCTTACCTGATGCTAACTCTGGATGTGCTGCGTCAGTTTGGAGTGCATATAGATTTTGAAGACAATGAATTCAGGATTTTGCCAGGCCAGACATTTAGACCTTGTGAAATAAGAATTGAAGGTGACTGGAGTGGCGCTGCTATGCTCATGGCTGCTGCTGCCATTAGCGGCCAGGTTGAACTGAGTAATCTCAAGCCTGACAGTCTGCAAGCCGATCGGGCTATCTTGCAGGTATTGGAGTTGTATGGTGCACATGTGGAAATAACCCCGCACAAAATCACTGTGACAAAAAAGGAGGCGCGTCCTTTTGTATTTGACGCTACGGATTGTCCTGATCTTTTTCCTGTGCTGGCTGTTTTGGCCGCCTTTGCCGGAGGAGAGTCCGTAATTCACGGCACACAGCGGCTTACCTTTAAGGAAAGCAACCGTGCACTGACGCTGCAGCAGGAGCTGGGTAAGCTGGGCATAGCTATCCGGCTACAGGGCAATGCAATGCGCATTAATGGTAGTTCAGCTTGTAAGGGTGGGGTAGTGGATTCCCATCAGGATCATCGCATTGCCATGGCAGCTGCTGTGGCTGCTTTGCGGGCAACTCAGCCGGTGACAATATGCCAAAGTCAGGCTGTAGAAAAATCATACCCCGCTTTTTATGATGACCTGCAAAAACTTGGAGTACGTGTCAGCCAGCGTACATAAAAATAAAAATGAATTGCCTGTGTGATAATTTTTAACTTAATTTGCCGCCAATGCTGACAGGAAAAACTACAACGCGATTTTATTCTTATCCGTATTACGGGAGGCTATGCCCTCCGGGACGGCTGAATGTGTCGCGTTGGTGACTATAAGAATAGCTGAATACATGGAAAGTCCCGGAATCATCCGGGACTTTTTGTTTTAGACTGGGAATACATACACAGCACTTACCCGGCAGGTATTGCCTGCCGGCATACAGAGGTAAAACTTTATGCAAATTGTATGAATCATATACAACAGAGAGCTAACGGGCTTTTCATACAGCCTGCGCAGCGCACATGGTTGGCAGAAGAATATTACTTTTCCCGCAAGCTAGCCGAGGTGAGAAAGCTGGATACTCCCCAATATCGGGTCATTAATTTGGGTATCGGCAATCCGGATTTACCTCCTGCGCCTGAAGTGATTGCGGAGCTGAGAGCAGTAGCCCGGGATGCTAACAGCCATGGATATCAGAGCTATCGCGGAATACCTGCCTTGCGTGAAGCTATAGCTTCGTTTATGCAGCTTCATTACAACGTTAGTCTGCAAGCAGAAAGCATGATTCTTCCCCTCATGGGTTCCAAGGAAGGCATTTTCCATATCACACAGGCTTTTGTGAATCCGGGAGACAAGGTGTTGGTCCCTGACCCGGGCTACCCGGCTTATTCGGCCGCTGCACACATTGCCGGAGCAGAAGTAATTGCATACCCCGTGCATACTAACCATGCTTCGGCTGTTGCCATCCATGAGCTTAGAAACAGCTTGCATAAAGTCAAGCTTATGTGGATAAACTTCCCCCACATGCCCACGGGGGTAACTGCTTCGGCTGAGGAATTTCAGTCTCTGGTTGATCTTGCGCACGAGAACCGATTCCTCATCGTACATGATAATCCCTACAGTTTTATTTTAAATAAAACACCACAGAGCATTTTGACGGCAAACGGAGCTGCTGAGGTAGCCCTTGAGCTGCATTCTCTAAGCAAATCACATAACATGGCCGGTTGGCGTGTGGGATGGGTGGCCGGCAAGCCTGAATATCTGGATGCTATTCTGCGGATAAAAAGCAATATGGACTCCGGCATGTTTCTGGGAATACAGCGCGCAGCGATTGCCGCTCTGCGTCTGGGGAGGGCATGGTATGACCAGCAGAATTTCATTTATAGCCGGAGAAAGGAATTGGCAACTGAAATACTTCGTGCCTTAAGTTGCTCTTTTACCAACAATCAATCCGGAATGTTTGTATGGGCCAAAGTGCCCGATTCTGTTGAAAATGTAGAAACCTGGATTGATGCCATTCTTTATGAGGCAAAAGTGTTTATCGCTCCGGGCTTTATTTTCGGGCCTGGCGGCAACAGATATGTGCGGCTTTCTTTATGTTGCCCGGAGGCAGATATGCAGGAGGCGTTAAAAAGAATAACCCATTTTGTTAAAGCGAAAAGATAATCTATGCAGGTAGTCATAGTAGGCACTGGTCTTATTGGTGGTTCTATAGCCAAAGATTTACGCGCATCCGGACGGATTCAATCTATTATAGGAGTGGATTCCAATGTCGTGCATGCCAGGGCTGCCCACCGTTTAAAACTTGTAGATACCATACTGCCGCTGGGTAAGGCACTCAAACAAGCCGATGTAGTTTTTTTAACCATTCCTGTAGATGCCCTCTTGCGCTTATTGCCCGAAATACTGAATCAGGTTAAAACCCACACCGTTGTGATTGATACTGGTTCCACCAAAGCGAAAATTTGCGAGGCAGTAGCCACTCATCCCAGACGGGAGCAGTTTGTTGCAGCGCATCCTATTGCCGGCACCGAGCATTCCGGCCCGCAGGCTGCGCTGAAAGGATTGTTCCGCGGCAAAACCAATATCATCTGTGAAAGAGAAAAATCCTCTTCAAAAGCCCTGTCACGGGCGCTGCAACTTTTTCGGCTGCTTGGCATGAAAACCCTCTTTATGCAACCCAAGGAACATGATCGCCATGCGGCTTACGTGTCACACCTTTCTCATATCAGCTCATTTCTGCTCGGACAAACGGTTCTGGATATTGAAAAGGATGAAGAAAATATATTCAATATGGCCGGTAGCGGCTTCTCGTCCACTGTAAGGCTGGCCAAGAGCTCTCCTCAAATGTGGGCTCCTATTTTTGAACAAAATCGCGAATATCTTGCTCAGGCTTTACTGGAGTACATTCTCCATCTGCAAAAGTTTCATTACTACCTGCTGAAACAAGATACAAAGGCTCTCGTACGGGTAATGAAACGAGCCAACGATATACGAAGAATTCTGGATGGTATTGAATTAAAAGACAGACGCAAAAACAAATCTGCGCACAAATCTTCCCGACCATGAATCAGCAACTAAAGGTTTTACCCTTCAATGACTGGCTGCAGGTCAACAAGCCGGTAATCATCAGTGGCCCGTGCAGTGCGGAAAGCGAAAAGCAAATGTTGCAAACTGCCTTACAACTGGCAGCCCTGGGGCGAGTGCACATTTTACGTGCAGGTATCTGGAAACCTCGCACCCGACCTGATCAATTTGAAGGTGCAGGAGCCCGGGCACTCTCCTGGCTTAAGGCGGCTGGTCAGGCTACCGGCCTGCCCGTAGCTACGGAGGTGGCCAGTGCCGCACATGTGGAAGCCTGCCTGAAAGCAGGAATAGACATTTTATGGATTGGCGCCCGCACAACAGTCAACCCGTTTCTGGTTCAGGAAATTGCAGATGCGCTCAAAGGTACGGATATACCGGTGCTGATAAAAAATCCGGTTAATCCTGATGTGGAACTCTGGATTGGCGCCCTGGAAAGACTCAATCGCGCAGGCATCGCCAGGCTGGCCGCCATCCATCGCGGTTTTTCCTCTTACGACAAAAACAGTCCTTTTCGTAATGCACCCATGTGGGACATTCCCATTGAATTGAAAATCCGATGCCCCGGCCTGGAAATACTATGCGATCCAAGCCATATCTGCGGTCAGCGCGAGCTTATTCCCTTCATAGCCCAGAAAGCGATGGATTTGGATATGTCCGGACTGATGATTGAAAGTCATTTTCATCCGGACGCAGCTTTAAGCGATGCCCGTCAGCAGATTACGCCTTCAGCCCTGGGACAATTGCTGGATGAATTGATCGTGCGGCAAACGACCTCTCCCAACAGGCAATTTAAGGACAAACTAACCCTTTTGCGGGAGGAAATTGATAAGCTGGATGACGAAATCATGCGCTCCTTTGCAGCCCGCATGAAAATTTCGGAGCGTATCGGTGAATATAAACGGGATAATAATGTTACCATTCTTCAGGTTGCCCGGTGGGATCAAATTATTAAAACACGTCTTGGGCAGGGAATTGCTATGGGGTTAAGCGAAAACTTTGTCAGGGATATGCTTCGCCTCATTCATCAGGAATCTATACGTGTGCAGCAAAAAGTTATGAACAATAAAGCCGATGGAAAAGAGTAGAACGCACCTGATGCCTTATAAAACCATAGTAGTTAAAGTTGGCTCTAATGTAGTAACCACCGGTGACGGTTATCCCGACATTGAACAGATTAAAAACCTCACGGAGCAGCTTGCCTGGGTAAAGAAAAAGGGACTGCAGGTGGTGCTGGTATCATCCGGAGCAGTTGCATGCGGGCGCAGTGTGATACGGATAAACAAAAAGACCGATGAAGTAGCACTGCGACAGCAGCTTGCGGCAGTGGGCCAAATCAAACTCATCAGTCAGTATGCCCACCTGTTGGCCGGGCATGGCATTGTCTGTGCCCAGGTGCTTGTTACAAGAGCCGACTTCCGTGACCGCAGGCACTATCTGAATATGAAAAACTGTGTTACTCACCTGCTGCGCAATCAGGTTTTGCCGGTAGTAAATGAAAATGATGTCGTAGCCGTTACTGAGCTGATGTTTACCGACAATGATGAACTCAGCGGCCTGATTGCAGCCATGATACAAGCCGATGCGCTCATTTTGCTTACCAGCGTGGATGGTCTGTATTATGGGAATCCGCAGGATATCGGAGCTAAAGTCATTCCTGAAGTGCACAGCACAATGGATCTTTCCTTTGTTTCTCCAGGCAAAAGCCAGTTTGGCCGTGGCGGTATGATTACCAAAGTACGCATGGCACGTCAGTTATCGCGAATCGGTATAGCGGTGCACATTGCCAACGGCAGAAAGGAGCACATTCTTTCCAGAATTCTTCACGGTGTGCCTGAAGGCACCCGCTTTGTTCCGCAGAAAACCACTTCGGCCCTGAAGCGCTGGGTAGCTCACTCCGGAGGATTTACAAAGGGTAGTGTTGTGATTAACGAGGGGGCCGAAGCTGCCCTTACGGCCACGTCCCGTGCGGCAAGCTTGTTGCCGGTAGGGATCGTGAAGGTGGAGGGGCAGTTTGAGAAAGGAGATATCATCCGTATTTTGAGTCAAAGCGGAAAGCTTCTTGGTCTGGGAATGGCACGATACAGCTCAGAAAAGGCTGCCGAACGGATGGGACTTAAAGGGCAACCCGAGCTGGTACATTATGATTATTTATTTTTAAATCCTTAATCTGATACATGGCTGCATCTATCCAGGATAATTTGAAGCGCGTACAGGCGGCTTCAAGGATTCTTTCTTCATTGCCCGTTGAACGGATTAACAAGATACTCCGCGATTTGGCTAACGCAACTCTTGACAGCGTGGAGTGGCTGTTGCATGAAAATAAAAAAGATTTGGACCGGATGAATCCTGAGGATCCGCGGTATGACCGTCTGAAACTTACTGATGATCGCATAAAATCTATTGTCGGGGATATACAAACAGTGGCATCGCTGGAGTATCCGGTTGGTAAAGTACTGGAAGAAAAACAGCTCCCCAACGGCCTGTTTATCAAAAAAATTACGGTGCCCATTGGGGTTATCGGAATGATCTATGAGTCTCGCCCGAATGTCACATTTGATGTGTTTTCCTTATGTCTTAAATCCGGAAATGCCTGTGTTTTGAAAGGCAGCCGTGAGGCGGAATACTCCAACAGGGCTATTGTTGCTCTTATTAAAAAGATACTGGAGCAAAATAAGGTAAATCCGGATATCGTCTGGCTGATGCCTTCCGACAGAGCGGCTGCCGATGCGCTTTTGCAGGCAGTGGGTCTGGTTGATCTTGTAATCCCGCGGGGAAGCCAGCAGCTGATTGACTATGTCAGACAACAGGCGAAAGTGCCCGTCATTGAAACAGGAGCCGGCATTGTGCATACCTACTTTGATGAGTCAGCTGATTTGCAAAAAGGCATTGCAATTGTTCTGAATGCCAAAACGCGCAGGGTGAGCGTGTGCAATGCCCTGGACTGTCTTATCATGCATGACAAGAGGCTTCCCGACTTACCAGCAATAGCAAAGCCCCTGTCTGAAAAAGGCGTTCAACTTTTTGCCGATGAAAAGGCATTTCGTGTCTTAAAAGATACGTATCCTGCACATTTGCTTCACCCGGCTGACGCGCGCAATTACGGAACCGAGTTTCTGTCACTGAAGATGGCAATAAAAACCGTCAGCAGCCTGGATGAGGCCCTGGAGCACATAAACACGTACAGTTCGCGACACAGCGAGGCCATTATTGCCGAAGATCGCGCGGTTATTGACCGCTTTTTAAAAAGCGTGGATGCAGCTGCAGTTTATGCCAATGCGTCTACTGCTTTCACTGATGGAGCGCAATTTGGCATGGGTGCCGAAATTGGTATCAGCACACAAAAACTACACGCCCGCGGACCTATGGCCCTTAATGAATTAACCAGCTATAAGTACATCATTGAAGGCTCAGGGCACACACGGGTGCCTTGAGCTGTTTATTTATATTCAGCGCACCATCACTCTGCGGAAGCCTGAGCCTTCGGGGGTGTTGAGGCGTATGAAGTATATCCCCGGAATCAGACGGGTATTGGTGATCAGGAAATCCTGCTGGTCATAATGCAGACTGAATACACGCCTATCAAGCTCTATGCCCAGGACATTGGTGATCACTACCTCAGCTGTTGTACCTGCAGCAAGCCTGAGTGAAAGCACGAATGAGCCGTTATTCGGATTGGGATAAATACCCCAGTGCTGATTGTCCAAAAGGCGAACGCCTGTCTGGATGTAATCAATGCATGCAGTATCCTTGCACCCTGCTGCATTAGCTACAACTACGCAGAATACTTCAGCAAACGAAGGGGTAAAAAATTGATTTATTTCTCCGTTCAGCAGGTTAAAGCCAGGGCCATACCACTGGTAACTCATGCCTCCCGGATGTGCCAGCAGCATATTGCCGTTTTGTGATATGCTGGCTGCAGGCTTATCAAATACGCAGATAGAATCCACACAATCCACTACCTGGCCGGAGCTATTGCTGATTATGCAAATTACAGGATGACATCCGGCAGTGGCGTACTGCACCGTGTGCGGGCCGGGACCTGTTGCTGTTGCCGGTATTCCATTGGTAAACTGCCATTGGAAAGTATTGCCGGACGTGCTGCCGCTGTATGCGAAAGAGGTACTTTCTCCTGTGCAGATAGAATCTTTAAACTGAAGCTTGCAAACCGGAATGGTGGGCGGGCATTTAAGCGTGTAGCAAACACTGGTATCGGCACAATATGTTGTTCCGTTACCAACGACAAATGTCAGACACAGCAAGGTATCAAAAGCATGAGACTGAATGTAGCTCACAGTAATCTGATTAGAGCCCGGTCCCAGTATGTAAGGATTGTTGAGACCGATAATGCCGGGATTACCAGTTTGTATCGTAAGCTCTCCGCATCCTACTATTTCCAGATCAATGAGGAATTTATTTCCGGTAGGCACCTGTTGGCATCTGAGCGAATCATGCACCAGGCCAAATGCGCAACAGGCAGAATCCTGAGGACAGGGTGGCAGCACAGTACACACTGTATCGGAGTAGCAGCAGACAGATTCCTGACCGGAAGAATCCATGGCCGACAGATGCACGGTAAAGCACAGGCTGTCTTCGGCAGTACCGTTATAAATGGTTGTTGACAGTTGCTGCGAAGTAGCTCCTGCAGGAATTAACGTTTGCACCAGGTTGGGAGCATAAAGGGTGTTCAGATGCGGAGGCAGTACCTGCAGGGTTACCTGCGTAATATCCACCGCAGAGTTATTGCTCACCGAATAGAGCAGAACATAATTACCGACAGAATCGCAATAAACTGAGTCAATGGTCAGGTCTGCGCAGAAACTGTCTGTAGCACAGTTATGTAAAGAGAGTTGCAGCTGTCCGGTGGTATCGCTGCAGCCAAAGCTGTTGGTTACCACCACAGCATAGTTTCCGTTTTGGGTAGCAGTATAATTCTGTAATGTATCGCCCGGGAGCGGGTTTCCGTTGTAAAGCCATTGATAGGAGATACCTCCACCGGGACCCTGTATGGTAAATGGGCTGCAGGTGTCGGCACAGCCCGTATAAAATGCACACAGTTCCGGAAGGGGGTTTACAGTAACACAATATGTAGAATCACTCTTGCATCCGTACACATCAGTTACCTGAGCTATGTAGCAACCGTTTTGGGTAACAATAAGGGTATCATGAACCTGTCCGGTACTCCATTGCAAGGTAACCGTAGAATCCGGATGGGAGGCGACCAGAATCACGGTGTCGCCCTGACAAACAACTGATGAACCCAACGCTGATACTGCAGGGGCCGCGGGCAAGGGATTCACCGTAATTACATGAATCATAGATGTATCACTGCAGTTTGTCGTAGTATCTGTAATAATCAACTGGTAGTTGTATACCCCAGGTGCTGTCGGACTCACGTAAATACCAGGGCTCTGGCTACCGTTGTTTACAGGGTCATTGCTTATCCAGTAATACACATAATTGGTGTTGTAGGTAGTGCTCAGAGAAGTGCCTTCTCCTAAACAAAGTTGTTGGCTTCCATAGTTAGTTATGCTGGGTTGAGGGCCGTTTTGCACGGTGATGTGGATATACGT
Organism: Chitinophagales bacterium; assembly: GCA_026003335.1. Taxonomy (NCBI): domain Bacteria; kingdom Pseudomonadati; phylum Bacteroidota; class Chitinophagia; order Chitinophagales; species Chitinophagales bacterium. The sequence goes on along the minus strand of BPHB01000001.1, from coordinate 341,208 downwards.
AGCATAGGGACAACCATTGGCATCCGTGACGGTTACCGTATATACACCGGTTGTGGTGACGGTGATAGAATCATTCGTAGAACCGGTATTCCATTGATAGGTACAGCCTATGCACGAAGGGGCTATCAACACTACAGGTGTACCGGCACACACGACAGTATCAGGAAGTGCTGTAATGTTACCGCTTATGGCCGGGTAAACCACATTGATATTTTGCTGGGTAGTATCTGTGCATCCGTAAATATCCTGCACCGTCAGCGAGGCAGTGTAAGAACCTGCAGGATTATAACTGTGTGATGGATTTTGATTGAGTGATGTGCCCCCATCTCCGAAGTTCCAGCTCCAGTAATTTACATTAGGAGCCGAACCGTCATTAAACAGAAGTGGTACATTCACGCAGGAGGTGTTTGCAACCGTAAATGCAGCCGAAGGCGGAGGCAGAATTACAACAGTATCCGTGAATACATCAGAACAGACGCCGTTAGAAATAGTCAGAGATACAACGTAGGTACCCGGTGCTGCATACACATGACAGGGATTTTGCAGCGAAGAAGTGTTTGCATCCCCAAAGTTCCAGTTCCATGATGTAATGTTGTTTCCTGCGGTATAAGTACTTTTATCTGTAAAGCAAACAGAGTCTCCATGACATCCGTTCACAAAGTCAAACTTGGCTGCCAAAGGTATTTCTATGTGGGCTGTATCTACCAGCAGACACGATCCGGTACCGGAAAGATTGGGAAAACTTCCGGTGAGGGAAACCAGGTAAAAACCAGCCTGTTGGTACGTATGTACCGGATTGACGGCCGTAGAGGAAGTTTGATCACCAAAATTCCATACAAACGAAGAGCCGTTTACTGAGGTATTGGTGAAACTGATGGGATTACACTGGGTATGAGTGAAACCGATGCTGCCGTTGGGTTGGCAGGAGCCCGTTCCAGTACCACTGCAGGTATCCTGGGTTACTATGAGGGTGTTAGAAACAGCCGTACAGCCGTTAGAGGCATCGGTGACGGTCACCGTAAAAGAGCCCGGTGCGTTGGTAGTGACACACTGTGTGGTGGCACCGTTAGACCATAGATATTGATAATTAGAATTACCCAAAGCACACATCTGCGTGTTAATCGGTACTCCGGTGCAATAGGTCAGCAGGTCAGCGCTGCTGATGCTTGCATTGGGCGAGGATACGTAAAACACATTTTTTTGTGAGGATGCCGTGCAACCATTGGCATCACTGACTGTAACCAGATAGAGACCATCCTGAAAGATAACTGTTGGATTAGAGCTGCTGGTGTATCCTCCCGGTCCGCTCCAGCTAAATGTCGTAAATGATCCACCTAGGGCCTGTAACTGCGCGCTTCCTCCTGCGCACAGATTGGATAGCTGGTTGACAGAAACAGCCGGTACCGGCATAAGATTGATGCTGACAGAGTTCTGAAAAGTAGAATCGCAAACCTCCACACTCAATGTAAGGGTTACGGTTTGAGGGGCATTGTTGCCCCATTCAATTAAAGTGGAGGGGCCACTTTGGGATAGTATGGCTCCGGCATTGGAGGGCGTGATGCTCCAGGTATATGTTGTTCCGGGAGGATATGTCGTCATACAGGTGTAGTTACTTGTGGTATTCGCACAGGCTACTGACGAACCCATAATCAGCGGTGGGCTGGCATTAAATGCATACACATTCTGAACAGTAGTGTCTGAAGTACAATAGGGTGCTGTGTTCAGTTGTTGAAAAGCCTTTAGCTGGTAAGGGCCTGAATTACCCCATGTGACGGATATACAGTTACCTGTTACCGTAGCAGGCGTTCCTCCCGTAACGAGCCAGTTGATTTGTCCGGAACCCACTGCACAGTAGGATACCGTGCTGCCAGGACAAATGATGGTATCCCCCGTAATCACCGGAGCAGGCGGAGGTGGTAGCACTTTTACAACGTAATAACTGGTATCCGTACAAACCTGATTGGGATTTACCGGCACAGCCATAAGGGTGAACGTGCCCGTGAGGCCATTCCAGTTAACCGTTACTGATGGCGCAGGCCCGGAACTTAACGTGGGACCTGCAGGAGAAATACTCCAGTTGCAGGTGATATTCCCCAAAGTGCCAAAGTATCCGTTGTAGTTTGAGCATACCTGGCTGCTTCCGACAATGGATAATTCAGGTCTTACATGAATAATCAATGAACCGGTTCCACCGCAGTTTAAAAATGAATCGTAAAACGCTACTTGCAGGGTATCGTTACAAGCTAAATAGGGTGGACTTGTCCAGCATATTTTCACTTCTTCACAGGATGTGGTGTCGCTTATTACGCCACATGCACCACTGAGGCTCCAGCTATAGGTGGCCCCGCTGAATTGGGGCAAATTGTATGTTGTGCATTCTCCGGGACATACTTTGATCGGACCATTTATGGAAGCTGTGACTGGCACAATCGGTATATACACCAGCGTGGTATCACTGCATATATTACCGCAGCCGCTCACCTGTAGCCCCAGAACACCTTGTTGGCCAGCTCCCCATGCAACGGTCACGTTAGGGGTTCCCTGACCTGCGAGGATAGTACCTCCCGAAACAAACCAGTTATACGTACACCCGCTCACTGCCGCAGTACTGTAGGTAGCCGTGTCAAATGCACAAACCGTAGACGGGCAGGAAATTTCAGGTCCAGGCAGGGAATCTACATGAATCACACTTTGAAAGGTGTCGCGGCAATAACAGGCATTAGTGGCTATGAGTGTCACCGTGTATGTACCCGCTGTGGCATAAGCATGAGTAGGACTGAATTGGTTCGATGAATCTCCATCACCAAAATACCATTGATAACTAGTAGCTCCGGTCGTCAGATTGGTAAACAGTACAGGAGAAAACTTACACAAATTGGTTTGGTGGCTAAAATTTGCCACCGGCAAGTCAGCTTTTTCAATACACAGCTCAAAGGAGTCTGTGCAGCCCCATTGGTTGGTTTCATAAACAATAATATTCCCCAATGGAGAAGCATCCCAGGTTATCGTGACCGTATTGGTGTTAATTCCGATTACAGAGGAAGCTCCGCTGACAACCCACTGATAGGTGCTTCCTGCATGATAGGGCGTAGTATAGGTAATTACAGCATTTTTACATACGACTTCGCAAGCATCATCGCGGTCAGGATGCCCCCCCTGAGGACCTTTCGGTTCGGGCGGGCATGTGGGATAGGGTGCATGGCTTATGGATGGCTTGGGTTTGGGGTGTATAGATACATTCAGCGTATGGAACGTGGATGGGTTATACTGATTTACGATGATGGTGCCTGTCCCGGCCGGGCCCCACTGAATAACCAGGCTATCGGTGTTGACAGCATTCAAAGCTGTACCGCCTGTAATACTCCAGTTATAGCCGGCTCCACTGAGGTAAGGAACGTGGTATGTCTTCACATCACCTGAGCATACCGAAGTATCTCCGGATACCTGAGGAAAAACATATATCGGCAGGACGATGAAAAATACCCATTGCAAGTAAATGTATCTCATAAGACAAATGCATATTTTGCTTAAAACAAAAACAATAAATACCATACCTAATGACTAAAATAATCAGTTATACGTTGCATTTTATAGAGCATAGTTTAGTAAACCTGAGTTTCAGTGCGAGGGATGATAAATGAAATGACCTACGTAGAAAGTTTACTTTAGTGGTCAATCTTTGCCACTTTCTGCTGATACGTTCTTCCCTCTTCATCTCGCAATTCAAGGAAATATACTCCGCTGGGTAGCTGACTGGGCTGAATGGAAATGCGGCTTTCCCCCTCAGGCAGCGAGAATGCCTTTTGCAACAGCCGGCTGCCGGTAATGTTTCTGAGAGTAATTGTCCATTCCGCACGCTTGTCAAGTGCAACTTCAATATGCAGCACACTGTGGAAGGGGTTGGGATATATGTTTATTCCCTTACCAGGTAAAAAAGACAAACCGGTTAGTCCCACATGAATAACAAACTTGACTTTTTCATCACATCCATTGGGTGCAGTATAGTGATATATAATCGTATGCTCGCCTACCCCTGCCTGTTGTGGAGTAAACATGTTTCCGTTAACACCCGGCCCTGTGAAGACACCACCGGACGGATTACCTGTGAGGCTTACCGGTTCATCGCTCAGCGTATAGTAGTTGCTTAGGCCAGTGATCTGTATTACAGGGACACTGAAAACGGTCACCTGCTGTGTAGTCCTATTCGTGCACCCCTGTATATCCGTATACTGATATTGAATGGTCAACACACTATCGGCAGGCGCAAGAGCAGGATTGAAGGCAATGCGGTCAATACCCGGACCGCTGAATATACCTCCTGCAGGCATTGCTTCCAGAACCACCAGAGGATCATTCAGACAATAGGTTGCATCCAGATTCAATATCGCAACGGTCGGGAGCTTGTAAACAGTTATAGTCTTGAAGAGTGTGATCTGGCACTGATTATTATCGTGCACCGTGTAAACAATCTGATGCTGCCCGGCACCGGCCAAATCAGGCCTGAATATGTTGCCGCTTATTCCGGGCCCGCTGAATACTCCGCCAAGCGGAAAGGCCGTCAGTATCACGGCAGGTTCATCTTCACAAAATTCTGTTTGCATTTCAGCAAAAGCACCAGGCTTTACCGGGAAGATATACACAGGATGGTAAACCCGGTTTGTACATTGATTGGAATCCGTATAGGTGAATGTAACCACTGTATAACCATCAGAGCCGGTCGCTTCCGGATTAAACTGATAACCGGTGATGCCAGGTCCCTCCAGAAGGCCTCCTGAAGCCGGAGTAGTGGACACCTGTACCACCGGGTCATTAGAGCAATAGGCATAACTCAGATTATGAATTGCTACTACCGGCAACGGATGAACTGTCACCGTCTGTGAGCTCGTGGCATCGCATCCATTTTGGGCAGGGACGGTGAAGATAATATGATGAATACCCGGCCCAGCAAAATACGGAACAAAGGTATTGCGGCTAACCCCCGGTCCGGTAAACACCCCTGCAGGAGAACTTGGGGTCATGGTCACAGCCGGATCATTCAGGCAGTATTCTACATCCAGTCCGCTGAAAGTAGCTGTAGGACTCAGGGCTACGGTTACCTGGCGGCTGAATGCGTTACTGCAGCCTAGAGAGTCGGTAAAGGTGTAAGTGATCGTATAAGGCACTCCGATCGGAACGATGCCAGGATTAAAGATATTTCCGGATATGCCCGGACCCGTGAAGACACCTCCTGGCGGACTGCCCGTGAGGGTATCCGGAGCGTCCGCACTACAATAGTTGAGGGCCAAACCACTGAAGCTGACCACAGGCCGCGGATGCACGAACAAGTGCGTTTCCACAATGCTGTCGCAGCCGCCTGTTGCCATTAGCGTATCATAATAAATTCCCGAGGTGGTTTGATTAGCTCCACCTGCATAGAAAAATTCCCCATCACAAATGTTCTCGGTGACGGAAACGAAAAAGTAGGAGACCACCGACAGGTTGGTTTCTATGACACTGTCACACCCGGCAGAAGAAGTCAAGGTATCATAGTAAATGCCTGAGGTTTGCTGATAAGCGCCTCCGGCATAAAAACTATCCCCGATGCAAATGGCTGGTGCAATGGAGGTGAAGAAATTCGCTACTACTGAGAGGTAGGTGGTTATAATACTGTCACATCCATTGTTGGCTGTGAGGGTATCATAGTAGGTACCGGCAGTATTTTGCCAGCTACCTCCGGCATAAAAACTATCGCGGACGCAGATAGTGATCTGCCGTGAGGATGTGTAACCGGGTAATACACGCAATGTAGTTATCACTATACTGTCGCACCCCAGCACTGTGAAGGTGTCCCGGTAAGTGCCTGCTGTGGTTTGATATGCACCGCCCACAAACACGCTGTCACCCTGGCATATGCTCAGGATACGGGTGATCACCGGTGCCGGAGTAACATACAACACGGTAACATGAATGCTGTCACAACCGCCTGCAAGCGGGAAGGTATCGGCATACACACCCGGAGTGGTTTGCCATGCTCCGCCAGCATACACGCTGTCACCCGCGCAGATGTTTACCTGACTGCTTGTGGTGATAGTCTGCGATACATTAAGTTCTGTAATCACAATACTATCGCAACCACCTGCGGCAACGAGGGTGTCATAGTAAATGCCTGAAACCGTTTGCCAGTTGCCTCCCACAAAGAAACTGTCGCCAATGCAGATAGCTATCATTCTGGCTGTTGTCTTTTCCTGCACTACCGTTAGACTCGTGATGACAATACTGTCGCAGCCTGTTGGCGTATTAAAAGTGTCGCGGTAAATACCGCTGGCAGTCTGCCATGCTCCTCCCGCATAAATACTGTCGCCACTGCAAATAATAACTTGTCGTGAGGTAGTGGAGAAAGGGGATACGGTTATTGGGATGGAGTTGGAAGTGACAACAGATGGTTGTGCGCAGGGTGCATTGCTGGTTAATACAACCTGTACCAGATCATTGTTGCTCAGTGCCGCAGTGCTGAAGTCAGGGGCATTGGCACCTACATTTACTCCATTAATCTTCCATTGGTAAGCAGGAGAAGGTCCGCCATTTACTGCGGTAGCCGTAAAGAAAACAGTTTCACCCGCGCAAATGCTGGTTTTGCTTGCATTGATAGTTACCGATGGGGATACCACAGGATTTACCTGTATTACCAACACATTGGAGATTGCTGTTTTCGGAGAAGCACACACAGAACTGCTCGTCATCACCACGCTTACCGAATCACCATTGTTTAAGGTGGAAGTGATAAATTCAAAGTTGTTAGTACCCGCGTTGATGCCGTTTACTTTCCACTGATAAAACGGGGAGGCGCCACCGTTAGACGGGAATGCCGTGAAGATCACCTGCTGTCCGGCACAAATGTTTGTGGCACTTGCCGTGATACTTACCGAAGCCGGTTGGGCAGGAGAAACCGTCATAATGATGGTGTTGGAAGATACGGTGGCGGGAGAAGCACAGCCCAGGCTGCTGGTCATCCGCACATACACCTGGTCTCCGTTATTGAGTGAGGCTGTGGTGAGCTGATGGCTGTTAGTGCCCGCAGGGTTGCCATTGATGAGCCACTGATAAGAGGGTGAGAAGCCTCCGTTGACAGGTGATGCTGTAAAAGTAACCGGAGTACCCGTACAGATGTTGGTCTCACTGGCAGTAATTGTTACCGAGGGTGTGACGGAAGATACCACTGTCATGGTGATGATATTGGAGAGCACAGTGGCAGGAGCGGCACAAGTAAGGCTGCTTGTCATTTCTACCTGTACCTGATCATTCTGCGTGAGAGAAGCGGAAGCATACTGGTTTCCTGCTCCGCTCTGAACAACATTGCCGTTTACGCGCCATGTAAAAGATGGGTTGCTGCCCCCGTTGGTATAAGATGCGGTGAAGATTACCAGCGTTCCCTGGCAGATGGTATCACTGGAGACGGTGATATTGACCGAAGGGGTAACCGTGGAAGGAATCTGCACGCTGATGGAATTAGATTGTGCCGGGTTATTTGTGGCACAGGACAGGCTGGAGAGCATCTGACAGCTCACCACATCACCAGTTTGCAGACTCGCACTACTGAACTGGTTATCAAAACCCGTCTGCACAATGGTGTTATTTACTTTCCATGTAAACACCGGATTGGAGCCCCCGTTGATTGGATAGGCTTCAAATTCTATCGTATCCCCTGTGCATTGCGGCATACGTGTCATTTGTATGGACACCTGCGCGGGTGCACTCTGCTGAATAATGATAGTATCCGTGTTGCTTACGGCCGTTGGTGTGCGCAGGCAACTGGCATTGGAGGTCATAGTGACCTGTACCACATCTCCGTTATTGAAACTGTTGCTGGTATATTGATTTTGTGTGCCGCTTTGCACGATCATGCCATTCACCCGGAATTCAAAGAGTGGGGAAGGTCCACCGGTTATGGTACTGGTAAACACCGAAATCAGGTTGCCCGGGCAAGCCGGATTAGGCCCGTGATAGATGAATACGGCCGGAGTGATGCTGTCCAGAACGGTCATTGTTATCGGGGCACTCGTCACCGGATTTTGCATCGGACAAACGTAGTCAGATGTAAGTCGCACCCGTACCTGATCCAAATTTTGTAAAGCCGATGAGCTGAAGGTTAGACCGCCGGTTTGCACGATATTGTTGTTTACCAGCCATTCTATCAATGGATTGCTTCCGCCATTGTTTATAACAGCTGAAAAATCCACATTGGTTTGCTGGCACACAGTAGTTTGCGAAGCAGTTACGCTTACGGAGGGCATGAGTGTGTCAAATACAGTCATGGTAATAGCATTGGAAGCAGCAGGATAGGGGGTTACGCAAGTATGGTCGGCATACAGCAGGCAGGTGACTACTTCTCCTTGTGTGAATGTGGAGGAACTATAAACCGGTGAACTACCGCTTTGTACGGTTATGCTGTTTCTGCGCCATACGTAAACCGGATTCATTCCCGGGTTTATGCCGGTAGCTGTAAAGATTACATTGGTAGCTTCACAAATGGTGTCGGCACTTGCCGTGATGCTCACGGAAACCGTGTCATAATCCAGCACGGTCATGTAAATCTTGTTGCTCACGGCCGGATTGTTTGTGGCGCAGCTGATGCTGGAAGTTACCACCACCCACACACTATCTCCATTGGAAAGCGTGGAAGAGCTGTACTGGAAGAAGGACCCGCTTTGCACTATTACATTATTGACATACCACTGATAGAGGGGAGAACCTCCATTGGTTACGGAGGCAGCAAAGGTCACATTGCTGCCCCTGCAAATGTTATTGGAGCTTGCAGTAATGGAAGCGCTGACAGGCAGGTTGTAAATAATGCTCATGGTGACGGTGTTGCTCGTATCGTAATCAGCCAGCCGGCAGGGGTAGTCGGAGGTGAGCACACACATGACCTGGTCTCCATCGTTCAGTGAGTCGTTGGTATAAGTATCATCCGGACCGGATTGTACCAGACTGTCATTGAGATACCATTGATAGGTGGGATTGTTTCCCGCATACAGCTCAACCGCATAAAAGGTGATGGAAGTACCATAACACACATTGTTGGTGCTGGCTTGTATTGCTACCGAAGGTGTCCCTACCGGATACACCGTCATGGTGATGGTGTTGCTGTTTACCGGATTATTGTTCACGCAGGTGGCATCGGAGGTCATGGTGCAACGGATAAATTCTCCGTTTGACAGGTTAGCGCTGACATAGGAAGTGCCTCCGGTTTGCACGACCGTGTTATTTCTGTACCAGGTGAATTGTGGATTGCTGCCTCCATTCACTACATTGACTACACTGAAGGTGGCCTGAGTGCCGTAGCAAAAGTTGTTGGTATCTACATCAATGGTGACGGAGGCTGCCACGCTGGGTGTAACACTGACCTGAATAGCATTGCTCACTACCGGATTGATAGTAGGACAGGTTGCACCGGAAGTCATTTCCACCGTTACAATGTCGTTATCCAGCAGGGATGAGGTGCCGTAGGTTTGATAACCTATGCCGGCACCCTGAAATACGAGATTACCATTCACGTACCATCGGTAAAAAGGCAGAGGGCCTCCGTTAACAGGGGATGCGCTGAATAATACGCTGGTGCCTGAGCAGAATGATGTTTGCGAGGCTGAAAGAGTTACAGAGGGTGTAACCCCGGGTATGACCGTGAGATTGGTGATTACCGAACTATCGCAACCGTAAACGTTGGTAAACAGGTCGGAATAGGTGCCGGAAGATTTTTGCCAGGCTCCTCCGGCAAATACGCTGTCCCCGCTGCAAATGCTTATGTTCCGGTAGGTTGTATCCACACGCCTGATGGTTATCGTTTGCGTGATGATTTCCTGACACACCGGGTTAGATGTTTGGTAAACCTTCAGCCAGATAGTATAAGTGCCGGGCTGGTTAAAAGTGTAATTCACTATAGAATCCGGGGTAAAGTCAATTACCGAATCGTGGAAAATATCCCACTCCCTGGTATAGTCGTTTGAATTTACCATGCTGTTGGATGCCGTCAGATCTTTCAGCGTGATTCGCGATCCCGCACAGGTATCACCGCTGATCTGTATCGCACCTTTGCCATAAATGGCGCAGTTGAAATTATCCACATAAAAAGAATCACGGGAAAATACACTCCAGCGACCCTGAGAGTCTTTCACACGCACATATACATGATGAGGACCAATCAACAGGCTGCTCGTGGGCACCGAGAAATTCACATCAATAGAGTCTCCGGGAGTCATCACAATGGGGGTTCCGTTGCCGAATCCCGGGTCGATATCCACAAAATACTCTGCTGCAACGATGGTGTCATTCCCGGGGTTGTCAATGTAGAGGAGTTTTTTGCTGAACACGCTCCACTTGCCGTTGCTGTCTTTTGTGCGGACGTAAATCATGTGCAAACCGGAATTGAGACTGCCGGTAGGTACCTGAAAAGAAGCTGATATGGAGTCTCCCGGAGTAACCGCAATGGGGATACCGTTGCCAAAACCGGGGTCGGCATCAATAAAATATTCAGCAGCCACTACAGGGGGAGGAGGAGGCATATCTATATGGATCATTCTTTTGCTGCACACACTCCATTGGCCGTCTGCGCCTTTTGCCCGGAAATACACCGTATGTAGGCCGGGCGAAAGTGTACCGGTTGGAATAGAACCAGGAGTGAGTACGATGGAGTCACCCGGTGTAATGGTTAAAGGTATGCCATTGCCGAAACCGGGGTCGGTATCAATAAAATATTCAGCAGCCACTACAGGGGGAGGAGGAGGCACATCTATATGAATCATTCTTTTGCTGAATATACTCCAGTTGCCCAGCGCATCCCGAGTACGTACATACAAAGTGTGCAATCCGGGAGCAAGTGAGGTAGTGGGTACAGTGGATACCACCTGAACACTGTCGGCAGGGATAGAGGGAATGGAGATGGGATTAGCATTGCCATAACCAGGGTCGGTGTCAATAAAGTATTCTGCTGCGGTAATGCCCACAGGGTCAGGCAGCATGATATGCACCATTCTTTTACTGAAGACGCTCCATGCTCCGCTGCTGTCACGCGAGCGTACATAAAGGGTATGGATGCCCGGTGGTAGGCCAACGGTAGGAATGGTGAAGATCCCATTTACGCTGTCTACACTGGCTACACTTAACGGGAAGCCATTGCCAAAACCCGGATCCGTATCCCAAAAATATTCCACGCGGTTGAGCGGCTGGGCATTCAGACAGAATGGTATTAAGCATAAACCCAGCAGCAAAAAGAGAAAGAGGATGTGTGTTATTAGCTCCTTGCTTATCCACAATGGTTGCACTTTCGTCTCTGGCTGCAACAGGGGCGAGGCAATTTTTCTTGTGACCATCAGCCAAAGCATAGCTCAAGGATTGGAGTTTGAACTCTGGGTGATGCTTAATTGGGGGCCTTTTTGGCTTTCAGATTAATATTGATGGGTTGCCCTTGTGGCACAGTAGTGTTGATGACGTTAAAGATTTCCTGATGCGGAAATGACTTCGGGTATTTCCGGTTTTCCCATTTGTAATAGGCCCCGTATAATCCGATATCTGTGCCATCGGTGCCGGCATTTTTCCCGGGAGATCCTGCAGCAAGCTGATAATCTTCTGTAATGGTATAACCTCCGGATTCTAAAAAATTCACAAACTGCGGGTTTTGATTCATAATGTTGTTGTTGCCGGTAACACCGTTCCCGATAGCGCTGATATTTGTCATTGTGGCGCCTCCGCTATTGTAAATGATATTGTTGTTGAAAACACAGTTGGCGCACTGCTGACTGGTGATGTCCAGCAGCAAAGGATATGATGGATTATTGGTTACCATCCAGAATATGTTGTTTTCAAACAATACAGTATTGCAACTATAAAAGGGATAATACCCATTATTGTTTCGGATAATGAATACGTTATTGCGAAAGGTATAAGCGCTGTTCAGGTTATAAAATAGTTCAGAATAGTAAGAATTCATTTCCACATAGTTGTTTTTAAATAAGATATTGGCTACTCCACCAGTCGCATCATAAAATACTCTTCCACCAGGAAGAACTTCCATTGCGTTGCCTTCAATAACCCAATTGTTTATCCCTGCGCTCCTAAAGTACATAGCGTTTGTGTTGCTTCTCATATAGTTGTTATAAATGCCCACATTACTTACACCTGCTGCTACATCTATGTAACCAATATTAAATCCGGTAATGACGGTTCCACTGGCATTGGCTGAGTTAAAGTAAAAATAAGATACTTCAGGAGGGCTTTCATTGGATACTTCCGGGTCAACGCCAGCATTGCCGACAAAAATCAGCTTTTTATTTACAGTGACAGCGCCATAGCTAGAGCCACTTCCGTAAACCAGTATAGTATCTCCGCTGGATGCCGCAGTCACGGCATTTGATATGGAAGAATACTGGGCCGCGGAGACCGGAGTATTATCTACGGTGAAGATGGCTGCCTCAGACCATAATGCGCTCATTACTGATGCAAACAGAAGAAAGATCTTTTTCATGATGTATTTTTAAGCAAATGAACGTAAAAACTGTTTCTGTTCCAAGCTATTTAACGATAAAAATTATCCACACGAAAAGACCGCTTTTTTATTTAAGGATGTGGATTTATATTTTAGAATTTTTATCACTTTCCGCCTTATGAAAAATCGCTTCTGTCAATATGCTGTGGTTGCAGGCATGGGGATAGTGTTTTTCGCCTACTATCAATTTCAGTCGCCCTATCTGGAAACCGATGGCTACTATCACAGCAAAATGGCTTACCTGATGCGAGAATCAGGATGGATACAATCCTTTAAATGGGCGCATTGCAGTTTCTGGCGTGACCGGTTTTCTGACAAGGAATGGTTGTTTCATGTCTATCTGATTCCTTTCACTTTGTTTCCTAATGTAATGACCGGAGCTAAAATCGGCATCGTGCTATTAGCGTCAGGAGTGTTGGTTTCCTTTTTGCCATTATGCGGTTAAATAATGTGATGGCTCCGTGGTTGTGGGTTGCGCTGCTGCTGGTTTCAGGAGGGTATTTTCTTTACCGGGTGAATGTGGTGCGTCCGCAGGTGCTTTCCATTCTCTTTGTGCTCTGGAGTATTCATTTTATCCTTAACAGGAGGCGCATAGCTCTGGCGGTATTGTGTGTTATTTATACATTCAGTTACACGGCTTTTCATCTGCCTTTTATCTTCGCCAGTCTGGTGTATGGTTTTCATCTGTTGTTTGAAAATGAAAACGATTGGAAAACTCCGCTAACTGCGTTGCTGGCAATGGGTGCCGGCATGCTGGCGTCACCTTATTTTCCGGATAATTTTCTGATGTTCTATGTGCAGAATTTTTTTATCCCCTGGATGTCTGTTGGCGGGGGGATAGACCTGCACATGGGGGGTGAATTCAGCCCGATGCATACGCGTGCAGCAATAACGGCGCATGCAGCCGTGGTGCTGCCGCTCGTGATTGGGTTTGTACTGGCTATCCGTTTACCGGAAAAACACGAAAGGAAAACATTGTCTTTATTACCCATTGTATTATTTCTGATTTTCATAACCTGTTTTTCCAAACGCTTCACAGAATATTCTGTGCCGGTGACTCTTTTATTCTGCGGATTTTTTTTTACGCCCTATATCAAAAAATACCTGGAGTGCAGAGAGCCTAAAGAAATTGTTATTCTGCTGTCAGCTGCAGGCATTATGCTTGCCGGGCTGGCAATGAATTCTCATGCCAGCACCGTACAGGTATTCAGGGGCATCGGTCCTCCGGTGCTGGAAGAGGCTGCGAAATATCTGCTGAAACATACAGAGGAGGATGAGGTAGTATTTACTGCCGACTGGGACGATGCTCCGGAGCTGTTTTACTTTAATCATAAAAACCGCTATCTGGTGTTTCTGGATCCGTGCTTTATGTATTACTGGAACCCTGAGGTGTGGAGACGCTGGGATGCCGTGTCCAACGGAAGAATGGGCAGTCAGACCTACACTGTTTTAAAGGATGAATTTCGTGTGCGATACGGTGTTGCAACCAGCAACTTTCAACAGCTCAGAAACATCATTGAGCGCGATCCGAGAATGCGTATCGTTCATCAAACATCTGGAGCTTTTGTTTTCAAGCTGGACATTGCTCAGGATACAGCGCCAGCACCGGATGCGGCAGGAAGCAACTGACATTTCTCTTCATAATATGAGGTTTTGCAGAATACGAAACTTTAGCAAATAGCCTTACTGAAAGAGCACTACCAGCGCAGCTCCCTGTTACAGGCAGCGCACCAGATGAACAAAGGGCTATTTTATAACCACCGTTCCCAGTTCACTGGCAATTTCTTTTTTCATTTCCTGATAACGGGACAGAATTTTCAACTGCTGGGCTAACGCTTCCGGGTCGGTGAGTGTTTTAATATGCTGGCAAAGATCATCAATTTTTTTCTGGATGTGTTTGAGTTTAAAGCGGCATATAGAGCTGCGGATGTCCTGGCGGTAAACAAACTGTTTGCTGGTGACGGAAATGTCGTGCATTTTTTCCCAGTTAGAACTAACCTGATGGGCCGGGTGTAGCAGTTCAATAGCCAGATTGCTGATGTCTTTATCGGGATGATGAATAAAATGCTTCTGGTCAGGAATAATGCCGGCTTGCAGGCTTTGGACATATTCCTGCAGAATTTTATCAAACAGCGGGTTTTCAAAACGAAAGCCCTGGAGGTCATCCAGAATCATTTCGGTAACCGTTTCGTCAGAGGGGTTCCCTTCTTCCGCATCTCCGATAACTTCATGACCATATTCAAGCAGCAGCCGAATCACATCTCTTTCCTGTAAATCAAAATTGATGGTTGTCGGTATAGGTTGATGATGAGAGTCTGCAATATCAGGATGTAGGAGGGCAACCTCCTGGCGGGGTATTTGGGCTTCACGTGAAAATCTATTTCTGCGGATTTTGTTTGCTTCACTGATCAGGATTTGTTCACTGGTGTGCAGCAGGGTGGCGCATTCTTTTATAAAAAGAGCTCTTTTCAGCGCATCCGGAATAATGGCGATGGAGCGCACAATATCTCTGATTGCCTCTGCTTTTTGGAACGGGTCATTACCAATCTCCTGTAGCAGCATTTTGGTTTTAAACACCATGAAATCCGCTGCATGCTCCTGCATGTATTGTTTGAGGGCATCTGCGCCATGGGCTCTCACGAAGGAGTCGGGGTCAGCATTAGGGGGTAAGGCAACTATTCTCACGTTTAGGTCTTCTTCAAGCAGAATGTCAATGCCGCGCAGTGCAGCCTTTATGCCTGCCGGGTCGCCATCATATAGCAATAGTATGTTATTGGTCAATCTGCGGATCAGGTGTGCCTGCTCAGCAGTCAGAGATGTGCCGGATGAAGCCACTACGTTCTCAATTCCCGACTCACTCAGCGCAATAACATCCATATAGCCTTCCACCAGAATGCAAGCATCGGCTTTGCGGATGGCATTTTTCGCAAAAAATATCCCGAAAAGAGAATGGCTTTTGTCATACACCTCCGTCTGGGGGGTATTGATGTATTTGGGAATATTTTTGTTGTTCCGCAGGCTGCGGCCGCCAAACCCGATCACTCTTCCTGAAAAATTGTGAATTGGAAACAGAACGCGTTCACGGAAAAAATCTACCATGCGGTTGTTGCGCATACTTACCAGACCGGATGCAAGCAGCAGTTCGTCCTGAAAACCTGCAGAGCGGGCAGCCTGATAAAAGGATTGCTCCTGTGGCGGTGCAAAACCCAGCTGAAATTTTTTGATGGTGTCGTCCCGCAGGCCACGTTCACGAAAGTAGCTCAATCCGGCAGCTCCCTTTTCCGGATCAAACAACATTTCTGTGTAAAACTTTTGAGCAAAGCTGTTCAGGACAAGCAGACTTTCTTTGCGGTTTTCCTGGATTTTATCCTGCGGAGATTCCGTGCGTATTTCTTCTATTTCAATGTTGTACTTCCCGGCAAGATAACGCAGGGCTTCGGGGTAAGAGTAGTGCTCATGGTCCATGATAAACTTCACCACGTTGCCCGCGGCTCCGCAACCGAAACATTTGTAAATGCCTTTAGCCGGTGAAACACTGAAGGAGGGTGTTTTTTCATTATGAAAAGGACACAGACCTATAAGGTTTGAGCCACTGCGTTTCAGCCGCACATATTCCCCTATGACTTCTTCTATGCGGACTGTTTCCAGAATGCGATGGATGCTTTGCTGTGAAATCATACAATTCAAAAATAATGATTCAGCAGATGGCTGGGAAGGATATTTTTCCGCAACTTACTGTTGCCGTGTAAGGGAGTATTTTATTTTGGCATGATGTTGGCTTTTGAAGAGGGAAAAGGAGGCTTTATGAAAACGCAAGCTTTACTCTCTCTTATGCTGATGGCCGGGTTAACGGTTTCAGCTGCATCACATTCAGCCAGCGCACTGGAGCTGAGCCTGCACAATGGTGCCCCGATAAAAGTCGCTGTGGACGGCATGCGCTATGGCAAACCGGCTCCGGTGCAAAGTATTTTTCATCTTCCCCCGGGTATGCATCATTTAAAGGTATGGACGGTAATGGCTCCTTACGGGAGGTGGGGCAGCCAATGGATACTTGTGTATCAGGGACCGATAAGCCTGTATTCAGGCTTTATTACCCGTGCTGTGATTGATTGCCACAATCAGTTGGTGGTGCAGGCATACAGCCCTTTATATCCGCCAGCTTTGCCCGGTTCTTTACCTTGCAGTCATAGCCCGCAGCACTTCTCCTGTACTGCTGGTTGCGAAGCAATAGCACCCGGGGCATGGAGCGGCTATCCTTTTCCGCAGCGCAATTATCCTATGGGTGCTGCGGACTTTTCTAACCTTCTGCGCAGCATAGAAATGAAGACGTTTGAAAGCACAAGGGTAAACATAGCCAGAGAAGCTATTGATCATTATTATTTTACATCTGAGCAGGTGAAACAGTTGGCTTCACTCTTTACTTTTGAGTCATCGCGTCTGGAAATAGCACAATATGCATATCCAAAAGTAGTGGATCCGGAACGGTATTACATCGTGTACGATGTATTTACTTTTGAAAGCAGCATACACAGGCTGCAATCAGCCCTTGCGGCTGCCAGATAAACAGCGTTTCATTGGCAGAGAAGGGAAGAGGCTTTCCGGCAGGAGGGCCTCTTCCTGTTTATGCAGGTCACGATGGTTAATGTTCCGGATAGGCAATGCGCGCATGGTAAATGCTGTTGAGCATCTTTTTCATCACTTTTTTGATTAGCGTAATTTCCTTAAAAGTGATGTTGCTGTTGATAAGTTGTTCTTCTTTGATTTTGCTGCTGATGATGTGATCTACCAGGGATTCAATATCCTCGCTGGTAGGATTCTTCAGGCTGCGCGCGGCAGCCTCTACGGAATCGGCCATCATTACGATGGCTGTTTCTTTTGAATAGGGCAGCGGGCCTGGATAGCGAAACTTTTCAATATCACTGGCTTTTTCAGGAAAGTTTTTCAGATAGGACTGGTAAAAATATTGTACTACGGTTGTGCCGTGATGGGTACGGATAAAATCAATCAAGATATCCGGCAAATGATGTTTATGTGCCAACTGGATGCCTTCTTTTACATGGCCTATGATAACGCGGGCGCTTTCTTCAAACGTCAGATCATCATGCGGATTGATACCATGATTCTGATTTTCTATAAAGAACAAAGGGTTTTTCATTTTACCGATGTCATGATAAAGGGCACCGGTTTTGGCAAGGGCTGTATTTGCCCCGATTTCAGCGGCTGCAGCCTCGGCAAGGTTAGCCACCTGAAGAGAGTGCTGAAAGGTGCCGGGTGCTTTGATAGACAATTCCTTTAACAGTGGACGATGAATATCTGATAATTCTATGAGCGTCATTTGGGAAACAAATCCAAATGATTTTTCAAAGATGGGAATCAGCGGATAAGCCAGAAGGGTAAGCAGGGCATTTAGTCCAAGCCAGCCGAAATCAGCATAGTGAATCTGAGCCAGAGAACCTTCCTGAACCAGAGACAGGGCAAGATAGGAAGTTACATAAGCCAATAAAATAATCCCATTCAGGGCAAATACCTGCGACCAGTAAAACCCCCGGGGCTGAACAACAATTGCTACCATGCCAGCAATAATCTGCAGAAAAGCAAACTGAATACTGTCAGGAACAAGAAAAGCACTGAGCACGACCATGGCTATGTGTGCGTGTAAAGCCAGCTCAGCTCCGAAAAAATTCCGCAAAACCAGCGGAAGGATACACACCGGAATAGCGTACAGTATGGGGAGATCGGTTTTTACAATAGATCCAATCGTCACCAGCATGAGGGTAATCAGTAAAAAAACCAGCAGGTGCTTGCGGTTATTTTCCCATACATCTCGGGAAAATGTGCGGATAAAAAGAGCCAGCACAGACAATACGATGATGGTCAGTCCGAGATTACCCAGATAAATAATCTGGGCTTTTTTTATGCCGAATACCTTACTTTCAAATTCATTGCGAAATGATTCCAGCATCTGGTATTTGTCCGGGGTTACAATGGCACCCTTTGAGATAATCAGCTCACCTTCCTGAATTTTACCGCGGGTGAGCGAAATGTTATTTACCAGCTCATTCTGATATTTAGTAGTGGTGGCGCCATCATACAACACATTATAATCCAGCGATTCTTCAATCAGTGGCAGCAGAAAGCCCAGGCTTTCACGTCTGGTGCTTTTAATGGTGTCCCGGGCAAAGTCAAAAGCTTCTTTAATCGTCAGTAGATCAGCCAGGAGTTTTTTTTCTGCAACGTTTTCGTCGGTGAGGATATTGATCTCTTTCCCAGGAGGGAAAGACTTATGTTCATCGATCAGATATATGAGGCCTTTGCTATAGATGCTTTGCAGGACACTGAGACCAAGCTTCAGATCCTGCAGGGAGTCTATGCCTTTTGATTTCCAATCGCCTAGCAGCAGCCTGGCGTTGAAGCTGTCAATAAAAGCGGCTTCCTGTGTTTCAGCTACCAGTGGGTCAAGCCGGTAGTAGGGTGAAAAACCTTCCAGGAGCCATTCCTTTTCTTCATCCAGTTGCATTTGTGTTTTTTGTATGGCGATGTCAAAGGGGGCTATAAGACTTTCATACTTCCAGGGCTTGCCGATTTCAAATTCATATTTAAATATCCCTGTTCTGGGAAAAACAAGAGAAATAACAACTGCTGAAGCCAGAATAGTCAGGTAACGCAGAATATCCTGATGCCGGTTGACAATAAAAAGAAAAAGCTTCTTCAAGCTATACAAGGAGGTTTGAGTGATAAAATTAGCCCAAAGGGTAAAGTTTAAAAGTTCAGGTCATAAAGTTCTGTCTAACTTTACGGGAAATTTATTTTCATAATCATCAAAAGTTTTAGGATGCAGGAGGTTTATATTGTTTCAATGGCCCGCACGCCCATCGGAAGTTTTGGGGGCGGGCTGTCTTCGGTTTCAGCTGTGGAACTGGGATCTGTGGCTATCCGTCATGCGGTACAAAGGGCAGGTATAGATTCCGCCCAAGTGGAAGAGGTGTTCATGGGTAATGTGATCAGTGCCAATTTAGGTCAGGCTCCGGCCAAGCAGGCAGCTCTTGGGGCTGGCCTTTCTCCGCAAACCCCCACCACAACCATCAACAAGGTATGTGCCTCCGGTATGAAAGCCATAATGATAGCAGCTCAGACGATCATGACCGGAGATAATCATGTTGTGGTAGCCGGAGGCATGGAGAGCATGTCCAGGGCTCCTTTCATGCTGGATAGGGCCAGATATGGTTATGGGTATGGTAATGGTGTGCTGCTGGATGCCGTAGTGCGCGATGCGTTGCAAGACCCCTATAAAGGATACATGATGGGCAATGCAGGCGAAGTATGCGCCCGGAAATATGCCTTCACCCGCGAAGACCAGGATCATTATGCAATCCAGTCTTACATGCGGGCACAGCAAGCATATAAGGAGGGCGCTTTTGCAGATGAGCTGGTTGCCGTGGAAGTGAAAACCCGCAAGGGTTCGGTAACTGTTTCGGAAGATGAAGAATACAAGCGCTTTTCTCCGGAAAAGATACCCACTTTGCGTCCGGCTTTTGATAAGGACGGAACCATTACGGCTGCCAATGCTTCCAAAATCAATGATGGGGCAGCAGCGGTAGTGCTGATGAGCGGACAAAAAGTGAAAGAACTGAATATTAAGCCGCTGGCGAAAATCCTGTCCTTTGCCGATGCCTCGCAAGAGCCTGAAATGTTCACCACCACGCCATCGCGGGCTATGCCTAAAGCACTTCATAAAGCAGGACTTCAAGTTGCTGATGTGGATTTCTTTGAAATCAATGAGGCTTTTTCGGTTGTGGCTCTTGCCAACATAAAGGAGATGGGACTCAATCCGCAGAAGGTAAATGTATATGGCGGTGCCGTGTCCTTGGGTCACCCGGTAGGCATGAGTGGCACGCGTATCACGATGACTCTGATTACCGCATTAAAAAGAAAAGGCGGTAAAATCGGGTGTGCTGGCATTTGCAATGGCGGAGGGGGGGCCAGCGCCATTGTGCTGCAACTGATCTGAGGTGTGTGCTCTGTGAAACCTCTCTCAGTAATTCGTTTGCAGAAGCCGGGGTTACCCTGATATGCTGCCTGCAGCCGTATAGTGAAATAGCGTATCCTCCTTTGCGTTATGGATAGAAAAATGAGCCAGACACTTTCTGTTTTATTATTTATGCTGTGGAGTGTGCGGGGGTGGGGGCAAATCGAAAGCCAGGGGCTTGAGCAATTGCATGCTTACGAGCAGAAGCTATCTAAACTGGGATATGCCATTGTCAACGATTCCACCCAGGAACAAAGGGCTCAGGCATGCTTTCAGTTCATACCTACCCTTGTAGAAGCCCTGAAGGTACCTGGCTCCTTTTACTACCCGTTTGATTCGCTTAAGACCATTTCCATCTTAATGCCACCCGACCGCAGCTTCCGCATTTTTAGCTGGCAGCTCAGATGGGGCAACGGCTTGTTTCGCCATTTCGGAGCTATTCAGATGCGTGCCGATTCACTGGTGCTTTTCCCGCTTTATGATATGTCTGATTCTCTGCAGGCCAATCCAGACACCGTTGTGGGCGCACAATACTGGTATGGGGCTTTGTATTATAATATCTATCCCTTCAGGCATAAACGGAAAAATTATTATGTGCTCTTTGGCTATGATCAGAATGACTTATGGAGCAGCAAAAAGCTACTGGATGTACTTACTTTTGATGAAAATGGTCAGCCGGTTTTTGGTGCCCCTGTGTTTGAAGTAAAAGACAGCAGCGGGAAAAAAAAGCTTATAAATCGTTTCCTTATTGAGTATCGGAAGGATGCAGCCGTTTCACTAAATTATTCGGCAGATGACAAGATGATTGTATTTGATCATCTTGTGGCGCCTGAAGAACGTTTAGCTGATTTGAAATTTACTTTTATACCTGATGGTACCTATGAAGGCTTCCGGTTAAAAAGGGGCCGTTGGGTGTACGTGGAGAAGATAAAAACCATCAATATCAACAAGCCGGACAGCCCACCGGTGCCCGTACCCAAGAGCCAGAAATGAAGCTTATGGATGTAATTATCCTCTGCGCTTAAATGACCAGGTAAAGGCAAAACGTGCCACTTCCGTTCCGTCCTCCGCCCGTCCGATGGCTTGAACTTTTTGGGTTACAGGTTCGCCGGTTTGCTGTGCCCTGTCTGCAGCAGCAAAGAGGCTGGCTCCTTCTTCGCAGGTGAAAGTGATAAGACCTGTCGCTTTTTTCAGGAATTGTGCCTCCATAGCCACGATAATTACGGCAACCGAGGGGTTTCTATTATAAGTTGCCAGAAGTGCCAGGGAGCCGTTAGAAAGTTCAGCGGCCATGGCCAATGCGGCAAAATACATGGATTTGAAAGGGTTGGTGTTTATCCACCGGTAACGTATGGTTGCCTCGCAGCGGTTGAGATCAAGGCTTTTCAGGCGCATGCCGGCAATCAGACCCAAGGGTACCTTCATTAGCAGATAGAGGCGAAACTTCCATGGATTCATCATCTGGGCAATAAAATGCCTATGTTCAGGTGTCATGTATGCGAAATTAAGGGGTTACCAGATATATAAGAATTCAGCATGCCCGACCTGCATATCAGAATAAACTTCCCTGGCCTTTTTTATGGTTTTTTGTGGTTTTACTTGTGTATTTAGCCGGAGGCTTACCAAAATCCCATTCAATAGCTTCCCCCACTTCTATTTTTTCTTTTTCCTGTTTAATCTTTTTGGACATTGCTTCTTTTTTGTTGGAAGCATTGGAATGAGGTATTGCGGATGGGGGAGTAGCACTTTTGTCAGGGGCAGGCACATCAGTTTTTTCCTGTTCAGCGGTTGGAAGGTTTTCTGTAGAGGCGTTGCTTTGCTCACGGACCGGCCACGGCCCCTCCTGCAGTAGCTTTACGTTAGTAACCACGTTCATACTCAGTCGGTTGCCAAGCGCCTTCCAGCCTTTCACATCAATGAATTCTTCCAGATTGATGGTTTCTTTTCCACGTTTGGTAGTTACTTCCACTAAGGGATTTTTTGCGGTTGATACCAGAATAAGTTTTGACCCCGGAGAGTCGCCAATAAATCGGAATCGTTCTCCGAGGGTCTTGGTTTCCACCAAAAACCGCTTCACGAAATAGTTTTTCTTTCGGTCATCAAAGTAAATAGCCGCAATGGGTTTTTCCGGTACAAATTTTTCCACGATGAGTGCTTCATCGGGCTCGTAGCGGTTGGTCAGTTCGTAGTTGGTTAGTTCAAACGTGCCGTCTTTATAGATGGCCAGAATCCGGTCATCCCCTGAGAAATTGCCCAGCAAGGTCCCTCGACCTTCTGTGTTTAGCCGACCGATGGCAGCGTCATGCCATATCTGGATGTCACCCAGAGTAGAGTGGCCTGTGGCTTTGCGTTCAATTTTGCGAATGGGATATTTGGTTAAAATATTGCCTTTGGCTCCTCTTCCTTTGATTTCCAATGTTGCAAAGTCAAACTCAAATTCTTTTATGCGGGCTGCACAGCGGGAATCCAGCTTTACAGTAATGATTTCAGATTCCGCATTGGGGTTGGCGGTGAGATAGAGAATTTTAGAACCGGAAGAGCCCTGCGTAACATTATATTCTTTGTCGCGTGTTACTCCGGTGACAGCAAATCGCTTGACGAAGCTCTTGCCGGTTGCTCCATCTTTATACACGCAGTTATATACGGTACGTTCATCTCCTTTTTTCCAGACGGCTGCATGTAGAATGTTTTTGCCGACAAAAACCTTTTCGGCCATTTTAACTACCTTATACATGCCGTTTGCACAAAACACGATGATATCATCAATGTCTGAACAATCCATAATAAATTCATCTTTCTTCAAACCCCATCCTATGAAACCCTCTTCGCGATTCACATAAAGCTTCACGTTTTCCATGGCTACTTCAGTAGCGTTGATGGCTTCCATCTGGCGGATTTCCGTTTTCCGTTCACGGCCTTTACCGTATTTTTCCCTGAGCCTGGTGAAGTAGTCTATGGCATAGTCGGTAAGGTTGGACAGATGATGTTTCGTTTGAGCAAGATTTTCTTCCAGTTGTTTCAGATCGTCTTCGGCTTTTTGGCTATCGTATTTGGATATGCGTTTGATACGGATTTCAGTCAGGCGGATAATATCCTCATCGGTAACTTCACGGAGTAACTTTTTGGTGTAGGGCTTTAAACCTTTACGGATAGCATCCATTACAGCTTCCCATGTCTCGCATTGTTCAATATCGCGGTAAATTCTTTTTTCAATAAAAATTTTTTCCAGTGAAAGGAAGTGCCACTGTTCCTGCAGCTCGTGGAGCTTAATTTCCAGTTCGACTTTCAGCAGGTCCAGTGTGCGCTGGGTGGATATTTGCAAAATTTCGCTAACGCCTAAAAAGCGAGGTTTATCATTTTCGATCACACAGGTGTTGGGAGATATGGTAACCTCGCAGTCAGTAAAGGCATATAGAGCGTCAATGGTTTTATCGGGCGAGGTACCCGGAGCCAGATGGATTACGATTTCTACCTGCTCGGCCGTGTTATCTTCAACCTTTTTGATTTTGATTTTACCTTTGTCATTGGCTTTCAGGATAGAATCAATGAGAGAAAGCGTAGTGGTTCCGTAAGGGATTTCGGTGATAACCAGAGTGCGTTTATCCAGTTCTTTGATGCGTGCCCGTATCTTGATGCGTCCTCCGCGCTGACCGTCATTATAATCGCTGAAGTCGGCAAGGCCTCCGGTGACAAAGTCCGGATAGATTTTAGCTTTTTTGCCTTTTAGTACTTTGATGGATGCATCAATAAGCTCATTGAAGTTGTGGGGGAGTATTTTGCAGGCCAGACCTACGGCAATACCTTCGGCACCGAGAGCAAGTACAAGGGGAAACTTTACCGGTAGGGTTACGGGCTCTTTAGCCCGACCGTCATAGGAGGCTTGCCATTCGGTAGTTTTGGGATTAAAAACTACCTCAAGGGCAAATTTGGACAGACGGGTTTCAATATACCGCGGGGCAGCGGCACTGTCACCGGTGAACACATTGCCCCAATTGCCTTGCAGATCAAGCAGGAGGTCGCGCTGCCCGAGCTGTACAATGGCATCCCCGATGGAGGCATCGCCATGGGGATGATACTTCATGGTGTTGCCAATTACGTTAGCCACTTTGTGAAAGCGGCCGTCATCCATTTCATAGAGTGAATGCAGTATTCTGCGTTGAACCGGCTTCAGTCCGTCATGAATGTGTGGCACGGCTCGTTCCAGGATGACGTAGGAGGCATAGTCCAGAAACCAGTCTCTGTACATGCCGGATACATGTATGACGTTCTGGAGTTGACCGTTGCCGTTGGACGAAGGATACTGTTCACTGTTTTCTTCGTAGGTATTTTTATCTTTTCCTTTCATTAGTTTTTTGCTAAGCAATGATTAAAACGAAAACAAGTTTTTTCTGAACTCCGCGGCCGGTGCGCTATGCTGTTTGTTTTTGGGTGTTTCATATTCGCAGGTTGCTGAGTCTTTAATTTTATAATCAGGTGGATGCGGTAAATTCTTCGGCTTCCACTACTTCCAGTTTTTCAATCTTCAGATTTTGAATAATGAAGTCTTGCCGTTCTTGTGAGTTTTTGCCCATGTAGAAATCCAGCAGGTGATGTATTTTTTCTTCATGCCCGATGGTTACAGGCTCCAGACGCATATCTGGACCGATAAACTGCTTGAATTCATCTGGCGAAATTTCACCCAGTCCTTTAAAGCGGGTGATTTCGGGTTTGCCTTTTAGTTTTTTGATGGCTTCTTGTTTTTCTGTTTCGTTGTAGCAGTAAAAAGTTTCTTTCTTGTCGCGCACGCGAAAAAGAGGAGTTTGCAATACATACAGGTGATTGTTTTTAACGAGGTCGGGGAAGAATTGCAGGAAAAAAGTAATCAGCAGCAGGCGTATGTGCATGCCGTCTACGTCTGCATCGGTGGCGATTACGATGTTGTTATAGCGCAACTCATCCAGGCCATTTTCAATGTTCAGTGCAGCCTGAAGGAGGTTGAATTCTTCGTTTTCGTAAACAATTTTTTTTGTCAATCCGTAGCAGTTGAGAGGTTTACCGCGAAGGCTGAAGACGGCCTGTGTGGCCACATCACGGGCTGTGGTGAGCGAACCCGATGCCGAATCGCCTTCGGTAATGAAGAGGGTAGTTTCTTTTGCCCGGGGGTCGTTGGTATTGTAGTGAATCCGGCAGTCACGCAGTTTTTTATTATGTAAACTGGCCTTTTTTGCTCTTTCACGTGCAAGTTTCTGGATGCCGGCAAGTTCTTTTCGCTCCCGTTCGGCCTGCAGAATTTTTTTCTCCAGTATTTCGGCAGTTTCTTTGTGTTGGTGGAGGTAGTTGTCCAGGTGTTTTTTCAGAAAATCAGTGACAAATGACTTCATGGAGGGGCCTCCAGGAGCTATTTCCTGTGAGCCGAGTTTGGTTTTCGTTTGAGACTCAAAGACCGGTTCAATCACCTTCACACTGATGGCTGCCACAATGGAGCTGCGGATGTCCACGGCATCATATTCTTTTTTGAAAAACTCGCGTACCGTTTTCACATAGGCTTCACGGAAAGCAGCCTGATGCGTGCCGCCCTGAGTAGTATGCTGGCCGTTGACGAAGGAATAATATTCTTCTCCGTAAGCATTGATATGCGTAATGGCGCATTCAATGTCTTCATCTTTCAGATGAATAATCGGGTAGAGCGGCTCTTCGGTAAGATTGGCCTGAAGCAGGTCAAGGAGCCCGTTTTCGGAATGAAATTTTTTTCCGTTAAAGATTATGGTAAGTCCGGGATTCAGATAGGCATAATTCCACAACATCCGCTCCACATGCTGCATGCGGAACTGAAAGTTGTGAAACATTTTTTCATCGGGAGTAAATACGACTTTTGTGCCCTGACGTTGGGTAGTGTCTTGCAATTTGTAGTCCTTTATCAGCTGTCCGCGTTCAAATTCAGCTTGTTTTGTTTTCCCATCGCGATAGGCTTCCACCCTGAAATAGGAAGACAGTGCATTCACGGCTTTCGTGCCGACCCCGTTGAGACCAACTGACTTTTTGAAGGCTTTTGTATCGTATTTGGCACCGGTGTTAATTATGGAAACGCAGTCAATCACTTTTCCCAGTGGTATGCCGCGTCCATAGTCGCGCACGGTGACGGTTTTGTCTTTAATGGTTACCTCAATGGTTTTGCCGTAACCCATTACAAACTCATCAATGCTGTTGTCAATGGTTTCTTTAAGCAGCACGTAAATACCATCATCCGGGGCAGAGCCATCGCCCAGTTTTCCGATATACATTCCCGGACGCAGCCGGATATGATCTTTCCAGTCCAGGGATTTGATATCTTTTTCAGTGTATTCTGCAGTCATAAATAAAAGTGTCGTTTGGTTTACCCTGTTTTCCGCAGTAGCAGGTATCTTACAATGATAAAATTCCGGTTAAAGAAGTAGTGAATGCGGATATAAACAATAAAGTGTTTAAGTGTATGCTTACGTACGGGCAAAGTTAAGCCTTTTAACAGCGAAAGAGGGCGAAGATGATTTTTGACAAAAGGATTTGGTAAATTTTAGAAATGATAATGCTTGCGGGGTGAAGCGAATACAGAGTAGTCAGAAATACGCGAGAAATCTTTTACATGCCCATTTTTGACTTTAACCGTGGTTATCCGTTTCCCGACCCGAGGCTTGCCCATCCCAGCGGTATAGTGGGCTTTGGGGGTAGCCTGGAGCCAGGACGTTTGTTGCAGGCTTACAGGATGGGTATTTTCCCCTGGTACAGTGAGGGAGACCCGATCATTTGGTGGTCTCCGGATCCAAGAATGGTATTGTATCCGGACGAGATTAAAATTTCTCATAGCATGCGCAAAGTTTTAAAGGATGGGTATTTCCGCATAACGTTTGATATATGCTTTCGGGATGTTATCCGGGGATGCAGAGAGCAGCCGAGACCAGGGCAAAACAGCACATGGATAACTCCGGAAATGACAAATGCCTACACGCAGCTGCACGATATGGGTTATGCGCATTCCGTAGAAGTGTGGTTGGATGATCGGCTTGCCGGAGGGCTTTATGGCGTTTCGCTGGGTAGTTATTTTTCCGGAGAGTCTATGTTTAGTCGGGTGAGTAATGCATCAAAAGCAGGTTTAATCGTGCTGGCGAAAACCCTTCAGAAACAAGGTTTTGCCATGATTGACTGTCAGACCTACACGCCTCATCTGGCAAGCATGGGAGCAAGGCATATCAGCCGGCAACAGTTTTTAAAGGAACTGCAGGCTTGCCTGACCGGTAGGACTCTTGCCGGAAGCTGGCAACAGATGAAACCGGTCTGTTATCCTTTTCAGGACTGACGGGTCAGCAGGGCTTCGGCAAATGACCGGAGGGGGGCTTTGTTTTTTTCGGGAGCCTGTATGCGGCTAAGATGCTGCAGGGCCTGTTTGTGCAGTCGCGTTATTTCGTGCAGAGTAATCTGCCGGATATTGAGCTGGTGGTAGATATTTAACACACAGCTGACCTTTTCTTCTACCGGCACATTGTTGGTGAGGCAGAAAAGCAGCTTCTGTTTTGTTTTACCTTTTGCCTGCTCCATGGCTTTAAGTAGCAGAAAGGTTTTCTTGTTTTCGGCTATATCACCGCCTATGGTTTTACCGAGTTTTTTTTCATCGCCAAATGCATCCAGCAGGTCATCCATCAGCTGAAAGCAGATACCTATTTTTCTGCCGAATTCGTAAAGCAGGCGGGCATCTTTTTCTGAGGCGTCAGCCACCACCGCTCCCAATTTCAGGCTGCAAGCCAGCAGCACAGCCGTTTTGTATTCAATCATTTTCAGGTAATCAGAAATGGTGATGCGTTGACGGTGCTGGAAGTTCATGTCAAACTGTTGCCCCTCACATACTTTTATAGCTGTGGAGTTAAATAATGCGAAGGAAGGTTGAATGTACTTCTGCGGGAGTTGACTCAGAAACTTGTATGCGTAGATGAGGGTAACGTCTCCGGATAGAATTGCACGGGGGATGCCGAATTTCAGATGCGCTGTGGGTTTGTGGCGCCTGAGGCGGGCATTGTCCATGATGTCATCATGCAGGAGAGTGAAATTGTGAAACAACTCTACGGCATAGGCGGCCGGAAGAGCATGACGCACATTACCATTAAAAAGGGCGCAGCCGGCCAAGGTAAGGACGGGACGGATGCGTTTACCTCCCAGGTTGAGGATATAGCGGATGGGCTCATATAGCTCATCGGGCTCAGCAGACGGGGCGTGCTTATGCCGGTAGTCCTCAAAAAGCCGGTAAAGGCTCTCAAAAGATTGCATGCCGGAATCCAGGAGATGAGATGTAATGTGGGCGCATCCTTTATTTCAGCGTGAATTCCGCGCTGGATAATTGATGCCCGTTTTGGTAGAAGAATATCTTATATGTGCCTGCACCAAAGGCCTGTGTTTGAGTCCAGTAGGTACACACATTTTGTTTTTTGTTTGAATAGGTAAACTGGGCTTTTGTTGTGTATTGTGTTTCCTCGCCCTGATCAGTAACAAATAGTCCTGAGCCTTCGGAGGTGATGGCAATGGTTGCCCCTTGCGGATTTAAAATACGTAAAAGAATGGTTTTCTCTCCGGGATCTACTCCGCGATTTTCCGGAACGTCAAAACAGATTTTCAGCTTCTGGGTTTTTTTGGCTTTTGTAGTGGGCACCTCCCGATCATTGGATTTCAGGAATACTCCCGTTGCCTGAATGTTTTCCGGAATGAGTAGTGAACTTAATTCAACTTTTTGAGTTAGCCGTGTTTTTTCACTAAGCAATTGCTGGTTTTCAGACTGTAGCTTCCGCGTAATTTCTTCTTTTACTTTTACCGTGTCGCTGAGCGCTGCGAGAGCAGCATTCAGCGAATCAATCCGCGCCATATATTTTTGGGCATCTGCTTTGAGTGATTTTATCAGAGCGCGTGCTTTATCCAGTTCCTTTTTATCGCGCAGTAGAGCTTCAATCTGTTTGCGTTTTTCTTCCAGTTCCTTTTTTACTGCTTCCAGATCAGCGCTGATTTCTGTGTTGAGAGCGTAAATAGAATCCAACATGGCAGTGGTTTCCTTGAGCTCGGCATCCACGCTGTCCAGCTCAGCTGTAAGTTGCGTTTTTTCTTCTTCCAGCTTAGTGTTGAGCTGGCTTGCCTTCCAATGATTATAGGCAAAAAAACCATTTAGAAATATGAGTATGACAATGAGAACTATATAGAAGGTTTTCTTACTATCTTGGGATGCCATCTGAAATGCGGGATTTTGATTTGGTAAAATTTTGCGCCAAAGCTAATATATATTTTCATATATTTCGCTACACCGGATTATGTTTCGGGTGTGCTTAAAATAAGAATAATAGGGGTAAATGCAAAAACCACATGTTGGATAATGTTTCTTTAGAGAATTTACTGGTTATTGATATTGAAACAGTTCCTCAGACAGACGACTTTAAGAGCCTGCCGGGCGATATGCAGGAGCTATGGGGGCAAAAAGTGCGCAGAATGCTGGGAGAAGGCGAGGATCTGGCTGAGCATTATTTCGAAAAAGCCGGCATCTATGCGGAATTTGGTATGGTTGTATGTATTTCAGCGGGGTTTTTCAGAAAATCCGAACAGGAAGGACGGCTTACCTTCAAAGTAAAGTCTTTTGCTTCGCGTGTGGAAAAGCAGGTACTTACGGAATTTAAGGAGCTTCTTGACCGCTCTTACAATATGCCGGAAAAACATGCTCTTTGCGGTCATAACATCAAAGAGTTTGACGTGCCGTACCTCTGCCGCAGGATGCTGATTAATGGTCTGGAGCTGCCTAAAATTCTGGATCTTGCCGGACGCAAGCCCTGGGAAGTACAACATGTGGACACCATGCAGCTTTGGAAGTTTGGAGATGTTAAGAATTATACTTCCCTTAAGCTGCTGGCAACCGTCTTTAATCTGCCCACGCCCAAAGATGATATTGACGGCAGCGATGTGGCTCGTGTGTTTTGGAAAGAGAATGATCTTGCACGCATTGTCCATTATTGTCAGAAAGATGTGATAGCGGTGGCACAGCTTTTTTTAAAATTCAAGGGGTTGCCTCTGTTGAAGCCGGAAGATATCTTGTATGCTGACAACAGTGTAAATACCCTTTAGCCGGTTATAAATAATGCATGGAGAACTGAAGCTCTTTGACCAGGCGCCCATAGTAGGAATACATGTCGCGTTCAATACAGCGAATGTCTCTGTATTTCTGGCAGATTTCAAAATACAGCATATCAAACACCGTTCCGGGTAAAAAGTTAATATCATCCCGGTAACCGGACACACAAAGGGCATTGGTCTTCTTTAGAAATCTTTTTACATGGCGCTTATCCAGACCAAGAGCTTTGCAACTACCGAAGTGGATAATTTTATCATGCAGTTTGTTTTCAGCCATGTCGGCCAGGTCGTCAAGGGTAATGAAGTCGCTCCCTACTTTGATGCCGTTTTCCAGACCATGAAAAGCCAGATAACAGATGCTATACAGCTCGTAGCGTTTGCGGGTAAACTGCTCTATGCGAAACTGAAGTTCTTCCCGGGTGGAACAAGTCCGGTGGATGTAGTTGATGTTGGAGTTGTCACTGAGAAATTGAAGCGAAGAGCGGATACTGGCTTTTTTGCGCAGGTCAAGCGTCCAATCTCCCTCCAGGCAGAAGATATACTTTACATAATGACGTGAAAACTTCATAAATGCCGAGCGTAGTCTGGTCTTAAATAAGCACCTAAAAATAAGCGGTAAAAATCGCCAAAATTAAAATTTATATACCTCCGGAAGTCAACTAGTTGGATTGTATTATTAGATTGATTTACAGTAAATTATATCCACATCATAGATATGGATATAAAACCTTGGCCGTTGTTTTTTCCGAAAAGGTGCTGTTGTTGGCTGTAATTTCCTGGCGGCCTGCAGGGGGAAATGCACATGGGCTAATGCAGTATTGGGTGTTTTGGGGGCTTATAAGCGTTTTATCCCAAAAGAAAAAGGAGGCTGCCCTTTTGAGACAGCCTCATTTTCGGATTTTAATTAAAAATGTATTAAGGGGCCATAACGCTTTTTTGCACCCAAACGCCAGATTCTTTGCGCTCAAAGCTGAGATTGGAGCCATTCCGTACAATGCGCCAAGTGCCATCTACTGCTGGGTCACCAAAGTAGAATGCATCACTATCCCTAACCTGTAGGGTTCCATTAACGGTCATTTTGGTGTCCACCGTCAGGTCTACCAGGTTGCTTTTAAAAGCAGGATCCACATAATAGCTGCTGTTATCCCAGTCAATGACTTTGGCTGAAATCCACAGATCGCGGTTGGAGGCAGCGGTATTGCCCACAAAGAAATCACCGGTAGAGTTGACGTTTCCGTTGGTCAATACCATGATGCCTTCGTTATCTCCGTCATTGGAGAGGTAAAAGCCGTTCATCCGGATGTTCTGTGTAGCAGTGTGGTTGCCCATATTATCTGCATCCAGATAGCTGCTGAGGTCCACGGCATTGCCGCCCGAGATAGCCAGGGTATTGCCGGTGAGGCTCAGCGTCTGGGCATCGGTGTTGACGGAGGCGATGTCAATGGTGTTGCCACCGGAGATGCTCAGGTTGGTGCCCGAGAGGGCAAGGGTTTGCGCATCGGTATTATCCAGATAGCTGCTGAGGTCCACGGCATTGCCGCCCGAGATAGCCAGGGTATTGCCGGTGAGGCTCAGCGTCTGGGCATCGGTGTTGACGGAGGCGATGTCAATGGTGTTGCCACCGGAGATGCTCAGGTTGGTGCCCGAGAGGGCAAGGGTTTGCGTATCGGTATTATCCAGATACCCGCTGAGGTCTACAGCATTGCCGCCTGAGATGAGCAGCGAATCGTTGCTTAAAGAGAGTGTCTGGTTATCAGTATTATCTCTGTACAGGTTGAGATCAATAGGTGTGGCAAAGGGATTACCGCTGATTACCAGTGTATCATTGATCAGAGCCAGATCCTGTATTTCGTTCATCGGGTTGCTGTCGTCATCCGCAATGCTTATAGTGCCGCCACCGTGTGAAAGGGTTACCACCGTACCGTTTTGAGACAGGGTTTGAATTTCATTATTGGGGTCAGCGTCATCATCGCGCACATCCACCGCACCGCCTCCATGAGAAAGTACGATTTCATATCCATCGCGCGAAATAGTTTGCAGTTCGTTAGCCGGGTCGGCATCGGCATCATCAATCAATGCGGAGAGGTCAACTGCATTTCCATATTGAATGGCAAGTATGCCGGTTTGTTCATCAAAAGCCAGTTGCTGATTATCT
This sequence comes from Chitinophagales bacterium, assembly GCA_026003335.1. Lineage (NCBI taxonomy): Bacteria > Pseudomonadati > Bacteroidota > Chitinophagia > Chitinophagales > Chitinophagales bacterium. Next base: position 308,409 of record BPHB01000001.1, on the reverse strand, counting down.
GTGTTATCCATAAAGGGATTCAGGTCAATGACTGTAGCACTGGGGTTGTTTGTGATATACAGGAAATTGTTGTTAAAAGCCAAATCCTGAATTTCATTGGCAGGATCACCATCTGTCTCCACAACGGTAACACTGCCGCCACCGTGTGAAAGAGTAATGGTATTTCCGGTCATAGATAAGGTCTGTACCTCGTTAGTGGGACTGGGGTCACCGTCTTCAATGCTGAAGGAGCCTCCGTTATGAGAAAGGGTTACGATAGCTCCGTTTTGGGTAACGGTTTGCAACTCGTTGGTAGGATCGGCATCTGCATCCTCTTTTAAAGTAGACAGATTCACAGAGTTGCCGTTTTGAATATGAAGCATGTAATTATCTGCATCGTAAGACAGCATCTGATTATCGGTATTTACCGTAGATAAATCAATATAAGTAGGAGAGGGGTGCCCGGTAATGCGTAGAATAGAGCCAACCAGTCTCAGGTCCTGTATTTCATTGGTCGGATCAGCGTCTGCATCATCGTTGTAGGTTACAGTTTCTGCATGTATAGCGTAGGGTACAGCAAGGATGTCAGACATTCCAATAAACATGAAATTACTTCCGCCCTCGGGGTCAATTTCAACCCGCAGGGAATGGCTGTTTTCGTTCCACCGGATAGAAAGGAAATCACCCTGTTCGGGGCTGCCGTTGCCTACGGCTATGGAAAATAGGCCGTATGCGTTGGTGGTTACGGAGTGCACTTCAGAATATTCTACAGTAGCTCCGCTTAGAATGCTGATGCGCACGCTCATGGTTTTATCCGTAATGACATTACCAAAAGCGTCACGGGCAACAGCCTGATATTTAAAGGCTCCGGGCATTTGTGCTTTCAGATTTATACACATGCCCAGCATAAGAGCAAAGAGGAAGGCATACTTTTTCATACAGAAAATGGTTTTTGTTTTAAAAATGATTATGGGTTTTATCTTATTTTACTTATGCTGTAGGTTGTTATCAGCTCGCCATTGATTCGTCTCAGGCTGAGCAGATAGCTGGCCGTAGAAAGCGCGCTGAGGTCAATCCGGAAATGATTCCCTTGCGTTTTTTCGGAAAACACCTTTTCTCCCTGCATGCTATAAATACATACATGCACAGGCTCCTCCAGCGGATTCTGCATGCTGATGTTCAAAATATCCGTGGTAGGATTGGGATATACACTAATATCAAAACGCTCAGCCAACGGTTCTTTAATGGCGGTAACTTTAAACAGATCTCCCTGTTGAAAACCCTGGGTTAAAGTGAGGTCATAATTCGTTACGGTCTCGGTTACGGGCTCTCCCAATGTCCAGCTTACATTTATTACCGGAGAGGTGAAATAATCGCCTCCGGTAGCTATTACATCACGCTCAATGGTTTGTGCCTTGCTTTCTGTGGCGTGAAGAATACACAGTATTCCTGCAATGAAGAATAGCACTCTGAATCTTATCATAGGTTTTGGTTTTTGTTAGTCCGGTGGATGTTTTTACGCATATACAGACTTAGTTGTTACAGCCAGTTTCTCCGGGATGAAACTTTTGTCATATACCGAAAAAGCCCGCATAAAGCCTTCTGGCTTGCACCAGGGGCTCAACTCGCGACAAAGGCATACCGGTATACTGATCTGCTACGGAATAAAAAGGATGATAAAACAGAATTTCTTTTACCGACAACTAATTTCTGCAAGGGGAAAACAGATAACCAGTGCAGCCGGCTATCTGAGCAGATTTAATGCAGGGCTATGGTTTTGTTTATAACAGTGGAACTGCCTGCAATCTGAAGATAATATAATCCCGCAGGCTGCCCTTTCAAAGAAAATGATTCAGACAGTTCACCGCTGAACAGTTCTTTTTCAAAATGAGTAAGCAGCTGTCCCATATGGTTGAATAACCGGATAGAGAGGTGTTGTTTAACCGGCACATATCCGTTCAGGTAGAATCGCTCTCGGGTAGGATTGGGGTAAATATGCACTTCAATAGCCTGAGATGCCTCAGACAGCTCAGGTGCAAAAGGGCTCAGAGTTTTTGGGGCGGATTCAATGACGGTGAATTGTACATGTAATGGGATGCCTTCTGTACCAGAGGTATATTTACCGGAATACGGAATTACGCTGAGCGTATAATTTCCGGGGTTGACATTCCATGCATTATAATTACCGGCAGGGCTATCTCCATTGATGGCAAAAGGAGCTGCATTTTCAATTCTATAGGTGCTGCCATTGAGCACAAATTTCACACTGCCGGCTGCATCCTCATCACATAAATCAGCACGAAGGCTGAAGCTGCCCAGGGTGCTTTTATTTAAGGTCATTCCATTGACAAAAGGTCCTATTTCTCCTGCCGTACCAGCGTGCATGATGGTAAGGGCTGTCACCTGAAGCGGCTGGCATGGCAGGCAGGTGGAGCCATTACCAAAACATATGCCGCAGGCATCTTTATCGGAGTTTGGAGTATGCCCGGTAGTTCCTCCTGAACAGATACCGCAGTCATCAATAAAAGCGGTGCCATTACACACGCCCTGGCAATCTTTACCCGCATTCATGTCATGACCGGTATTACCTCCTACGCAGATTCCGCAACTATTTACAATGGCTGTACCCCCGATGTCGCCATTACAGTCTTGTACATTGTTTTGATTCACTATCGTAAAGGTTACGGTTTCAGCGATGCCAGCGGTTCCTTTTCCTCCGGATAAAGAGTAAGGTATTGCTGTCAAGGTATAATTACCCGGGGCGGCATTCCATTTGACAAAGTTGCCTGGAGGGTTATCGCCATTAAGTGCGTAAGGAGGAGTATTTTCAATTCTATAGGTGCTGCCATTGAGTATGAATTTTACACTTCCCACCGGATCGTTGCACACATTAGCCCGGATGGTGAAGTTGCCTGTTGTGGCAAGGTTAATGGCAATGCCGTTGGTGAGGGGGCCTATTTCTCCGGAAGTTCCCTCCCCCATGAGGGTAAAGGAAACTACCTCCAGCTGAACACAGGGGATTACAGCACACGAAGAACCATCCCCGAAGCACACCCCACAGGAATCCAGGTCACTATTAGGGATATGCCCTGTGTTACCCCCTGAGCAGATGCCACAGCTATCCAGAAAAGCTGTTCCGCCACATACATTATTGCAATCTATTCCATAATCTAACGGCAGGCCCGTACTACCACCTACGCAGAAGCCGCATGTATTGACAACTGCAGATCCGCAACCTCCTGTGCAGTCAATACCAGCGCTATCAGGCAGACCGGTGTTACCCCCCACGCATATTCCACAAGCATTGATATAGGCTGTTCCCCCGCACTCACCATGGCAATCTTTTCCTGCATTGGGCTCCAGGCCGCTATTGCCGCCAACGCAAGTACCACAGGAGTTGATAAAGGCCGATCCACCCATATCACCGTGGCAGTCCATAACTGACGGAGCAGCCCAGGTGATTGCTGCATCAAATAGTTGCCATCCAGCTGTAGTTAATTTCGCTGGACCATCATCATAGAGGAAGAAGCCCACTCTTCGGGCAGGAGCATTCAGGCCAGACATGGTGGCTCCGTTTTCATAGGCAAACAGGGCATACTGGGTTGAAGAGCCGGGTAGGGTAGCTATTTTAATGGCAGACGAGGATGGATTACCATAAGTAATGCGATCTAAGGAATTGAAAATAACCGTATTTCCGATGGATAAACCGGCCGCCAGGGGATGTGTATTGTTGATGATTGTAATATTATTCATATTTTGCACTGCACCATAGTTGGTGGCATTATTGCCGGTCATCTTCATATCGTCAAAAAGACTGGGCTCATAAACAAGCACAGGTATCGTGGTGTTGGTAAACTTATTACCCATATTTCCTGAGAGAACAGTAGAAGAAATAATTACCAGATTTTTCCCGGAAGCGTCAGCGGGTGAAGAAGCAATATCCGATTTAATGGTTACATTGTATCCCGCATTGCTCAGGCGGTTGTAAATGGCCTGGTCACCGGAATTCAGATTGGTGTTGCCTACAACAAACAACACCTGACCACCACCGATAGGCGGAGGAGGTGGCGGGGGAGACGCACTCACGCTGAATGTTACCGGAGCAGAAGTAGCCGAGAGGCCGTTGTCGGCAAAGGCTACTCCATGAAGAGTATAGCTACCTGAAGTAAGATTAGTAAGCGTATAGTTATAAGGGGCTGTGCTATCGGTATGTATCACAGTATTATTGAGGTAAAACTGTACACGAACAATCTGTCCCATGGAAATGGAAGCGGTGGCAGCAGCGTTTACGGTTGCCGGCTCATTAAATGTGGCTCCATTGGCTGGTGCAGTGATGCTAATCTGGGGTTGAGGCAGGGCGTTGGTAGCCCATTGCAGGGCAGCTTCCAGCAGGGCTACACCATTGCTGTTGAGTTTTTCGGCACCGGTATCATAGAGGAAAAACCCTATTCTGCGTGCTGGTGCTGTCATACCGAACATGGTTGCTCCCGTTTCATAAGCAAACAACACATACTGACTGCTGTTTCCCACAGCCGTGGCAATCTTGATAGCAGAAGAGGCAGGATTGCCCCATACCAGCCGGTCGGAAGAGTTATAAACCGTCTTATTACCTGCAGAAAGACCAGCGGCCAGCGGATGGCTGTTGTTGATAATGTTTATCTGAGTCTGGGTGTAAATATTACCGTAGTTGGAAGTGCTGTTGTCGGTCATTTTCATATCGTCAAAGATGTAGGGCTCGCAGTTTATAACCGGCAATGCTACTGAAGTGAATTTATTTCCCACATTTCCGGAGTTTATTGTAGAGGAAATGAAAATCAGATCCATACCTGTGGCATGGTTGGTTGCAACAGAAGCATCCGATACCACAGTGACCTGATACCCCAGCTGTTCCATTCTGGTTTTGATAAAGGCATCTGAGGGAGAAAGGCTGGTATTTCCTGTCACAAAGAGCACCTTTTTGGGGCCAAAACCTTCATCCGCTACTCCGTTGCAATTGTTATCCAGGCTATCGGGCAGCTCTGGGGCTCCGGGATAGATGGTGTTATTGTCATCATCGCAATCGGCATTATTCAAAACAAAACCCGTTGGCTGTAGTGCAGAGATCACCGAATCAAAAGGATAGCCAAAGAGGTCACCATCCACATCAGGGAACCACTTTTGAGGCGTGCAGTTGCCCTGGCATGAGCTGGTTATGCCTTCTACCTGCAAGGCAAGCTCAAGAGGATTGTTGATGCCGTTGTGATGGATGTGAAGAGCTGCATCCTGTATGCCAGGGGCTGCCGGGTGAGCTTTTACCTCAAAGGCAAGAGTTTGATGCACACCTAGCAATACAGGAAAACTATATGGAAAATTCACGCTAAAGTTTAGCGAATCAGTCAGCAATAAACTGCTAATCATGATAACTTGGTTACCGTTCAGGTTGCTGAGTGTAAAGGATTTGGTTGAGGTGTCAGACAGTAAGAGCGGTCCGAAGTAACGACCCTTGGAATCGGGGGTAAGTGTACCTTTAACAATCTGATTGCCTTGAGGCGGAGTAGGATTGAAGAAGTAAAATACCTCTTGTGTGCTCAGTTCGGGAGAACCACCGCGGTTGCCGCTTCCGCAGACCACATAAACGCCTCCGTTAGAAGAAATGGCTGTGGTGGCATGCCTTCCGGTGATAAGCGGAGTCAGGGTGCGCCACGCATGGTTGGAGTAATTGAATGCTTCGGTTACGTTGAGGGCCGTTAGGCTGGTTTCTATTTCACCTCCGATAACCAGAATTTCTTCCTCCAGCAGGGCAGTGGCACAGGCAGCACGTGGTGTAGGGATATTATTTACCGCTGGCAGAGTGGTCCATGTCTGAGAGGCTATGTCATAGACATCCACCTCCGGCACTACATATTTAAAGGTATTGCCGTTAAAACCGCTGAGACGTCCTCCGATGCAATAGATTTTTCCGTTAGCAACTATGGCATTAAAATGATCGCGTGCACGCGGGGCGTCAGGCAGCTGCGTCCACGTGTTGGTTTGCGGATCATAACGGTCAAGCCAAGGGACCCATCCGGATGAGTGACCATCCTGGATGCCGCACACTACATAAATCATATTATCATACACCACACAGCCGGCAGCCCCCCTGCGTCTGTTAGCAGGTATGAGGGGGCCTACATTCCACTGCTTTGCTACCGGATCATAAATATAGATATTGGGTAAAGGAGTCTCGTGAGGAAAGCTCCCCGTAAAAGCACTCATAACATAAATGAGTCCATTGTATTCCACGGCCTGAAAGTGGTGCATTTCAATAGGATTACTTGCTTCAGTGGTCCAGGTGCTGTCTGCAGGATTGTAGGACTGAACCGGCCTGTTTCCGCGTCCACCCATCAGATAAAATTTGTTGCCGGCCTGCACATAACTGCACTCATGTCTGGCAACCGGTGAGTTCGCTGAAGGGATCTGATACCATTGTCCCAAAACGGAGGAGGGGTCATAATCAACCCGTATGAAGTCCCACGTAGCCGGGAATACCTGACCCGATCCGCGTGATGTGGAGATAATGCCTACAGCCAGAATGCCGTTAAGCCAGTTTGGCGGAACTACTATAGCGGGGCCTAGGTTGTACTCCGTGCCGCCTTCCAGAGCATAGCGGGGCTGCACTTGCCGAGTAGATGGATTAATGTGGAGAAAGAGGTCTACATAGCTTTTATTCAGGATAGATATGTTGTAGGAGGAAGAAGAGTAGGCACCCGCTTCTTCTTTTGCTATTTCAATACCGCCTGCGCCTCCATTGGCTGCACACACAATTTTCAAATAGTTGTCCTGATCACCAGTTCCGATAAACAGGCCCATAGATTGGTAATCCAAAGGGATAAATCCTGCGAAGGGACCATAAACCCTGGTACGAACCACAAAGGGCCACTGAGCCGCAGAGGTGTTCAGTCCAAACTGAAAGGCATAATGTTGATCATTCAGGTTTTGATAAGCATCTCCGGAAGGAACCTGTCCTACCGTGAATTTTAAGGCCGCCCCACCCACGGTCATTTTGCCGGGGTCAAACAATTGCAGATAGTCTGTGCTGCCGTTGGTCATCAGCCCGGTGAAGCCCCAGCCAAGTATACCTCCGTCATTGGAGTTGTCAAATTGATAATTTACCGGAATGGTAGTGTTGTATCCATTGAAAGGATCCAGGGCAAAGCGATCTAGAGTGTCGGGGATACCATCATTGTCATCATCGGCATCTACGAGGTCAGATAACAGGTCGCCATCGGCATCCGATGGTTTGCTGGCTGGGGAGCAAGGGTCGGTGCCATTTGCTGTTTCATCTCCATTGGTAAATCCGTCACCGTCTGAATCCAGAGCAAAGCTGTAGATATCACCTGTACAGGACGTCAGATCGTTGGGTTCCAGAATGATGATATCGTGTGAGGCATAAGTCACAATCCAGATTGTACCGGGGAAGGGGTCGTTATCTCCCTGAGCTATAACATCCAGCGGAGTGCTGCCAAAATTGGAAGCAAGGGTAGTCAGTCCACCTGGCACTAAGGCATCCCCGGTTGCATTAAGCTTGACACGATAGATTTTATTATTAAAGGAAGCCAGCAGGAGGTCACCCTTCATGGCGTTATTAAAATTAGAGGCTTTGTATTCGCAAATACCATTGGTGGAGGCACAGATGGAAACGAGGGCACCGGGGCGGGAGTTGGAGGGCATATAAGTGCATTCAACAGGGTTTTCCATACCGGGAGGAACAGGAGTTTGGGCATTGGCACCTGAGTTAAAGGTATTGCTGCGATTGGCGCGGGTGGGGTTGGGGTGACCTGCATAGTATCCCGGTGTAACGCAGTGCAATACATCACAGACACCTGAGCCGGGTTCGGATACATTATTGCTGCAGGCAGTGGGAGGCCCGCCCCAACCGGAGTTAGGGCCGTTATCAGGGCTGTACATTTTGCCGGATTGTGTAATTACCAGATCATAGTTATTACGCCATCCCGGGGAGTATATCTGCACCGGTCCTCCCGTTTCCAGCATAGCCTGGTTTTTCCCATCATTTCCGCCAAAAGGGTCATTGGGGTCGGTGTAACCAGGGGTGGAACTTACATTGACCCGGGTTTCATCATCCAAGGTAGGTAAATCGTAGGTGGTATTGCCAATCTGATTCAGGTGGATAGCCAGGATGGCTGTGGAATAGGCATATTCCGGAAGAAAAACAAAGTTGTTGGAAGGTGCCCCCATATTGGTATTGCCCCCCTGAGCCAAATAAAGGATCTGATTCACCGGGTCAAGCTGCATGCCGTTGATAGAATGATTTTCTTCAGAACGGGGCAGGCCTCGCACCAGGTCTATTTTTTCCCATTGGCTGCCGTTCCAGGTTAACCGGGAAACAATTCCGGAGTTGGTATCCAGATTTTTATTTGTAGCGCCGGAGCCCCCTCCGATGCGTGGATCACTGGAGCTGACATAAATGACGGGGTTCGCTGGAGTTCCGGTTACCAGAATACCGGTAACCTGACGAGTGTTCACATTAGGGGCCAGTGAGCCGTCATCATTATGATTGGGAATTTGCTGAATGAGTGTAATAGCTTCTGTGGCAGTTACCCGGTAATCATTAGGGCCATAGCGTACTATAGTGTAGGCGTATATCAAACCGTTTTGCTGCGATACATAGAGCCTACCGTCAGGACCAAACTGCAGGGAAGTAGGATTATACAGACTTTCACCGGCCAGCTGACTGGTAGTGAAGCTCACCGTTTGAGCGAAGGAGGGAAGTCCCGGAAAACCTAAAAACAAGAGCAGGAGATACCGTAATGAATTTTTCTTCAAGGTGGAGAGTTTAGGCTTGGTAAATGAAAAACACAGTGGTTCGGACGACAACAAGGTAAAATAACAGTACGTCTAATTCAACTGCTTTTACACCGAATTTTAGAAAATAAAAAAGGCTACTTCATGCAATATTCAGAAATTAACCACAGAGATTATTAACAGTCTGTGCTTAAAATCATGTTGCAAAATATATCTGTGTATCAGCCTTTCATTACAAACTGTATCGTATCCGGGGTTTTCTGGGTAATGATAATGTTGCGGTTTCGGGTTAATTCATGCACTATTTTTTCATTGTAATGCCGGATGGTGAGCATTTCCACGTTCGGTTCCAAGCGAATGTTGAAGTGAGGTTCCAAAAAGGGAATGAGCTCTCCGAGTTTGGTTTCATTATGATCAATACACACTGACATGCTGATAGCAGCATTTTGCATGATATTGGTTTTGATGCGCAGGCGTGCAAACCCGTCAATAATGCGGCCCAGACTTTCTTCAGCCATGAAAGAAAAATCACGGGTTGAAAAATTGAGCAGTACCTGGTTTTTTTTGAATACGATGATGGGAGGAATGTCTTGGGGAAGCGGAAAATTGCCGATAAGCGTTCCGGGTTGTTGGCTGTCAATGAAGGAGCGTACGTGCAAAGGGATATTTTTGTTCTGCAGCGGTTTAATTGTTTTCGGATGAATCACCTGTGCTCCGTAGTAGGTCATTTCCACGGCTTCTTCGTAAGGCAGCTGATCAATTTTTACTGCATCAGGAAAGAGAGCAGGATTGGCATTGAGCACACCCGGCACATCTTTCCAGATCACCTGCTCTTGGGCATGCAGGATGTTGGAAAATACGGCAGCGGTGAAATCTGATCCTTCTCTGCCCAATGTCGTGCTGTGATTGGAAGAAGTGCTGCCGATAAATCCTTGCGTAATCACGATAATATGCTTCAGCAGTAAAGGTTTCACTGCATCATGAACACGCTCCCGGGTTTCAGGCCAGTTGATTTTAGCCTCGCGGTAGGCCGCATCCGTTTTAATGACGTTTCTGGCATCCATCCATTGTACCGGCAGGCCAATATGCTGCATATAGGCCGAAAGTATGTGCGTGGAGAACAACTCACCCATACAAACCACCTGATCATAGAGAAAGTCAAAGGTTCCTGTTCGGTATAATTCTGGAACCTGGCGCAGATGGGTAAATAATTTCCTGAGTTCGTTTAATACAGGGTGATTGCCGCCCACAAGTTCAGCGGCAATAGCCTGGTGTTGTTTTTCCAGAGCATCAATTTTTTCCGCAGCTACATCAGCCTGCTTGTCAAAAAAGGCTCGGGCAATGTCTTCCAGGGCATTGGTAGTCTTACCAAGCGCAGAAACTACTACAAGCAGGGGTTGCCCGTTGTAGCGACTAATAATGGAAGCCACATTTCTCATTGCAGGAGCATCCTTTACAGAGGCTCCTCCGAATTTGAAAACTTTCATAGTAAAAGCATTTGAGTAAATTGGAGCTACAGAGGGGTTACATCCATTATCCGGCCTGTTCAAAAGGCTTCAGTGCAGATTTAAACATTTTACAGTCCACCCATTCATCATCAAAAACCACATTTTTCAAACGTTTATAAAAGCGGATGGCATCTGTATTCCATCGCAGAACCTGCCACTTCAGCATGTTAGCGTTTTCAGCAATCGCCAGATTTATCACCTTATCCATCAGCAACTTCCCAATGCCCCTGTTACGATGCCGGCCGGTAACGATAATGTCATCCAGATAAAGCAATTTTCCTTTCCAGGTAGAATATCCGATATAGGCAAGAGCCATTCCTACAACTTCAAGGTTCAGCTCCGCGACAAAACAGCGAAACAAAGGTTTGTCCCCAAAGCCATCGTTTTCAAGCTCAGTAAGGGTTACGGAAACTTCGTTGGGAGCCTTTTCAAATTCAGCAAGCTCTTTTATCAGCGCCAGAATGGCTGGCAAATCGCTTTTTCGGGCATCTCTGATCAAAACGAATGGCTGTTCATTAGCCGTCATAACTGTTGCATTTGCAATAGGGTTTTAATAAATTGGATCTGGCTGAACACGAAGTGGGCAAAGATAATTGAGTATTTTTGTTCAGACTAAAAAACGATTGTATGGGAGAAAAAAAGGTTATCGTACTGGATGAATATATCGCCATGAAGCAGAAGGAATTTCCCCGGGCCACAGGCGATTTGTCTGCAATACTGAGAAATATTGGCGTGGCGGCAAAAATTGTCAACAGAGAAGTCAATGCAGCCGGACTTGTGGATATTCTGGGATCCATAGGCCGAACCAATATTCAGGGCGAAGACGTCATGAAACTGGATGAGTTTGCCAACAAGGAATTTATCTCCTCTCTTTCGCTCAGCGGGCTGTGTGCCGGTATAGCTTCTGAAGAAAATGAAAACATCATACTGGTTGACGGGCATAACAAGGCTAAATATGTGGTATGCATTGATCCGCTTGATGGCTCCTCCAATATTGATGTGAATGTTTCTATTGGGACCATCTTTTCCATTTATCGGAGAAAAAATCTGGACGATATCTGTTCGGAAAAAGATTTTTTGCAAAAGGGTATGGATCTTATGGGAGCCGGATACATCATTTATGGATCTTCAACTATGTTGGTTTACACTACGGGCTATGGTGTTAATGGTTTTACCTTAGACCCCTCTATCGGGGAGTTTTGTCTTTCGCATGCCAATATAACCATACCCAAAGTCGGAAAAATCTATTCGGTAAATCAGGGAAGCTATGCGAAATTTTCCGAAGGCGTAAAGGCCTATGTAGACTACTGCATGGGTATATCCAGAGATGAACCATCCAAACCCTATTCTTTGCGCTACATTGGTTCCATGGTAGCCGATCTGCATCGTAATCTTATCAAGGGAGGCATATTTATGTATCCTGCTACTTCAGATGCTCCCAGCGGCAAGCTTCGGCTTTTATATGAATGCAATCCTATGGCGTTTATTGTGGAGCAGGCTGGTGGCCGTGCAACAGACGGACACAGGCGCATTCTGGAAATTCAGCCCACTGAACTGCATCAGCGCACACCTATTTTTATCGGCTCGGAAGAAATGGTAAAAACTGCTGAGCGCTTTATTGAAAGATATGAAACGGTAGGCGCATAGGACATGTTCAGTTATACAATCCGCTTTCATAACCCGTATCCACTGCGAGGGGAGGAGAGGAGGCTGCCTCAACAGCCATGCGGTCGCACATTTCGTTGTAGGGGTGGTCATTGTGACCTTTAATCCATTTAAACTTTACCCGGTGTTTGCTTGACGCCTGAAGAAAGCGTTCCCAGAGGTCACGGTTTTTTTTGTTTTTGAAGTTTTTTTTCACCCAATCGGACAGCCATCCTCTTTCCACCGCATCTACCACATAGCGGGAGTCCGATATCACCTCTACATCAAGACCATTTTTTTTAAGAGCCTCAAGGCCTGCAATGACTGCCATAAGTTCCATCCGGTTGTTGGTGGTAAGTCTGAATCCTTTTGCTAGCTTTTTAACCTTGTCGCCATATTTCAGAATAACCCCATAACCACCCGGGCCGGGATTACCCTGAGCAGCTCCGTCTGTGTAAATTTCCACGTGCATTTCGGCAAAAGTAATATTTAGCTATTTTGCGTTTATGGAAAACATGCATGTGGTTCACAACAAGGCCAGCCGCCTGTTTGTCATTCTGGGCGGCTTTTTTATTGCCAATGCACTCATAGCGGAGTTCATCGGGGTAAAAATTTTTTCTCTGGAAAAAACCCTGGGGATGGAGCCGCTTAACCTTAAACTTTTTGGTGTGGAAGGACTGTCATTCAATCTTACCACAGGAGTGTTGTTGTGGCCTTTTGTCTTTGTACTCACAGACATCATCAATGAATATTTTGGTAAAAGGGGGGTTCGGTTGCTCTCATTTCTGGCGGCAGCCTTGATATCCTACGCCTTTTTGATGTTTTACATGGGCATCAACCTGGAGCCCGCCTCATTCTGGCCCCAGTCGCATATTCGCGCTGACCTTCCGGCTGATGTGCAGCAGGCAATAAGGGAGAAAGTCGGAGACTACGATTATGCCTTCCGGTTGGTTTTTGGCCAGGGGTTATGGATTATTGTAGGTTCGCTGGTAGCTTTTCTTATAGGCCAGCTGATAGATGTAATGGTTTTTCACCGCATTAAACTGCTTACCGGTGAAAGACAGATTTGGTTGCGCGCAACAGGATCTACTCTGGTTTCACAATTTATTGACAGTTTCGTAGTGTTGTTTATTGCTTTCTATGTGGGCGCTGGTTGGAGCTTTTCTCTGGTGCTGGCTATCGGGGTTGTAAACTACATTTATAAATTCATGATGGCAATAATCATGACTCCGGTAATTTATCTGCTGCATTACATCATTGATACCTTTCTTGGCGAAGAGCTGGCTAATGAACTAAAAGATTATGCGCTTCGTACCAGCTAATGCTAATTGGATTTGAAAATTCCTTATTACTTTTGCCCCGAAGCTCTTTGATGATTCAGGTGTGCATTCACTATTGTGAATGACCAAAAGGGAATCCCGTGTAAATCGGGAGCAGTACCCGCTGCTGTGATCCTCGTTGTTTTTCGGCAATGAAGCCACTGTCTGCCCGGGCAGATGGGAAGGCAGCCGGATGAAGAGGTAAGCCAGAAGACCTGCCTGAGTCATTCATTCTTAGCTTTCGGGAAGAAAGGCGAGGAATGTTTACAGTTCACTGTAACTCCAGCATTTTCCCGGTTTTTGATTTATTTATTCTTTAACCTTAAAAAACAAAAACCATGGGAACCAGTTTTCTTAAATCCGTTGTCGTTGCTTTGTGCTTGTTGCAAAGTATTTCTTTCAGCTTGATAGCCGGAGATTATGTTCATCGGGTCATTTTTGTAAATGAAGGCTATTATGACTATTCTTCCAGCCAGCAGGTAGTGCCGGTAACAGCCGCATGGTACGATCCGGCAACCAAAACATACGCTGTTTTTGACACTATCTCCGGAGCTCGCTTCGCAACGCAGGTGATCGTTGCGGGTCAATTCATTTTTGTAGCTGCTGACACCCTGTTGGTCAAATATGACCGCTACAGCTTGCAAAGATTAGGCGCCCGCTCTGTTCCCGGCATTCGGGGCATTGCGGCATGGAATGATAAAGTAATTGTTACCCGCGGTGAAATAGGCGGATTACCCTCCTACTTTCAGGTGTACAATCAGTCGGATTTAAGTCTGGATTACGAGCTTACACCAGCTGACGGACCGCAATATGCCGCTCAGGATATCATTATTCAGAATGATAAGGCTTACTTTATTATTAATAACGGTTTTGACTGGAGCAACCTCAAAGGCCTGGTGGGTGTTGTAGATTTAAATACCAAAACCTACGTGCTGGAGTATGATCTGGGCCCTGACGGTCTGAACCCTGATAATCTGATGCTGGAAGGCAACACTTTCTACACGCTGAATAATAAAGACTTCACCGGGAGCTCTGTATCCATGATTGACCCTACCGGAAATAACCCTGTTATTACTACAAATCTGGCTAATGTCTCCAGTGGCTGTGGTACCTCTACTTTTTTCCTTAGCCGTGTATGGTATCAGCATTACAGCAGCCAGAAGCTTTTTGCCTTCAACCCTGCAACACAGCAGATTTCTGATTCTTTTGATTTTCAGAAAAGCTTTTATGGCTTGGAGGTGGACACGGTAAACAATTACATTTATGCAACCAGCACCGATTACGTATCTACCGGAACTGCCTACGTTTATGACGCCAGCTATGCCTTGGTGGATTCATTTGCAGTGGGAGTAGCAGCCGGCAATATTGCTTTTGACATTCGTAAGACCACAGCCATAGGAAAAGACGCACTTGCGGAACAGCATTTTACAGTTTTCCCCAATCCGGCCCGGGAAATCCTGAACCTGAATATTCCTGCGGAGGTGGAAAAGATTGAGGTGTATGACCTGACAGGCAAGCTACTCATGCATGAAAGTGGCAACCGGCAGGAGTTAAACGTACAACATCTGCCTTCCGGATACTACCAGATTGTAGTGAAGGCACGTAGCGGTGAAAGGGCGTTTCGTACGTTTATCAAGGAATAATACATTTTAACAGTATAGGTATCGGGGCTTTACGCGCGAGCGCGTAAAGCCCCGGCTTTATCTGCCTATACGCTCCCTCCAGCGCTGATATTGACACTCTACATTGTTTTATTAGGAAAATGGCTTGCTCCTAAATTAAAGGGGCACATTGCGCGTGCAGGCTGTAAAAAACAGAAAGCTTTAGCACTCTTTGATTGCTATTACCGTATATCCTTAGTAATTTTGCCGGACATTTTAACATTACAATTAATAATAACTGCAATCGGATGGACTCAAACACAGTATCTACGGTTAAAGGAGTTGAAATAAAAGCCGAAGTAACCCCTGAGTTTGCTGAAATCCTAACTCCTCAAGCCTTGGAATTTGTAGCTGGACTGCATCGTAAATTTAATGCACGCAGAAAAGAGCTTCTGGATAAAAGGCAGGTGCGCCAGAAAGAATTAGATGCCGGCAAATTCCCCGATTTTCTTCCCGAAACCCGCAGCATACGTGAAAGCGAATGGACGGTAGCCCCTTTGCCTATGGATCTTCTGGATCGCAGAGTGGAAATTACAGGCCCCGTTGAGCGTAAAATGATTATCAATGCCCTCAATTCCGGAGCCAAAGTCTTTATGGCCGACTTTGAAGACAGCAATTCACCTACCTGGTATAACAATATACAGGGGCAAATTAACCTGCGCGATGCGGTAAACCGAACCATCACCTATGAAGATCCGGCTTCCGGCAAATTTTATAAGCTCAATGATAAAATTGCTACTCTGCTTGTGCGCCCACGCGGGTGGCATCTCGTTGAAAAACACGTGCTGGTAGATGGGGAACCCGTATCAGGCTCCCTGTTTGATTTTGGTCTCTATTTTTTTCACAACGCCAAAAACCTTATTGCAAAAGGTACAGGCCCGTATTTTTATCTCCCCAAAATGGAAAGTCATCTGGAAGCACGGCTTTGGAATGATGTGTTCGTTTACGCGCAGAATGAATTAGGCATCCCTCAGGGTACTATCAAGGCTACTGTGCTGATAGAGACCATTCTGGCAACCTTTGAACTGGATGAAATTCTGTATGAATTGCGAGAACACTCTGCAGGCCTCAACTGTGGGCGGTGGGATTATATCTTCTCTTATATAAAACGCTTCAGAAAACATCCCGGCTTTATTCTTCCTGACCGTGACCAGGTAACTATGACTGTTCCTTTTATGCGGGCTTATTCGCTGCTGGTTATTAAAACATGTCACCGCAGAAATGTGCACGCCATGGGAGGTATGGCCGCCCAGATACCGATTAAAAGCGACCCGCAGGCAAATGAAATTGCTTTGGAAAAAGTAAGAAAAGACAAAGAACGGGAAGCACGGGACGGCCATGACGGCACCTGGGTAGCTCATCCGGGTCTGGTGCCGATTGCTTTGGAGCAGTTTAATAAATACATGCCTACCCCCAATCAGCTGCACAAAAAGCTGGAAGATGTGCACATCACTGCTGCAGAGCTCATTGCTGTGCCCGAAGGTACAATTACCGAAGCCGGACTCAGAAAAAACATCAATGTAGCTATCCTCTATATTGAATCATGGCTCCGCGGAATAGGATGTGCTGCCCTCTACAATCTGATGGAAGATGCAGCCACGGCAGAAATTTCCCGGGCCCAGGTATGGCAATGGATACATCATAAAGCCAAACTGGATGACGGACGAACAATTACCTATCAATTGTATAAAGAACTGCTGCCACAGGAATTGGAAAAAATAAAAAAGTATGTTGGAGATAAGGCGTATAAGAACGGACGTTTCAACGAAGCTGTGGAGATCTTTGACCGGTTAATTACCTCCGAGGAGTTTATTGAATTTCTCACCCTGCCGGCTTACGAAAAAATTGACTGACATTTTCTTGAACCAAATATTTATTTACAAAGGATTTTAAAATCGCATATCTTATGACCAAACAGGAGAAGATTGAATCCCTGATTAAAGACTGGCAAACCAACCCAAGGTGGAAAGGCATTACCCGCCCTTATACGGCTGAAGAAGTGGTTAAGCTAAGCGGCTCGGTACGCATTGAATACACTCTGGCCCGCAACGGTGCACAAAAGCTGTGGCACATGCTCAATACACGTCCCTGGGTTGCAGGGTTAGGAGCCCTGACAGGTAACCAGGCTATACAGGAAGTGGCTGCAGGTCTGCCGGCTATTTATCTATCCGGATGGCAGGTTGCTGCCGATGCCAACCTTGCCGGTGAAATGTATCCGGACCAGAGCTTGTATCCAGCCAACTCTGTTCCTTATGTTGTAAAAAGAATTAATAATGCTCTCCTGAGAAGAGATCAGATTCAAACACTGAATGAAGATGGTGACATTGACTGGATGGTGCCCATTGTGGCCGATGCGGAAGCCGGCTTTGGCGGCAACCTCAATGCATTTGAGCTGATGAAAGCGATGATAGAAGCCGGAGCAGCCGGTGTACATTATGAAGACCAGCTTTCCTCTGCAAAAAAATGCGGCCACCTGGGTGGCAAGGTACTCGTGCCCACCCAGGAAGCCATCAACAAACTGGTGGCTGCACGTCTTGCGGCAGACGTATGCGGAGTACCTACCATTCTCATTGCTCGCACTGATGCAGATGCAGCCAATCTGCTTACTTCCGACATTGATGAACGTGACCGCAAGTTCATCACAGGCAAAAGAACTTCAGAAGGATTTTATTATGTAAAAAATGGCATTGAACAGGGTATTGACAGGGCGCTTTCCTATGCCCCGTATGCAGACCTGATCTGGATGGAAACCTCCAATCCCGACATCGGATATGCCAAAGAATTTGCCGATGCCGTGCATGAAAAGTTTCCGGATAAAATGCTTGCCTACAACTGTTCGCCTTCCTTTAACTGGGCCGCTAAACTTACAGTGTCTGAAATGGAAACCTTCAGAGAACGACTGGCTGAAATGGGATATAAATTCCAGTTTATCACGCTGGCTGGTTTCCACGCCCTGAATACATCCATGTTTGAACTATCCAAAGCATACAGAGAACGCGGTATGGCCGGCTATTCCGAACTGCAGCAACGCGAGTTTCAGCTGGCTAAGGAAGGATTCAAAGCCGTCAAGCACCAGTCATTCGTGGGCACTGAATATTTTGATGCTGTTCAAAACACCATTCAGCAGGGACAGTCATCTACCACCGCTATGGAAGGCTCAACGGAAGCCGAGCAGTTTCACCACTGAGCTGATTTACACAGCTAACCGCTTTAGGGTTAATTTATCTACCGTTATACACGGCAGGGTAATCGTATCGGCCCTCTTACCTTATAGAGGGTAACACATGAGGAGTACCCGCACTCAGGCTGTTTTCATCAGCTCCTGAACTGAAAACAAAACTGCAGGAAGATTATGGAGATGAGGAGTAGTAGTCGGATGCTGGTGCTTAAAAAAAGATAACAGTGCTGCGTGTTGCAGACAATGAAAACTCAGCATGAAAGACTTCTCGGCAGGTTTGAGCAGGACAACCACGATGCCGTTTCAACTACTTTATTTTTCACCTATCTTTAAAAGCAAATGTCATCTGCTATGCAATATGCCTTCTTTTTGCTGTGTCTGCTGGCCCTAATGACGGAAGCCTCCGGACAATTCATACACCGTTGCGCCACGCACGAACAGTTTTTGCTGAATGCCGCTAAGTATCCTGTTTATAATGCTGCCGTGGAACAGATGTATCAAAAAGCGCTGGCGCGGGCAAAAGCCTCCTCCGTTCAAAAAGCTCCGCAGACCTGGGATACTATTTTCCGCATTCCCGTGGTGGTGCATGTGGTGTATCACGACTCTTCGGAAAACATTGAAGACTCCCTCATCTATAATCAGATTGAGGTGCTTAATCAGGATTATCGCAGAAAAAACCCTGATTCGGCAAATACCCGTTCCATTTTTAAACCGCTGGCCGCTGATGCGGGCATTGAATTTTATCTGGCTACCCGGGATCCGCAGGGCAATCCCACTACCGGTATCAACCGCATCTATACCCAACGGGAATACTTTTCCGGATTGGGTGATATTTTTTCGGGCAGCAGCATTGGTGCTGACGAAGTAAAGTCAGACAGCACAGGTGGAGTAAATGCGTGGGATACGGAACGTTATCTGAATATCTGGGTGTGCAATCTGGAAGATCCGGCCAATCCGTTTGCCCTTGTGCTGGGCGTGGCTTATCCCCCTGACGGGGCACCACATTGGCCCATGGATACCATGCAGCCCAATAGCAACCTGCATGGGGTGGTAATTCATTACAAGGTTTTCGGGCGTGCCAACCCGCGCGCTACTGGTCAGATATTCAGTCTTGCCGACCGCGGTCGTACGGCTACACATGAGATCGGCCACTATCTGGGTTTGCGGCATATCTGGGGCGATGGTCCTTTAAGCATTTTAATTCCTGATTGCAGTGTAGATGATGGTTTGGATGATACACCCAACTCCGGCATGAATTCCCAAACAGCGGCATTCACAGCCCAAGGCTGTAACATCAACACCAACACCTGCCAGGATCCTCAAAACGATTTACCCGATATGTGGGAAAACTACATGGACTACTCCAAAGAGAGCTGTCAGAATCTGTTTACCCATCAGCAGGTAGCTCTCATGCGGGAAATGCTGAAACTGGCGCGTCCACTGCTGCCGGATTATGTTGTAAATGGAGTCAATATCGGAAACCCTTACGATACGTTACACACTGCTGCCTTTACTGCGATGCCGAGCAAAAGTTTTTTATTAAACATATACCCCAACCCGGTTGCCAATCTACTGTATTACTCCATCTTCCCAAATAGCCGCTCAGAAAGATTTTTTATTACAATAGTCAACTCTTTGGGACAGCACGTTAAACAGCTGGAGGGTTCACCTGGCGGGTGGGTGGATGTAGCTGATCTGGCTCCCGGAGTTTATTCCTTTTCTGCTGTGGCGGGTGATGCAACCCAAACCAAACCGTTTATTATCACTCCTGGTTTTTGAATTGAAGTTAGTTGACGGTAATGATAAGTGAGGCTTTATCGCTTTTACGCAGCGTGGGCACAATGCAATTTGCAGGGGGGCCATCATAAATTCCGGCTTCAAGGGTTACCGTGTAAACACCCGGACTCTGATAGTAGATCACTATGGAATCCGAGCAGTTGTTTACGGCTACTTTTTCTACGCGAGTGGCACCATCCGTATGCCAGATGTACCGATCAGCATCCGTGCTGCAATTCTGTATGGTAAGAGTATCCATTATGGACACAGTAGTACGTTCGGTTGTCAGGCATGCCGTTGGTTGCTTGCACCCCGTAAAACAGGCAACAAGGAGCGCTAAAAAGATACTAAGCAATCGCATGGGGGGATGAAAATTATTCGGTATTACGACTTTGCAAATTAAGAGCAATATTCTTTCTTTTATAAATTATAAATAAAGATTAGCCAGATTGGCCAGAGCACTACGCTCACCTTTCTCCAGGGTGATATGGGCAAACAAAGGATTATTTTTTATACGGTCAATCAGGTAAGAGAGACCATTGCTCTCTGCGTCCAGATAGGGGGTATCTATCTGGTGAATATCTCCCATAAACACCATTTTGGTATCATCCCCGGCTCGGGATATGATGGTTTTTACTTCGTGCGGAGTCAGGTTTTGGGCTTCATCAATAATGAAAAAAACCTTTGAGAAGCTTCGCCCGCGAATATAGGCGAGAGGGGCTATGGCAATTTTTTCCGACTCCAGCATTTCATCAATCCGTTTGCCGTTTTTATCCTCATTGCCGTGCAGATCTTTGATGAAACTCAGTGTATCCCAGTAGGGCTGCAGATACGGGTCAAGCTTTGATTTTATATCACCGGGCAAGAAGCCGATATCCCGGTTACTAAGTGGTATGACAGGGCAGGTAATAAAAATTTGCCGGTAATTTCTGCGCTGCTGCAAAGCGCTGGCCATTGCCAGCAGTGTTTTGCCCGTGCCGGCTACCCCCTGAATGGTAACCAGCTTAATCCGGGGATTCAGTAATGCGTGAATAGCAAAGGCCTGCTCAGCATTTCGTGGGCTGACCCCGTAAACTTCCTGCCAGTGAATGCGCTCTATCAGTCTGCTTTGCGCGTTATAGTATCCCAGCAGGGGCTTTTCCGGGGCCGAAATGATAAAATACTCGTTTTCTTTTACCTCTGTGAGGCCCAGTTGTTCGGGGCTGACGGCTCCTTTTTCATATAATAGACCGATTGCTTCGTCACTGACCTGTTGCAGCACGGTTTTTCCGGTGTATAGCTTATCTACATCGTGTATTTTACCGGTCTCATAGTCTTCCGCACGGATGTTCAGAGCTTTAGCTTTCAGGCGCAGGCAGGTGTCTTTGGTAACCAGAATGACTTTTTTATCTGCATACTTTTTCTGCAATGACAGAGCGGCATTCAAAATCTTGTGGTCATTCTTGTCGTTCCCAAACAGGCGCACTGCATCTTTCTCCGGCTCAATGCCATTCTCATTTACGGCAATCCTGAATCTGCCTTTTGTGGGTCCGTTAAGAGGTATCCATTCATTCAGCAGATTGTTTTTAGAGATGTCATCAATCAGGCGGATAAACTCACGAGCTTCAAAATTTCGGGTGTCATTGCCTTTTTTGAAATGATCCAGCTCTTCCAGCACCTGAATCGGAATGACGATATCGTGCTCTTCAAAGTTTTTAATAGCATTATGATCATACAGAATTACAGAGGTGTCAAGAACGAAAATTTTCCTGTCACCGGGGGAAGCTGATACTTTTTCTTTCACGCGCTCGTAGTGTTTTCATTCAAAATTTTTTCTGTGAGAGGAAGTTGGGTTATTCATTTTTTTTCGGACCGCTGATGCCGAAATGTATTTTCGGTGTTTGTGCAAAATTTACATCCTCCGTCTATTCATAATCGGCCTACTTATGCACATCAGAAGTGTTGTGTGCAAAAATTTTATGCACAGCAACTGATATCATACAAGAAGCAAACAGCATCAACATTAAGCCTTCTTCCCAGCTGATTTCCTCTTTTGTTGAATAATTTTATAGAATGAAACAAAGCGGCACTATTGTTTTGCTTGTATTATGGCTTTTATGTCCTGCCTTTCGGTGTAGTCAGGGCCATACTGAAACTACCAGGTACACCGGAGAAGATCGTCCGCGTGTGTATATTGACTTGGAAGAAATTCGTCAGCGGGGTACCCTCGAAGCCTTGTTGGGCTATAATTCGCTGAGTTATTTCATTTATCGGGGTGAGCCCATGGGGTATGATTTTGAATTGCTTCAGATGTTCGCCAATTATCTGGGTGTGCAGTTGCATGTAAGAGTAGTTTCCGATCCTGATAGTATTTATCATTATTTAAACACTGGAAAAGGCGACATAGCAGCTTACCGGATGGACATAAAAAAAACCGACAGAAAAAAGGCCCGGTTTACGGTGCCGATAATGGAAATACATCAGGTGCTGGTGCAGCGCAAACCATTGGGATGGGAGAAGATGCCTGATGACGAAATAGAAAAAAAGCTCATACGCGATTTTACCGATCTTGCCGGCAAACAGGTGCATGTGCGTATGAGTTCATCCCAGGCAGATCACTTATTTAAGCTGATAGAGGAAAACAATATTACCCTGGATATTATTCCGGTAGGTTGGGATATAACTGAAGATGACCTGATACGTATGGTAGCCGAAGGAGAAATTGATTACACCATCACGGATGAAAATATTGCTTTGCTGGGAAGCACGTATTATCCGAATATAGATGTGGCTACAACCCTTAGTGCTCCCCAAGGTGTGGTGTGGGTAGTAAGAAAAAACGCACCCTTGCTTTACGAAAGCCTTAATGAGTGGATAGTTCAAACACGCAAAAGCATGGAGTATAATCTGGTGTATAAAAAGTATTTTAAAAACCCCAAGCAAATCACTCGTTGGGCTCAAAGCGATTACTTCTCCGTTACCGGTGGTATGATTTCGCCTTATGATTCGCTTATGCGCAAATATGCCGTCACTATCGGGTGGGACTGGAGATTGCTTGCAGCGCTCATTTATGAGGAATCAGGTTTTGACCCGTCTTCCTGCTCCTGGGCTGGAGCTGAAGGCCTCATGCAAATTATGCCCCTGACCGGTTTGCGTTTTGGAGCGTATGACCTCTCTGATCCGGAACAAAATATCCGGGCCGGAGTAGCTTATCTGCAATGGCTGGACAGCCATTGGGCGGACATAGACAGCTCTGAGAGAATTTATTTTATTCTGGCTTCCTACAATGCCGGTGAAACCCACGTGCGCGATGCTGTACGCCTGGCTGAAAAATTTCACGCGGATCCGTGTACATGGAAAAACCACGTAGAGCGGTTTATGCTTTTAAAATCTAATCCGCGCTATTACAATGACCCGGTTGTTTCAGCCGGCTTTTGCAGAGGAAGCAGCGTGATACGTTATGTAACCGATGTACTGAACCGCTATCGCCACTATGTGCAACGGATTCCAACCTAAGCGGCTTAATAACTTCGTTTTATAAAAGTGCAGTGCTGTACAGCTTTCGGACTCACCACCTCAACAAAATAAAGACCCTGCCTCAAAGTACGGACATCTATTGCGCTTTCATCTGCTGACAAAAGGGTTTTGAACACCTCGGCACCCTGCGTGTCATAAATAAGCAGTTGTGCACCGGCCGTAGTGCCTTTTATATACACCTGCCCGGCAACCGGATTGGGATAGATTTGCAGCCCGGCAGAGTTGACCCTGTCAATACCTGTCTGGCAATCATAGGTAAAGCTTACCGTGTAGGAATTAGTCACAAAAAATGTGGGGCTCTCTGTCATAGTTATCACATCATTGTTGGCATTATACGTATAGCTGCGCTGAAACAATGCAGTATTAGCGGGAATGGTTTGCCCACCGATAGATACGCTATCTCTGGTGCGAATGGTCAGGATATTGTTTTGAGTCTGCTCAAGTAAAAACCTAAGGGCATCTTCGTTATTCAACAGTTTCCTGTAAATGTTATTCTTATCATCAAATGATAGTTCCAGCGCTATGGTAATGCCACCAATCTCCAGATTCATAGAAGAGATATTTCCGTTTTGCCAGGTTATATTGCTCAGGGTGGCGTCAAAACCTTTGGGATTACCCTGCAGACTGTCAGGTATTAACGTAATGGACTGTACTTTTCCATTGGCATCATAAGAGATATCATGCGATGTACGAAAGAAACCTCCCGCATCATTGCCCCATACGGAAATGCGGGTTACACGCTGGGGCGCTGGAGCAGCAGGATAAAAATACCGGATGGTTTGCAACAATGT
This sequence comes from Chitinophagales bacterium, assembly GCA_026003335.1. Lineage (NCBI taxonomy): Bacteria > Pseudomonadati > Bacteroidota > Chitinophagia > Chitinophagales > Chitinophagales bacterium. Next base: position 284,256 of record BPHB01000001.1, on the reverse strand, counting down.
AGGCGTACCGGTAGTGGAAAAAGTTTGTATCTGCTCCAGATTACCGGAGCCGTTGTAATAGGCAATATCCTGGGAAGTGGTTACCCCCATAGACGACACATGCGAAGCAAGCGCAAACTGAGTGCCCGTAGTGTACAGATAATCAGTATAACTGCCGGCCCCCGAACCGCTGGTAGAATCACTGCGAATAATCCGGCAAGTCTGGCTTTCAGCAGTAGCGGTAAGCAACATCATGGAGAGCGTTGCAAATAAAACACTGTATATCTTTTGCATAGGATATTTTTTGCCAAAAGTAGAAATAAATTGTTTTCATGACACACTTAACTTACATCTGCGCTGCATAAAGGGGCTAATGCTGGTGATCTAAAATTGGTAATCATATTTCTTTTGCATTATTTGATATACTCCGTGCCAATACCTGTATCTGTCTTCCGAACTAAATAACATGGTTTGCAAAACAAACCCTGTGGCCGACATGAGCGCACCAACAATATTTCGGGCCCTTATGTTGAGAACCATTTCAGCATGACCGATAAATCTGTATTTCATTTGCAAATGAGAAGATTCGTGGATATTCTTGTGGATAAATTTTTCTATGCAAAAAGCTATATTTACGAAAAATATTACCTTCAGCGTCCAAAATTCTATCTCTTTCTTACTTATGAGGTTTAGGTTTATATCAAGGACTCAGGTGTGCTCCACAAGACCATTAGCTGGAGGAAGCATACTGGGCATTATAATGGTGGTTTGTTTTTCTGCCACCTTGCACGCCCAATCATTACAGAAAGCATATGGCACTGAACTCTATGAGGCCGGCACAGTTGTGAAAGTTCTGGCGGACGGCAGCCTGCTTATTGGTGGCAATGCCAGCAATTACCAGACCGATGAATTTGATTTGTTGCTGATGCATGTAGATGCTACGGGTAAACTGGGGTGGGCTCAGTTGTTCGGAACTCCCGAGCGCGAAGTAATAAATGATATCGTGCTTACCCTTGACAGCGGCTTTCTCATTCTAGCTGAGAAATATCTTCCCAAAAATGTAGCAGGGGAGTTTTTACTTCTGCTGAAAACAGACCGGCAAGGTAACCTGCAATGGCAGAAGATTCATGATGACGGAGGCAACGAAACCGAAGGCTTTTCCATACAGCCCACACCAGATGGCAACTTCATCATAGCGGGTATGACCCGGGAGCTATCTCCGGCTGCGGATGCTTTTTATAGTCAAAGAAATCCGCAGGCTCTCTATATGTTAAAGGTCAATCAGCAGGGAGAAAAACTCTGGTCCCGCAAACTGAGTGTTCCGGAAGCCAGTTTGCTGGGTGCTGACATGACCTTAACACGCGATGGAGCCTTCCTTGTTACAGGCAACATCGGCAGGCTCAACACACATACGGAGAAAGACAAAGAAGGTGCATCCGGAAACAAAGGGGCAACCCTAAACATGCTGGCGGCAAAGGTTGATCCGAATGCCGGCCTCCTATGGGTACATGAATATCAATCTTTAGTGGCTATGATGGGACTATCAGTAATTGAAAAAAGGGAAGGCGGTTTTTTGGTTGCCGGCAACTGTTTTACTGACAATGCCAACAATGCAGACCTATTCCTTATTAGCCTGGATGAAAACGGAAAAGTGCAATGGGCAAAAACCTATGGCGGCCCGGATAATGAATCTGCGGGCAACGTGTTGCAAACCCCGGATAAGGGTTTTATTCTTTATGCCGACACGCGCAGTTTCGGGGCAGATTTTACGGACGTGCTTTTAATCAAGACGGACAACAACGGAAACATCCAATGGGCAAAGACCTATGGTACAGAAGATATAGATTTTGCCTCTAAAGCCGTGCTATATGGCAATGAAGTGATCATGACAGGAGAAGCCGGTATGGGGACCGAAAGTTTGGATGTGCTTCTGTTCAAGGCAGATATCGCCAAGGGTGATGCAGGCTGCCTGGGAAAAACGGTGCAAAGCATCGCAGTGAAAAACATGGCTGTTACAATGAAAAGGGTGGAGCAATCTACGTGGGAACCGGTGCAACCAGGTAAGCTGCCTGCGAATATCAAACGCACGGAAATAGGCACACTAAAGCCCTATAACCGAACCTTAAGAGAAAAAAATATTTGCAATTTGTAAACCATTGGAAGAATAATATACTCAGTCTGACATGCATACCATGCTCAACCGATGCTTACTTATACTTACCGGTGTTCTTGCCGGAAGTATATCTCAATTTGCGTTTGCAAATGGGTGCACCGGTTCTAGTTTCACATTGACCTATGCGCCTTTCTGCGGGTGCTATCAGCTATGTGGAGGATATGGAAATGCCTTATTCATAAGTGATTGCGATGAAGTAACCCGGTTGACCATAAACTGGGGAGATGGCTCTCCACCTATCACCTTTAGCCCGAACAGCACACTTCCTTGCCATTCCTATCCCCCTGGCACATGGACGGCCACACTGGTTATTGAAGGTAAATGTCATCAGGATGACCAGGGCTCTATATTTGGACTCTTCGGGGCATATACCCGTACGGCCCGTTGTACCAAAACGCAGACCATTACAGTAGGAGCTCCTCCCACTTTTGAAGCCAACTTTCGGGCCGATACGGTGTGCCTGGGGCAGCCTACAACCTTTACCAACCTGTCCCTGATGCCCGGTACGATTAATCAGAATTTCTTTTATGACTTTGGAGATGGTCATACCTCTTCAGGCGTAGCCAATCCTACCCATGTTTTTGACAGCTGTGGAGCCTATGACGTGAAATTGATAATCAGTGCCCAGACCCTTTGTTGTCCCAATACGGGATATGATACTATTGTAAAACGCGTTTTTGTGAATTGTCCTCCTGAAGAGCACTCTAATGCTTTAGGCAAAACCGAACCTTATATCTATGAAAGCTTCAGCGCTTTTTCCATGAATGCAGTATGCATAGGTGACCCCACACAATTCAACTTTACCCCACATGACTCCATTACTAGTTTTCAATACACCTTTGCAGGCGGCACCACAAGTACGGTGGAAGACCCCGTTTTTACTTTCACGAATTGTCCTCCCTATATCAACAGCGTGCAGCTTGAGCTTACCAACACCCGTGGGTGTACCAATATTCTGGATACCGTTGCTACAGTTTACTGTGTGGCCATCAATACAGCCAACGTTACTCATGCCCTCTGCCCCGGAGAGTGCAGCGGGGTAGTAACCGTATCACCAACAGGTGGAACTGCACCCTACAGCCTGAACTGGACACCGGGCGGTTATACTACCACCACGGTAAGTAATTTATGTGCAGGTACCTATACCATCACCACCGTGGATGCCAATGGCTGCACCGGTTCTGCCACTGTAACAGTCAATGAACCACCCGCTTGGAATGGTACCATGACCATTGAACAAATAACCTGTCATGGCTGGAATACGGGTTCGGCTATTTTATCGCTTACCGGGGGTACGCCACAGTCTATTGTATATCCCTATTATACCGACTTTTTGTGGTCAAACGGTTATACATCCAATAACAATACGAACCTCTACCCGGGCACTTACACTGTAACCGTTACGGATGCCAACGGCTGCCAGTACACCGATGTGGCTGTAATCACCGAGCCACCTGAAATTACCGGCACATTTAACGTAGTAGCGGCCAATTGCGGCTCCTGCAATGGAAGCGCCACCGTGATACCTTCCGGTGGACTGGGTGGTGGCTTTACATTTTCCTGGAATACCTCCCCGCCACAGACGGGGGCTACTGCTACAGGTTTGTGCGCGGGGACCTATGTCGTGCAGATTACTGACCAGCTTGAGCCCGCCTGCAGCAAATGGCTGTCAGTCAATGTGGGCAATGTGGGTGGCCCCAATGTTACCATTACGCCCACCAATGTCGTATGTGCGGGCACCTGCACGGGGTCGGCTACGGCTAATGTGACCTGTAACAATCCGCCTTGTAGCTTCCAATGGAAAGATGCCGTAGGAAATGTGATTGGTTCAAATCAAAACATTACAGGCCTGTGTCCGGGACAATATACCGTGCAGGTTACCAATGCACTGGGATGTGTGGGCTTTGCCACTACAACCATTGCCGTTCCTAATCCGCTTTCCGTGAATCTTTCCTCCACAGGCATCAGTTGCAATGGTCAGTGTGATGGTCAGGTTACAGCTGCCGTATCCGGAGGAACGCCTTCCTATACAACCCAGTGGTATGATATAAGCGGTACTCCGCTTCTGAACACCTTAACTATGACCTCCCTTTGCCCGGGTGATTATGTTTTTGTCGTCACCGACCAGCAAGGATGTCAGCTAAGAGACACCATTACAGTACAAGGGTATAACTTAACGGGAATAGCTACAGTTACTCCCATTCGGTGCAACGGAGATTGCTCCGGTGTAATTTCCATCACTGCCAACGGAGGCAATGCACCATACACCTTCACGGTGACGGATGGCAGCAGCAATGTGGTAAGTTCAGGAAATAACCGGATTATTACCGGCTTGTGCGCAGACACCTATACGGTTCAAATAACGGATAACACCGGTTGTGCGGTTACCTTACCTCCGGTTACAGTCACACAGCCATCGGCTCTGAGCCAGTCAGTGTCGGCTGCTTTACCTTCCTGCTATGGTTTTTGTGATGGGAGCGTAACAACCGTGCCGTCCGGAGGAACACCACCTTATAGTTATGACTGGCGTGACCTCAACGGAGCGCCCTTGCCCGGAGGGTCATCCGCTACGGTGAATAATCTTTGCCCTGGCACCTATCAGATAAGAATCTTTGATGCCAATAACTGTCAGACTCCCTTTATGCAGACGGTGGTGAATGAAAGAGATTCACTGTCGCACACGTTGGATGTAGTGCATCCGTATTGCGGTAACAACGGGCAGGGCAGTATTGACCTGGAAGTTTCCGGAGGAACACCGCCTTACACTTACCTGTGGACAGGCGGTGCCACTAGCGAGGACCTTAGCGGATTAGCTGCAGGGACCTATTCAGTTACTGTTACCGATTTGAATAACTGTACTTTCACAGATGCAGTTACGCTGGTTACATACCCTCCAATAAGCCTTTCGCTCTTCGCCTATGACTACAACGGGTATGAAATCAGATGTTATGGCAACAACGATGGATGGGTTCAGGTAACTGCAACAGGTGGCAATCCACCGTATACCTATCAATGGAATGATCCCGCAAATTCAACTACTGATATTCTTGGGATATTGCCGTTGATTGACACGCTCGGTATTCTTTATGCAGGTACCTATACGGTTACGGTAACGGATGCTTCCGGATGTACTGCCGTGGACAGTATCACGCTCAACCAACCTCCACCTCTCTCGGTAACCGAAACCCATCTTGACTTGCTGTGCTTTGGTCATACATCCGGCACTATTACAGTTACTCCCTCAGGAGGAGTTGCTCCCTTGGGAGTTTATTGGTATGATGATACCTTGGAAACATCCTTCTCCCGCAGTGGACTTGCCGGAGGCACTTACTATATCCGTGTTTATGACTTTAACAATTGTGCCCTGGAAGATACCATCGTCATTGATGAACCCGATTCTTTCTATCTGGAGCTGGATATTACCAATATCGCATGCGGCAACCCCACTGGTTCAGCAGAAGTGATTCCCCATGGAGGCACTCCGCCATATACGTATGCATGGCAGCACGGGCCTGTTACGGCTCTGGTTACCGGTTTAGCTGCCGGCAGCTATATTGTGACAGTGACAGATTCCAATTTCTGTGAGATAACGGATACTGCCGTAATCACTGAGCCTGCTCCCATGGAGCTGAACATTACTGCTCTTCATTCGCCTTGTTTCGGAAAGCCTTTTGCCGGGGCGGATCTCACTGTTAACGGTGGCACGGCACCCTATAATTACCTGTGGAGTGACAATTCCACTCAACAAAACCTGCGTAATGTTATGGCGGGTAGTTATTCTGTAACAGTTACGGATAATGACGGATGCACCGCAACCGAAAGCGTTAACCTTACTGAACCCCCGTTGATAACTGCTTCCCGAACAGTAGAAATATGCCGGGGCAGCAGCTTTTTTGTGGGCGGAGCAGTGCAGACCCAAGCCGGAGTATATGCAGACACCTTTACCAACAATCAGAATTGCGATAGCGTGCTATTGACCACGCTGGCTCTGCTGGATTCATTTGTCATTAGTTTAGACACAACCTTGTGTTATGGTGACACGTTCCGTATCGGAAACAATAGCTATGCTTCTCCCGGCTCGTTTAGAGAGGTATTAACGGCTACAGGAGGTTGCGACAGCATTGTGTACACCCAATTGGGATTTTATCCGGATATCGGCCTGGTAGTGACTCCTCCTGATACTACGCGTATTCTACGCGGAGAGTCGGTCAACATCAATACCACCACAAGCCCCGGTGTAACACTGGTAAATTACAGTTGGTCGCCGGTGGAGGGGCTTACATGCATCAACTGTCCGAACCCGATAGCCACCCCTGAAAACAGTGTAATGTATCAGGTGACGGTAACTTCTTCGCAGGGATGTATAGACTCCGGTTATGTAATCATAGCTGTGGATACCTTGACGCGTCCAAGAACGGGTATTTATGTTCCCAATGCCTTTTCTCCAAATAATGACGGGATAAATGACACCTACTATGTCGTCATATGGGGCTACACGTATTTCAAACTCACCATCTTTGACCGCTGGGGAGAAAAGATTTTTGAAACCCGTGATCCGAATGTAGGATGGGACGGGACTTTCAGAGGCAAACCGGTCAATCCGGGCGTTTACGTCTATAACGTGGATGCTGACTTTGAGCAGGGTATTGAACCCCTCAACTGGAAGGAACACAAGAAAGGCAGCCTTACCGTTATCCGGTAAGGCATTTTTGTGAAATGGGGTGCATTTCTGTGGAAATACGGGACGTATTTATTTTATACCTTTACCTTCTTCAGTGCCTGCTCCAGGTCAGCAATGATATCTTCAGGGTCCTCAATACCCACCGACAAGCGCACAATGCCATCGGTAAGGCCACGAGCTTCGCGATCCTCTTTGGGGACAGAAGCATGGGTCATGGAAGCCGGATGCGTAATCATGGTTTCCACAGCTCCTAAACTCTCCGCAAGAGCACATAGGCGTACGTTGTTCATCAGGTCAATACCGGCCTGAATGCTGCCTTTCAGTTCAAAAGTAATCATGCCGCTGTAGCCTTTCATTTGCCTGCGTGCGATGGTGTGTCGGGGGTGGCTTTTAAGCCCGGGATAAATGACCTGCTTTACTTTTTTATGACCTTCCAGGTAGCGGGCTACCTGCATAGCATTGGAGCAATGACGTTGCATTCTCAACGGCAAGGTTTTGACGCCCAGCAGAATAAGCCAGCAGTCAAACGGGCTGGGTACCGCACCCACACTTTTCTGGATGAAACGCAGGTCTTCATACATCCTGGCATCATTCACAATTACGGCTCCTCCGATAATCTGATTATGGCCGCTGAGATATTTGGTGGTGCTGTGTACAATAATGTCAGCTCCATATTCAAAGGGACGCAGTAGGTAAGGCGTAGCAAAAGTATTGTCCACCGTAAAAAACAGGTTGTGCTTTTTTGCGATTTTGGATATGGCTGCCAGATCGGTAATCTTCAGCATGGGGTTAGTGGGCGTTTCCACCCAGATCATACGGGTGTTTTTTCGAACAGCGCTGGATACCCGTTCAGGAAAGGAGGTGTCTACATAAGTAAATTCCAACCCATAGCGGCTCAATATCTGGTTGTAGAGTCGCGAAACGCCCCCGTACACGTCATCGCTGCAAATAATATGATCGCCCGGATTAAACAGACGCAGCACAGCATCCACAGCCGACATACCTGAGGCATAGGCCACACAATATTGACCACCTTCCAGGGCAGCCAGATGCTTCTCTAAAACACTGCGGGTGGGATTAGAGGAGCGGGTGTAATCGTATCCTTTACCCTGACCAACTGCATCCAGCACATAGGTGGCTGTTTGATAGATGGGAGGCAATATGGCTCCTGTAACAGGATCAGGATGCATGCCGGCATGTACGGCTAACGTGTCAAACTTCATAGTCAGAAATTTGGGCAAATATAAATGTAATTTCCCCCAGCGTAGCCGAATTCCCGACCCTCTGGCTTTTGTATATTGCTCTTTACTTCGGTAAGGGTTTCTGATATATATTTATTCATAATTAGCTTGCATAGCACATGTTCCCCCGCCCTCCATCGGACAGCCATTTTCCCCGTTTTCGTTTAATCGGGAAGAAACAGCGCATAAGTTCTCGTAAGCTGCTGATGCTTCTTGTTGCCGGTTATCTGGTAATATTAGGCTTGGTGATGGGCATTCGTTGTACGTTCCTGATAGGAGCTGTTTTTACCGAAGGAGTAGTAACCGGTTTGCAATATGGTCGTAATATCCGGGCAAGAGACATTCATCCTGTAGTCACGTTTACAGCACAGGACCGCACATATACTTTCACAGGAGCAGCTAATGTGCCTCTTAGTAAAGGACAAAAAGTAAGGGTTGCTTACAAAAAGCATAATCCATCGCGGGCAGTTATATATACTTTCTGGGGCTTTTGGTTTAATGCACTGCTTACGGCCCAGGTGCTTTTACTCTTCTGGGTTGGCCTCCTTATCGTGTATTACGGCTATTACCGTTGATAATGCCCGGTAGACAAATCATGAGTATCTTCTATTATCTTTGGGCCACATATGCAGGAGACCAAAACCAGAAGCCTTGTTAAAGGAATAAGCTGGCGTGTTGTCGGTACAGCCGATACCATCATGCTTTCCTGGCTGATTACCGGCAGTGTAGAAAAAGCTCTGCATATAGGTGGTTTAGAAGTAGTAACCAAAACCATCCTTTTCTTTCTGCATGAACGGGTCTGGCTGATGATAAAGCTGCGAGACCCCAATTCCCGGTTGAAGAGCCTTTCTAAAGCCATTAGCTGGAGAATCATTGGCACACTGGATACTATCGTCATCTCATTTCTTGTGATCACATTTTTGAACCGTAGTGACCCGCTTAAAGTACCAGCCGTTTTTCAGGCATCTACCATCGGGCTTACCGAATTGTTTACCAAAATAGTTTTGTTTTATATCCACGAGCGATTATGGAATCGCATCCCTTACGGGAAAAAGCATGATCAGACTTGAGGAATAGTGTTGCAGAACAAAGAAAAAATTTCTTTTGCCGACTCGGTTTTTTTTAACGATTTTTGCCGTTCAATAAAATCCCAAAAGCAATGGCAAGGGTTTGTCAGATTACCGGTAAAAAACCCCTAACCGGTTACCATGTATCCAAATCAAACAGGAAAACCAAAAGGCGGTTTTTGCCCAACCTGATAAAAAAGCGTTTTTTTGTGCCGGAAACCGGTCAATGGATGACTTTACGGGTAAGCACATCAGCTTTGCGTACTATCAACAAGAAAGGTCTTTACAATTGTCTTAAAGAGTTGGAAGACAAAGGCGAACTTAAACTGAATTAAACCGAAAGTTATGGCAAAGAAAAGCAAAGGAAATCGTGTGCAGGTTATACTGGAGTGCACCGAAATGAAAGCAAGCGGTTTGCCGGGCACTTCCAGATACATTACCTTCAAGAACAAAAAAAATACCCCTGACAGGCTGGAACTCAGGAAATATAATCCTATACTTAGGCGCGTAACCGTACATAAAGAAATAAAATAAGAACACATGGCTAAGGTTAGTAAAAACGCCCGGGTACATCGCGGGCAGCAGGGAGGGAAGGATATGGTAAAGGTGATTAAGGCCGTAAAAAGCCCGAAAACCGGAGCTTATACCTTCAAAGAAAGAGTGGTACATAAGGACAACGTGGATAAAGCATTGAACGAAATGTAATCACTCCTTGGCCCAATGAAGAAAAAGGCTTCTCTAACTGGCGGGGAAGCCTTTTTTTTAAAATAGAAAACAAGGCTTATGAGGCTTTTGGGATTTTTCTCTAAAGAGAATAAAGAAAAACTTAATCAAGGGTTGGAAAAGACCAAAGAGGGTTTCTTTTCACGTATTGCGCGGGCGGTGGCAGGCAAATCGCAGGTAGACAGTGAAACCCTGGATGAAATTGAAGAGGCCCTCATCGCTTCAGATGTAGGTGTAAGCACAACAGTGAAAATCATCCATGCCCTTGAACAAAAAGTAGCTGAAAATAAATACCTGAATACTAAAGAATTACACAAAACACTCAAAGATATAATTTCGGGCATCCTTACATCCGCCACTAATAGAGAGTACACGGACTTTGCTTCTGTTGCGAAAACAAAGCCCTATGTCATTATGGTAGTTGGTGTAAATGGCGTAGGTAAAACTACCACTATTGGCAAACTGGCGTGGCAATTTAAAAATGCAGGTAAAAGGGTCATGCTCGGAGCAGCAGATACTTTTCGCGCGGCAGCAGTAGACCAACTGCAGATATGGTCAGAACGCGTAGGTGTACCTCTGGTGAAAAAACAACAAGGTGCAGATCCGGCATCCGTAGCTTACGATACGCTGGAGTCTGCTTTGGCCAAAGATATGGATATAGTCATCATTGACACGGCTGGTCGCTTGCATAACAAAAAGCACCTGATGGACGAACTCAGCAAGGTCAGGCGTGTAATGCAAAAATTGTTGCCCGATGCACCTCACGAAATTCTGCTGGTGCTGGATGCTTCTACCGGACAAAATGCTATTGAGCAGGCACGACAATTCACCGAAGCTACCGATGTCAACGCCCTGTGCATAACCAAATTGGACGGAACAGCCAAGGGTGGTGTCGTACTGGGTATCGTTGACCAGTTTAAGATTCCGGTGAAGTATATCGGCATTGGCGAGAAAAAGGAAGATCTGCAGCTGTTCAATAAAGATGCATTTGTGGATTCACTGTTCAATGTGCCATCGCTGAATTGAATGCTGCTGCCTGCAGAAGATTAATGCTTAGTTTTGTAAAGCTTTATTTGAAATACCCCCTAAAAACATGACTCAGGAACAACTAAAAGACATCAAAGCGCGACTGGCCTCTTTAAGGAGGTATCTTTGACATTGACAGCCGGCAGATAGAAAATCGCGAAAAAGAAAAGCTCACAACAGAACCCGGATTCTGGGATAATCCTGCGCGCGCTCAGGAAATTCTGAAAACCATCAAGCAAAACAAATTCTGGCTTGAGGAATTCCATAAGGCTCAGCGTGCCGTAGAGGATACGGGGGTATTGTACGATTTTTTCAAGGAAGGAGAAGTTTCCCCCGAAGAGGTGGACCAGCAATATCACTCTGCTGCAAAACACATCGAAGACCTTGAATTCAAATCTACGCTCAACAATCCTGAAGACCAGTTAAGTGCCCTGATTGAGATAAACAGCGGGGCAGGAGGAACCGAAAGTTGCGACTGGGCTGAAATGCTCATGCGCATGTACGTGATGTGGGCTGAAAAACATGGCTACAAAGTAACTCAGATAGACCGGCAGGACGGTGAAGTGGCTGGCATTAAATCTGTAACCCTGCAGATTGACGGGGAGTTTGCCTATGGCTATCTGAAAGGTGAAAATGGCGTGCATCGCCTAGTTCGAATTTCTCCTTTTGATGCCAACCAAAGACGGCATACATCCTTTGCTTCGGTGTTTGTCTATCCGGTGGTGGATGACACGATAGAAATCACCATCAACCCGGCTGATTTGGAATGGGATACTTATCGCTCGAGTGGCAAGGGCGGTCAGAATGTAAACAAAGTGGAAACTGCCGTCCGCGTTCGGCACCTGCCCTCCGGCATTGTGGTAGAATGCCAGGAAACCCGCTCCCAGCATCAGAATCGTGAAAAGGCACTCATGATGCTGAAATCCAAGCTTTATGAACTGGAATTGCGCAAGAAAAACGAAGAACGGGAGAAGCTGGAAAACTCCAAGATGAAAATAGAATGGGGTTCTCAGATACGCTCCTATGTGTTGCATCCTTATAAACTGGTAAAGGACCTGCGTACCGGTTACGAAACCTCTAATGCTCAGGCTGTTCTGGATGGCGAGCTGGATGATTTCATAAAAGCCTATCTGATGAGCAAAACAGCTGTTGGACAATAATCCTCCTTCTACCTATGAAGGGAAACGCCGGTGTTAATGCACAGAACGTCTTTTTGAGGTTTCCCCTGCAGGTTGGCGGCTGCGAGAAGTCTCCTTATCAGGATTATACTCCGGAGCTTGCCCGAGCTGGGGTGGCAAGGGCAATTTGCGCACTGTCATTTCTATGAGCTGTTCAATTTTTTGAAATTTTCGTTGCTCCTGCTCGCTGATAAAGGTCAGGGCCACACCCGTGGAAGAGGCACGGGCCGTGCGCCCTACACGATGCACATAATCTTCTGCATCAGAAGGTACATCATAGTTAATCACCAATCCGATGGAGTCAATATCAATGCCTCGTGATAACACATCCGTAGCAACCACAATCTGTAAAGACTTATTGCGAAATTGTCTGAGGACTTCATTGCGTTCTGACTGCTCCAGATCAGAGTGCATGGCAGCAATATCAAATCCTTCCTTGCTGAGCATGCGACCCAGTTGCTTCACCTTTTCTTTTGTAGAAGCAAAAATCAAAATGCTATCTATCTTCTTCCCCTGCAGCAACAGCCTGAGTAATTCCGGCTTCTGTGCATCACGCACTATATAAGCACCCTGGATTACACCTGCAGCCGGTTTGGAAACTGCAATATTGATTTGTTCAGGTTGCCGGAGAATTTTCCCGGCCAGTGTGCGGATTGCCGGTGGCATGGTTGCGGAAAACAACAGTGTTTGGCGCTGCTCAGGTAGATACTTCAATATCCGATAGATATCTTCGCTAAAACCCATATCCAGCATACGATCGGCCTCATCCAATATGAGATGCTCCAGATGGTTCATATTTACATACCCCATATTGAGATGCGCAATCAGCCGGCCGGGAGTGGCTATAACGATGTTCACTCCGGTGACAAGTGCCTTTTTTTCCCGTTCAAAAGCCTCTCCTCCGGTGCCGCCATAAATGGCGATACTGCTCACAGGAGCGAAGTAAGCAAGTCCTTGCAAAGCCTGATCAATTTGCATGGCCAGCTCTCGCGTGGGCACAATGATAAGGGTATTCACTCCTTCGGTAGGTCTTTTTATCAATTTGTTGATTACCGGCAAGAGAAAGGCTGCTGTTTTACCGGTACCCGTCTGGGCACACGCAATCAGATCTTTACCGCTCAGAATAATGGGAATAGCTTTCTGTTGAATGGGAGTAGGTGTCTGAAAACCCATAGCCTCAAGCCCTTCCATGAGCTCGGGCTCAAAATGAAAATCCCGAAATGTCAAAGTATTTCCTTTAAAACTTTATTCAAAGTTACATGTGTTCAGCTATATAAAAGCCTGCTAATTAGCTGAAAGTTTGATAGATTTTCTGGTATTATTGCAGCGATGCCCCGTTTATTTGATTAGTCATGCCGTCACTTTTTCAACACACCTTATTGCCTCCTTTGGCCGAGCGCATGCGTCCGAAAAAGCTCTCAGATTTCATCGGTCAACAACACCTTGTGGGGGAGGGACAAATTATCCCTTTGCTAATCCGCTCTGGTAACATACCTTCTATCATTTTCTGGGGGCCACCGGGTACGGGCAAAACAACTCTTGCCCGCATTCTGGCTGCCGAAACCGGCAAAACCTTTGTTACTCTCAGCGCCATCAACTCGGGGGTGAAGGAAGTAAGAGAAATAATTGAGTTGGCAAGAAAAAGCGGCAATATTCTTCTGTTTATTGATGAGATACATAGATTCAACAAGGCACAACAGGATAGCCTTCTCGGAGCAGTGGAAAAAGGCTGGGTTACTCTCATCGGTGCTACAACCGAAAACCCTTCGTTTGAGGTTATACAGGCGCTGTTGTCGCGATGCCAGGTATATGTTTTGAAAAGCCTGGAAAAAGAAGATCTACTGCATCTGCTGCATCGGGCTATTTCGGAAGACGAGATTCTGAAGCAAAAAAATATTCGTCTTATTGAAACAGATGCTATCCTGGAATTTTCCGGTGGAGATGCCCGTAAACTACTGAACGCTCTGGAGCTGGTTGTTCATGCTGCGGAAGAAGAACCGGTGAACATCACCAATGAACAGGTAATGAAGCAATTGCAGCGGAAAATGCCAGTTTATGACAAATCCGGTGAGCAACATTATGATGTTATTTCCGCTTTTATTAAAGCTATCCGGGGCAGCGACCCGAATGCAGCCGTCTACTGGCTGGCAAGAATGATAGAGGGCGGAGAAGACCCGCTTTTCATTGCCAGGCGGTTGCTTATTCTTGCATCCGAAGATATCGGTAACGCCAATCCCCAGGCTCTGACGCTTGCCAATAGCTGTTTTCAGGCCGTACATGCCGTGGGATATCCGGAGTGTGCATTGATACTCTCACAAACGACTCTGTATCTGGCGGCTTCCTCCAAAAGCAATTCAGCCACCCGGGCCTTTCAAAATGCCATAGAGCTGGTGAGCCGAACCGGCAGCCTACCTGTTCCACTGCATTTGCGCAATGCCCCAACCTCTTTGATGCATCAATTAGGCTATGGCAAAGACTATCGCTATGCTCATGACTATGAGGGCAATTTTGTTCACCAGGAATTTTTCCCCGATCAATTAAAAAATACCTTACTCTATGAGCCTGGTGATAATGAAGAAGAACTAAAAATGAGGATGAGATTGAAAAAATGGTGGGAGGGTAAATATCCTTACTGAGGTTATCCTTTTCCGTTTACATTTCCTAAAATTGCAGTCTTTCAGATATCAAACAGGTGCATTTCGGGAAAACTCTCTTGTGGATTTTTTTAATCGCTGTAGCATCTGCAGCAGCTTTTTTTATCAGTAAAAAAATATACTATACTGCCGGGTTTAAGGAAGGTGCCATATTTGCTGATACGTCAGGTTACAAGCAGGGATATTCCATCGGTTTTGAGGAAGGATATAAGTTTCGGGATAGTATTGCCAAAATTGAGTTTGCCCTGCGCGCATCCGAGCAGTTTAATCTCAATCTGATTTACGATGAGCTGGGAAATCCGTTGGCTTATATTGAGATATCCGGTGGCTTTACAGAAAGAAAAGAGTCCGCTCTGGTGCGCAGATATCTGATTATTAAAGCTACAAATAGAGCCCAGTTTGCCCGTTACAAAGACATTGAAATCACAGTGATGTTTCTTGACAAAAGGGAAACACCTCTGAAGGAAAGTACCTATGAGATAAAAGATATTCTTTATCCCGGCAGAAGCATCAGCATTGAAGTACCACCAAAGGATATTCCTGAATTTTCCGAGAGAGTGCGATTCAAACTAAAGGGAGCGCAGGGCATTGATTAAAGTCTTTAGCGGCAGTATTGCACAAGCATGTTTTGTGCCACGGATAAGCCCATCTCCGCAGCTTTGTTCCAGTCATCACATGCTCCGGTTTTATCACCTGATTTGTAACGGGACAGGCCTCTGAAGTTATACGCTTCGGCAAAATCCGGATTCAGCTCAATGCAAAGATTGAAGTCTTTAATAGCCCCTTGAAAATCTCCTGTGTTATGTTTTTGAGTGCCTCGTTCATAAAGCAATTTATAATCTAACACAGACGCTTTTTGTGTGGCCACCTGCGCCTTTGCCACATCCCGGCTTACCGGGGCTGATTTTTCGGGGAGCGCCTTCTTTTCAGGGCCTGCAGTATTTTCCTGAGTCGTTTGTCTCGCTGCCGGAGCTACCCCTTTCCGTTGGCATCCAGCGATAATGATCAATGCACAACAGGCTATCAGTGCTGCTTTCATGTGGAGGGTTTGCATCTTCGTTCATTTTTTAAATTCAGCAAAAAATAAAGGCTATTTGTCTTTATTGTTTCCGCTTATATTTTCTACATATACTGTCTATCTTTAACAGCAACACTCCCTTAATAGCTTCCTCTGTTATAGCCAGGCTCATTTTAGAAACTCCCAGCTTACGGTCTACAAAGGTAATGGGGATTTCTGCAATCCTGAAACCATACTTCCATGCCGTAAACTTCATTTCAATCTGAAAAGCATAACCTACAAACCGGATTTTATCCAGATCTATTGTTTCCAGCACCTTTCTGCGATAAACTACGAAACCGGCAGTAGTGTCTTTGCAGGGTAAGAAGGTAATCATCCGAACGTAAAGAGAGGCAAAGTAAGAAAGCAGAATCCGGCTCAGAGGCCAATTTACAATCTTGCCGCCTCTGGCATAGCGGGAACCCACGACTACATCCACATTGTCATTGGCACAAGCATTAAACAGGCGGATCAGATCATCGGGATTATGTGAAAAGTCGGCATCCATTTCAAAAATATATTGATAGGAGCGTTGCAATGCCCACCTGAAGCCATGAAGGTAAGCGGTGCCGAGCCCCTGTTTGCCTCCTTTGCGCTCTTCCAGAAATAGTTTACCCGGATATTCAGGCATGAGCATTTTCACCAGATTGGCTGTCCCATCAGGTGATTGATCGTCCACCACAAGCACGTGAAACTCAAGTGGCAGCGAAAACACCTTCCGGACGATGGCGGTGATATTTTCCTTCTCGTTATAGGTAGGTATAATGACTAAACGATCGCTCACGAACAGGTTATCAGAAAGAGGTTAAACTTGATATCAGGGCATAGAATACCGTACATGCTGTTTGCACTTTCGCTGATTTCAAAAGTAATGATTTTGCCGTGAGGCAACTCATTCTTTCATTGTTAAGCTTCGTTAACGGCAGTTTCAGCGGGGATGGTCTTTTTTGCAGCGTTTGGGCTGTTGTCTAAAGCAGCTTTCACAAAGCTGACGAATAAGGGGTGTGGATTGTCAACAGTGCTTTTCAGCTCAGGGTGAAACTGAGTGCCAATAAACCATGGGTGATTTTTTAATTCCATAATTTCTACTAGTCCGCTATCTGGATTTACACCGGCAGCGATCATACCGGCTTCTTCAAACTGCTTTAAATAAGAGCTGTTAAACTCGTAGCGGTGACGATGCCTTTCGTAGATGAGTTCCTGGTTGTAGATTTTTCGTGTCAGCGTGGCTTCCCTGAGCCTGCAGGCAAAAGCACCCAGGCGCATGGTTCCGCCTTTGTTTATGATATGTTTTTGCTCAGCCATCATGTCAATAACCGGGTGAGGTGTTTGCTTGTCAATTTCGGTGGAGTTGGCATGCGGTAACTCCAGCACATGACGGGCAAATTCCACAACCGCACATTGCATTCCAAGGCATATTCCGAAGAAGGGTATCTGATTTTCCCGGGCATAGCGAATAGCGCTGATTTTACCTTCTATGCCGCGATTGCCAAATCCCGGGGCAACAAGAATGCCTTGCAGACCCTTTAATTTTTGCGCAGCATTGTCTTCAGTGAGTTTTTCGGAGTGAATGCTTTCAATGATTACCTTACATTCATTGGCTGCACCGGCATGGGTCAAAGATTCCAGAATGGATTTGTAAGCATCCTGCAACTCCACATATTTACCCACCAGTCCTATTTTAACCTGTGTTTTGGGATTTTTCAGGCGATCAAGAAAGTCTTTCCACTTCTCCAGATCAGGTGCATTTTTTGAAGGCAACTTCAACTTGGTGAGTACGGTTTTGTCCAAGTTTTCCTTCTGCATCTCCAAAGGCACATCATAAATAGTATCGCAATCAAGTGCCTGAATCACCGAGTTGATATGTACATTGCAAAACAGCGCCAGCTTGCGCCTGATGTCTTTGGATAAGGGATGTTCTGTGCGACAAATCAGAATGTCCGGCTGCACTCCGTTTTTTAGCATTTCTTTTACCGAGTGTTGGGTGGGCTTGGTTTTTAATTCTTTGGCAGCCTTTAAGTAGGGTATAAGGGTGAGCAGTATAACCACACAGTTGTTTGTCCCCAGCTCCCAACGCAACTGGCGCACGGACTCTATATACGGCAGCGATTCAATATCGCCTACTGTGCCGCCTAGTTCGGTTATGATTATGTCATATCTACCTTCCTTACTCAGCAGCATCATTCGCCTTTTTATCTCATCGGTGATATGAGGAATCACCTGAACGGTTTTACCCAGATAGGCACCTTCGCGTTCCTTTTCAATGACATATTTGTAAATACGGCCGGTGGTCACGTTGTTGGCCTGTGATGTGGGAATATTCAGAAAACGTTCATAATGCCCAAGGTCAAGGTCTGTTTCGGCACCATCTTCAGTCACGTAGCATTCCCCGTGCTCGTAGGGATTCATGGTCCCCGGATCTACATTGATATAGGGATCAAACTTCTGAATAGTCACCCGGTATCCGCGGGCCTGGAGCAGCTTGGCAAGCGAAGCAGCAAGGATACCTTTCCCCAATGATGAAGTTACTCCGCCAGTAACAAAGATGTGTTTCGTCATGGGGAAAAGTTTTTTCAAAGTTAAGAATTCCTTTACCTCGTCCAATGATTAAAAAAGTGCAATTTTTGAAAATATGCCTGTAAAAGAATTCACTGACCAACTGGGAAGAAAAGTTAGCGTAGCTTTTCCTCCCGGACGTATTGTGTCCGTAGTGCCATCACAAACCGAGTTGTTAGCCTGGCTGGGATTGCAGGATGAAGTGGTAGGCATTACGCGTTTTTGTGTACATCCCGAATCATGGCACTTAACCAAAACAAGAGTAGGCGGAACAAAAAAATTAAAAACCGATGTCATCCGGCAGCTTCAGCCTGACCTGATTATTGCCAATAAAGAAGAAAATGACCGTCAGCAAATTATGGAGCTGGCAGGCAGTTCCCCGGTTTGGATTAGCGATGTCAAAAACCTGGATGAAGCTTTAGCCATGATAACTCAGGTAGGAGAATTAACCAACAGGGTGGAAGCGGCTACAGAACTTGTGAGACTTATCAAAGACAAATTTGCTCAGCTTTCACCGGCTGCACGTCCTCTTAGGGCTTGCTATTTTATATGGCAACGACCGTATATGGTTGCCGGATCCGGGACATTCATTGACGGCATGATGCAGCGTTGTGGATTGATAAATGTCTTTGCCGGAAGACAACAGCGTTATCCGGAAGTTACAGCAGAGGATATTGCTGCAGCCAAACCGGATGTAATGCTGCTTTCGTCCGAACCCTTCCCTTTTAGACAGAAGCATATTCCGGCATTCCATCAACTTTATCCTTCAGCTCAGGTTATGCTTGTAGATGGTGAGATGTTTTCCTGGTATGGCAGCCGACTGGTGCTGGCAGCTGACTATTTTAACCGGCTTGCACATCAATTGAATATCCTTAGGGTATAGCATTTCTGCGCTGGCTGATTTACCTTTGCCATAGTATATTTTGTCATCAAACCCATAAAAATATGTCTGTAAAAACTGCTTCATCAACCGAATGGATACACGAACTGCTGGGCGACCAGGCTGACAACCTGCTGAATCATAAGTGCACTACCATACCCAAAGAATCCCTGCATCGTCCCGGACCCGATTTCATTGACCGGATATGGGCATCCAGCAATCGTACTCCTCAGGTGCTGCGCAGTATAGCTGCCTTGTATAATCATGGACGCCTGGCTGGTACCGGATACCTTTCCATCCTTCCGGTTGATCAGGGCATTGAGCACTCAGCAGGGGCCTCTTTTGCCCCCAATCCGGCCTATTTTGACCCCGAAAATATTATAAAGCTGGCCATGGAAGGCGGCTGTAATGCAGTTGCTTCCACCTATGGTGTGCTGGGGGCTGTGGCCAGAAAGTATGCTCATAAAATTCCCTTTATTGTAAAAATTAATCACAACGAGCTGCTGACTTACCCGAATAAATTTGACCAGATCTTGTTCGGTACGGTAAAAGACGCTTGGAACATGGGGGCGGTAGCTGTCGGGGCTACCATCTATTTCGGCTCTGATCAGGCTACCCGTCAGATTCAGGAAATAGCGGTAGCTTTTGAAGCTGCCCATGAATTAGGCATGGCAACTATATTGTGGTGTTATCTGCGCAACAGCGCCTTCAAGCATAACGGCACTGATTATCACACAGCAGCAGATCTCACCGGTCAGGCAAACCACCTTGGGGTAACTATTCAGGCTGACCTGATAAAACAAAAACTCCCCACAAACAATGGTGGGTTCACTGCCCTCAAGTTCGGCAAAACCCATGACAAGGTATACAGTAACCTTACCAGTGATCATCCCATTGACCTATGCCGCTATCAGGTTGCCAACTGCTATATGGGACGTGTGGGACTGATCAATTCCGGTGGCGAATCCAAAGGAGCTTCTGACCTTGCCGAAGCTGTTGCTACGGCTGTGATAAACAAACGAGCCGGAGGATGCGGTTTGATTTCCGGCCGGAAGGCTTTTCAGAAACCAATGAAAGAAGGTGTTCAGCTCCTGCATGCCATTCAGGATGTTTACCTATGTAAAGAGATTGATCTGGCTTGATACTGCGTTTTGATGACTCAGGAAAAAATGCCTGTATCCCAATAGTTGCTGACCATTCCGTTTGAAAAAAGGGAGAAACAATATGCACTCTAAATGCTAAATTGTCGGCAATCAATGCATAATTCTCCCGATAAATGCTGTATATTTTGTGTTTAAGAATGCTACTAAAAACGCCTTGCCGTGGAAGATATTAAAGTAGGGTGGTTTATACGCGATAAAGAGGGCATACTTACCTCTACACGCGAAAAGAAAGAAATACCGGAAGGTATCTGGTACAAGTGCCCGGGATGTAAGGAGCCCCTCACCCTGAAGCAGCTGCGGGAAAATTTTTACGTGTGTCTGCACTGTAATCACCACGCGCGCATCGGCAGCAACGAATATTTTCATCTGCTTTTTGATGACAGTAAATGGAAGGAACTCTTCGGTAACCTGCTACCTAAAGATGCCTTGGGATTTGTTGACCTGAAATCTTACACCGAGCGCATTGCCGAAAGCCAGCAAAAAACCGGACTACGGGAAGCCATGAGTGTGGCAACCGGTAAACTGATTGGTAAATACGTGGTAATAGCCTGCATGGATTTTGATTTTATTGGCGGAAGCATGGGCAGCGTAGTGGGCGAGAAGGTGGCACGCGCCATAAACTATTCCATTCAGAAAAGAAGGCCCCTTGTCATTATCAGCAAATCAGGCGGAGCCCGTATGATGGAAGGCGCGTATTCCCTTATGCAAATGGCCAAAACTGCCGCCCAGCTGACCAGATTGTCTGATGCGGGTATTCCTTATATTTCTGTATTGACAGATCCTACCACTGGTGGCGTAACGGCTTCCTTTGCTATGTTGGGTGACGTGATTCTGGCTGAACCTGGAGCCCTTATTGGTTTTGCCGGCCCGCGGGTAATCCGCGAAACCATTAAACGGGACCTCCCGGAAGGCTTTCAGCGCAGCGAATTTCTCCTTGAACATGGATTTATTGATAAAATTGTGGAGCGGAAAAACCTCCGGCAAATGCTTGCCGACCTTATAGACATGATGCGTTGAGAAACTTTTTTCTTACTTGTCAGCCTCAGGATGTGGTTGCGAGCGGGCCTTTAATACCTCTTCTACATCTGCCAGCGCACATTGCTTTGCAGCCAGTAACACCAGAAAATGATACAGCAGATCAGCTGCTTCATTCAAGAAGAGGGTGCGGTTGCTATCCTTGGCTTCAATAATCAGCTCTATAGCTTCTTCACCTACTTTGCAGGCTATCCGGTTGATACCTTCGGCAAACAGTTTAGCCGTATAAGAGCCATCGGGCAGCTGGTCCTGCCGGCTGTGTATGAGATTCTCCAACTCATATAAAAATCCTTTGGCCGTCTTATCATCAAAGCAGGAGGGGGCTCCTGTGTGGCATACCGGTCCGGTAGGTTCGGCTCTAATCAGCAAAGTATCCTCATCACAGTCGGGGATGATTTCTTTTACCAAGAGAACATTGCCGCTGGTTTCACCTTTGGTCCATAACCTGTTTTTGCTGCGACTGAAAAAAGTCACTTTCTTTTCCGAGATGGTTTTTTGCACCGCCTCTTCATTCATGAAGCCCAGCATGAGCACCTGCCCGGTAAGGTAGTGCTGCACAACTGCCGGTATCAAACCGTTTCCTTTGGCATAGTTGAGTTGCATCGTACAGGTATATTTTGTGCATGAAGGTATTGCTTAAGCCGGGGGATAGTAATCTGGGCAAAATGAAAAACACTGGCCGCTAGGGCAGCATCCGCTTCTCCTTCACGAAACACAGCGGTAAAATGCTCAGGTTTGCCGGCACCGCCAGAGGCAATCACCGGAATTTTCACAGACCGGGCAACCATACGTGTAAGCTCAATGGCAAAACCGTTTTTGGTACCGTCATGCAGCATAGATGTGAGTAGTATTTCTCCGGCCCCCCGCTTTTCCGCTTCAACTGCCCAGCTTACGGCCTCGTAGTCGGTTGGTGTGCGCCCGCCATGGATAAATACCTTCCACTGACCTTTGAACTGTGAAGCATCAATAGCAACTACTACACATTGCCGCCCGAAGCGGGAAGCAAGTTGTGTGATAATTTCCGGATGTTTTACCGCAGCTGTGTTAATGCTGACTTTATCGGCACCTGCCTGCAGCAATGCCGCTACATCATCTACTGTACTGATGCCCCCTCCAACGGTAAAAGGGATGTTGATTTCCTGAGCTACTCTTTCCACCAGGGGAATAAGCGTTTTCCGCTTTTCTACCGATGCCGTAATATCCAGAAAAACCAACTCATCGGCACCTTGTTCAGCATAAGCTTTTGCCAGCGAAACAGCATCACCGGCATCCTGCAGGTTGATAAAGTTTATCCCTTTTACGGTGCGACCGTTCTTTACGTCCAGACAGGGAATAATGCGTTTCTTCAGCATGGCAATAGCGTTCACTGTACTTGTGTAAATGCAGTCAGTTCCCGCAATTTAATTCTTCCTTCATAAAGTGCTTTGCCGATTATGGCCCCTTCCAGGTTAAGCGCTTGCAGACGCTCCAGATCGGCTGTGGATGAAATACCCCCGCTTGCAATCAGTTTTATTTCCGATACCTCTTTCTGAATTTTTTCATACAAAGCGTAGGATGGTCCTTGCAGCATGCCATCCTTTTCAATATCCGTGCAAATTACCCATCGGATGCCTTCCCTAAAATAATCGCGGATGAATTCGGTTACCTCCGTAAGGGTTTGCTGCTGCCAGCCCTGAATAGCTATTTTATCCTGCCGCACATCGGCCCCCAGAATGATTTTTTCGGACCCATACTCTTTCAGCCAGTTGAGTAAAGCATTTCGGTTGTTTACAGCCACACTGCCTGCAGTGACCTGTTGTGCCCCGCATTCAAAGGCTATACGCAGATCCTCCGCCGAGCGAATTCCGCCCCCGAAATCAATATGGAGGTTCGTTGCAGAAGCTATTTTTTCAAGAATTTTATAATGTACAATATGAC
Source organism: Chitinophagales bacterium (assembly GCA_026003335.1). Lineage (NCBI taxonomy): Bacteria > Pseudomonadati > Bacteroidota > Chitinophagia > Chitinophagales > Chitinophagales bacterium. The sequence goes on along the minus strand of BPHB01000001.1, from coordinate 260,926 downwards.
CGGCTTGTGCCCCATCCAGATCAACCAGGTGCAGATAACGTATGCCTGCATCTTCAAATTTCCGTGCTACATCCAGCGGATGTTCATGATATGATTTCTTTTCAGTAAAACTACCCTGAGTCAGCCGCACGCAGCGTCCGTTGATGATATCTATAGCAGGTATTATTCTCATAGCTTCAGAAAGTTTTTTAGAATATGCTGTCCGGCATGAGCCGACTTTTCCGGATGAAACTGCACTGCAAAAAAATTATCTTTCTGCAAGGCTGCACTGAAGGATACCTGATAATCTGTAACGGCTATGGTGTGCGGACCGCATTCCGCATAGTAACTGTGTACAAAATACACATCTGTATTTTCCAATATGCCATCAAATAAAGGACCTTTAAGTGCCCGGAGGCTGTTCCACCCCATGTGCGGCACCTTGCCGGCAGGGGGGAAATGTGTTACCCGTTCAGGGAAAATGTTGAGCCCTTCGGTAGGGCCCTCTTCGCTGAAAGAGCACATGAGCTGCAACCCTAGGCATATTCCTAATAAGGGCTGCTTCAGAGCCGGGAGGAGCGTATGCAGATTTTTTTCTTTCAGATACTGCATAGCGCTGCCGGCATGCCCTACACCAGGAAAAATTACCTTTTCCGCTTTTTGAATGACATCCGCATCATCTGTAAGCACACAGGGCATATTCAGCCTGTGTAATGCGTTCATGACCGAGCGAATGTTGCCGGCATTGTATTTTATCACGGCTACCATTCAAAGCATGCCTTTGGTGCTGGGTACTGTTGTCCGGTCATCTTGTCTTGCCACAGCCATACGGATAGCATAAGCCACAGCCTTGAAAATGGCCTCAATCTTATGATGCTCATTTTCTCCTTCACAGCGAATATGCAGATTGCATTTGGCGGCATCAGAAAACGATTTAAAAAAATGCCGGAACATCTCTGCGGGCATATCACCGACTTTTTCGCGTGTAAAGGTGGCCTGCCATTCCAGCCAAGGACGGCCTCCAAAGTCCACAGCTACTTGCGCCAGACTGTCATCCATAGGTATTACAAAGCCATAACGCTGAATGCCTTTTTTGTTTCCTAAAGCACGATGAAATGCCTCCCCCAGTGCAAGGGCTGTGTCTTCTATAGTATGATGCTCATCTACATGCAAATCCCCCTTAGCCCGGATACGAAGGTCTAACTGTGCGTGCTTAGCCAATTGCTGAAGCATGTGGTCAAAAAAACCAATGCCTGTGGAGATATCAGCTGTTCCGTGACCATCCAGTACCAAATGCACTTCAATATGTGTTTCCTCAGTGCTCTTGGTTACAGTGATTGTTCTCGGCAGATTTCTCAAAAACTGATATATCTCCCTCCAGTGTGCAGCATGCAGCTGAACTACCTCGTGAGCATTCCAGTGATGCGCATGATTTTTGGAAAGGTGACATTGAATATGGATAGCCTTGCACCCTAAATTTTGAGCAAGCAGAGCATCTGTAAAACGGTCGCCAATAACAAAAGAACGGGCAATGTCAAAGTCACCGGTGAGATAATGCCTGAGCATGCCGATGCCGGGTTTACGACAATCACACTGATCTTCCGGGAAATGCCGGTCTATACATATCTCCCTGAAAATCACCCCCTCGCCCTTTAGTATTTCCAGCATTTTGTTATGGGGTGGGAAGAAGGCTTCCTCCGTAAGATACTCTGTACCCAAGCCATCCTGATTGGTGACCAGTACCAGGTCGTAATCCAGCTCAGTGGCTATGCGGGAAAGATAGGTAATTACTCCAGGCAGAAAGCGGAGCTTCTCAAAACTATCCAGTTTCTCGTCTTCCGGTTCAAGAATTAAGGTGCCGTCCTGGTCAATAAAAAGGAGCTTTTTCATGCATGGAAGTTTAGTATTTGTCTCTGAGAAGTTTTATCAGGAATTGATTTTCTTCGGGGGTGCCGACTGTGATACGCAAACAACCTGCTACAGCGGAAGTTCTGTCGCGCACTACGATACCGTTCCGTAACAGATATTGATAAACCTCTTTTGGTCTGGCAAACCTGACCAGCAAAAAGTTGGCATCCGACGGGTAAACTCTCTCCACCGTTTTAAGCGATTGTAGGGCTTTCCGCAGCTTTTCGCGCTCCCGGGAGAGTATCATTACATTTTGGTTTTTCTGCTGCACATCGCTAAGCCTTTCCAGGGCAATTTGCTGTGTGGGCGCACTGATATTATAAGGAGGTTTTACCTTATCCAGTAAAGCAATAATATCCTTATGGGCAAAGGCCATCCCCAGCCGAATACCGGCCAGTCCCCATGCTTTGCTTAAAGTTTGCAGAATGATGAGGTTGGGATATTGTTGCAGTGACCTTAGCAATGAGCCTGATGGACAAAAGTCAATGTAGGCTTCATCCAACACAATCAGTCCATTGCGGAATTGTGTGCAAAGAGCTTTGACGGTGTCTTTATGGATCAAATTGCCTGTGGGGTTATTGGGCGAGCATAGGAAGATAAGCTTTAAACCCGAAGTCTGCAGCATCTGCTGCAGACGTGTGCGGTCGGGCTGAAAGTTTTTAAGTAGCGGCACCTTTACCACATCCACCTGGTGTACATTGGCGGCTACTTCATACATGCCATAAGTAGGAGGGCAAACGATTATGTGGTCTTCACCAGGCTGACAAAATACACGAATGAGCAGGTCAATGGCCTCATCACTGCCATTGCCCAGGAAAATATTTTCAACAGGTATTCTTTTGATTTTGGAGATCCGCTCTTTCAGCAAACGCTGATGCGGGTCAGGGTAGCGGTTGTAGCTTGATGGGAAGGGATTCTCATTGGCATCCAGGAAAATTTTATTTGTGCCGGAAAATTCGTCCCGTGCACTGGAGTAAGGGCGCACATGTAGCAGATGATTACGCACCGTCCATAAAAATGCAGGCTGCGGGTTTTGCTTGGTCAGGGTTTGCAGACGTACGGTTACCGCCTGCTTGTGGGCAATGAGTTTTTCTGCCGCAGCCATTTGTTCAATGGCAGGCCCCAGATTGGCTAATCCGGCCTGGGAGATTTCCTGAAAGGTAATTTTTCTTACAAAGCTATCCAGCGATACTCCACTGTAACTGCGGGCAAACCCTTGGGTGGGCAGAGTATGGTTGGTGCCGCTGGCATAGTCTCCTGCACTCTCACAACTGTAGTGACCCAGAAAAACAGAGCCTGCATGTGTAACCTGCTCCGCTAGTTCCCCGGGTTGAGCGACTGCAAGAATAAGATGCTCGGGGGCATAAGCATTACTGAAAGCAACAGCTTCTTTAAGATTACGAACAAGAATAGCTTTGCTGTTGTTAAGGGCTTTTTCAGCGATTTTTTTTCGGGGAAGCCGGTTTAATTGCGTTCGCACTTCCCTCATAACACGGGAAATGGTTGTGCCATTGTCTGAAACCAATAACACCTGGCTATCGGCACCGTGTTCGGCCTGTGAAAGCAAATCAGCAGCCACAAAAGCAGGTTGAGCCGTATGATCTGCTATAATGAGCACTTCACTGGGTCCGGCTGGCATGTCAATGGCAACGCCCTCCTTCTGCGCCAACATCTTGGCAGTGGTGACATAAAGATTACCGGGTCCGAAAATTTTATCTACCGGCGCAATGGTGCCTGTACCATAGGTCATGGCAGCGATGGCCTGAGCTCCACCTACCTTGTAAAGAGTAGTGATCTGCAGCATCCGCGCCACATACAGTATTTCCGGAGCAATGGTGCCGTCTTTGCCCGGAGGCGTGCAAACCACTATCTGCCGGCAACCGGCAATTCTGGCGGGTATGCCCAGCATCAGTAAGCTGGAAAACAGGGGGGCGCTACCCCCCGGCACATAAAGCCCGACTTTTTCTATGGCTACGCTTTTTCTCCAGCAAACCACACCTGGTGAGGTGGTTATCTTTTTTTCCTTTTCCTTTTGTGCAGCGTGAAATCGCCAGATGTTATCCCGTGCAATTTCCAGTGCTTTTTTTAGTTTCGGAGTAATGTGTTTTTCGGCTGCGGCATATTCTGACGGGCTTACACGCAATGACCTGCCTGTATAGCCGTCAAACTGCCGGTTAAACTGTCGCAAGGCCTTATCTCCCTGCATTCTCACAGCCTGCATAATGGCAGCAACCTGCTGCTCTACATGCGATGCCTGATGAGCCGGGCGCTGGCACAAAGAAAACCAGATTTTGGGATCGGGATATTTATAAAGTTGCATGCAATTCGTTTGCAAACTTCCGATGTTTTACATACACCGAAAACCCTCAGGGCTTGAAATATTTAGCGGAAAATATAATAGAGGGCTATGGTTGCCATGACAATTAGAGCGCTCCACAGCTTCAAAGCAGGAGATAAGCGGGTGTCTGAAAAATTCCGGTGTACCGGATAGATGATTTCTCTTTGCATAGGGTAGAATAGGGTGATTATGCCCATCACAAAGCAAATAGTTACGAAGCATATTGCCATGTGATGTAAAAAGGCAATTTTCCATGTGCTCAGAAGAATCAGATACAACGGAATATTCAATAACATACCGACAACAGCGGCTATGGGAGGCACTTTATTCCATAGTAATCCCATAAAAAATGCCGCCACTATACCGGGCTGAATGCAGCCCCACCAAATTTGTATGAACTTGTAAAGCCCTTCGGTATAACTGGCAACAAAGCGTGTACTCAGACAAGCAATGATGACCAGCACGACAGTGGTGATTCTCCCTACCCGGATAAAATGTTTTTGCGCTGCTTCCTGCCGAAAAAACTGCTTATAGAAATCTATAGTGAAAATGGTAGCTGCTGAATTCAGCAGGGAGTCCAGTGTACTCATGGTAGCACCCAGCAGAGCAGCAAGCACAATGCCGGTTAAACCCGCCGGTAGCAGTTGTTTGGCCAGAAAGGGGAAAGCAGCGTCTGCGGTTGTTATCTGGTCGCCATATAATTCGTAGGCGATAATGCCCGGGAAAACCACAATCATAGGAATAAATAGTTTGATTGTAGCTCCGAGGAGAATGCCTTTTTGACCTTCTTCCAGATTTTTCGCACCCAATGCCCGCTGTGTAATAAACTGGTTCAGCCCCCAGTAAAAGATGTTTGGCAACCACATACCCCCAATAAAAACAGCCGTCCAGGGCAGCTCCGGATGGTCAGCAGGTAATACTGTATGTAGCCGGCCATCGGAAAGTCTGATAAATTCGTCAATACCTCCAACTTCAATCAAGGCCAATATGGTAACAACCGCTCCTCCCAGGAGCAGCACTGACCCCTGAATGACATCGGTCCATACAACAGCTTTCAGGCCTCCGAAAACCGTGTACAGTCCGGTGAATATGCCAAGGCCCCATACGCCTGTCTGAATGTCTATTCCGAAGATGGAATGAATAGCAAGACCACCAGCATACAAAACTGTAGCCATAGTAACCGTAGCGTACATAATAAGCAGACCAGCACTCATGATCGTGCGGGGCCATTTGTTGTAGCGATATTCAAGAAACTCAGGAATAGTGTAGATACCTGCCTTCAGAAAACGTGGCAGGAGAAACAAGGCTACCAGAATAAGAGCCAAAGCGGCAATCCATTCATAGCTGGCGATAGCCAGGCCTATATCCTTCCGGAAACCCTGACCTGCCATGCCAACAAAATGTTCCGTAGAGATGTTGGAAGCAATCAGGGAAATGCCAATCATCCACCAGGAGAGAGAGCGGCCGGCAAGGAAGTAATCATCGGTGTTTTCTTCCTTTCGCGAAGCATACATAGATGTCACCAGTACGGCCAGAAGAAATGCTGCAAAGGAAATAATATCTACCCAGCCCAGATGCATAGGTGCAATGCGTTGAAGGCGGCAAGATAAGGAATTGCCAGGCTAAAAAACAAACCAGGTGCTGATAGGGCACCAAACGGGTTTATTCAAAAAGATTCAAAGTAAACAGCGTTCAATGGCGGTTTCGTAAAGCTGTTTCCACTCGCTGATAGAGCCGAAATGTGTACCGTCCACAAGCATGGTGCCGGTAGTTACGGTGCCTAGTTTAAGAGCGGGGAACCTGCCTGCCACAAGGCGCTCAAACAAGCCGCACTGACTTTGAGTCACAGTCACTACAACCCGGCTTTGAGACTCTCCAAAGAGGAAAGCATCTCTGCGCACATTGGCGGGCACGTTTATTTCAAAACCCAGCTCTAAAGGGAACCCTGATTCGGCAAGGGCTGCAAAAAGACCACCTTCCGAAACATCATGAGCGGAAACAATAGCTTTTTGTTTTATAAGCAGGTGTAGTATTTCATGTAGCAGGATTTCTTCTTCCAGATCAAATGCAGGGGCGGGAGATAAAGTGATTTGATGATATCGCTGCAGATATTCAGAGCAGTTAATATCATTCAGCGGTTGCCCCAACATATAGATGATGTCACCCGGATTTTTAAAGTGTAGCGTCATGCGCTGCTCCACATGATCCAAAATACCCAGCATGCCGATGGTAGGCGTAGGGTAAACGGGGCCTTCCTCAGACTGATTATAGAAGCTTACATTGCCTCCCGTTACCGGAGTACCCAGCTTACGGCAGGCTTCGCCCATTCCCCTTACCGCGTGTACAAACTGCCAGTAAACCTCAGGATTGTAAGGATTACCGAAGTTCAGACAGTTGGTTATAGCAACCGGCAATCCGCCAGAGCATACAATGTTGCGAGCAGCTTCGCACACTGCAATCATGCCACCTTTGTAAGGATCGGCATATACGTAACGTGCGTTACAATCCACCGTAAGGGCAAGGGCTTTTTCAAAATGTTTGAGCCGGATTATTGCAGCATCAGAGGGAGCATTGGTGGAGATATTGTCAATGCCCACCATAGAATCGTACTGCTCATAAATCCAGCGCTTGGAAGCAATATTAGGGGAGGAGATAAGTGTTTTTGCAACAGCTATCAGGTCAGTGGGTTCCTGAACCTGATCAATGTGAAAGCTTTTGCTGCGCCTGAAGTAAGCAGGCTCCTTAAACTCCCGTTCATAAACAGGAGCCCCGCCACCTACAACAAGCGCCTCGGCAGGAATGCAGGCCACCAGTTCATCATACATGTAATATTCCAGCATCTGCGTGTCAGTAACTTCCCCGATGAGGGCACAATGCAGGTCCCATTTGTCAAAGATGGCTTCTACTTCCTGCTCGTGCCCTTTTCGTACTACGAGCAACATGCGCTCCTGCGATTCAGAAAGGAGAATTTCCCACGGTTTCATGTTGGGCTGACGGGTGGGTACTTTATGCAACCAGATTCTCATGCCATGTTTGCCCCTTGCAGACATTTCAGAGGTAGAGCAAGCAATGCCTGCAGCACCCATGTCCTGCATACCGATGACAGCCTCCGTATGCAGAAGTTCCTGTGTGGCTTCCAGCAGGAGTTTTTCCTGAAAAGGATCGCCAACCTGCACTGCAGGTAAATCTTCATGCGAATCTTCATGAATGTCGCCTGAAGCGAACGTGGCCCCATGGATACCGTCTTTACCGGTAGCCGAGCCTACAATATAAACCGGATTGCCTGCCCCGATAGCGGCTGCCGAAATAATCTTATCCGTGCTCACAATACCTACAGACATGGCATTGACCAGCGGATTATGCTCATAACAGTCTTCAAAATAGATTTCCCCGGCTACGGTGGGTACGCCAAAGGAGTTGCCGTAATCACCAATACCTTTCACTACGCCCTGCAACAGATGCCTGGTTTTTTCGCTTTTCAGGTTACCAAAGCGCAGCGAATTCAGTGCGGCTACAGGACGTGCGCCCATAGTAAAAATATCGCGGTGAATGCCTCCCACACCGGTGGCAGCACCCTGATAGGGTTCTATGGCAGATGGATGGTTGTGTGACTCTATTTTAAATGCACAGGCCAGCCCGTTGCCAATATCCACCAGCCCGGCATTTTCCTGTCCGGCTTCTGCTAGTAGCCGGTCTCCCTGACGGGGCAGGGTTTTAAGCCACCGCAGAGAATTTTTGTAGGAACAATGCTCAGACCACATTACTGAGAATACGCTCAGCTCTGTGAAGTTGGGCACACGCCCGAGAATTTCCTGAATCCTGTCAAACTCTTCAGGCAAAAGACCCAGCTCGGTTGCGGTCTTTACGGTGACTGTGTGTTCTGCACTGTCTGTCTGCATAATCGGTGATTACATGAAGAAGGCACAAAATTAAGGGTTCGTTTTGTACCCGTCCTTACTTTCCGGAGCATGAAGTGTTACGACTGCAGTCGTACGTTTTTTTTGAGCTTCTGTGCCATGTTGTTTACAAATATAATTTAGCCACAAATGCGTAACTAGTATAAATAAAATTCGTACAACAGTACGCAAATAATCGTAGTGATCCGAAAATTAAACTATCCGTTCCTGTGAGAACCGTAATATTTTATTGCAGTATCTATTTCTGCCTCGTGATGTGCTTTTTCAATGGGCTGTATGCGCAAACCGGACCCGGTGGAGTAGGCAACAGCAGTAATAATATTCTCTGGCTAAAAGCTGATAACATTACTGGAGTTGCCGACAGCAACAGTGTTGCTGTCTGGCAAGATGCTTCAGGCAATGGAAATTTATTTAGTCAGAGCAACAATGATAAGAAACCACGCTGGTATGCCGCGCACCCGGATTTTAACAGCCGGCCTGTTGTGAACTTTGATGGCTCCAACGATTTCCTTGACTATGGCAACGGAAGCATGAGCACTGCCAGCAACTATACATTTTTCTTTGTGTACAAAACCGAGAGCAACTCCCGTCAATATCTGTTACACACGAAATCCGGTACACTGAAGATTCCCGTTTATGGTGGTACTACTGATAAGGCATACAATGACGGTACTGCTCGCGGCACTGAAATCACCGGCACCAACACACGTCTGGTAACCTGGTGGCTCAGCAACAGCGGATCCAGTATTTATGAAAATGGCACACAAACACAATCAGGGTTAACCTACACCCAGAGGGCTATCAATAACAGTACTTCTCTGGGCTCAAATGAAAAGGGGAACGGACAGTTTTTTCAAGGAAGCATAGCAGAGGCAATCATCTTTAAAACCACCCTGAATGCAGCCGAAAGAATCATTGTGGAAAATTATCTTGCCGCCAAATACGACCTGAACATTGCAAATAACTATTATGGCTACAATGCTGATTATGGTAACAACGTTTCCGGCATCGGACGGGTGAATGCATCCAATCAGCACCTGGCCGCAGAATCGGCCAATATCCTGCGCGTAAGCAATCCATCCAGTTTGGATAATGGTGAATTCCTTTTGTTTGGTCATGACAACGGGAGCTATGCCCAATGGCTTACCTCAGATGTGCCTGGCAGCAATCTGCAGAGAATAGCCCGGCAATGGCGCTTTGATGAAACCGGAGACGCAGGAACAGTTACCATATCTATTGACACTGCTTTACTGCCTGTCAAGCCACAAGGATATACACGATATGTGCTTTGGATTGATGATGACGGCAATTTCTCAAGCGGGGCTTCTCAGTATGTACTTTCATTACAGGCAGGGCGCTATGAGGTCAGCGGATTGAACATTCCCGATGGAGGCTACATAACCCTGGGCATCATGCAACCGGAAATCAGATTTTCCAGCACTTCAGCATCCGTGTCAGAGAGTAGCTCTTCTTTGTCCGTGAACGTCACGCTGAATTATGCCTTGCTGACAGATGTGAGTGTGCAATTTGCCCTAACGGGCGGCAGCGCTACCGGTGGAGGAGTTGATTTTACACGGTCAGATAGCAGCCTGACGATACTTGCCGGTGCAACTACGGCTTATTTCGACATCAACATAACAGATGATTTGCTGGAAGAAAACGATGAAACAATCATCATTACACTCCGCAATCCCTCCGTGGGTACCACTCTCGGGAGTGACAGTGTTTTTACCTGCATTATCAATGATAATGATGCCTTAAGGAAAATACAGTTTGCAACCACTACCGGCAGTGGCTCCGAAACGGATACACTGGTTACGGTGTGTATTAAAATCAATCTGAAAGACGATAATGATACCACATCGGTAAATTATACGGTATCCGGAGGTACAGCACAAAACGGAGGAGTTGATTTTTTGCTCGCAAACGGAACTGCTAAAATTCTTCCGGGCGACACCATGACCAGCTTTACCATCAATATCAACAATGACATAATGGACGAAGACGATGAACATATCATCCTTACCCTTTCAGGGTCCAGTGCAAATTGCAATGTAGGGACAAACGACAGCTTTATCTATACCATAATAGATGATGATCCCCTCCCTTATATACACTTCTGGAATGCAGCATCTACGGTAAGTGAGGGAGAATCTTCTCCTGTGTTGACAGTTTTACTGAGTACGGTTTCCGGAAAAGATATTTTTGTGCTGTACGAAGTTATCGGAGGAACAGCAAGCGGAAATGGGGTAGACTACACATTAAACAACGATACGCTGTTTATACCTGCCGGAAACGCATCGGGAATCATTAGTCCCTTAATACAGGATGACTCGGACATTGAGACTGCGGAGACTATAGTTGTCCGCTTATTGAATCCGCATAACGGTCAGCTTGGTACAGACTCCATACATACCTTGACCATTACCGACAATGATAATCTGGGGGCAACCGGACCGGGCGGTGTTGGAGATGCGCAGTCAAATATCCTCTGGCTCAGAGCGGATAAAATCACCGGAGTAAGTAACGGTTCCGAAATATCAGTATGGACAGATCAATCAGGCAACGGAGCCAACGCAGTGCAAAACGCTTCCGCTAATCGTCCTGTGTACATTCAATCTGATGCAAACTTTAATAACATGCCCACAGTGCAATTTGACGGTATTAACGATTACTTTGATCTGGACGCACTCACCCCTCAGGCAGCAGCTGATTTCAGTTTTTTCTTTGTTTACAGAACAACCAGTACCAGTTCACAATATCTTTTTGACACCCGCTCAGGCAGGATTATAATTCCCCATGAGGGAGGAGGAGATAGAGCCTTTAACGATGGGACGGCACGAGGGACAGAAATAACCGGTACCTCCACTATGCTTGTGCATTGGGAACTGGATGATGCCGGGTCATCCATTTATGTAAATGGAGCACAGACACAAAGCGGCTTATCCTACACGCAACGCGCAATCAATAACAGAACCAAACTGGGCTCAAATCAGAACAACAATGGCAAATGGTTTAATGGCGCTATAGCTGAAGCTATCATCTTAAATAAAAAACTTAATGGTGTACAGCGTATTCTTGTGGAAAATTACCTGGGAGCTAAGTATAATCTCAATATACCTAACGATTTATATGCCCACGAATCCTCACATGGGTATGATGTATCCGGTATAGGTAGTCAGGGTATTCCAGTCATTCACACCGCTGCAGTATCAGCCGGCATTTTAAAGGTGAGTGGGGCCACAAGTTTGGAAAGCGGAGATTACCTCCTGCTGGGTCATGACAACGGCTCTGTAGCCAATTGGAGTGCTACAGAATCTCCTAATGCGGAAATTCTTCGCCTTGGCCGGGAATGGCGTTTTGATCTAACCGGTGATCCCGGAACCATTACTTTGACATTGGATACCAGTCTGCTCCCGGCACATGTAAGCGGATATAACGGGTATGTTTGTCTGATTGATGCTGACGGAGATTTTATTACTGGTGCAAAAATTTTCGCCCTTGAATATGATGGAGGCAGCACTTTCTCCGTCAGCGGCATCACCAGCAATGACGGAGATTATGTAACCTTTGGCTGTGCACGCAATGTTACTAAAGGAATCAGCGGCAATTTCAACTCCCCAACTTCCTGGCTTGGAGGACAGGTCCCCGGTCCCACAGCCTCTGCTGTAATTGCCTCCAACTCTGCAATAACCCTCTCAGCAAATACCACTATCGGAGAACTCATCATCTCCGAAGGAGGCACTGTGGAAGTGACTTCCGGTACTCTGGTTATTAGTAACGGAAGCATTAAAAACTTTGGCAATCTCCAGCTGGGTGCCTCCGTAACTATAGAATATTTAAAAAACGGTGCGCAGGATATTGCGCCCATTCCCTACAGCAATCTTGCCATCAGCGGATCAGGGATCAAATACCTTACCGGCAATATTACCGTAAATGGTAACCTAACCATCAGTAGTGGCGCCACACTGGATGCGGCTGGTTATGCTATGAATATCCAGGGAAACTGGCTCAATGCAGGAGGGGCTTTTAATCACCAGAACCAAACCGTTACATTTAGTGGCTCGGCAACCCAAACCATTTCTGCCGGGGGCAGTCCCTTTTATAACCTAACCATTGTCAATACCGGCAGTGGCATTCTTCTCAACAATGACCTGACCGTAACCAATGTGCTGACCCTCACCGATGGGGTTATCACAACAGGCCCTGAAAACCGGGTGATTGTCGCTTCCAGCGCTCCCGGAGCAATCACCGGTTACAGCTCGGCAAGTTTCATCAATGGAAACCTGCGCAGGTATATCGCTACAAATACCTTCACCTACGCCTTTCCGATTGGCAACGGTACAGCAGCTACCAATTATTTTCGGGCAGACCTGGTTAATAACAACCTTAGCGGCATCAGCTATATAGACGCGCGGTTTAAACCGCTCACAAATCATCATGACGATTCTCTTTCCGTAGCAGACACATGGGAACACGGCTTTCTTCAATATACCACGATTAACAATGCCGGTGTATGGGAACTGGAACCGGATGCTCAACCTGCAGCGGGTTCTTATGCTATCAAACTGTACATAACCAATATGAGTGGCCTGACAGACAATAGCTTTGCTCCCCTTAAACGCCCAACCGGAAGCACTTCTACCTCTGATTGGTCCACCGGAGGCGGAACATTAAGCAACAACAACGGTGAAGGTAGACTGGTGGAGCATGGTTATGCCTTCAGGAAAAACCTTACATCCTTTTCAGACTTTGGAGTAGGAGGGGGCAATCAGGGGGGCTCAGGATTGCCAATTAAACTGCTGTACTTTACTGCCCAACCACATGGAAAAACCGTAGAATTGAAGTGGGCTACGGCTACCGAAGTAAATAATGCCTTCTTCACCATTGAGCGTTCAGAAAATGGACGCACCTTTGAAGAAATCGTCAGCCTGGAAGGTGCCGGGAACAGTTCTGTCATCAGAGAATATAAAGCCTATGATGAAAAACCTTTGTCCGGAGTTTCTTACTACCGCCTGAAACAAACCGATTTTGATGGAACTGCCTCTTACTCCAATATCGTATCCTTAATGTTTAACCATTCGGATGCTTCTGTTGTATTCATCGTGCCCAATCCTATCAGGACAGATGATCCATTTTCCGTAATTCTGCAAGATGAGACTAATCATGGAGCAGGTGAGATAACGCTTACCACTATGACAGGACACAGTTATGTACTTGCCAAAACTTCGGCTTCTGCTTCAGAAGAAATTTCTCTCCAGTTACCTCCGGGTATTACACCAGGTTTTTACATACTTTCTTATCAAAACGGAAATCACATCTGGAAGCAAAAGCTATTGGTGAAGTAAGGAAGTTGCCCCGGGCAGAGCTTCCGGTCAAATCACCTCGGCTACAACAAAGGTGCTGCCACCTACAAAAATGACATCCTGTTTATCGGCAAGCTGTTTGGCTGATTCCAGAGCCGCGCGCACAGAAGGATAGGCTCTGCCGTTGAGTCCAAATGTCCAGGCCTGCTTCTGTAGTTCCTCAGCATCCAGTCCGCGGGGTAAATCGGGGCGGCAGAAATAGTAATGGTATCTTTCCCCGGATGGGAATAACGGGAGTACTAACTGCAAATCTTTATCTTTTACAAAACCGATTACAAAGTGCAGGTGACGACACGTCATTTCCATTAGCTCACGAACAACCTCACGAATTCCATGGGCATTATGTCCGCTATCACAAATGATGACAGGGCCTTCAACAGACAAAAAATCCCAACGTCCCTGCAGGCGGGTAAGCGCCCGTACTTTTTCTATTCCCTCCAGCATAGCCCTTTCGGAAAGCGGCAAAAAAGAAGAGGCTGCTTTTTGCAACATGCGGGCCGCATGCCATGCAGTTGCAATGTTCTTGAGTTGGTATCCCCCATACAAGCTGGTGAAGACATCTGTATAAACCACTTTCTGATGTTCTGCAATATCAACACGCATACCGCCATGCGATTTGCTTTTCAGCATCACCTGAACATGCTGGTCAGCAAATTCTATAGGGGCATTCCGTTCGCTGGCTACTTCCTGAAAAACCGGAGCGGTTTCAGCATCGGTTTCTCCAATGACAACCGGCACATGCGGTTTTATAATGCCGGCTTTTTCAAAAGCAATGGCTGGAAGGGTGTTCCCCAGAAACTGCATGTGGTCATATCCGATATTGGTGATAACCGAAAGCAACGGAGTGATTACATTGGTGGAATCCAGGCGACCTCCCATGCCGGTTTCAATAACGGCAATATCCACCTGTTCAGCAGCAAAATAGTCAAAAGCCATCGCTACCGTGATTTCAAAAAATGACGGCTTGATTTTTTCATACTCCGACCGGTAACGCTCCACAAAGCGCACCACCTGCTCTGCGGAGATATAATCGCCATTGATTTTTATACGCTCCCGGAAATCTTTGTAGTGCGGTGATATATAGAGCCCTGTTTTGTAACCCTGCGCCTGGAGCATGGCTGCCAGAAGGTGTGAAACAGAGCCTTTTCCATTGGTGCCGGCAACATGTATGCTTTTAAAACGCTGGTGTGGCTCCTTGAGCATAGCACACAAAAACAGCGTGTTGGTGAGATCTTTTTTGAAAGCTGCCGCACCAATGCGCTGAAACATCGGCAACTGGTCATACAAATGATGCAAGGCTTCCTGATAAGTCAAGGGGAAAGGTTTTAGCAATCAGCCGGTATAAGTTCGCACTATAATTGAAATCCCAAATGAGAAATGCAATACTATCAGATTGACCGAAAAATTACTTGAGCTTAAATGTGAAAGAGATGGTGCCAAATTGTTCTTCCGGAGCATTGGGATCGGCAGAGAATCTGGCCTCACGGGCAGCTTTTTCAGCCAGAGCTATCAGGGTGGGATCCGTGGTTGTAGATCCCTTGAGCGTAAATTTTGCCAACACCACATTTCCGTTGCGATCTACTTTGATTTGAATAACCACTTTCCCTGATTCTTTATAGGACCTGTCAATGTCAGGAATAGCCAGAAGATTTCGGCCCGTGAGGTCATAGCCTACGCCAATGTTGCCCAGCCCTTTTGATTCTCCGGTGTAATTTTTTGCTGACGGATCCCCTGAAGGGTCACCCTGGTCACCCGGAGTATAGGTTTTGCCTTCGCTGCCCGGTTTATTCTCACTGGCTTTTTGTCCGGAATACAGGCTTTTGGGATCTATCCTGGGCTCTTCTTTCACAGGAGCAGGTTCTTCCTTAACTAGCTTCTTTGGATCCTCTTTGGGCGGCTCTTTAACAGGACGGGGAGTTTCTTCTTTGGGTTTCTCAGGTTTTTTTTCCGGTTCCTTTTTTTCCACCGGTTTTTCTATAGCAGGGGCTTCCTCGGTTTGCTGGGTTACAATATCGGGTGCTGCTTCCTCCTGCTCCTCAACCGGCAGAGGTTCTGCTTCCTCGGGCGGAGACACCTCTTTTTCCTCAATCACCTGAGGCTGTCGGGGCCCCTGACCTGCATCCAGAGTGCCAAAGTTGACCACGATGCCCTCTACCGGGGGAGGATATTTTGAGGAGAGACCAAGATACAAGAATAGCAGCATGATCAGGGCATGCACCGCCACTGTGACCAGTATGCCCTTCACCTTGTTTTTCTTTTCCTCTTCTTCCTTAAGCGGTAGAGTAGTTTGACTCATCGTTTCTCTGGAGGTTGTGTTGCCAAAATCATATTCAGCTTCATTTCATAGCCGATATTCATCACCTGCACCACGTTTTCAATGGGCACCGATTTTTCCACATGTAAAACCACTGTGGGATTTTCAACCCCCTCAATTTTCTTTTTTAATGCCCCTTTCAGCTCATTAAAACGCACTCTCTGCTGATCTACATAATATTCCAAGTCTTTGGTGATGGATACCGATACACTACGTTTGTCGGTAATTTTACTTTCCGAAGTAGGGAGTATCAGCTTGATAGCGTTGATGCTTACAAGTGTTGAAGTGAGCATAAAAAAAATCAGCAGTAGAAAGATAATATCCGTCAGGGATGACAGATTAAACTGGGCCTCCACCTTATTTCTTGAGCGCAGATTCATAATTAAGCGGGTTCCTGTAACAGATCAATAAATTCAATGGAGGTGGCTTCCATTTTATGTACTACCTGGTTTACCATATTCACCAGAATATTGTAAGCCACGAATGAGAAAATACCGACCACCAGGCCGGCCACAGTGGTGATAAGGGCTTCGTAAATACCTCCGGCCAGTAAATCAATGGCAATGTTGTTGCCGGCATTAGCCATGTTATAAAATGCTTTTACCATACCGGTAACTGTGCCCAGAAAGCCCAGCATGGGAGCCGCTCCGGAAATGGTTGCCAGCAAGGATAAGCCGCGTTCCAGTTTGAACAACTCCAGCTTGCCCACGTTTTCAATGGATGCCTCTATATCGCGCAGCGGTTTGCCAATGCGCGTAATGCCTTTTTCTATCATACGGGCTACCGGACTGTCATGGCGTTTGCATAAGGCCTGGGCAGCAGCTATATTGCCGTTTACCATAAAGTCACGGATGTTGGGAATGAAATCCGCATCTATGTTGGCTGCCTTCCTGATAGTCAGGTAACGTTCTACAAAAATATACACAGCAATTATGGAAAGCAGGGCGATCGGAATCATCACTACCCCTCCTTTGAGCACCAGTTCAAGAAGGGTAGTGGTCTGTATCATACTCCCATCTGACAAGGTATCTATACGCTGAAGAAATACTATGCTCATACTTTAGTAGAATAGTTTTTGTCAAAAGAGCTAAAGTTATGGTATAAATGGTTACGCACTTATAAGCACTAATCAACGCATCAGGGAGCTTGTTTATTGAAATAGACATGCACGAACTCTACTCTTATCTTAAGACAAAGCTCTTAAAATGAGTCCCACGTAAACGGGTTGCCGTTGATGCGGGCAATACACCCAAAGGCAACATGTGGAAAAACAATTAACCTCAGGATAAGGAGCTGCATCCTGTTCCGTAAATTTGCAATGGTGTAAAAGGGTGCCGAAATACTTATTGTTTAAGATGAGATTGGTCAACGGATAAAAGATTGAGGCATACCAAAAGAAATTTTTTAAACCGTATCCTAAAATAAATTCAAACATATTATGGCTGACGGAGAAAGGATTATCACTATCAACATAGAAGAGGAAATGAAGTCGGCCTACATTGACTACTCCATGTCGGTCATTGTAGCCCGTGCTATTCCTGATGTGCGTGACGGGCTGAAACCTGTTCACCGCAGGGTTCTTTATGCCATGCACGAACTGGGGCTGGCCAGCAACCGTCCCTATAAAAAATCAGCCCGCATAGTGGGGGAGGTGCTTGGAAAATATCACCCCCATGGTGACAGCTCAGTGTATGATGCCATGGTACGCATGGCCCAGGACTGGTCGCTCCGCTATCCACTCGTTGACGGGCAGGGCAACTTCGGCTCCGTAGATGGTGATAGCCCGGCTGCTATGCGCTACACGGAAGCTCGCCTCAGCAAAATCGCGGAGGAAATGCTTGCCGACATTGATAAAGATACGGTAGACTTCCAGAACAACTTTGATGACACCCTAAAGGAACCGGTGGTTTTACCAGCCCGCATCCCCAATCTCCTGATCAATGGATCATCGGGTATTGCTGTGGGGATGGCTACCAATATCCTGCCTCATAACTTGGGTGAAGTAATTGATGGAACGATTGCCTACATTGATAATAAAGAGATTAGCATTGAGGAGCTCATGCAATACATTAAGGCCCCTGATTTCCCCACAGGAGGCATTATCTATGGCTTTGACGGTGTGAAAGAAGCTTTTATGACCGGAAGGGGCAAAATCGTTGTCCGCGCCAAAGCCGAAATCGTTACAGAAGAAAAAAATGACAGGGAAAAAATTGTAGTAACTGAGATACCTTATCAAATCAATAAAGAGGTACTGGTATCCAAAATAGGGGAGCTGGTCAATGAAAGAAAAATTGACGGTATCACGGATGTAAAAGACCTCTCTAATCGCGATGGCATCTTGGTAGAAATTTATCTGAGAAGGGATGTAAATGCACAAGTGATACTTAATCAGCTATACAGCTACACACCACTCCAAACCTCATTCGGCGTAAATAACATTGCCCTGGTCGATGGACGGCCCACTCTGATTAACCTGAAAGATTACATCCGCCATTTCGTTGACTTCCGCCATGAGGTAGTCGTACGCAGGACCCGTTTTGAACTTGCTGAAGCCGAAAAAAGAGCACATATCCTGGAGGGGTTGTTGATAGCGCTCAATAATCTGGATGCCGTCATAAAACTGATACGCGAATCCAAAGACCCTGAAGAAGCGAAAAACGGGTTGATGTCCGGTTTCAACCTGAGCGAAATACAGGCTAAAGCAATCCTGGACATGCGCCTGCAGCGTCTCACCGGCCTGGAACAGGATAAGATAAAAGCGGAATATGAGGAGGTCATGAAAACCATTGCCTATTTGAAAGAGGTACTGGAAAAGGAACCTCTCAGGATGCAAATTATCAAAGACGAACTGCTGGCGATAAAGAAAAAATATGCCGATGAAAGGAAGACAGAATTGGTTATGTCTGCTGATGATATCCATATTACAGATCTGATACCGGACAACCAGTTTGTCATCACCATGTCGCATGCCGGATATATCAAGCGCACACCGGTTGACCTCTACCGTACCCAAAGCAGGGGAGGCAAAGGCTCCCGCGGGGGAGCTACCCGCGAAGAAGACTTTATTGAAAACATCTTTACGGCCACCGCACATGAGTATGTGCTGTTTTTCACCGAACAGGGACAATGTTACTGGCTGCGCGTCTATGAAATTCCTGAAGGATCAAAAACCTCCAAAGGCAGACCCATTCAAAACCTCATTCGCATTCAACCTAACGATAAAGTGAAGGCCTATATCAACGTGAAAAATCTGGATGATGCCGAAGCGTTAAAAAATCAATACGTTGTGTTGTGCACCAAAAAAGGCATTATCAAAAAAACTACTCTTGAAGCATACTCCCGCCCGAGATCAAGCGGCATCCGTGCTATCGTTGTTCACGATAATGACTCGTTGCTGGACGCCAAACTAACCGATGGTACATGTCACATCATGATGGCAACCCGCTATGGTCAGGCTATCCGATTTCCGGAAGACAAAGTCAGACCTATGGGCCGTACGGCCGCCGGAGTAAAAGGAGTGAAGCTAGCCGCCCCGGATGATGAAGTGATAGGAATGATCTGTATCCCTGCACAGGATAAAAATACAACTGTAATGGTAGTCAGTGAAAAAGGGTTCGGAAAACGCTCCTACCTGGATGACCCTGAAACAGGGGAGGAAATTTATCGCATCACTAATCGCGGAGGGAAAGGAGTAAAGACGATCAGCATAACGGAAAAAACAGGCAAGCTCATCGCCATCAAAGCAGTGAGTGAAACAGATGATTTAATGATCATCACTAAAAATGGTATTACCATCCGCATGCCTGTGCAGGAAGTACGAGTGATGGGGAGGGCTACTCAGGGAGTGACTCTGATTCGGCTGGATGAGGGAGATGAAATTGCAGCGGTGACCAAGGTAGCTGATAGCAATGACCATGAGGAAAATGACCAAGACTAAGAGGAGTAACGGAGGACTGAAAATTCTTTGCTACAAAATTTCACTGCATCCTCCTTTTGTGCGCACACCTGGCATCTACAAGGATAAAAGTTAATATGCTTTTATCTCATTCAGAAATGGCATAAATTGTGCCCCGGAAAGAACCATAAATATGTATTCGTTCACAAAAAACTTTTCAGCATGAAAAAACTCTGTTTTGCCTGGCTTTTTTCGTTTTTACTCTTTACCTCAACAGCTATTGCCCAATCGAACAAATATCAGACAGCCTATTTCAAGGTAGAAGAGTATAAGGCCAGTGAGTTTAAAGACACAGATGCTTTGCTGGGAGCCCTGGAAGCAATCAACGAAACCGTAAAAAACGAATCGGCCGCACAAAAACCTAAAACATGGTATTACAAAGGGCTTATCAATCATCTGATTTATGAAAATGAAGCAATTGCTTCCCAGCATCCGGATGCTTTGTTTGAAGCTTCGCAAGGCTATCAGAAAGCGTTATCTATCACTGAAAAAAAATTCCCGGAAGCTGAAATCTGTAAAAGCAATCTCTACAACCTGGCCCTTCAGATTCAAAACAAAGGCGCACAGCTTTACAATGCCGGTGATTATGACAATGCCTACCGGCATTTCATGGAGGTAAGGGCTATAAAAAAATTCCTGGACGGCATCGGCTATGAAAAAAAGCTGGATGATGCAGACGCAACCTATAACTCCGTACTATGCCTGTGGAGACTGAACAAAAAGGAGGAAGCAAAGAAAATGTTGCATGAGCTCATTGACATAAACTATGATAGCCCTGCAATCTACCAGATACTGGCAAGTTTCTATGCTGAGGATGGCAATCATACAGAAGCGCTGAAAGTCCTGGAAAAGGGTATTAAACGCTATCCTGAAAATGTGAATCTTTTAATAGATGAGCTTAATATTTACATTAAGGAGGGACGGGAAACAGAGGCTATAAGCAAACTCGAAAAAGCCGCAGAACTGGATCCTAATAACGCACAGATTTATTACGTACTCGGAGCTGCCTATGACAAGGCAGGAAAAAAAGAACAGGCAGAAGCTGCTTATAAAAAGTGTATAGAGCTTGACCCTGAAAACTACAGCGCTTATAACAACCTGGGTGCAATCTATTACAACGAAGGCATTGAAATAAATAAGGAAATGATGGAGAATACTAAACTGACGGATAAACAATACAAAGAACTTACTGCAAAGCGCAATGACCTGTACAGAAAAGCCATGCCTTATTTTGAAAAGGCTTATCAGATAAAATCCGATGACCTTGGCATCATTCAAGCGCTTAAGGAAGTGTACGCCAAGCTGGAAATGTATGACCTGTCCAAAAAGATGAAAGGGGAGTTGGAGCGCTTAAAAGCCAAAATGAAGTAATCTGAATTTTAGGATGTTAAATGGGCACACCTCAGGGCAATACTTATCTTTTTTCATTTACTTAACATAATATAAATTATGGGACAAGTGGGGCGTTTCAAAGACCTGGCAGCGGGCTATTGTGCAGCGGCTGAATAACAGCCAGATTGACGCAGCCATTGCTTATGTCAATCAAAACCACGATAGCGCCAAAGGCACTAAAGCCGGCTACCTGATATGGTACATGCTCCATTTTTTCCCAGACCGTTTCACTGACCTGGCAAAATCCAAAGCTGCGACCATCCTGCATGCCCTGGATGATGCCGTAACTACAGGTGATGACACCACACTGCACAAGCTGTTACAGGCAATGCCTCACACTTTCATCACCGCAGAGGGTCATTTCCGGCCAGCACTCTCCGGTTTGGCGCAGGACGACAACAAAGCCCAGGCCATTGCCCAGGGTGTGGAAGCAGCCGGTCAGCTTTTTAAAGATTTGGTCAGCCGCATTCGCAGCCGTAGAAAAAATAGAAAAAAAGATAAGACGGATTCTCCTTTTATGGACAGAGCAAAGGCTTTTTTTCAGGCTAAAGGCAACGATCTGACTGATAAGGTGCGCAACTATGTCAACAGCCTCAAGCCGCAGGTACAAATAGACGTCACCAGTCAGATCAAAAAAGACTGGTGGATTTTCCTGGCCGGTGCGGCCGGCATCACTGCCATCGGTGTTATTGGTTACAAGCTGGTTAAATCATGAATGCCACCGCTACTCCAGCGCTGACGCTCACCCCGCATGTGAGCCTGTATGCTCTTCGCCAGCATCCGGACTTTGCAGCCGCAAAAGCGGGCGATATCAGTGCTGCTTTACGACTGATCAATGATTTATTGAACCCCGCCTTATTGCCCCTTTACACCGCTGACGCCATCCTGGCGCCTGTCATCAGTGAGGAACTGTCCGGCTTTAACGCCATTCCTTTAGCCCTGGCCATTCATCTGGAACGTCAGCGGGGCGGCATCATCTCTACCAAAATATTGGCGCACAAAGCTTTCCACAGCAACAAAAATGCTATGCAGCGCCTGTTGTCTCCGGTGCTATATGCCGGCCCGGTACAGCCTCACAAGGATTATATCATCATTGATGATGTGGTTACCACCGGCAGCACATTAAATGATTTTAAAAACTATATCCACCGCCACGGCGGCAACGTTATCGCTGCCATCTGCCTGGTTACCGCTATCCATCCCGTTCTGGGCCGTACCACCTACCTCTCCGTCACGCCAAAAACTTTATCCCGCCTTCTGGCAAAATTTGGCGATGATTTTCCTACCTTTGTCAAGAGATCAATTTGGTTATGAAATCACGCAACTCTCGGAAGGTCAGGCCAAATACCTGCTCACCTTCTCCTCAGTCCACACCATCCGATCTCGAGCAGCTGCGAGCCTGGGCCGATTGGGCGCTGACCGAAGGGCGCAAGATTGCAGCCGATCCGACTTATCAGCCCTTGCCCTTTGGGCTGAAAAAGCCCTCTCCTATGGCAGAGCGGCAGTAAATACTTTGCATGCTCCCTCCCTGGGCGAAGCCGCCATCCTGCGCCATAACAGCGCCACGCTCGATTTTAACGGCTTCCAGCCGGCTTATACCCGCCTGGAATCCTATGATCATCTGATTGATAAAGCAAGCCTGCAAAAAGTCAATTACGGCCAGGGTGGGCTGAAAGAATCACTGGACATCATCCGCAAATACATCCGCAACTATGCCCCTCAGGTGCGTAAACTGGCGCAGCATCTGCGCCACCCCGACACCGCTCAAAGCTGCTTCAACATCTGGCATTTTTGCAAAGAGAATATCCGCTATGCCTTTGACGCCCCTGGCAAGGAGCAGCTGCGCACCCCGGCACGCACCTGGAATGACCGCCTCAGCGGGGTGGACTGCGATGACTTTACCATTTTCTGCGCCTGCCTGCTGCAGCAGATGGGCATCCCCTGGAAACTGAAACTGGCCGCCTTCCACGGCAGGCCCAATTACAGCCATATTTACCTGATTGTGCCCACGTCCGGCCTATCCGGTACGGATAAAATAGTGCATCCGGTTCCGGCTTCTCATCACACTTTCCGTTCATTTCATGAAGCCGAAAAATGGGCCAGGCAGAATATTACAGGCAAGCATTTCAACCACGACCTGGGTGAATTTATTTGGATCAGCAATAATGCTATCTCCAAATTTCTCAGCCATAGCTCGGTTAACAAATCCGCTCATCCAAACGTACATCTTTCTGCCTTGATGATCCTGCCTCAGTTGATCGCTTCCGCTGTGGTGGGCCAACGCCATCCTGATAAAAAAGAAGCCGTAGATATAAAAGAAATTCTTCGTTTATACGCAGCCCTTGTCCTTGACCAGGTCCTGTATCCGGTTAAGATTACCGTTAAAGTATTTCGTAATGATAATATCCATCGGGCTTACAACTACGAGGTCATAAAAGTAGAAATGCCCGAAGGAAAGCCGGTTACTTCACTATTCAGTGACGAAAACCGCACATCGGGCATTTCCATGTCCAAATTACTTCAAATTATTCAATCTGACAATAGTCCTGATGCAGCCCTTTCCGGACCCGGCTGCATCGTCATTGATGCCGTCATGAACCGTTTCAATGCCGATCCGCCTGGCATCACCAAATCATTCACCATGGATATTCAATGGCACCACTTCACTCAATGGACTGGGCTTCCGTATCAGGCCCATCGTTTCCTTTGCTCTGGGCCATACACCAGGCACCCTGCAACAAATGCAGCAGCTGCTGCACGATCTGGAATCAAAAACTCAACGCTCCGAAACCGAACAGCGTGACCTGCGCAAGCTGCGCGTGCTGCTGGCCATGGCCCACACCGGAGAAAGCGATGCCGCCTCCGCGCTGCTGCAACTGATGCCGCACATCCTGGATGTCACGCCCGGTGGCGTCATCATCTGGCAGCATCCGGTCGTTCAGGCCGTCATGGCGGGCGACCTGGCTGAAGAAGATCTCTCTGCGGACATGGCGCAGCAGCTGCAGCCGGTGCTGTCGCTGCTGCAACAGATCAGCGACCCCGCTGAACCGGCCCCCGGTGATGCCTACCTGGACGCCTGGCTGCAGGGACTGGAAGAATGGGAAGACCTTAATGAAGGCCTGGGGAAAAAACCCAGCAAAGCAGAACGCAAAGCGCGCAGAAAAAAACGCAGGGCAAAAGTGAAGAAAGTATTTAACAAAATAGGCACCGCCCTCAAAAAGATTGACCCCCTGCTGGGCACCGCCCGTGGCTCTTTCCTACTAATACTACGCTTTAATTGGGGAGCACTGGCAACAAAGCTCTACTACCTGCGCGAAAACCCCGCAAAAAAAGAAGCCTGGAAGAAAATCGAAAAAATATGGAAAGGCCTCGGTGGCGGCATGAAGCTATTGAATAAAAACATTAATCAAGGATGGAAGAAAAAACCCGTTACCCAAAAGAAACAAGACAAATGGAAACATTTCCTCGCACTGATTGAAAAAATTCCGGGTAAAAGCAACACAGCCCCCACCCCACCGGTGGCCGGCCTTGCCGCTGGACTGGGTGCAGCTCCTGTGGCTGCCGCCCTGGCAGCTGCCGCCAGCATCATTGGCGCCATCAGCGGGGTGTTGGGCAAATTCCTGAAAAAGGAAGATAACAGCCCTCCCGATAAGGAAGACCAGGCAATGATGGCAAAGGCCGCTAAAGACCCGGCTATCATACAGGCTTTCAAACAGGTGTTTCCCGAAGCCGTCACCGACCGGCCCGCTGCCGCAGCATCCGCTGACGCGCAGCCCGCAGACACCACAGGCAGCAAGGACAGCGCATCCACCGTCTCGCGCAAATGGTTGCCCTGGCTCATCGGGGGCGCTGCCCTGGCAACCACAGGCACAGCTATACTAATTACCAAAAAATCAAAAAAGAAAAAGGCCGCATGAGCTTCATCCGCAAAAAGCCCAAAACCATTTCGGTTAACTTCTTCGTAAACGTACATGAAGGCGAAGAAGAACGCACCGTGCAGGCATGGCAGCAAGTGCTCGCCCGTGCCACACCGCAGGAAGCCGATATCCTGGCGCGCCTGTTTAACAATGACTGCAAACGCAAACAAGCTTTAACACTGGCTGAAAAATTTTTGTAATTCAAAAAACCATATCTGTTATGAAAATCACTCTGAAAAAACTGCCGCGCGCTCCTAAAGCCAACGCCCCGGCTTCAGTGCTGGAACGCTATATCAAAAAAGTAGCGGCCGTCAACGCTGAAAACAAAAAACGCCTGGAGCTGGCCGGCCAGATTGCACGCCTGCACCGTCAACTGGGCGCTGTTGGTAAACCTGCGCCGAGGCGGAACAGAAAAAAAAGTAAAAAATAACCGATGGATATTGAAGGACTGCACGGGGTGGCCGATGGCCGGCAAACTGCCCAGCAACTGATTGACCAGATTCTTGCTGCCGATGCCAAAAGCCGGCAGCTGTTGAACCAGCAGCTGCATGAGCTGGATATGCTGCGCCACAAAGGCGCACCGGCATCTTTGCTGAAAGCCGAAGAAGAGCGGCTGGCAAAAATCACTGCCGACCTGGCCAACCGCAACCAGGCCCTGCTCTCCCTGGCCAGGGCTAACGGCTGGACCGTCTCACATCACCAGCCTGCCGGCTAAACTGTGGGACTTCACCAAAAAAACACTCGCTGACCTTTCGGCTTTCGTGGATAAAGCCAGCGATGCCATCAAAGATAAGGTGAAAAGCGCCTGGCAGTGGCTGTTCGGCCAACAATCTGTCAGCGGCCTGGGCGATCCCCTTTCCGTAACAGTTGTAGTCACCGCCATCGTAGTGGGTGCAGCCGTTTCCGCAGCAATCATCTTTGCCCTCCAAAACCACCAAAAAGGGGCCACCCAGACGCTGGACAGTCTTTCAAAGACAAAAAGCGCGCTGCAACGCGCCAGAGAGGCAGGCGTCATCAGCGATGATAACTATCAGGCCATTGTCCGCGAGGTCAATCAGGCGCTTGTACGCGAAAACGCAGCCGGTGCACGCCAGCAATGGTGGCGCAGCGTGGGTGGCGTTTTGAAATTTGTCATCCCGCTGAGCCTGGGCGCCTGGCTCATCCTGGATGGTATACCACGCCTGATGCGCGTACAAAAAAAATAATATGATCCTGGACTCTTGGAATTATGCGAAACAACGTCTTGGCATAACTGCCAGCACCGGCAGCCAGAGCATGCGCATCAGCGTCAGCGGAGGCGTCATCACCGCCACCGGTGGCTCCACCACTAACTATCCTGCCGCCCTGGTTGGCAAGACTATCGAAATATGGGCTACCGGTGGCGCCGGCACCCTCCTTGACCAGGGCGATGCATACAGCTTTGATGCCAATACCGGTCAGCTGTCACAGATAGCTGACGGCAATTATCTGATTATTCTTTTTTAATTATGAATAAGCAACTTGTGTTTTATTTTCTGTTTATCACTTCAATCACCCAGGCTCAAATACCGGCACTTCAAAATCCTATTACTCTTCAGCCCTCTTCCAGAAACTTCTCTATTGAAAAAAGCCTTGCAATTCACGATACATTGATTGTCAGCTCCTCACACCTCAATCAATTAGGTCTCTTGCTTATTACCAATGACGGTATCCTGCATGGCGTTACCAACAGCGCCAAAGACACCGTCCTTTACTCACTCGGTAATTATGGAATCTTTTTTCAAATAAAAGACTCTATGAAGGAGGCTATAATTGCACTTCAAAACGATCCAGTACTCTCAATTCAAACCAACTATGCAAGCTCCGGAATAGACCTCTTTACCCTCCAATACCAATCTGCCACCGTGGCTGATATTACTTATAAAGTTGTTTCCGATACCGTGGCTGCTGACTTCAGCCTCAGATGGACAAAAAACGGTTTACCCTCTGGTTCCTTTGCTGATATAACACCTGTTTGGTTTGCCGGGATCCCCATGCGTGGTATGCTTAATCTTTATTATAACAATGGAGTTCCAATCGTCTCCCTTGGTTACCAAAACATCATTAAAGAAGGTCTCACCATTGAAGCCACCGGCACTTCAAGCGGGCACATAACCTTTTCCACTGATAGTACAAAATTCATAAAAATACCCTGGCTGTCCTCGGACTCCACCAGCTTGCCCTCCGGTGCGCTCTGGGTGGATAGCAACGGTTTTATAAGACGCAAATTTTAAAATGACGCTTAGACGTAAAATAAAAAAAGCCCGACAAGCGGGCGATACCAATGAGCTGGCCCGTCTGCAGCAGCGCAGGCAGCTGCGCAGACAGCGCGCAGCCAAGGCCGGTGAAGTGCTCTTTTCACTTGCCAGTGCCCTGCTGTCGTTTTTCGGCATCAGGCTGCCAGCTGTGCACTTTCAAAAAAATAATTCTTTCACTATAAAAACTGATACCATGAACGCAAATCAATTTCAAGGCATTGTCGGCTTTATAACTGAAATGATCGTCCGGCTTTTCAGCGGCAAGCCCCGCTTTTTCGTTTGGGCTCAACGCATTGCTGGTCTCGCAGCCGTCCTGCTGGCAGCCCTCAAATGGGTCATTGACCCAGCCACAGGCTTTACCCTGTCGCCACAGGCATCCCAGGCTATCAACTACACCATTACCGCACTGGTTGCACTAATTGCCGCTTTCCAGTTGCCGGTCAATGATAATAAGACTGATCAGCCTTGAAACGATCTCTCAATCAACAAAGCTTTCCCTGGGCTACCCTGGCGCTGCTGTCCGGCACCCTTCTCCTCCTTAGCGCAGCGCTGGCGCCCAGGGATAAGCTGATCTCATCCGTATTAAGTATGTTCAACGCTAACATCACCGAACACCTGCAGCAGCTACATCCGGCAGTACGCGATCGCTTCGCACGGCTGATCCACGCCTGGCAGCAAGCCGGCTGGAAGGTCATCATTACCTCCAGCTACCGTTCACTGGATAAGCAAAGACGCATCGCCCGTTCTTCGCCTGTTGCAGCTCAGGGCCTCAGCTGGCACAACTTCGGGATGGCTATTGATGTCAATCTTTTAAAAGGTGTCACCTGGCTGCGTATGGCCTCTCCCAAAGCAACCTGGCTGGCCAGTGGTGTGGTAGATACTGCTAAGCAAATGGGTTTCCGCTGGGGAGGGGATTTCAGCAACTATGATCCTGTACATTTTGATACCGGCAATGATTTCGACCGGCAGAAGCTCTATGCCACCGCGCTGCAGCAGTTTGGTAATGATCCCGACAATTTCAAAGGCAATCAGGTCCTCATCGCATGAAGTATATCCAACTTTTCAGTGAGCAACTGCCTCCACCCAGCGGCCTCTTTCTCAGCATCATCCTGCTGCTGTCCAGCCTGCTGCTCAATACAGTGGAACACCACGCCCTTTCTCTTATTATTCATTTACTTCAAGGTTTTGCAGCACTCCTGTCCTGCGTACTCAGTATTCTGCTGATTCGTAAACACCTTTGGGAAAAAAAATTTCATGAGCGCAATAGATAAGCTATCCATCACCTCCTTCCGGCTGCTTTCCTTTGCACTGGCCTCCGTCAGCATTTTTTCCCTGCTGCATAAAAAGCAGCCGCCTTTTTCCGGATTGGGGAAACTGCCTAACTTTGATCCTATGAACTACCAGGACGCCAGACGCTACCTTGAAAACGCCAAACGCATCCTTAAAGAACAGGCTAAGCCGGTCAATGGCCGTTATTCTGATCGCAAATACGTGCGCATGGCCGGTGATACCGCCTGGAAAGGCGTCCTCATCGCTGCCGGCAACTGGCTCAACGCAAAGGGCCTTAAATGGGATAAACGCACCCGCCCGGACGTGAACTGGTTTGAAAAAGAAATTGGCGCCCGCAACAGGAAGCTGCTCTCCCACTTCACCGATGCCTATGACATCCTGCACTGTTCCATGGGGTATGATGGTACTCTTTCAATAAACATTTCCAAAGAAGGCTTGGCTCAGGCCGAAGCCTTCATCCGCTTGTGTGAAAACGATAGTTAACCTTTTTTGCATTATCCCAAACGCAATCGGCATGTCAACAGATAAAGTGATTTCAGGAATCTTTTTCGCGCTGGCGGGCGCCCTGGGTGTCTCTGCTGCCGTTACCCTGGCCAATAGTCAAACCGCCTTTTTCCGGATTGGGCAAACTGCCTAACTTTGATCCTATGAACTACCAGGACGCCAGACGCTACCTTGAAAACGCCAAACGCATCCTTAAAGAACAGGCTAAGCCGGTCAATGGCAACTATTCTGACCGTAAATACGTGCGCATGGCCGGTGATACCGCCTGGAAAGGCGTCCTCATCGCTGCCGGCAACTGGCTCAACGCAAAGGGCCTTAAATGGGATAAACGCACCCGCCCGGACGTGAACTGGTTTGAAAAAGAAATTGGCGCCCGCAACAGGAAGCTGCTCTCCCACTTCACCGATGCCTATGACATCCTGCACTGTTCCATGGGGTATGATGGTACTTTAGACACTGATATTTCCAAAGCAGGTCTTAATCATGCCGAAGCCTTCATCCGCTTGTGTGAAAACGATAGTTAACCTTTTTTGCATTATCCCAAACGCAATCGGCATGTCAACAGATAAAGTGATTTCAGGAATCTTTTTCGCGCTGGCGGGCGCCCTGGGTGTCTCTGCTGCCGTTACCCTGGCCAATAGTCAAACCGCCTTTTTCCGGATTGGGCAAACTGCCTAATTTTGATCCTATGAACTACCAGGACGCCAGACGCTACCTTGAAAACGCCAAACGCATCCTTAAAGAACAGGCTAAGCCGGTCAATGGCAACTATTCTGACCGTAAATACGTGCGCATGGCCGGTGATACCGCCTGGAAAGGCGTCCTCATCGCTGCCGGCAACTGGCTCAACGCAAAGGGCCTTAAATGGGATAAACGCACCCGTCCGGACGTGAACTGGTTTGAACAACAAATTGCCAGGCGCAATAAAAAAATGCTTTCCCATTTTCTTAACGCCTATGACATCCTGCATTGTTCCATGGGGTATGATGGTACTCTTTCAATAAACATTTCCAAAGAAGGCTTGGCTCAGGCCGAAGCCTTCATCCGCTTGTGTGAAAACGATAGCTAACCTTTTTCATTTTTTTGGGGTTCATAGGGTTCACAAAGGCCGCCTGCATCATCCTGCTGGCGGCTTTTGTGATTTTAAAACCTGCTGCACTTTTCTATGATAAACCTTTTCCTGGATGCTGAATGGTTTCCCAATCAGCGTATTTTTCTCATCGGCTATGGCTATGAAAATACCGCCACCGGCAGCATTTCCATCCACCAATGTTTTTATTTAAATATTGAACTTAGTGACGTTTTACACATCTTCCGCCCGGTGAATGGCCTGGTTTTTGTATATGGCCCTGACCTCGGCATGCTGGAAAAACGTTTTCCTTTCCCCTTCCGGCAGCATTTTCATTGCATCAACTTCTTACGGCTGCTGCGCAAACTGGAACCACGCTTGCCTGATTACCGCCTGGCAACAGTAGAAAAACATTTCGGCATAAAGCGCCAGGTTAACAAATACAAGAAAAACATGATGCAGATTTACCGCGACTGGTTTCATCCGCAACTACGCCAGCATGTGCTGTGGTACAATTACGAAGATGTCCGCCATTTTATTATGCTGAAACTGATAGTGTTTGCCCGTCATGATCCATCCAGCGAACTGCTGCACACCCTGCGCATGAAGCCACGCAGGCAAATGAAAGCATCACCCTGAAACAGGGTCATGCTTTCATTTATGGCCGCAGTGTGCCTGTGCCCGCGGCACAGCCACACCACAGGCTCGCGTGCAGCAGCCGGCCTATACAAAGTTGTGCCTGCACCGGCAGCCGTCAAGGGCAAGGCAAGTTTCTGCGCCTACCCGCTGGCTGACCGGGCAGAAACCCTTGACGGCCGCAGCCATCGCTGATTCTTTTTGTGTATAGGTCGAATGTTGCAGCTTACCCTGCTGCCTTTCTTTAACATACCTTTCATTTTTCCTTTATACCCGAACCAACTGCCGGTGATGCGCCACACGGCAGGCGGTGCTGCAATATTCAGCTTTGGCACTTTTTGCCCAAAACCCTTCCCCGCATTGCACGCATGTTTTGTAGTGTTTCATCACCTGCACAGCAGTTCCACTGTCCACAGGTTGCACCTGGTGCACCGGCCGGCTCATCACCCGTAACAGCTCCCGTGTTACCATCTCATAACACTCTCCAGGCGTCAACCGCTGCAAATCGGTGTATTGCTTAAAGTTGGGTACATACAACGGCAGCAGCTGCACACCTATTCCGGACAGTGCGGCCTCAATAGTACGCTGCTGCGTAAACCAGTGGATACGCACCGGCAGCAACACCATCCCTGCTCCAGCTTGCAATGCGTCCTCGCTGATATCCTCCACCGTCATTCGTGTGACCAGGATCTCAGCAGGGCTCAGGCTGCATGGCAGGGCAATCACATTGCTGCTCCGCGCTATGGCGCGCAGGCTCGCAGCGCTCATATTTGCCGCCCCATCCACCACCACCACATCTTTCATCGCCTGGCACAACTGCCCGATGATGCGCACAATGTCTGCATCCCTCGTCTGGATGATCTCCGGATAACTTTCCAAATCATCATTGTCTTGGCGCATCGCCTTCAGCGTGGCCAGGCTGTAATTGCGGTCAGTTTCCATCAGCGTCACTTCCTGAAATCCCATCCTGCGCAGCGCTGTGGCCACATACAGGGCGCTGGTCGTTTTGCCTGTGCCGCCTTTGCGGTTCAAAAAACTAATTACTTTGGTCATTGTAACGATTTTTGTCCGTAAAAATCGTTACACACCCGTTTGCCCCTCTTACCACTTTTGCACCACAGCTACGTTCATTGTCCTTCAAGTAAAATAAACTCAGTGGGATGAAGCACTGGCAGCCTGGCATAGGGCTGATAATCTCTTATATTAAACGTAATTATCATTTCTGCACCCGCATTCAGGGCTGAGTAATACTGCAAAGCATCTTCCTTATCCTCAAAGTCTGATTGCAACGCCTGTCTGATTATTGTATCATTTTCTGTTGTATATTGAAAGTGTATTAAGTCCATTATCACCCTTTCTCTCTTTTCAGCTTGCTTGATATACTTTTTGATAAAGTAATGACAGATCACAAAAGTGGCAGGCGTCAGCAATACCTCATACTTTTCCAGGGCCATGTTTGTGGCCATGACAGCCGTTATGTGCTCCTTTTCGCTGGCAACCAGCACCGAAATCATCACATTGGCATCCAGCAGCAGCTTCATTTTCTCCGTGGCATTCCGATTTCATCGGCTTTTACCCTAGCTTCAATCACTCCGCTCAGCCGGGCAATTACCGGGTGTAACCGGCCTTGTTTCTCTGCCGCCTCCAGACTTTCCATGTATGCATCTACCAGCGCAGATATGCTGGTTTTGTATTTCCGCGCAGCTTGCCGGGCCCTGCTTACCGTGCGTGCCCGTACATAAAGCGTTAGTTTTGTTTTCTTCTCGTTTGGCTCCATACGTGTAAATTTCTGCAACATTACGTTAATTTACAACGTAATTCCCTGCAACAGCAAAGAATCCCCCATTCAAAAATGCCCTTTCCGGCCCTTTTTGCCCTTTTCCGGGCATTTTTTGCCTTTTTCTGGCCCAATTTTAACCATATTACTGCCATCATTAATATGGGATTATCAGGTTAAACCGCCCAAAACCTTACCCTAAACCTTACCCTAAACCTTCCATAATCGCCAGGTAAGGTTTTGGGTAAGGTTTTTTGCCAGAATCATCACTTTTCCTTGTTATTCAATGAGTTAAGCCACATTGAACCTTACCCTAAACCTTACCCTAAACCTTGCCAAAACCTTACCCCAAACCTTGGCTGTTATACCCCCTTCCAGGCCATTCATATAAAACCGTTATTTTCTCACAATAATCCGCTCCGCATACGGCTCCAGGTCAATCTGCAGCACATCGCTCCAGGATGATTTTGCTTTCCGCTGGTCAGCGGGTATTTCCGTGCATTTTACCCAATGCTTTTTCCTGTAATTGTAAATCAACGCCTCCCGCACATGTAAACTCTGCAAAGCCTTTTCCACTTTTTGTCTGATGCGCTTTTCTTCCGGCATCGTCCGCACGATCTCAATGAACATCACCAGCCGCCACTGCAGCGGATCAGTTTTGCCCTGCGTAGCAAATACCCCGATATCCGGTACTATTTCCTGCCGGTTAACATAAAAACCCGGTTCGCTGATCGCTTTGTATCGCGGATAAACAAAATAATTCAGGTTAGTCACCAGGTTGCTCATCACTTCCTGATGCTGCAGGGCAGGCCGCGGGGTCATGCCCAATCCCAGGCTGCCGCTTTCATAGCTGTAGTCGTCCAGTAAGCCCATAGGCATAAATCTACAAAAAATTTTTACACGTCAAATATTATTTATTATTATAATGCGTGCGGGTTCAATTGTTTCTGTTTTTTCCTCCCCTCCCGCTTTGAGAAAAGGTTCATTTTCGCCAAAAGGCAAAATCGAAAAAAAAACCTTTTCTCCCTTATCTTTTGGATTTTTTTTTAAAATTTTCCGCACCTTCCCTATTTCTAAAACCTTTTCTCAGCAGCGTGGGCAACCTTGTCTCATTATTTAAACAGCAGGCCGGAGGCCTGCATCCACTTACCTTTTTCTCACCTTTTTCTCACCATTCCTCCGCCAAAAAAAAAGTTATCCACACCCTCCTTTCTCTCTTCCGCACCTTCTCTCATACCTCCCTGGTTTGTAATTAAGTTTTTTTTTCTGAGATAAGGTGAGTAAAGGTATTTAAATACAAAAGGAGCGATAGGTAAACCTTTGTAATCAGTTGATAATCAGTAATAGTTATATCTTAAAATCACGTAATTGCTAATCCCTGATTTAGCAATTGTGTGATTTTTAGTTATTAACTATCACGTGTTTGCTAAAAAAATCAAAAAAATTTGCCGCCCAGCAGAATCAATCACAA
The DNA here is from genome assembly GCA_026003335.1 of Chitinophagales bacterium. Classification (NCBI taxonomy): domain Bacteria; kingdom Pseudomonadati; phylum Bacteroidota; class Chitinophagia; order Chitinophagales; species Chitinophagales bacterium. Next base: position 226,817 of record BPHB01000001.1, on the reverse strand, counting down.
TTTTGGACAAAAGGTTTTACCATGACCCAGCAAACCACCCTCAGTCAACGCATCCGGCAGCAGTTAAATCAGCCAGCAAAATCCTTTCAGTGGACGCAGCAAAGCGATGAAATTATCTGGCAGCACTACCGCACGCACAGCGACCAGGAGCTTGCCGATCTTATCGGAAATACTAACTCAATTACTTGTCGCTCAGTTGGCAGCATTGACAACTGCAAAGCGCAAGCGGGTAAGATTATTTATAATTCTGCCACCATTTACCGGTAGTGGCACTTACCTGAAACAATTCTCCCAATGATGGTGTGAGATGTGACAAGGAGTGATGTCGTGCATGGTTAACAAATGCTTCTGCCGGTTCATACCAACTGTGCTGATAGGAAAGATTAAAACCAGCCCAATGCACCGGCATAGCCACTTTCATCTTTGCATCTAATGCAGCCTGAACACTTTCGTTTGGAAACATATGTATCTGCGGCCAATCAACGCAATACTGACCACACTCCATAAAACCGATATCAAAAGGTCCTAAGCGTTTGCCGATTTCCTTAAAATGGACAGCATAACCGCCATCGCCACTAAACCAGATATTTTCTGTGGATGTTTTTAACGCCCAGCCTCCCCACAAACATTTAGCTAATGAGGTGATGCTCCTGCCTGAAAAATGACGTGTAGGTGTGAAAGTGATATGAATATCTTCAAAGGTTTCACTATCCCACCAGTCAAACTCATGGATTATTTTTTTATCGTAACCCCAGTTTGCCAAATGCCTTTTCACACCCATAGCCACAAAGGCATTTTTCACTTTTGGTTTCAACCTGGAAATGCTGTCGTAATCCAGATGGTCGTAGTGATCGTGGGTGATCAGCATCAAATCTATTTCGGGCAAATCATCGATGAGTTTTAACGTGTTTCGGGAAAACCGCATGGTTTTTTTAGGCGCTATCGGTGAGGCATCTTCGCCAAACATCGGGTCAATGAGAATGGTTTTATTGTTCAGCCGCATCAACAAAACGGAATGGCCATACCACGCGAACATTGCCGAAGAAGCGAGATGCAGGAATTGCTCTTTATTCAACGGAGCCAGCGGCAAATCAGCTTTGGGGTAGCCTTCCCGATGACCTTTGATCTGTTTGCAAAGAATACCGGGCAGTTTTCTCCAATTCACTGCGGTTTGAGTGGGCATCAGATTCTTGAACGAACCGCCTTCCCAGTTGGGCGAATTTTGATATTCTTTTTTCCATTGTGCTGTTATCTTTCCTCCGAATTGTTTGCTGTTCATTTATCTGTATTGTTACTTAACCTCGGCTACCTTATTTATGTCAGCGCCTTCAAGATGCTTCAACGGCTGAGGATGATTACAGATATTGATCATGGCTCTCCCTATCTTAGTGGTTGTTGTAACCGAATTCATTCCTTTACTCAATGAGAAAAGCGGGCGGGTTATAAAATACATCACGTTATATAATGAACGTGACTTTATTCCACGCTCCGGCAAAATGACTCCCGGACGAAATGCGTAAGCATCTTTGAATCCCAAATTGAAAATCATGTTCTCGGTTTTCCCTTTTACCCGTGCCCTCATCATATTTCCTTTTTCGCTGCTGTCGGTACCAGCTCCGGAAACATAGATAAACACTATGCCTGGATTTATCTCGTATAAGGTGGAAGCCAAAGCTTTTGTGGTGGCATACGTTATTTCAGTGTATTTTTCCTCACTCATCCCGGCTGACGAAACGCCCATGCAATGGAAACATGCATCGTAATTGTTCCTTATAGGCTTCAATTCTGGCATGAGCCAAGCCGTCTATCAATAGAATAACGACCATCAGCGCAAGGGTGGTGACGCTGATCGCCCGCCAAAGCGGGGTATTGACAAAAATAATGAGCAAGGCAGCGGCAATTCGCAGGCAAACATCATCTGGGCCAGCTTACTATGGCAATAGGTATTCATCGGGTTGTAATTCTTGTCAAAATTCATGTCTTCAAACTGAATGGTTTTCAGTCCCATTTTATAACCCTCGCTTCCAACCACCACAATCCTGCCTTTCGATTGTTCGACTTTGTCAAAAAGCAGATTGACCAACAAAAAGTGCCCATAATGATTAATGCCTAATTGACTTTCAAAACCGTCAGGCGTAAATTCCTGTTTTGCAACTTGTGCAATGGCGGCATTGCAAATCAACGCATCAATTTTAGGTACAGTTTCATTCACTTCTTCTGCCGCATTGCGCACCGAAGAAAGTTCTGCCAAATCCATTTTTACAAATGAAACTTTAGCGTTTGCACCAACTTGTTCTTTGAGTTTGCTGATTGCTTCCTCAGATTTTTTTTCATTACGGTTAAGCATAACCACTTCAGCACCTTTGCTCAATAATATCCTGGCAGCTTCAAAACCCGCACCGGCATTTGCTCCGGTGATGACGTAGATTTTACCGTTTAAATTCCCTATTCTTTCGGGTGTCCATCCTTTTTTTCCAAATTGATTTGTAGTCATTTCCGTGTTACTCTTTTAATGATTTAATGCTACAAAGTTCTCAAGAGTAAGGCGCAGAGATATAAACGATTCGCAGAAGCTTGAATACTTTTCGCAGAAAGGCCATAATCCTTCCGTACACTTTTGCCAAATTGCCACTCTCCTACCCGATTAGGCGTGAGTTTGTGTGTGCGTGAAAACGTCATGTTCCAACGGCTTAATCCGAGCCAGATTGATGCAGCTACTGCCTACGTTAACGCCAACCACCGGAGCGCAGAAAATATCTCTACCAGGCACAAATGAACCAGGAAAACACCCCGCCACCCTTCAAAAACTTATCAGCAAATTCGGACATAATTTTTCTAACTTTGTACAAACCGAATTTGGTTATGACGACCTCACCAAACTCTCCGAAGGACAAGCCAGATACCTCCTCACGTTCAACAGCCTTGACGCCATCAGAAAGCGCAAAGCTCAGAGCCTGGGCAGAACAGACCGCCAGGATCCTGGACGAACTTTATGCCGAGCAAGCGAAGCAGAACAACTCCGCTCCTGGGCACAACAAACAGCAGACCAGCTAACCGGCCTCTACGCTTCGCTGAATGGCTTTGGCGAAGCCGCCATCCTGCGCCATAACAGCGCCACGCTCGATTTTAACGGCTTCCAGCCGACTTATACCCGCCTGGAATCCTATGATCATCTGATTATTAAATCCAGCATGGAAAAATCTGCAAAGATTTATTTAGGATAATTTTATCCGAAATAAAAGATCTTACTATCTTTACCTGTGGCGGAAGAAACCACAGTCAGAATTTTAAATTAACAGGATGTTTTCAAAGGCATGTGAATACGGCATCCGGGCAACCATTTATATAGCCATGCAATCCATAGAGGGCAATCGCGTGAGCTTAAAGGACATTGCCAGGGCCACAAATTCCCCAATAGCTTTCACGGCAAAGATTTTACAAATCCTAGCAAAAAATGGTATAGTAGAGTCTGTCAAAGGTCCGGCAGGTGGTTTCAGTATTCTTCCTGCTGAGATGAGCCACATTACGTTGAGACAGATTGTTTCCGCCATTGACGGTGATCAGATATACAAAGGATGTGGTTTGGGTTTACCCAGATGCTCCGAGAAGCAACCGTGCCCGGTACATGACAAGTTTGCGAGGATACGCAATGAACTGAAGATGATGCTGGAAAGGACCACTCTTGAGGAATTAGCTGAAGCTACTATGGAAGGGAGCACCTATTTAAAGAGATAAATAATTTAAGTTAATACAGAATAATAATATCATAAAAAAGACTATAAACTACCGGCCATCACGTAAAAAAGAGTTTCATGATTATCCTTTTCACACACATGCACAAGCGCTTTTTCAGCAGTGGTTTGGTTACCTGTCATAATATAATATGGAGCCTGTGATAGTATGAAAAAAGAAATAAAAAATATAGAAGACATCAAATTGCTGGTTGATACCTTCTATGCCAGAGTCAGGACGGATACTTTGCTGGGGGACATTTTCAGGAATGTCATTGAAGACCGCTGGCCGCAACATCTGGATAAAATGTATCGCTTCTGGCAAACCGTGTTGCTGGAAGAACATACTTATTATGGCAGTCCCTTTGCCCCCCATGCAAAGCTTCCAGTGGAGCAAAAACACTTTGAGCACTGGCTGAAATTATTCAATGAAACCGTGGATTCCCTTTTTTCCGGACCCAAAGCTAAAGAGGCTAAATGGCGGGCAGAAAGGATGGCTGACATGTTTCAGCATAAACTTGCCTATTACAAAAACAATTCCTCCTCCACTCCCTTGCTATGATCGCTCAGATGAAATATTGCTGCATTTACCGCACAGTGTTAATCCAGACAGGCTTTTCTCGGTATCAATCATATTAAAACATGAAACCGGTTAAATTCAAAAATATTTACGCCATGAACGACATAAAAGAAAAAACCATCGGAGAAATAGTAGCTGAAGATTACAGGACCGCATCGGTCTTTGAATCGCTGGGTATAGATTTTTGCTGTAAGGGTAATCGCACTGTGCAAGAAGCATGCGATCAAAAATCCATTCCTGTTGAAGAGGTGATTACAAAACTGCTAGAAGCCACGCACACAGCGCCTGACAGTGGCTTAGCCTTTAACTCCTGGGAGCTGGATGCGCTGGTTGATTATATTGAAAACAAGCATCACCGCTATATTGAACGCCAGACACCTGTTATTAAAAATTATGTGGACAAACTCTGTAAAGTGCATGGCACCCGCCATCCCGATTTATATACAATTACTGAAGCATTTCACAATTCGGCCGGGGAACTGGCAAAGCACATGAAAAAAGAAGAGCTCATACTGTTCCCTTTCATCCGGCAAATGGTCAAAGCGAAAGAAACAGGGCAAACTGTGCGTGCCTCACACTTTTTTACGGTAAATAACCCCATTAAAGTGTTGATGCAGGAACATGACGAGGAAGGAGAACGTTTTGCGAAAATAGCTGAATTATGCAATCACTATACTCCTCCGGAAGATGCGTGCAATACCTATCACGTTACCTATACCTTGTTAAAAGAATTTCAGGATAATTTGCATCTGCATATTCATCTGGAGAATAATATTCTTTTCCCAAAAGCCATTGAACTGGAGAAACTTGTATCAGGATAAATGAAAGCTATTTGCATCAAGCGGATTTATGATGCACCTTCAGAAGAGGATGGGTATAGAATATTGGTTGACCGCATTTGGCCAAGGGGCATTACAAAAGAATATGCCCGCCTGGATGAATGGAACAAAACACTGGCACCCTCCACAGAACTTAGAAAATGGTTTAGCCATAAGGCCGAACGCTTTAATGAATTTGCCAGGCGCTACCGGAATGAATTAATGAGCCACAAAGAGGAACTTAAACGCATCAGGCAAATTGCCAGAAATAAACCGGTAACCCTTTTATATTCAGCTAAAAACACGGAGGCAAACCAGGCCGTAGTACTTTGCAAAGTGCTAAAACAATTAAAAATATGAAATCATACGTGCCTATTCAACGTGATAAGGCCTTGCAGCCCTTTAGCCGCGAGCATCACCATGGATTACTGCTTGGCTGGAAAATCAGGACCGGCCTCAAAAAGAAAGTGGATCCGGAACGCATAAAAAAATACTGCGATGCCTTTTACAAATATCAGCTACTGCCCCATTTTGAAAACGAAGAATCCTACCTCTTCCCTGTTCTGGGCAAAAGTCATCCTTTAGTGCTGCAGGCAATCCAGCAACATCGGCAGCTGGAACTGCTTTTTACGCAGCCCTTGGTATCTGTGGAGGTTTTATTGGAAATCGCTGAATTACTGGATCATCATATCCGGTTTGAAGAGCGGGTTTTGTTTAATGAATTACAGAGAAGCGCTTCAAAAAAGCAATTGGAGAAAATAGCAAAACTGCACCCCAAGCAAACACCGATTTGTACTACCCTAAATGCCTGGAAGGATAACTTTTGGGAATGAAGGCCAAAATCTTGCGTATCCACCCCGGTTCATTAAAAACTGATACCCTGTAGAAACAAGGGCTCAAATTTCCAGCTTTTCTATTACCGGATAAGGCGTATTACGCAGCTTTTCAAGGAGGCAGTCTACTTTTTCTTCAGTCAGGTTTTCATAATAATGCGCTCCTACCTGCATCATGGGGGCATATCCGCAGGCAGCTAAACACTCAACGGGTTTTATTGTAAACATGCGGTCGGGGGTGGTCTCTCCTGCCTTAATACCCAGTTTTTTTTCCAGGTACTGAATCAGCTCTTCGGCTCCAGTCATACAACAAGGTGAAGTTTGACAAACTTCCAGAACATGCCGGCCTATGGGATGCTGATGATACATGGAATAAAACGTTACTACCTCATACACCTCAATAGGCTGAAGATTCAGCAGAGAAGCCACATAATCCATCACTTCTACCGGTAGCCAGCCGTTGCCCAGCTCTTCTTGGGCCATATGCAGTACTGGCAGCAAAGCTGACTTTTGTTTCCCTTCCGGATAATGCGAAATAATTTCCCTTATTTTAGCCAGTGAGGCTTCTGAAAATTTCACTGCGTGTCCGTTTGAACTCATATCGTTTTAAGCATCTAATTCTCCTGCAATTATATTCAGACTACTCATCGTAATAATGGCATCTGAGAGTAAAGAGCCTTTTATCAGCTCCGGATAAGCCTGATAATAGATAAAACAGGGCCTGCGGAAGTGTAGCCGGTAAGGTTGTCTGCCCCCATCACTTACGATGTAGAATCCCAGTTCGCCATTGCCTCCTTCTACCGAAAAATACACCTCTCCCTTAGGCACATTAATTTCTCCCATGATAATCTTGAAATGGTAGATAAGGGCTTCCATGTTGTTATACACGTCTTCTTTCGGAGGGAGATAAACCCACGGTACATCGGCATGGAATGAGCCTTTGGGCATTTTTTCCAGTGCCTGCCGGATGATTTTCAGGCTTTCATGCATTTCACGGTTTCTCACCATGAAACGGTCATAGCAATCGCCATTTTCTCCGATAGGAATGTCAAAGTCAAAGTCTTCGTATGATGAGTACGGGTTCATTACGCGCACATCATAATCTACTCCGGCCGCTCGGAGGTTAGGCCCTGTAAAACCGTAGTTTAATGCCCTTTCGGCTGAAATTCCTCCCACACCTACGGTGCGGTCCATGAAAATACGGTTGCGGTTAAACAGCTTTTCAAATTCATCCAGAGTCTTGGGAAAGTCTTCCAGGAATTTTTTCAGCTTTGCTAGGGCAACATCGTTAAAGTCCCGTTCAAAACCGCCTATTCTTCCTATGTTGGTTGTAAGCCGTGAACCACATATTTCTTCATAGATTTCATAAATATCTTCCCGCTTCTGAAACATGTACAGAAAGCCCGAAAAGGCGCCCGTGTCCACGCCAAGAATGGAATTACAGATGATATGGTCTGCAATTCTGGCAAGCTCCATGATAATCACGCGCATATAATCCACCCGCTTGGGTACCTCGATACCCAGCAGTTTTTCCACCGCCATGTGCCATCCGATATTGTTGATGGGAGCCGAGCAATAGTTCAACCGGTCAGTAATCGGGGTAATCTGATAATAGGGTCTCCTTTCACTCAACTTTTCAAAAGCACGGTGGATGTAGCCTATGGTTGGTTCGGCATAAACGATTTTTTCTCCGTCAATTTTGAGCAGATTCTGCAGAATGCCGTGCGTTGCCGGATGGGTAGGCCCAAGATTTATTGTCAGCAATCCATCATCGCCAACGCTTTGTTGAATCAGCGGTGTTGGGGTGGTTGTCTTTTCGGCAAGTTTTTGTTCCATTACAGAAAATTAGGTTTTAGCCTGTAAAGATTCCTTTTTGTTCACCAGACTCTGGCGACCAAACATGGTGTCATCTTTGTCTGTGCGCGTGCCTTCTTCCAGGGGATACTCCTTACGCATGGGGAAGTAATCCATGGAGTCCACGTTCAGTATGCGTTTCAGATCCGGATGTCCTTTAAACTGCACGCCAAAAAAGTCATAAGTTTCTCTTTCCATCCAGTTTGCTGCAGCGTATAGTCCGGTTACGGAATCTATTACCGGATTGCTTATCGGCAGATTTGCTTTTATTCTAAATCGGGTGTTCTTCCATAGACTATGCACCAGATACACCATTTCAATTTCTTCATCCTTCCGTTCGGGATAGTGCACCGCAAAGAGGGATGTGAGAAACTGAAACTGCAGGTCTTTGTCTTCATATAAAAACCGCAGCAAATCCACAATTCTGGCTGGATTGATAGTTACGACTAAAACCTTGTATAAAGGTTCTTCTTCCGTTCTTAGGATATCCTTTCCAAAGCGTTCCTTCAGCTTTGTTACAATGAGCTCGTGTGGTATTTTTTCCATCAATCAATTCCGTATTTGGCAAGTCTTTCCCGGTATTCAGGAGAATACCTTTTGCGCAGGGGTTCGTTTTTAACCAGTTCCTGAATTTTCAGCAACCCGTCTATTACCTGTTCAGGCCTGGGAGGACATCCCGGCACATACACATCCACAGGAATGATTTCATCTATACCCTGCAGCACGCTGTAGGTATCAAATATTCCACCGCTGGAAGCACAAGCACCCATAGCCAGCACCCATTTGGGTTCAGCCATCTGAATGTAAACCTGTTTCAGCGGAGGTCCCATCTTTTTGGCTATGGTGCCCATAACCATCAGCAAATCAGCCTGTCGGGGGGAAAAACTGGGACGTTCTGACCCAAACCGTGCAAAGTCATAATGGGCTCCCATCGTAGCCATAAATTCAATGCCGCAGCATGAGGTGGCAAACGGCAAAGGCCAGATGGAGTACTTGCGGGCAAGCCCGATAACACTTTCCAGCGTGGTAGCAAAAAAGCCCGGACCCTCATAGCCCGGAGGAGCTTCAACCAGCGTGGGTATTTTGGTATTGGCGTTACTCATCTTTCAATCCTCCTTTGTTTTTCAGGCTTCCCATTTCAGTGCGCCTTTTTTGACTACATAAACAAATCCTGCAAATAAAAAGCTCAGAAAAATCATCATTTCAATAAAACCAATCAGCCCTAATTCTCTGAAATTCACTACCCACGGATACATAAAAATGACTTCCACATCAAACAGCACAAACAATATTGCCACCAGAAAATACTTTACATGAAATGGCGTACGGGCATTCCCTTGCACCTCTCCTCCACATTCAAAGGTTTCCAGTTTCCGCCTGGAATACCGTTTGGGACCCAACAGATGAGTACCTACAAGGTTGAGCACCACGAATCCGGCAACTACAGCAAAAAGCAGCAAAATAGGCAAGTAATCTCTAAGGTATTCCATCTTCGTTAAAAGGTTTGATTCTGTTTACGCAAATATAGCTGAATTGACAACAAGCTAACGGCCTGTTTGTTTTAAATTTTATGCTTCACGATGTGGACAAACCCCTGTAAAGGTCTTCTGCAAGAATCTTTTATCAGTGTCACATATCGTCCTACAGAGTATATCGGATGGATCGCGATACGCAACCAAAACTTGTTGGTTTTCGTAAGAGTTTTTACCGGAACATCGGAGGAATATTGGATTCTATAAAGAGAAAGAGTTCCGGGTAGGTGGACGAACTATCTATGGAGGAATGATTTTGTGAGGGAGAGAAGACCTACATCATTATTATTTTCAGTTAGCAACAGCTTATGTAGCTTCAGCAGAAGTCCCCTTCTTGTCCTAAGAACCGCATTCTTGCTCGTATTATGGTTGCTCCTGGGATCCCAGGCATTTGCCCAGCTTAAAGCGGATTTCTCGGCCTCGGTCACACAGGGATGCAGCCCCTTAGTGGTCTGTTTTACTGATCTGTCCACCGGAAGCCCTACTTCCTGGTCTTGGAATTTTGGAAACAATAACCTGTCACCTGACCGCAATCCTTGTGCTATTTACATTGTACCGGGCACGTATACCGTATCGCTTACAGTTAGCAACTCAGGGGGCAGTGATACCAAGACGGTGCATGCTATGATAACGGTCTTTGCCAACCCGACAGCAAATTTCACCGCCAGCAAAACTACTGGCTGTGTTCCTGAAGCTATTACATTTACTGATCTGAGCGCCCCAGGCGATGCTCCGATTGTCTCCTGGCGCTGGGATTTTGGAGATGGAAATACCTCCACTGCACAGAATCCCACCAACTTGTACACAAATCCTGGCACTTACACGGTCGTGTTGGTGGTACGGGATGCTAATGGCTGTGAGCATCGCAAAACCCTGTCTAACTATATTACCATTTTGCCTGCCCCGCAGGTAAACTTCACCGCAGCACCGGATTTCGCTTGCTCCTATCCTGCTGCCATTACTTTTACCAGCCAGGTTTCAGGCAGCCAGATAACAGGATATTTATGGGATTTTGGTGATGGCACTACCTCTACGCAGCAGAATCCTGTACATACTTACATAGCTGCAGGTAGCTATACGGTTTCATTAACCGTGAGTAACTCTGGGGGGTGCTCTGACACAAAATCAAAACCGGATTTTCTTGTCATTGATCATCTGCAAGCAGATTTTTCTGTCAACAGAACCAGTGGTTGCGGTAGCGTGAACGTTTCCTTTACAGATCAGTCCGTTTCATCTGGCACGATTGTATCCTGGGCATGGGACTTTGGTGACGGAGCTACTTCAAGTGTGAAAAATACCACTCATAATTATACCTCACCGGGAACCTACGATGTAACACTCATTGTAACCAATAATAAAGGTTGTAAAGACACAATAGTCTATGAAGATCTGATTACCGTCTATCCACGGCCAACAGTAAATTTTACGGCTGATAAAACCAGTGGCTGCGGCATTCCCTTTGCCGTCAATTTCACCGAAACGGCTAACGGAGAGGTCTCCTGGCTGTGGGATTTTGGCGATGGCACCACTTCTACACAGGCCAACCCCGTACACAGCTATACTGCTCCGGGAAGCTACGGGGTCCGGTTAACGGTTACCAGTGCCGATGGCTGCACCCGCACTACTTTTAAGCCTAACTATATTCGCATCACCAACCCAACGGCAAATTTCACCGCAGATGTTACGGAAGGCTGTGTGGACCTGACGGTAAACTTCACCGATCAATCCTCATCCAACGCACCGGTAATCAGCTGGTTATGGGATTTTGGCGATGGCACCACTTCAACCCTTCAAAATCCCTCTCACACCTACACCACGGATGGCGTGTATTCTGTAAGTCTTACTATAACCAATGCCGATGGCTGCATAGATTCTATACTAAAAACTAACTACATCGCTGCGGGAGATACCCCTGTGGTGCACTTTGGTTCGGATCGTCAGCACGTCTGTTTGGGCACAGCTATCCAGTTTTTTGATTCTACCAATATAGCTGAAGAATGGCTCTGGGATTTCGGAGATGGTAATACTGCAACAGATCCCAATCCGACCTATACCTATTCCGACACAGGCTCTTTCAATGTTACGCTCATAGCCTTTCATCATGGTTGTACAGACACCCTTACCCGGTACGATTATGTTTCTATAGCCCCCCCGAGTGCCGGTATGGAATTTATTTTTAATTGTGAAAATCCTTACGAGGTTACCATCCGGGATAATTCCCTGGGACCCAATGAATGGAGATGGGATTTCGGAGACGGAGACACCTCCACCCTTCCGGATAATGTACACACCTATGCTTCTACCGGAATCTATACAGTAAGTCTTTTTGTACGTGATACCATGTCCGGATGCGTGGATAGCACTACCCGGCAACTGCGTATCACCGATCCGCAGGCAGACTTTTCCGGCTCGCCCCTTTCCGGTTGCGCCCCCTTGATTGTTTATTTTAACTCTTCCTCGGTGGATGCAGACACCTATCTATGGCTATTTGGTAACGGGGATACCTCTACCCAGCCTGATCCCATTTACGTATATGATTCTACAGGTATTTATGACGTCACCTTAATAGTAACAGATATACATGGCTGCACGGATACATTAGTAAAACCGGGTTATGTTACCGTATATGGCGCCACAGCCTGGTTTGCTGCCGACACCCTCACCGGATGTACCCCACTGAAAGTCCATTATTCCGACTCGTCTTATGCTTATCTGGGCTCTATTGTAAGTTGGAACTGGGAGTTTGGTGACGGAGGAACCGACACCAGCCAGCATCCGCAACGCACCTATTACCAACCGGGTATTTATTCTGTTTCCCTCAAGGTTTCTGACAGCAACGGCTGCACCGACAGCACTGCCCGCGCTGATTATGTCATTCCCACATACCCGGCACCTCTTTTCTATGCTGATGATACCGTGGTGTGTATTGGTCAGCAGATTCAGTTTATGAACCTGTCGGTAGGAACAGGCATGCAGTTCATGTGGGATTTTGGAGATGGATCGTCATCCACTGACTCGCTACCCGTACATGCCTACCAGAACGAAGGTTCTTACACCGTAAGCCTGAGAGCCACCGATATCAATGGTTGTGACAGCACCCTGATAAAACCTCTCTACATCCGGGTAGTGAAGCCCCATGCGGCATTTACTGTGGACTCGTTGTTTTCAAGCTGTCCACCTCTTTGGGTAAACTTTACTGATCTTACCCCCGCGTCCGATAGTGTTGTTGCCTGGCTTTATCACTTTGGTGACAACCAAACCAGTGACCTGCAGCATCCTACTCACGTCTATACCACTGCTGACTCGTTCTGGGCACATCTGGAAGTAACCGATTTTAATGGTTGCAAGGATACTTTTTATTTCCCCGATCCTATTGTGGTAACCGGACCACGGGGCACTTTTGACTTCATTCAAAACGAGGTGTGCGTGGATGTGCCTGTTAAATTCTTTTCTGATGCCGCTGATACCATTATCCATATTTATGACTACGGGGATGGATATCTGGGTATTACTGTTGGTCCGGATACACTCACCCATGTATATACCTACCCGGGGGTGTTCCATCCTTCTCTGGTCATGGATGACGGGCACGGCTGTGTCATTGCCATAGATCATCCGGACTCCATTGTAACTTTCGGCATTTGGGCAGGATTTACGGCTGATGTAACGCATATCTGCCGCGCAAGTGCAGTGCAATTTACAGACACTTCCCATAGCGTACCCCCTGCTATCAGTTGGTTCTGGGACTTTGGGGATGGGGCAACTAGTACGCTGCAAAATCCAATACACTATTATGGTGTTCCCGGAAAGTATGATGTAACACTTATTGTAACCAACGCTGAAGGTTGTACAGATACGCTCATTGTGTCTCAATATATTACAGTGGACCCTGGACCTACCGCTGACTTTATCACTTCAGACAGCAATGTCTGTATTCCTGAAACTATCCGCTTTACAGATACTTCAGTATCTGACAGCGTAATCATATCATGGTCGTGGGATTTTGGGGATGGATCAGCCTCAGTCCTGCAAAACCCCGACCATACTTATACCACCGCAGGCTCCTTTGATGTTACCCTGATGATTGAAACCGTTGCAGGGTGTCGGGATACAACGGTGAAAACCATTGTCACCCACGGACCTCCGGTGGCTGAAGCCGGACCGGGCAGCACCATCTGTGCTGGAGATTCCGCTCAGCTTACGGGCACAGGTGGGCTCCTTTATGCCTGGTCTCCGGCCTCCACGCTTAGTGATTCGGCAGCAGCCAATCCGTTGGCTTTCCCCACCGTAACCACTACCTATATCCTTACGGTTTATGACAGCATAGGGTGCTCCGACACCGATTCTGTCACCGTGATGGTGCATCCGCTGCCGGTAGTATCCTCTTCAGGGAATGGTATTTGCATCGGAGGGGCAGCTCCATTACAGGCCAGCGGTGGGGTTATGTACAGCTGGACGCCTGCTTCTTCACTGGACAATCCCAACATTGCCAATCCGATAGCCACACCTGACTCCACAACTACTTACACGGTAGAAGTAACCGACTCTAACGGGTGTATAAACACAGCTTCCTCTACCGTAAGGGTATTTCCCCTACCCGATCCGGAGATTACGGCCTCAGCCACTGTGTTATGTGAGGGTGAATGGGTGCAACTGCATGCTACCGGTGGAGTAAGTTATAGCTGGTCACCTCCTACCGGACTGTCTAACCCGTTTATTGCTGATCCGGTGGCCACGCCATCCAACTCAACTACCTATGTAGTCACCGTCACGGATAGTAACAACTGCGTAAATACAGATTCCATTACATTAACCGTCAATCTGTTGCAAGTAACTTTTGTTTCCCCAGATACGGCTTTGTGTATGTTTGAAAGCGCGCAGCTTGCTGCCGGGGGCGGAACATCTTATCAATGGTATCCTGCAACCGGTCTCAGCTGCACTACCTGTCCTGATCCGGTAGCAACTCCACTAGAAACCACACGCTATTACGTGGACATTACCAATGCTGCAGGGTGTGTTACCACAGACTCTGTGTTGATTACAGTGTTCCCTCTCCCCACGGTTACGGTAAGCTCCGACACGGCATTGTGTTATGACAATACTTTTCAATTGCAGGCATCAGGTGGAGTTGCTTATAAATGGTTTCCGGCAGCTTCTCTTTCCTGTGAACATTGCCCCAATCCTGTTGCAGCACCACAGCAAACTACCACCTATCATGTTGAAGTTACCTCGGATAAGGGTTGCATAAACCGCGATTCAGTTACTATGGTTATAAGACAGTTGGAAGCCAGGGCAAATTTTTCCGATACAGTGGCCTGCTTGCCCGCTGACATAAGTTTTACTGACCTTTCATCAGGTGATGGTATAATCATTTCCCACCACTGGAGCTTTGGTGATGGCACAACGGATTCGGTCGCCAACCCGGTGCATAGATATACAAATGCTGGGGTTTATCCGGTAACGCTGACAGTGCAAAGTTCCTATGGTTGTGTAGACTCCCTTACCAAAAACATAATCATTCACCCCCTGCCACCGGCAGATGCTGGTCCCGGGGCAGTGATTTGTATGGGTGACACTGCGCTGTTACAGGCTTCCGGAGGGATTGCCTATCAATGGTCTCCGTTAAGTTCTCTGAGCAATGCAAATGATGCTTCGCCATTGGCTTTTCCGGTTATCTCTACTACGTATTTTGTAACGGTGACCGATGCAAATGGATGTGTCAGCATGGATTCAGTATTTGTGCGTGTCAATCCGCTGCCGGTTGTAACAGTGACTCCCGGGCTAACAACCTGCGAGTCTGTAAGTACACCCTTAAATGCCTCTGGTGGAGTGAGTTATAACTGGTCACCCGGAACATACCTTAACACGACAAACATACCTAATCCCATAGCGCGACCGCTTTCTTCCATTACCTACACCGTTGAAGTCACCGATTCCAACGGCTGCCGCAACTTCGGCTCCGTATCACTGCAGGTCAATCCGCTCCCCTATGCTCTCGTATCTCCGGATACAAGCATTTGCGTGGGTGACTCGGTAAGGTTATTTGCCGCCGGAGGAACAACCTACAACTGGTTTCCTGATTCAACATTAAGCTGCAAGTATTGTCCTGAGCCGATAGCATCACCTGCATCTACCACTACTTATCAGGTCAACATTACCAATACATACGGTTGCACGGTAACCAAATTTGTAACGGTTACCATACATCCGCTGCCCGATATTGAGGTAATTGCCGACACCTTTACCTGTGCAGGGCATGGAGTGCAGCTTTATGCGCGGGGTGGCGCCCACTACACGTGGTTCCCGACAACAGGACTCAGCGACCCCCTCATTGCTGTGCCTATAGCCATGCCCGATTCCTCAACGACCTATTATGTTCGGGCAGTTTCTGCTATGGGATGTGTGAATATGGATTCTGTGCATGTGGAAGTTGTGCGCTTTTTCACCGGCATCAGCGTGTCCGATACTACAGGCTGCCAGCCGGTGCAAACGCAGTTCAATACTATTGGTTATGCCTCTGAACCTATTACATCCTGGCACTGGGATTTCGGAGATGGAAAATCTTCTTCACTGCCCGCTCCCGTTCATGTGTTTGGCTATCCGGGTAACTATTACCCCAAGCTGGTACTTACCACACAAAGAGGATGCATGGACTCCGTTTCTACAGCAATCACCGTATTTCCCCTACCTGTGGCCGATGCGGGCCCTGATACGGCTATTTGCTTTGGAGAGTCCGTCCAGTTGCAGGGGGCTGGTGGCGATTACTATAACTGGTCGCCTGCCATCGGATTAAGTGCCATTGATGTTGCCGACCCGATAGCACACCCGGCTATAACGCGAGCCTATGAACTGGTTGTGACCAATGCTTATGGTTGTCAGGACAGAGACAGTGTGGTGATCACGGTGAATGATTTGCCCGTGCTCACCGTATCGGCTGGTGCCAGCCTATGTTATGGTGATTCTGTTCAACTGGAAGCCAGCGGAGGCAGCATCTATACATGGAGCCCTGCCGATGGTTTAAACCGTACCGATATTCCTGATCCGGTAGCGCGCCCGGAGAGAACTACCGTATATATGGTGACCGCACAAACTGAATTCGGCTGTCAAGCCACCGATTCTGTCATCGTAGCTATACGACCTCTGCCGGATATCCAGATTAAAGCTGCCGACCGTATTTGCAGCGGTGACAGTACGCGTTTTGACCTCTCAGGCGCAGTGGAGTATGAATGGTACCCTTCCCAGGGATTGAGCTGCAGCCGATGCTCCTCTCCAATTGCCAGCCCCGATTCTTCCCTCACCTATTATGTAAGAATGTTGGATGCTTACGGCTGCTTATGGACTGATTCTGTTATGCTGACCGTCAACCCCGTAGCGGAGGTAACTACGCGGAATGACATTACTCTTTGTAAGGGTGAAAGCGTTGAATTGACCTCTGAAGCACAATATGCATCAGAGTTCACCTGGACGCCTGCTAACGGCCTTGATAATCCGGATATTCTTAGCCCGACAGCTTCGCCTGATACAACTACCACCTATATCATTATGGCAAATAATGCACACGACTGCCCGGCACATGACACCGTGGTGATAACCGTAATTGACCGGATTCATACTGTCGTTTCTGATCCTATACGGATTTGCCTGGGTGATAGTGTGCGGCTGGAAGCACGGATTGAAGCCGAAGGTATCAACGGCTCCGGTTTGTTGTGGATACCTGCTGACCTTTTCAGCGACCCCACTGCACCGGTGCAGGTTATCAGACCGCATGCATCGGCTGAATATATGGTGGTGGCAGCTGGTGGTCTTTGTCGCCCTGACACACAGTATGTACATGTGCAGGTAGATATGCTGCCCACTGTAGATGCCGGTGAAGACGTAGTTGTTTTGCCTGGCACTGAAGTTACCTTCACAGCAACGTCTCCCAATCATATCATACAGTATTACTGGTCTCCTTCTCAGGAAATGAGTTGTTATGACTGCCAGTCAGCCTCTGTCAGAGTAGAGGAATCCGGAACTTATTATGTGCATGTAGTAGATGTAAATGGTTGTCAGGCTGCAGATTCGGTAAAGGTCAGAATTATTCAAACCTGTGAGGGTGATATCTGGGTGCCCAATGCTTTTACCCCCAACGGGGATGAAACCAACAACATCTTCAGGGTAAGAAGTACGGGCCTCATTGAGCTGATTAGTTTTAAAGTATTTGATCGCTGGGGCAATCAGGTTTTTGCTACTGAAGATATCCGGGAGGGATGGGATGGTACTTATCAGAATAAGCTGGTAAATACAGACGTTTATGTCTGGTATGTGCGGGCTTCTTGTCCTAATGGGGAAATTGTAGATCTGAAAGGAAACGTAACAGCATTGCGATGATATAGGGTTTTGGTTTTCTTCGATGGTTGGTTAGGGCAGAAAAGCCGGAGCTGTTTTAAGGTTTTTTCAGTTCCGGCTTTTCTGTTTTATTTTGTTACGGCTGCGAACGGCATAGCATTGTGATAAATGCTTCTGCCATTCATATATGAAGTATTTTCATTTTTGAAACAAAATATTGCATCAGCACAATCTATTTGCTATGTCTGAATATATTCTTGCAATTGACCAGGGAACTACCAGCTCACGGGCAATTTTATTTAATCGTTCTGCTGAAATAATTGGTATAACTCAGCAGGAGTTTACACAGCATTTTCCTCAACCCGGCTGGGTGGAGCATGATGCGGAAGAAATCTGGCAATCGGTGGTAACTGTTGTAAAAGACCTTTTAGCCCAAACCCATATACACCCGTCTCAGATTGCCGCCATCGGCATAACAAATCAGAGGGAAACCACGGTAGTGTGGGATAAAAACACTGGTCGGCCTGTTTATCATGCTATCGTATGGCAGTCCCGCCAAACTGTGCCCCTTTGCGATAAGCTGAGAAAAGCGGGACACAACAAAACCATACGTAAGAAAACCGGCCTGCTTATTGACGCTTACTTCTCCGCCACCAAAGTTAAATGGATACTGGACAACGTGAAAGGAGCCCGGGAGAAAGCCAGACAGGGTGACCTTCTCTTTGGTACAATAGACTCCTGGCTGGTCTGGAAACTCACTGGTGGCAGGGTGCACGTTACCGATGTCAGCAATGCTTCGCGCACACTGCTGTTTAACATCCATACCCTGCGCTGGGATGACAAGCTGCTGAGGTTGTTTACCGTACCGGCATCTATGCTGCCTCAGGTAAAAAGCTGCAGTGAAATCTATGGCACCACGGAAAGCACACTGTTCGGGGCATCTATCCCTATCAGTGGCATGGCGGGCGATCAGCAGGCTGCCCTCTTCGGACAGGCATGTTTCCGCTCCGGCATGGCTAAAAACACCTATGGCACCGGTTGTTTTCTGCTATTGCACACCGGAAGGCGTGCAGTATCCTCCCGCAATGGCTTACTCACAACCATCGCCTGGCAAATAGGCCACCACACAGAGTATGCTCTGGAAGGCAGCGTTTTCGTTGCCGGCTCGGCCGTGCAATGGCTAAGGGATGGACTCCGTCTTTTCCCTAATGCCGCAGCCAGTGAAGCTCTGGCCACAGCCCTCACGGGGAATGAAGGAGTTTACGTAGTTCCCGCTTTTGTCGGACTGGGTGCTCCTTACTGGGACAGCAATGTGCGTGGTGCAATCTTTGGTCTTACACGTGGTACCGGAATAGCACATATCACACGCGCTACGCTTGAATCAGTAGCATATCAAACCAAGGATGTACTGACAGCAATGGAAAAAGATAGTGGAATACGATTACGCCATCTCCATGTAGATGGCGGTGCCGCTCGCAATAATTTCCTAATGCAGTTTCAGAGCGACATTCTGGGAGTACCCGTGGTACGTCCGGTCATTACTGAAACAACCGCCCTGGGTGCGGCCTGCCTTGCCGGGCTGGCTGTAGGTTACTGGAAAAATCTTAACGAAATCAAAAAACTGTGGAAAGTGGAAAAAAACTTTACACCTAAAATGAAAAAAACCGAGCGTCAAAAACTTTATGGAGGGTGGAAAAGTGCCGTTAAAGCAGCAAGCATGTTTAAACCCGGCACATGACGATTCCCTGTAGTCCGCAATCCCGATAATGATTAGCTGTAGTACCCGATAACCACATCCATTTGAAATAGCAAATTATGCCTCACGTTAAAGTGCCGGCAATAGCAATTAGTCCTGTAAGCAAGTAGCAATCTGAATATCAGTGAATACGCGAAATTAAATTAGCATATAGCTCAAACCATTCGGAAGTTAGTTTACAGTTGCTAAATTGATCAACACATGGATTATATAAAGCAGCCAAAAATATTTTCCCATCTCTTTCAATTAAGTAAATGTTTTTTCGAAAACAACAATTTATCCCGTTTTCATCTTCAACTTGAAAATGGGAGCTAATATGATATTTTTTCCCGGATCCCATACTATAAACATCATACCCTAATTCTCGTCCGCTTACATCTGAACTCTGTTCTCTTTCCTCGGTCAGCACCCGTTGGTACACCTCCTGTATAGGCAACTTGTAAAAAGTTAAATTTTTCACATTCAGGAAATGTGACGACATTAACACATCTTCATAATTTATTACGTATTTAGGATAAATTTTAATTTCAGCTTCTAACCTGTTGGCAAGGGAACTATCCACAGCCCAAAAAGAATTTTCCGGAGTAATGGATAAACCCAATGATCTGTACGCCAAATCATACTTTTTTTTCCAGATAAGTGAACCGGGGATCATTTGCTCATTGCCCTCTACTTTATGCGAAACCTTGATGATATCAAATAATACCAAACTATTTTTGCCAGGCATTAAATAAACGTACCTGTAGTAAGCCTCAATATCATTTTGTGAAGGTTTGTAAAAATAACCATAGAATGCCAGGTTCCTAGGATGATCCTCAGGCAGAGCCCGTTCTGAATACTCAACCATGTCAAATTTTTTAACGTTGGAAAAATATTCTCCAATCTTGGCAATTTGTGCCCTGATGCTGTCAGGATGATTGTTAAATTCTGATTTCACTACTTTTGCCATCGACAGTATCAAAACGCTATTATTGCTCACTTCTTCATAAATCAGAACTATTTCGTTTTCAAATATTTCTTTTCGGGCATTACAATAAAATTCAAAGGATACACCATCTTCTTCAAAGTTATAGGCGCATAGAGATTGTGCATACGCACACGCTCCAGCCAAAAGACCAATTACAGCTGTAAAGTAATTCCGCATATCAATAACAGGATTTTTGATTCACTTTAGTCATTCCACCTGATTTTATAAATCATAATTTCAGTAGCCCGTCACATGTATTAACTTAATTCTTATGAATATCATCCAAAAATAGATTTTTTAGCCTTACCAGCTCATAGCATACTTATGGAAAGGGTTAAACATTTTTTAAAGAGCAGAAAGCAATTTATAGCCGACCGGAAAAATGTTTATCAAGCTCCAACGAAAACATCTTCTGAACAAGCCCTGGACGTGCCGCAACAAACGTGGTAGCACCGCTATCGGCTGGTGATCAAATCCTGGCGCGCCAATGGGGAGAAAGTATCGGCTTGCTTCAAATATCCGGAAAACATCCGAAAGCTGATCTACACGACCAACTCCATTGAAGGCTATCATCGCCAGATCCGAAAGGTAACCAAAAACAAAGGGACCTTGTGATTAACAAGAACCCGAAAGAAATCGCTGCAACTGACGAGTACCCAACTCCACTGAGCCTGCGTTTCGCCAGCCAAGAGTTTATATACACGTTATGGGATTGGCGTTGCTCTCAAATCGGATCATCTCCCCCAAAACATCACCTCGCCAGATACAAAGTAAAATAGGTACTCTTACCTACTATTTTAAGGAGACTACCCTATTTTCTATGTGCACCTTTACACAATAATTTTGGCTTCATAAAAATCCGTTAAAATGAAACACCTTTTTCAGATCACAGCGAGCGTTGCTTTCACAGTTTTTATCGTTTTGAACACCTCTGCTCAAAACTGGCAATTGAAATTTGAGCATACGTTCAGCAACAGCGGCATGGGTGAAAAAATCTATTTGATTGATTTTGACCCGGCCAATGACCAACAAGGCGTTATGATTAACAGATATGCAGACAAGATACGCTATACCACTGATGGCGGCCAGACGTGGTCAGATGAAACAACGTTGTCTTCAAACATTGTGAGTAATGCAGTGATACAATATGTGGGTCCTAATACGCTTGTACTTGCATACTCCAAAACTATAAGACGTTCTACGGATGGCGGTCAGAACTTCGCGCTTATTACTGACACGATACAAAACCTGAGTCCCTATAGTATCGGGGCATCTGGCGATTTCATTGTAATTGGCGGGGCGGCCGGATATGTTGTTTACTCCAGGGATGGAGGACTCACCTGGACAAAAAAACGCCCTATGACCAATGCCTGGAATTTTCATGAAACACGCGTACATAGTGCCACATTCGCTACTGTTTTAAGCCACAGCGGGGCAATTTATTATACTACGGATGCAGGTGACACCTGGACCTCTGTTAACCTCAGTGCAATTACCGTTAACGGCAACCCGGTAAACTTTTCATCCGGCGATCCAACTATTTCAGTGCCAAAGGATGAAACCAACTGGCTTTTAACTTTCACATACAACAACAAACGATACCTCTTCAGAACCACAGATGCCGGGGCAACATGGACGGATATAACCGCCAATTTGCCAAATGGCCTCCCGCCAAACCAACTGTTCAAAGCGGAAATCATGAATGTTTTCGCCCTGCCCGATGGCCGGTTTTTTGCCACAGAACAGGACCAATTCAACCTGTTCTATTCAAGCGATTTTGGCGATCATATCAGCAGGGATACTCTGGACATTTCCATTTCATCTGCTGATAATAACATGTTCAAAATAGCGAATAACAAGGTTTATTATTTCTCCAGAAGATCCGTGTCCGGCACTCAGACCTATACCGTTTACACACTTGACATTGGCGGAAGCTCTACCGGGATAGAAGCATGGGAAAATGCTGGCCTGCGGATCACGGCTTTTCCTAACCCTACCCAAGGACAATGCGTCATTCCATTGCCAGAAGTTATGAGCAATGTGCAGGCCAGGATTTTTAATATGCAGGGACAGGAAGTGGCACAAGATTTTTATCCCACAACCAGCCGCATACAGTTGGATATTCCAGGCCGTAGCGGGCTGTACCTGGTTGAAATAGCTTCGCCTGAAGGCACTTCTTTCGCTAAAGTGATAAAAGAATAAAAATACGCTGAAGAACTTATGATAGGCGCATGCGGTCAATTACTGCATGCGCCTTTTGTTTTCTGATGCCATTTTGCATATCGGTGCAATCCATACAAGCATGGATTGCATCCCTCGGTGAGGCAGGTTATTGTCATTCCACAAATCCGTGATCGTTCAGGTGAAAATCTACTGACTCCCTCTTCGGATCACCTTGTACCCCTTAATCCTGAATGGGGAGTGTTGAACAGTTCTAGAATACACTTAATTTTAAGTAAAACTACTCATCCTGCAAGCTTTTGTTGCAATAGTCCGCTGCAAGAGCTATTTCTGACAACGACAACTGTTATTGGAGCGCCCATACCATGTCTATTATTATATTTAGTCTATCCTATCAGAAATGACACTGCAAAAGGCTATTTGTATTTCAGCAGCCGTTCTTATTTGCCTGGTTATACTGCCGCTCAGGGCACAGAAGCTTCCAACTGATATTGCCGAAAAAATGAAGCTGGCCACGGACTCCGCAGAGGTCATGAGCCTTTATGTACAGGCTGGTAACACACATTATACGGCAAGTGACTTTTTGAATGCCGCGGATTGTTATTTCCATGCCTTACGTATTGCTGAAAAAAAACAATGGGAGGAAAAGGCTGCATCTCTCCTGAATAATATCGCCATATGCTACCTGGAAACGGAAAAATTTGAAGAAGCCGAAAAACATGCCGCCAGAGCAGTAGAGATTTTCACCCGGTTAAACTCACCGGCCGGGCTTGGAGACGCCTATAATACGCTTGGGAATATCTATTACCTACAGGCAATTGATTCTGTGGCGCTACCCTACTATATGAAATCACTCCACTACAGAAAAGCAGCCGGTGATACGGCAGGCCTGTTCGCCACCCTCAAGAACCTCGGAGGGCTTTATTTCGAAACAGGAGATACCCTCAACAGCATACACTTTATGCTGGAGAGTTTGAATTACCTCAGGCCCGCAGATGATTCCATCCGATGGTTTTCCGCTTACATGACTTTGGGTGAACTCTACACCTACATGGGACAATTGGAACGCGGTAAATACTATCTGGACAAAGCAGCTCCCTACAAGCCCACCATTGGCGGATACCATAAGCTTGACGATTATCACTATGCGCTTTACTACTACTATAAGGCGGAAGGAAATCCAGCGCAGGCATTGGCAGAATATCAGAAGTACGTGGAATATAAAGACAGTTTGGTAAACATTGAAAAAAACCGGCAAATACTGGAATTGAACACCCGATACGAAACCGAAAAAAAGGAAACACAAATCAAACAACAACAGATTCAGCTTGAGAATGAACAAAAAACTCGCATGCTTTATACAGCTCTATTTATATCAATATTGTTGTTGACGGCAATGGGTTTTATTGTGCTCTACCAGAGGCAAAAACGACAAACAGAACTCAAGCTGCGGGAACAGCACGATAAGTCGGTTCGCGAAATTTTCCGCGCAGAACAAAATGAACGTATCCGCATCGCACGGGATCTGCACGACAGCATCGGACAAAAACTGGCTGTGATGCGCATGATTTTACCGAAAGCAGAAGGCAACAAAGAATTAGAAAAAGTGAGTGCTTATTTAGAGGAAACCGCCAACGAAGTTCGCAACATTTCACACAACCTCATTCCCGAAATTCTAAACTTCGGCCTCGCAAAAGCCATTGAAAACCTTGCTGACCGCATCAACAGCACTGAACAACTCAAGGTAACATTCACCTTAGACGAACAACTGCATAAAATTTCCCTGCCCAAACAATCCGAACTCTCCCTCTACAGGATCATACAGGAAATACTGTCAAACATTATCCGTCATGCTCAAACAGATACTGTCAACATACACCTTGGCGCAGATGATAAATTTGTGCAGTTGGTGATTGAAGATAAAGGACACGGCTTTGACACACGGGCTATCGATGAATCAAAGGGATTAGGATGGAAAAATATTTTTGCCCGGATTAAGCTTATTAACGGCAATATAAAAATTCAATCAGAAAAAAATAAAGGCTCGACTTTTGTTATTAACATACCCATTGCATGAATCCAATAGCAAACATTCTCATAGCTGATGATCATCAGATCGTGATTGATGGCCTCAAGAGCATTTTAAACGGCACACCTTATCATGTAGCCGGTGAGGCAGTAAACGGTCAGCAGGCATTAGACCTTATCCAGACCTACCCCAAAAGTTTTGATGTGCTGATTACAGACATCAGCATGCCATTGCTGAGCGGTACGGAACTATGTAAAATGGTCAAACACAGTTATCCGGAAATAAAGGTGCTTATTCTTTCCATGTACAGCAGCGCCCCCGTAATCAGGGAAGCCTTACTCGCAGAAGCAGACGGATTCATCCTAAAAAATGCCGGCAAGGAAGAATTGCTGAAGGCTCTGCATACGATTTTACACCATGGCACTTACTACTCGGATGCCATTATTCCCATTATTTACGGTCAGATTGAAAAAGAAAAAAAGCAAAAAGCCAACCTTTCCCTGCTCAGTAAGCGCGAACTCGAAATTCTTTCCTTAATCGTCAGAGAATACACCAGCGAGCAAATTGCAGAAAAACTATTTATCAGTAAAAAAACAGTGGACAATCATCGCGCCAACATCCTGGAGAAAACGGGTTGTAAGAGTACTATCGGTTTGGTGAAGTTTGCGTTGATCCATGGCATAGAGCGATAGCAATAAGCTCGTAGCCAAATACCCAGGCAGCCTGGTTGAAGCCCCTCTGATGGCCGGCTTGCAGATAATCAACAAACACCGGGCAATCTGACTTTTGTCTAAGGGAACCAAAGGGAGTTTCTGGTCAAGACTGACGGCAATAAGAAGTGTTTCAGAGGGCACATGCGTGGTTAAAAGATAGGTGCCACACATGTGGGGCAAGCAAGGAAGCATCTCAACCAGTATCAGGAGCCGGCCGATCAGGGCGTTGTACACCCCCTTTTCCGGACATCAGACCACGTTATTCAACGTATTCCAGGTAACAATACTCGATCAAGGGGCCAAACAGTATCTGCACAGATGTATTATAATGGGGTAAAGGTACAAACGTGTCAATACCTAAGGAAATAGGTAATTACACCTATTGATATGCCGAATGCCTAAACGTAAATTGCGTTTTATTGGCTTGATTACAAAACACCATAAACAGAAGTAACCATGGATGCAATTGCCAATACCCGAACCTTCTGTGAATGGTATTCTGCAAGTTCTCTTGCTGCTGAATTAGGGATTTATCTTGAAAAGAATTCAAACACTTGAACATGCGTAAGATCTGTTTTCCACTCATTCTTATTCTTCTGTTGTGCAGCTGCAAAAAAGAAGACATTAACAACGACCGATTCATCGCCTACATCGGCATTGCTGATAACAACTACGGGGAGGTGTATATCTGCAACAGAGACGGGTCTGACTCCAGGCTCATAAGCCAGGTGGGCGCTAAAAATTTAAGTGATGCAGATTATTCCCCGGAGTTTTCTCCTGATGGCAGCAAAGTAAAATTCCGTGGGTTTGATTTTATGCTCAGGGTGTATGATCTCAGTAGCAACTCGTTGATAAATATAGAAAAGGCATTTGCCAGCGCATGGAGCAGCGATAGTAAAAAAATTGCCTACGTTAAAACGACAGATACAGAAAGACAGCTATATATAACTAATGCCGATGGCACCGGACAGCAACAACTCACCAGCTACCGGTATTGGGAAGCAGATACTGCAATTGTATTCAATGGATTAGCATGGCACCCGGACGAAAATGTTATCATTACCCGGGCGGGTGTAGATAAAATCAACAATCCCGGCTCCTATCTGGTAAAAATCCATCCCCAAAGTGGTAAAGTAGTGAGCATGTATCCGCTTAATTTTTCCGAAAAATTTACTCTTCACGGCAATAAAATTACCTGGGCCGATGGCGATACGGTTTTTATTCACGATTTAATTTCAAAAAACACTACACATTTTGTAGCAACAGGCGAAAGCCCGAAAAATCCTGTGTTTTCACCGGATGGCAGTCGTGTGGCTTATACAATCGACAGAGAGTACCAGAACTTAGAGAATGGACAATATGTAACCCGTTATTGTACCGATATCGTTACCAGAAACTTGAATGGTTATGACAAGCGGGTATTAACAGTTCTGGAAAAAATTCCGGATAACACAAAAGCAAAATCCTCATTCTATCCATTTTGGCTAAGCAATTCGGAATTACTGTACAGCGCAGGAAATATTTATAAAGTAACAGACGATGTTTCTCCGTCTGTTTCCATTATTGGCAATAACCTTCAGGCATATGGGCAGTTGCAGGCAAACTTTTAGTTATATGCGTTTAAAGAATTTCATAATTAGCATCCTTTTCATTTTGTTGGCTGCGGGGTGTAAAAAAGATGATATAGACCCACCGCAAGACAATAGTCCCACCACTGCGCTCAACGGGTGGAGTTACCATGGCAAGACAAAGCTACTACCGAACAGCGTAGATGATCTCTATGATCTGTACCTGGCAAAAGTACATCAGCATGGTAGCAGTTATTTCGATGTGTTTTATGGAGTAAGGTATGTGATGCCGAATTATACGGGACCCGGTGATGGTTATTTTATGAGCTCCACCCGGTGGATATTGAAAGCCGATGGCACTACACAGCGAAACGGAGACAGCGAGGAGTTTTCATCACAAACCACGGGCATATTATATGAACCGGTCTATTATACTTTTTCCGGAGGTCCTTATTCCGGAGGCACTTTTATCATAGACTACATACATCCTGTGGATGTAGAAGTTTTCGGCACCGGCCAAGGAGAGTTTAAGGTGTATAATCCCGGTGCGCTTTATTCAGATGCATATTTCAGCGATAAATTGATACCAGGAGGAGGTAATGGTTTCGGACTTCCGTATTATCTGGCCGCAGGCAGCTCTTCTCCGATAAGCGTTGTCTCCAGCCCGGCCACCCATCTGAAAGCCATCGACCGCACCGCACTCACACAGAATTTTTGGGGAAGTTTCAATATGGCGATGGGCACCAACACCACTACCAACCAATCGTTCGTGCTTTCTGTAAATGTTGATTCCCAACTGGTGATAGTGAATGCCGTTACGCCACAGGATTTATACTCCCCCGATTATGGTGCTATCCGCGGTGTGCAGCCCATGTTTGGTAAAAAAATCCCCGAAATCATCCCTCAATGGAATAGTGCTTACCAAATAGAGATGTTGCCTTATTATTATCAGTATGGCAATATGTTGTATGTGCTCTTTCAAAACCAACAGCAATTGTTTTCGGTAACATTTAATTTGAATACTTTTCAGTTTCAGGTAGCACAGCAATATTCACAACCCCGCAGTGTGCAGGGATTTGGCAGGCTTATGCACCATTTCCAATGGATAGATAACGATGAGGGAGCATTTGTCTTTACAGAAAAAAGGCAGGATGGCGTGTTTGCCTTGCTGCATAAAAATGGCACTACGCAACAAATACAACTTCCACAGTTTAAATCAAGCATTGCAGCTGCCGTTGCAGACATCCATTATGACAATAGTAAATACTGGATGATCGTAGCAGAGAACGATAAAAGTTTGCATTTATTCAGTAAAAATTATTGATGCTATGAAGCAAGTTATTATCCTCATCACAATTCTTTGTGCCCTTGATACACAGGCCCAACTCACTCCCGATTATAAGGTGCCTGTACCCGATGAGGTGACACTTAATCATTCGTGCATGACCGGATATATGCAGAATATTTTTCAAAATATAAATACGCATTCTGACCCGTACAGTGCTCAGTTTACCAGCGTGGTGAGCGATGCTGCCGGTAATTTATACTTTACAGGCTATGCCGATTTTACCACCACACCGCCCACCGATCCGAATTATCCGTATGCCGGACCCGAAATAACGTTTAGCAGTAATGTGGCACCCGATACTCGCCAGCGACTGTCAAACTACAAACATTTCCTGGCGAGTTATCACCCCAACGGGTCGTTGAGATGGGTGAATTTTTTTACAGAAGACCCCAAAAAACTGTTGTGGAATGAGGCAGAACAGAAATTGTTTGTACTTTTTTCCACAGGGAATGATATTGGTTTTAACGGAACTTATTTCCCGACCGATTCGGCTTACCAAAGCAATGAACACATCATCTTCACCTTTGAGCCTAACGAGGGTATTTTTCAAGGTATTTACAAAAACCGATATACCCAAGACTTGATTATAGCCGGAAACAAAACTATTCTCGTTTACTACCGCCAATACACCACGACTTATTTTGAAACGCGTTACGGGTTTTTTGAAAACAACCAGGTGACCAAATGGCAGTTGCCACCTTCCGGGGTTTCAGATTTAATGCACCAGTTGTATTACAACCCTTATGATAATTCGCTTTGGTTTTTGAACAATTTGGGCGATAAATACTACCGTCTGTTTGTATCATCAACAGCCGACACGCTCACCTTTGAAAACATAGCCCACAACTTGAACAAGGAAATCGGTTTTCCAATTCAAAATATTAAGGCCATTGACAAGTTTCATTTTCTGCCGGATGGCGGATACATCGGTGAATATTATACGAGGCAGGATATTCCCGGACACTCACCACAAAAAGGTTTGAAATTGGTGCGCGTGGATGCTTCGGGGAATGTGGTGTGGCGAACAGAATTTTCTCCTCAAAACGAGATGTGGCACACTGCACTGGTGGATGGAAATGGCGATGTATGGGTTGATTTACCTACTACTGCTTACTACGATAAGTGCAAAGCCGTTACTGCCGGAAAAGAATATACCGTAAGTCCCTGGGGCAATGTGGGGGTTGTTAATAACTTTTTACTGAAACTAGATGGCGCAACGGGCGACATCAAAAACGCTTACATCAACGGCTATGGCAATGTGAATTACGCCATGGAAATTTCATTTTTTACCAATATGCAGTTGTTACACCTCACCGCAGGCAATAAACTCATCACCACCCCGCAGATCGGGGGCATTGCCTATTACCCGGATGCTACCGGTACTTTTCAACCCTACTACGCTGCATGCTCCAATCAACTATTACCCAGTCAGTTTATGTGGGTCAGTTTTGACTTGAACAATTTACAGGCATTTAAACGGGAGGAATTAGATGAAGAGAGTATTTATCATTCACCGGCTATATCCACCACTATTCCACTCCTCTCGGTATATCCTAATCCATCTCAGCATGAGTTTACATTGATTTCCGATAAAGAGCAGGTTTTTGAACTATATGATATGACAGGTAAACAGATAGATAAATTTCCGGTAGAAATTAATCAACCTTTTATCTATCGAAATCAATTACCCCAAGGTATGTACTTATTGCTTGGAAAAGAAAATGGCGCAACAATGAAAATCGTTGTTAAATAATTTCTAAAAAAAAATAAGATATGAAATTCTTCATTATCCTATTGTTCTGTTTTAGTGCTCTTCTTTCCTACGGGCAGGCAAGCCATCTAAAACCCTTTGAGAAAAAAGGCAAATATGGATTACAAACTGCTACCGGGCAGGTGGTAGTGGATGCCCAATTTGACCTGAACCCAGTCCTGTGTGGTGGCGGATACTGGATTGTAGCAAAAGGAGGGATAATAAAAAAAAGCAAGGGCGGTCTTGTTAGCTACACGGGTGGACAATGGGCTCTACTCGATTCCACGGCAACCCGTTACATCATAGATTTTCAGCCCAATGAAATCTCTGAATACCTTACAAGCGGCTATTATTTCCAAATCACGGGAAGACCTTCCCTGGGATTGTTTATGATAAAAACTCCGGATGGGAAATACGGAATCATAAATAAAACAGGAAAAGAAATACTTCCCCCTGTATGTGGTTTCATCAAAGAAGGCATGAGAATGAACTATGCCAGTTATGGGTTTATTCTCTATTCCATTAATGGAAAATATGGAATTGTAACACTGAACGGAGAAGAAATCCTACCCCCCGAAATGGATTGTATATCAGGAATTAAGAATGGCCACTTGAAATGCGCTGCTTTACAAAAAAACGGAAAATGCGGATTGTTTTTCAACGATGGGAGCGTTATTCCACCCATATATGATATAATTTATAGCTACCATTTTGGAGAAAAAATAAAAAGGGAAAAACTGGTTAGATATGACCCAGACGGATGTGAGAGTGTATTTCCCTCTTGGTACGTAGATTTAATTTTGGCCATTGACAGCGCTAAGGGAAAGGAAGTTTGGATGACCCCTTCCGGTGTGGAATTAGACGCAACGGTAACCGCAACCCCCAGGGTCATACATGACGTGCATGGTAAGTACATCATAATAGAAGAAAACGGTAAATGGGGAGTTTATTCTATAATAGATAAACGCTTTACCATTCCGTTTATATACGATAAAATCGAAGCAACACCGTTAACCGAGCCTCCTACTCCTTGCTTGCTTTTCACCGTAAAAAGTGGGGATAAATACTTCTGGGTTGATGCTAACAATCAACGATTCAATACATATGAATTCGAAAAAGAATTTGTGAAAAAATCTGGCTATACTTATAACATCCTAGTACCAATAGCACTTTGCAATGGCAGCTGCGATACCGTTTACTATATTGTCGATTGCAAAATGGATTCCGTAAGTTTGAAGTTGTATGGTCCAGGTAAAAGTTCACTTGAAAAAGAGCTAGACGCTCTGGAAAGAGACATTAAAAACAGCCTACAGCAACTCAAACAAGAAACATGCACCTGCTGCAACGGAACCGGTAAAGACAAGAACACTGCCAAAACATACAAGACATGTTTTAAATGTAACGGAAAAGGCTATACCACATGGACCCAGCGAGAATGGAGTTCTGCTTACGGTAATCAATACAGCCGACAATCAGCTGTATGTGATCGTTGTAGCGGAACCGGAAAAGAAATAGACTCCGAAAAATCGTTGCCCTGCCCTTGTTGTCAAGGTTCCGGATATAAAAACTACTAAATAATATAAATTTCACTTACTCGCTTAACTCTTTCCACGCTCACAGCAATATTATTTATTACCAACGCGGATGCTTCATTTACCGAAAACCAAGGCCAAATCCGCGACCAGCATTATCAACCCGTCCTGATGTGTTGTTCAGCGGATCGGCAAATGGACTGTATTATCATTTGAAAAAAGATGGGATGCATTACCAGCTTTTTCGGGTGGAAAGCTGGAAAAAAGAGGAACACAGAAAATTACATCTGCTGCCTGAAGAACGTGAGTTGATTCCCGATTCCATGGGCATTTATCGTGTAGATGTAAATTGGTTGAACATTTCTGCCGAAACAAAAATTATTCGTGAAAAAGAATTACCGGGTTACACCAATTATTATAACGTGCCCCATGGCATAAAACCCGCCTTGTTCGTCAAGAGTTACGAAAGTGTTTGTTATCAAAATATCTACAAAGTAATTGATTTGCATTTCTATAATCATGAATGAAACCTGGAATATGATTTCATTTTGGAGCCGTAAGATGATTACCAACAAATAAAAATATGGATTCAAGCTGTAGCATTGGAAATAACCCAACAAAATGAATTAATGCTTATAACCTCCTTCGGTAACATCATCGAAGGCGCATTAAAGGTATATCAAAATGGCAAACAAATACCGGCTGAGTGGGTAGTGCAAGATAATGTAGTTTCTTTTCACATTCTATAGTATGATAAAAGTAAATCACCTCGAATAGACCCTTTGGTAAGAATCTGGGGAACTTATGTAGGCAGAAATATTCCTGATAATACCGATTGGGAATATGCTAATTCTTGCTGGGCAGATCCTTCAGGGAATGTTTTTGCAGTAGGTAATACCAAATCTTCTGCATCACCCAATATAGCAAGCACAGGAGCTCACCAAACCTCTATCGCATCACCTTTAATTGTCGATGGGTATTTTATAAAGCTCAACCCTAATGGCACGAGCTTGTGTGGAACCTATTATGGAAGCCCTCTTGAGGATTTTTATATCGTGTGCTGCAGACAATGCTGGCAATGTATATACAGTTGAATGGATGTGGTTTGAAGACAAAGATGGATAACCGATATTGCATCAGCGCAAATGGCAGCACGATGGCTTGAATATGAGCAAAACAAAGAAGGGCTGCTACTTAGATATGAAACAGCAGGCGATGAGAGGGTTAGAGATTCTCATCGAATACTCCAAGGTATCACAAGGCCGGTGAACGATCCTTTCTGGAATACCTATTACCCGCCAAATGATTGGAATTGCCGCTGTGATGTGATACCGATGCACAGGAAATCTGATGCGCAGCAGATCACTCCGGACAGCCGATTGCCCAAGCCCCAACTGCCGAAGAACTTTCAAAATAATGTGGCAAAAACCGGAGTGATATTCCGAGAGACGCACCCTTATTTCGCTCTCCAGGAACAGGGGAAAAAGGAAATCGCTGATTTCATGGAGCACAACCAGGCGCTGAAATATACGCCTGAGCAGATCAGGGAAAGCAGAAGGGCTTTCGATTCGCTACCATCGGAATTTATTTATAGACAGTTCAATGAAAGCACAGGAGGATATTTTGCCATGCACGCTGCGGAGCGACTATCGGGCTATGGATTCAGGGTGATACTGCGGCCAAAGTTGAACAATGTGAAAACATACGACTTTCTGGTGAATGATGTGCAAACAGAATACAAAATGACCACCGGAAACAGAAGCTCGATTCAGCGGGCGCTCACAACTGCTAACCATCAGAAAGCAAAGCTGCTGCTGCCGGAAACTAAAAATCTGCCGGGTGCGCGCGATCTGGAAGGCGCTATCGGTGGATTCAAAAAGAACAGTGGATTTATAAATGTGAATCTGATAGCGCTGATTAGCGGAGGACGCAAGAGATTGATCAGGATATAAAAAACGGAAGACAGCTTAATGAAAGCTGCCTTCGGAGCCAGGAGGACAGCATTGCTGAACCAACTGGCATCACAAATATACGCAAAAAATGACAATAAGAGGTTTGTCCCAACTGAATAAGGTAGCGCTTGGCTTCGGGGCGTTGCAGAAGCGCCTGCTGGGACTGGTGGGCATGGAGGCGGTGGGTTATTATAAGTACAGCTTCACGCGGGGGGGGGTCATTGATACGCGGCTCACCCGGTGGCCGCAACGCAAGGAGCCGAAGTGGCCGGTGGCCAGACGCAGCCGCGAGCGCCTGAGCAGCAGCCTGCTAATTAAAGCGGGCCGGCTGCGCAGGAGCATCGGCATCATAGCCAAGAATGAGCACGCTGTGAGGGTGGGCAGCAGGGGTGTACCGTATGCTGGTTGTGGTT
This sequence comes from Chitinophagales bacterium, assembly GCA_026003335.1. Lineage (NCBI taxonomy): Bacteria > Pseudomonadati > Bacteroidota > Chitinophagia > Chitinophagales > Chitinophagales bacterium. Next base: position 192,932 of record BPHB01000001.1, on the reverse strand, counting down.
TGATTTCAAAGATGGATAACCGATATTATGGCGTGGCAATGACGCATGTCGTTAGAGCACGTTGTGGTTTGAAGACAAAGATGGATAACCGATATTCTAGAATTACATTATAAGGTACATCACAGTTGTGGTTTGAAGACAAAGATGGATAACCGATATTAGGATTACCGGTGTAATATATAATGCTATTGTTGTGGTTTGAAGACAAAGATGGATAACCGATATTGGTGCATAGGCGCCAAGCAATAGGCAGGATGTTGTGGTTTGAAGACAAAGATGGATAACCGATATTCTTCCATGAACTTGAGGCCAGAGGCACGCAGTTGTGGTTTGAAGACAAAGATGGATAACCGATATTTTCGAGGGCATGATACAGAGGTGGATAATTCGTTGTGGTTTGAAGACAAAGATGGATAACCGATATTCAGATATTCGTTTAAAACAACGACTTCAGTTGTGGTTTGAAGACAAAGATGGATAACCGATATTTTGGCCACTCCGGGGGCCCTCAAGCAGGCTGGTTGTGGTTTGAAGACAAAGATGGATAACCGATATTGCGTGGAGACAATTGTATTCGGCAGTCGATGTTGTGGTTTGAAGACAAAGATGGATAACCGATATTGCAGCTGCCTTGCTGCATAACTTCCTGTGGTTGTGGTTTGAAGACAAAGATGGATAACCGATATTGAAGCCGTACTGTTGAAAATCTTGCCATGGGTTGTGGTTTGAAGACAAAGATGGATAACCGATATTTAAGGCATTAAAGAAGCTGGAGTCATTTGAGTTGTGGTTTGAAGACAAAGATGGATAACCGATATTAAACGGGGTATGGGAGGACGGTAGCACGCAGTTGTGGTTTGAAGACAAAGATGGATAACCGATATTTCTTTTGAATAACACATGCTTCAGTTTCTAGTTGTGGTTTGAAGACAAAGATGGATAACCGATATTGGGAGAGCATCGACATGCTGCATACCCCTAGTTGTGGTTTGAAGACAAAGATGGATAACCGATATTCAATTGCTATATTAGGGGATACTTATGCTTGTTGTGGTTTGAAGACAAAGATGGATAACCGATATTCCGTGGGCACACACATTAACAGGACTAGTTGTGGTTTGAAGACAAAGATGGATAACCGATATTCGTCTATGACAACAGCTATGTTCATCAGTTGTGGTTTGAAGACAAAGATGGATAACCGATATTAGCATGATTGAGACAGCGCAAGAATTTGTTGTGGTTTGAAGACAAAGATGGATAACCGATATTCCTCTCAGCAAGGCACAACAGGATAAAAGTTGTGGTTTGAAGACAAAGATGGATAACCGATATTCTTCTTTTGTAACTTAAACCCAATTCCGGGTTGTGGTTTGAAGACAAAGATGGATAACCGATATTTTTGGGCAGAGTAAAAAATATATCAAAATGTTGTGGTTTGAAGACAAAGATGGATAACCGATATTTTACGTAGCAAAATATTGCCCGACAAGTTGTTGTGGTTTGAAGACAAAGATGGATAACCGATATTCAATAAGTCCTAAGTGCTTGTATTGAGCGGTTGTGGTTTGAAGACAAAGATGGATAACCGATATTCCTGGTTGCAATAAACAATATATCATCATGTTGTGGTTTGAAGACAAAGATGGATAACCGATATTATCACGTATGGGCGGGCGTTGGACGAAGTTGTGGTTTGAAGACAAAGATGGATAACCGATATTGACCTCCTTTTTACCCGCAAGGTCGTTTTAGTTGTGGTTTGAAGACAAAGATGGATAACCGATATTAGATCTCTGTGGGTAGAGGATCTCGACATAGTTGTGGTTTGAAGACAAAGATGGATAACCGATATTCCCGCACGAAATGTCAACATGGTCAGGCTGGTTGTGGTTTGAAGACAAAGATGGATAACCGATATTTGCGCGCTACCTGCACCTCTGTAAGCCCAGTTGTGGTTTGAAGACAAAGATGGATAACCGATATTGCTGTTGCGTATCCCAATCTGGCGTAGTTGTGGTTTGAAGACAAAGATGGATAACCGATATTGGGTAGCGTTTGATTTCCAGAGGCATGGTGTTGTGGTTTGAAGACAAAGATGGATAACCGATATTGGGAGAGCATCGACCATGCTGCATACCCCTGTTGTGGTTTGAAGACAAAGATGGATAACCGATATTCAATGTTTGTATCAGAGCCATATATTATGGGTTGTGGTTTGAAGACAAAGATGGATAACCGATATTATATTTACACTATTCGCCCTTGCGAGTTCGGTTGTGGTTTGAAGACAAAGATGGATAACCGATATTCGCACCGATGGCAGCTTAGGGCGCCATAAGGTTGTGGTTTGAAGACAAAGATGGATAACCGATATTATAATGTTCAGTCACAAGATTGATGACGTCGTTGTGGTTTGAAGACAAAGATGGATAACCGATATTCTTCCCTGGTTTCATGCGCAACAGGTTTGGGTTGTGGTTTGAAGACAAAGATGGATAACCGATATTGCTACGTATCAGGGGATTCACCAAGTCTGAGTTGTGGTTTGAAGACAAAGATGGATAACCGATATTGGTAAAAAATCAAATTATGGAATAAAGAGGTTGTGGTTTGAAGACAAAGATGGATAACCGATATTGGGATCATGATGATCATCATCTCATGATTTGTTGTGGTTTGAAGACAAAGATGGATAACCGATATTCAGCGGGCTTGTGGGTGCAGGGCTTTACGGGTTGTGGTTTGAAGACAAAGATGGATAACCGATATTTTCACAAAATGACTTATATATACTAAGTTCGTTGTGGTTTGAAGACAAAGATGGATAACCGATATTGCCATCACCATCCACAAGGGTGGTGAGTAGTTGTGGTTTGAAGACAAAGATGGATAACCGATATTGCCATCACCATCCACAAGGGTGGTGAGTAGTTGTGGTTTGAAGACAAAGATGGATAACCGATATTGCCGCTGGTGATAACGTATCCTATTGCACGGTTGTGGTTTGAAGACAAAGATGGATAACCGATATTGACTCCTCTTCTTTGACATTCCTAATTTCAGTTGTGGTTTGAAGACAAAGATGGATAACCGATATTTTTTGTAGCAGAATATTGCCCAGATAAGTTGTTGTGGTTTGAAGACAAAGATGGATAACCGATATTTGAATGACCCATTCACAACCATGTTTTCAGTTGTGGTTTGAAGACAAAGATGGATAACCGATATTCTGCACGGACCACGTCATCACCCAAGATGTGTTGTGGTTTGAAGACAAAGATGGATAACCGATATTCTTGAAGTGGAAAGATGTGCGTAATATTTGGTTGTGGTTTGAAGACAAAGATGGATAACCGATATTATAACGGCAAGATGTACCATACTATGCCAGGTTGTGGTTTGAAGACAAAGATGGATAACCGATATTGCCGCTGGTGATAACGTATCCTATTGCACGGTTGTGGTTTGAAGACAAAGATGGATAACCGATATTTTCTCGTGAGTCTTAATATCCAATGCTACGTTGTGGTTTGAAGACAAAGATGGATAACCGATATTAGCATTGACCGCAAGCTTGGCAAGCGTATGTTGTGGTTTGAAGACAAAGATGGATAACCGATATTACATTATTTTGGATATAATAATAGGTATAAGTTGTGGTTTGAAGACAAAGATGGATAACCGATATTGCCTGCGTATATCTACTATCGCTGACTTTGGTTGTGGTTTGAAGACAAAGATGGATAACCGATATTTCAAGCACCACGCTCTAATCCCAATCTAATGGTTGTGGTTTGAAGACAAAGATGGATAACCGATATTTTTCATCCGCCACCACATTGCTGGCGCTAGTTGTGGTTTGAAGACAAAGATGGATAACCGATATTATACCTGATTTTGTGTACACCATTGTTGTCGTTGTGGTTTGAAGACAAAGATGGATAACCGATATTGGTCTTTTACAAACCTTGATAGCTGATAAGTTGTGGTTTGAAGACAAAGATGGATAACCGATATTTAGTTTTTCGTTATTCTTCTTCTTCTTAAAGTTGTGGTTTGAAGACAAAGATGGATAACCGATATTCTATGGCAAGGAGCAGGTATCCTTGCAGAGTTGTGGTTTGAAGACAAAGATGGATAACCGATATTAATTTTTTTCTTTATTTGAAATAGCCAAATGTTGTGGTTTGAAGACAAAGATGGATAACCGATATTATCTTCGTACGGCCCCACCCATTTTACTTTGTTGTGGTTTGAAGACAAAGATGGATAACCGATATTAAACTGGGCGCGGTGATGCGCACCAATTCAGTTGTGGTTTGAAGACAAAGATGGATAACCGATATTTTGGCGGCGCGTCCACGCTGATGGGCACGGGTTGTGGTTTGAAGACAAAGATGGATAACCGATATTTTGTCTTTAGATTATTTTTTAAATAAAAAGTTGTGGTTTGAAGACAAAGATGGATAACCGATATTGGCAGCCACGGTAACCTGGATATTATGGCAGTTGTGGTTTGAAGACAAAGATGGATAACCGATATTAAAGTATCCACCACTTCCTACTATATCTATGTTGTGGTTTGAAGACAAAGATGGATAACCGATATTCTTGTCATTGTGGTTTTTATACCGCTCATGAGTTGTGGTTTGAAGACAAAGATGGATAACCGATATTCTGTTATAAAAAGTCGGCTCAAAGCCGACTGTTGTGGTTTGAAGACAAAGATGGATAACCGATATTTAACATTGCCCAACCTCAGATCGATACGGTGTTGTGGTTTGAAGACAAAGATGGATAACCGATATTAAAAATAAGGAAGAACAACAACAGTTACAAGTTGTGGTTTGAAGACAAAGATGGATAACCGATATTACATTGCGGAATTAGTTAATTTCTGTGATGGTTGTGGTTTGAAGACAAAGATGGATAACCGATATTTGAGTATTGGCGTAGCGATAGCATCGGGCGGTTGTGGTTTGAAGACAAAGATGGATAACCGATATTACCATCTCTGAACTCGAAAATCTTATCACAGTTGTGGTTTGAAGACAAAGATGGATAACCGATATTCAATCGTGTCAGCGCCGGTGCACACACGGTGTTGTGGTTTGAAGACAAAGATGGATAACCGATATTCCACAACAGTTCCACCAATGCCAGCATCCTGTTGTGGTTTGAAGACAAAGATGGATAACCGATATTTTCCTGTGCGGTCAGGGCTTCACGCCGGGTGTTGTGGTTTGAAGACAAAGATGGATAACCGATATTCTGGCAGGAGAGCGGCGGCATATCCCCTTAGTTGTGGTTTGAAGACAAAGATGGATAACCGATATTCAGCCGGTATCGCGTAGAACTTTTTCTGCAGTTGTGGTTTGAAGACAAAGATGGATAACCGATATTCGCTCACGTTAGCAAAAAAGATTTATAACGGTTGTGGTTTGAAGACAAAGATGGATAACCGATATTAAAAAATTCTTTCATCTCTTCCCAATTATCGTTGTGGTTTGAAGACAAAGATGGATAACCGATATTGTTGGTGTAAGCGTTAATCCTATTGGATAGGTTGTGGTTTGAAGACAAAGATGGATAACCGATATTTCAACCTGCGATTGATGCGTTTACTAACAGGGTTGTGGTTTGAAGACAAAGATGGATAACCGATATTGCAAAAGATTGATTATTATTTTACTCCCGAGTTGTGGTTTGAAGACAAAGATGGATAACCGATATTCTGCTTTAGGTAATCGCTATCTTCGCTTTGTTGTGGTTTGAAGACAAAGATGGATAACCGATATTCTGATAAGATAAGGCTTGCGGTGTTCCAGAGTTGTGGTTTGAAGACAAAGATGGATAACCGATATTCAAAGCAGTGGGACATGTACCACACGGATAGTTGTGGTTTGAAGACAAAGATGGATAACCGATATTTTTGTTTGAATCCAATTGTTCAGGGCAATAGTTGTGGTTTGAAGACAAAGATGGATAACCGATATTCTACTAATATTAACAGTCATGCTTGCGTCGTTGTGGTTTGAAGACAAAGATGGATAACCGATATTACAGACAAGGTCTCGATGCATGCAAGTTGTGGTTTGAAGACAAAGATGGATAACCGATATTTGCATAGCGCCGGCGGTGAGGACGTGTTGTGGTTTGAAGACAAAGATGGATAACCGATATTCTAGGCACTAACTAGCTTTTGATTTTCAATCGGTTAAAAGGGATATCGGTAAAAAGAAAATGCTCCCCGGCAGGTACGTTGGGGGGCATTTTCTGTATTTTTAATTGCCTAACTAAAAAAATTCCAGTTGCTTAGGTGCCTTGGGGAGGGGTGCTGGTTGGCTCCCCCAGAAATTCACGATATTGCCAAATTGCCTGTCTGTAATCTGTACAATGCTTACATGCCCTTTAGCCGGAATAAAGCTTTTTACTTTTTTGATGTATGTTTCCGCAGCTTCGCTGCCGGCACAATGGCGAATATAAACGGAATACTGCATCATGGTAAAACCCTGACGCTGAAGTTTTTTCCGGAATTCCGCATAGGCTTTGCGGTCGGCTTTGGTTTCAGTGGGTAAATCAAAAATCACAAAGAGCCACATAACGCGATAGGCACTAAGGCGCGAGAAATGATTTTTTACCATGTGTTTACCTTCCTTACATGTGCGTATATTTATCTCCGCAGTACCTGTCCGTTTTCCTTCATCACCTTCATTTCGGGATATTTCAGGCTTTGCCGGGTTCCTTCAAAGCAAGCGGCAAGATGGGCGCTTACCGTGCCCAGGGCAGTTGCCAGGAGGCTTCTCTCCTTTCCCCACCACACGTCTGTATTGAGCACTTCCAGCAAAGCCGTTTTATCTTCGCGGGTGATATCCCCAGCAGCGCCCTGCCGGATACGCTCCCATACCACCCGGTCAACAAATGGTCTAAATGGCTCCATGATATCATCAGCCAGGCAAAAGGCATTGTATTTATTATGGTGATGGATGCCGAGGGTGGGGAGTAGGCCGGAAGCAACCAACGAGCGGGCGGCCGCTGCACGCAGGATAGCATAGCCGTAGTTGAGCAGCTGATTAGGCGGTTCGCCATAGCGGTCGCGTTTGAAGGCCTCGCCAAAGAGGTTGCGCCAGTAGTAGCGGGCGGCCAAGCCTTCCACGTTGGTGGTATCACCGCTACGCACGCGTGTTGCCCATCTTCTGAGCGGTTCGCCACTTTTGCCGATGCTGTCCAGCAGGGCAGCCTGGTTGCGCAGCTTGGCTTTCACGGTTTGCTGCCAGAGCTGTTTGCGCAGCGGCTCACCGGCATCCAGTTGCTGCCTTAATCGCTGGTTGGGCAGGTAATGCCCCTCCAGCGGCAGCAGCATGGACACTGGCAGATGCTTTTCATCGCAAAATATTACTGATACGTTATGAAGGGTGAGCTCCGAAATGGCTGCCTGTGTGAGGGTGATGCCTTGCTGGTCAAGGAGGAGGCAACCAAGATCTTCAATGGGCGCCTGATTCTGCTCGCCCGTGTCTTTGTTGTCAAGCATCAGTTGTTTGTTGCGCACGCTGAGATGGTGCGGGCTGCTAATGACCAGGGTACGCTTGAGCATATTTGGTTAACCGGCTAAAGGTTGATGGGTTAAGCTGATTAACTGTAAAAGAATGTAATACGGAATCGTGTAAAAGTCAAACGGGATTTAGGCTGCCGGACATTGTTCGTTCCACAGTTGACAATTTAAAGAAAGTAGGCAGCACACTTATTTTTCGTTTGCCTGTATGATTTGCCGCGACTCTATTTTTTCTATTTTGCCGGTGGGAGTGATTCTGAAATCCACACCCTGTATCAGCAAGCGCATATTTACCGGGCTAAGACGCAACCTGGGCACAGGCAGCCTGGCGAAATCAATGGAGCTTTCACCATTGGTTAATGATTTTGGAGGTTCCTTGCCATATTGCTTTATATAATCTTCCTTTAATTGCTCATCATTTCTGGCTTCCTGATGAAATTGAAAAGTCACACGGCCATCCTTACCCGTTTTTCGCACGAAATACAATCTTTTTATCAAATCAACCTGGGTTAGTTCCCATAACTCTTCGGGATGTTCTTTGTAAAACAGCACCATGGTGCCCGGTTTCAGGATGCCTCTAATTTTCATACCCTTTTGGGGTTCCACGAGGGGGTGCTCTCTACGATATTCTTTGTTGCTGGCTTTAAAATATTTTGCCGCGTCAATCATTTTGATGATTTGCGCGGAGCGTTTTGTTCTGTCAGCGTTTTCAAAGAATACGAGGCCATAGTTTTCATCATTCTGCACATAAATCCACTTTTTATAGGGATATTTTTCAGAGCCGTCAGGATGTTTCTTTACATCGCGGTGCAGTTTAAAATCAGGCAGCGGTTCTGTAATGTGCGCTTTGATGCGCACCTTTCGGATAGGCACATACTGCGTTTTTCCGTTTTTAGGCGTAATGCGATACAATTCGTGGTCTATGCTATGTTGGATAGCCTGAATTTTGGCGTTTATCTCTGACTCCGATTCCTCATCATCTTTTTTCAATTTGTTCTTCAGAGCTTCCATTTCTTTTTTCAGCTGTTTTTCCTTTTCCCTCCCTGCTTTAGCAATTTCACGTATCCGGGGATCAACAATTTTATCCAAGTCGCCATCTTTAAGATCTGCAAGTTTTTTCCGCACAACATATTGCACATCCTCTTCTCCTGTTTTTTTTATTGCGCCATAAAAAGTATCCTGATGCAATGACCCTCTCACGGTGTCGCCTTTAAGATATCTGGGGACTTTATAGAGCGTTTGTCCATTTTGGACGACTTTGAAATAGTGTACTCCTTCTGTTTTGTTTTGCATTTCTTCCGGCAGCTTTGTCATAAGCGCATAGACAATTTTTCCGCGTTTTCTGTCCTTTCGTTTGGTTTGTTTAGGCACATTGTCTTTACTTGCATATACAATCAGCACTTCGTTTTCCAGGTTCTTTACATCTTCGGTAAAAGTTTCCCAGGGCTTCGGAATTTTGATTCTGGTTTTCACATCATATTTACCCTCTTCTTCCGCTTTGCGCCATTGTTCCACAAAAGCATCATATTTGTCCTTAGTCATGCAGGCAATGGTTAAGGCGTCCATGCAATGGTGGACATGATTAGCGCGTGACTTTTTCTCATATTCGTCCTGCAAGCCCCATGCTTTCCGAAATTCCGCAACAATTTGTCCATTAACCACCATCACATTGCTATTGTCGCTGGGAGTTCTGAAAAGACAACTTAAATAGTTTTTGGCAAACCGTGTAATCAGGCCCGTATCCACGATCTGGCTATTTTTAAAACCTTCAGGCACCTCTTTCATGATAAAGCGGTCATACTTCCCCTTCCAGTATTCGTATTTAAATCTGAGCACATGTCGTTTTCTGATAAGCTTGTCTTTAGTGGCTTTGTCAGGGATATGGCTGGCATTGATTTTTTTAATCTCCTGATCAAGTTTAAGATATTTATCCTTCTTCCAGGATTCAATACGCTGCAGGATGTCAGCGTGATTGGGTAGTTGAGCCGGAATCTGATTTCTTTTTACTTCGCGATTGAATTTTTTTGAGCAAAGCGTTTTATTCATCATGGAGTTGTCCCAGGAGAGGCTGCGCGGAATAGTATGCTCAATATCATACTTCGGGTCAGGCCCTATAATGTCACAGATACTGATATTTCTGCCTTCCGGCTCATAGATTTCGCGCTTGTCTTGTTCTACCCAAAGCAGGTAGCGGGTAATGTCGTCTTCCGCAGGCTCAATTTCTTTACCGCATTCTTTCTTGTAAAGGTCCTTGATTTCCTTCACGGCTTTTTCGCGCCTGTCGCGTAGATTATCCTGCCAGGTTTTCCATGCCGCACGTTTGTTGGCGTCATTGACTTCACGAGCTAATTCAATATGCACGCGGGTTTGATCATCAATCACACCGTCAAGCAAAAGTTGATTAATCAGCTTGCGGAGTTGATGCATCGCCCGCATAAGCACCGGGTTTTTGATGGATGCGGTTTTGGGAAGGGGAAGAATTTTCAACTGCTTACCGTTCACAATCACAGGATCACCGTTCTTGTTCTTGGCTATTTCCGGTTTAAAACCTTCAAGATCGGATGGGTGGTAAAGATTTTTCAGCTGGTTTTCATCGCTTATCAGGTTGTTATCGCACAGGAATTCAATGACGCGCTCGTCAATACGTTTCACTTTTACGAAAGCATCTTTGCTGTCAATTTTTTTCAGGTGCTTTTTCAAAAGTTCAAATGCATCGGAAAGCAAAATGTCTTTATCTGCCTTTTCCTGCCATGTCTTTGCCCCATAAATAGCTTTAAGCTTACTTTCAAGGTCACATTTGAATGCAGGCTCAGCTTCTTTTGAGTAGTGTGCATTTTCATCACGGTATCTTCTGATGAGTCCGTTGATGGCATTTGCTATTCGTGTTTCATCGGTGTGGTTTTCAATAATGGCACCTATTTCTTTTTCAATCAGCTCACGGCTATTGGGGTTTTCCCAAACGGATTTATCCACTACCTTATGCATGTTTGCCATAAAAACGGCATGGGAATAAATCAAACCCTTTTTCAGCCAGGGCAGTATATTTTTAATAGCCTTGAGGCTAAGGTTTGCGTAACCTTGTGATAAGAAGATTTTGGTGAACTTTCTAGCCGAAGCCTCATCCATTTTAAGCTTCTCAGAGGCAAAAGCTTTTAGTTTTTTTTCATCATCAAATGTGAAAAGCACATGCCACAAATCTCTATAGTCAGCCTTGCGTTGAACGGATTCACCTTTGGCATTTACGGTTTGATAAGTATATACCTTGGTTTTCCAGTCGTCACCCATCAGGCTCTTCAGTGCTGCTGAAACCGGGCAGCCGCTGACGGTGGTATTCAGTTTATAGTTCACCAGATACTCCGCATCTTTCGCTTCATGGTCTTTGTAGTAAACAAAATTTGCTTTAGGGTTGAGAGCTTTAACCAGCTCTTCAAATTTGAAGGTGGGTTTTTGGCGGTAAAATTTGGGAATGATCAGGTCTTTCTCGGTCTGAGTCAGAGGCCGCAGCCGTTCGTCACCTGGGGTTTTTATTTTGATGTTATTCATAAACGACCACATCCTGAATTCCTCAAACTCGGGTCGTGAAACAGGGCATCGCGGTTTTGCCCTTTCAAAAGTGCATTTGCCTACCAGTCCCTTTTGCGACCTCAATGGCCGTTGAAAGAAAATAGCTTTGTACAAAGCTGTCTTTAACTTTTCAGGTATTTGCTGCACTTTGCAGATTGTATCAAACTCTGCTTCATAATGCTCTTCCCTGGCAGTGTAGTTGGTTCTGATTTTATTGTTGGGATTATTGCGGTCCTGTTGGTATAAAAGCCAGAAATATTGTCCGAGGGTTTTGCATCCGGCTGCCTCCATTTTATCCGAAAGCTCTTTGATTCCCCCTTCCACCGTTCCAAGATTTTCCGGACGGTTGATATATCTGTCAATCTCCTTTTTAGCCGCATCAAACTTTGAATAATCCTTGCCCTTTATCTTGTTGGTCAAGACTTTTGTTATGTAGTTCCATATCGTTTTGAGCTTTTGTTCGGTAGCATTCAGGTCATCTTTAGTGCGGTTTTCAAAATCATATTCTTCAAACAAATCCTGTAGCCTTTGATAAAGGGCATTAGAGTTTTCTGCTTCCTGCAGAGCATCCTGTATTTGATCCTTTATTGCGGAAATCATAGTTTCATCCGACTGCTCCAGGCGGTTGCTTTTAAATCCTCTGCGTTGCGCAAGATGATAAAAAGCCCTGCCCAATTCAAAAGCAACCGCCTGATTCCCTTCCCAATCACATTTCTGCCGTGAAAACTTGTCGCGAAAGAAATAGGGATTCTTATTCCCTTCCTCGTTTGTGCGCAGCCAATCCCGGAAAACTTCGTTTTCAGGATATTTGGTAAATCCGGACTTTCTCCATGCCTCAACCTCTTCCACCGTTAATGGACATAGTGCATACTCAGCAAGAACCTTTAGTGTTTCATATTTTCTAAGCTTACGCCTGAATTTTAATCTCCTTGCACTCCTAAAAGCGGTACGTTCGGCTGCTCTTGATTTTTCTGTGCCTTTTTCAATTTTTACTCCTTCCGGAAAAATCACAACACCCTTTGTTGGCGTACCATTGGCTTCATGCATCCTCAGTTCACTGCCATCCTTCTCCACCACTGCCCACCCAATGCTGTTTGTTCCCAGATCCAATCCAAGAATTTTGCTCATGGCTTAAGATTTTAGGTTTTGAATGGTGAAATAAATGTAAAAAGCAATTGGAAGATTTCAAAAAGTTGCCTACCTTCGGGATCAGAAGATTTATCCATCTTTATCTTCTTATCACAATAAGGCCTTTGTGCCGAAGGTGAAAAGCCTTAAGCCCCGCTTCGGTGGGGCTTTTTTAATGTGCCCGCTGCAGACAGGCGCATCATCGTGGTTTACATTGCCTGAAGTGTTGCTCCCCGCGCATGAAAGAGGTGAAAAGTCCAAACGGTATGTACTCCGCTGACAGGTGCTTATCTTTGCGGCTTTCAGAGACATGAAGTATATCCGTAACTTTTGCATTATCGCCCATATTGACCATGGCAAAAGCACCCTGGCGGATCGCCTGCTGGATATAACCCAGACCCTGCAGGAACGACAGAAAAAGGACCAGGTGCTGGACAGCATGGATCTGGAGCGGGAACGGGGCATTACGATAAAGAGCCATGCCATACAAATGCAATTCCCCTATCAGGGTGAAAACTACGTGCTCAACCTGATTGACACCCCAGGCCATGTGGATTTTTCCTATGAAGTGTCGCGGGCTATTGCTGCCTGCGAAGGCGCCCTGCTGCTGGTAGATGCCACCCAGGGCATTCAGGCACAGACCATTTCCAATCTTTACCTAGCCATAGAGCACGGCCTGGAAATCATTCCCGTGCTGAACAAGATTGACATGGAGGGGGCAATGATAGAAGAGACGCAGGAACAGATCATTGACCTTATCGGGTGTTCGGCCCAGGATATCATCCGGGCGAGCGGCAAAACCGGAGAAGGGGTAAATCAGATTCTGGAAGCCATAATCAAAAGGATTCCTCATCCGAAGGGTGATCCTGATGAGCCCTTGCAGGCGCTCATTTTTGATTCGGTGTTTAATCCCTTTCGCGGGGTAATTGCATACTATCGTGTTTTCAATGGCACGCTCCGCAAAGGCGACCATGTAAAATTTGTCAACACAGGAAAAGATTATGAGGCTGATGAGGTAGGCATTTTAAAGCTGGATTATCAGCCCCGTGAACAGATTTCTGCCGGTGATGTGGGCTACATCATCACCGGCATTAAAACCTCGCGGGAAATAAAAGTAGGCGACACGATTACCCACTTTGATCGTCCGTGTGCACAAGCTATAAAGGGTTTTGAAGATGTGAAGCCCATGGTATTTGCCGGCATCTACCCTACCGACACAGATGACTACGAGGAGCTGCGCGAATCGCTGGAAAAGCTTCAGCTCAATGATGCTGCGCTGGTGTTTGAGCCCGAAAGTTCCGCTGCCCTCGGGTTTGGCTTCCGCTGTGGCTTTCTGGGCATGTTGCACCTGGAAATTGTGCAGGAGCGTCTGGAAAGGGAGTTTGACATGTCGGTCATCTGCACGGTACCTAACGTTTCTTATTACGCATATACCAAAAGCGGAGAGAAGCTGCTGATGAACAACCCGGCTGACATGCCTCCTCCTGAGCGGCTTGACCATGTCGAGGAGCCCTGGATCAGCGCCCAGATCATTACCAAGCCGGAATTTCTGGGCGCTATCATGAAACTTTGCCTGGACAAGCGTGGCATTCTGAAAAACCAGGTGTATCTGACGCCTACCCGTGTAGAGCTGAGTTTTGAAATGCCGCTTGCCGAAATCGTATTTGATTTTTACGACCGGTTGAAGTCCATCTCACGCGGGTACGCGTCCTTTGACTACCACCCTATAGGCTATCGCCCCGGTGACCTGGTGAAACTGGATATTAAACTCAACGGGGAAAATGTAGATGCCCTCTCCTCGCTAATACACCGCGATAAGGCATATGATTTCGGAAGGCGGCTTTGTGAAAAGTTAAAAGAACTGCTGCCCCGGCAGCAATTTGTCATAGCCATTCAGGCGGCTATCGGAGCAAAAATTATTGCACGGGAAACAATCAGCGCCCTGCGCAAAGACGTCACCGCCAAATGTTATGGGGGCGATATTACCCGTAAGCGCAAATTGCTGGAAAAGCAGAAAAAGGGGAAAAAGAAAATGCGTCAGATAGGAAAGGTAGAGGTACCCCAGCAGGCCTTTCTGGCTGTGTTAAAACTCAACGACTGAGATGGTTCTTTTAGACGGTAAAAAAACTGCTGAGGAAATCAAAAACGCAATCCGGCAGGAGGTAGAGGACATAAAAAACCGTGGCGGCAAAATACCGCACCTTGCCGCAATCCTTGTGGGCAATGACGGGGCCAGCGAAACCTATGTAGCCGGCAAAGTGAAGGCCTGCGAATATGTAGGCTTTCGCTCCACCCTGCTGAAGATGACCGCGGATATCAGTGAACCCCAATTGCTGGAGCAAATCCAAAAGTGGAACGAGGATCCTGACATTGATGGATTCATTGTGCAGATGCCGTTGCCCGCTCATATTGATGAACGTAAGGTGACGCTGGCTATTCGTCCTGAAAAAGATGTAGATGGTTTTCACCCCATGAATGTTGGAAGAATGACGTTGGGGCTTCCTGCTTATGTGCCGGCAACACCATTCGGCATCCTGCAGCTCATAAAAAAATACGGCATCCAAACGGCAGGCAGGCACTGCGTGATCGTGGGTCGCAGCAATATAGTGGGCACGCCCCTCAGCATTCTGCTTTCCAGAAATGCAGAGCCAGGTAACTGCACCGTTACACTTTGCCACAGCCGAACAAAAGACCTGGCATATTACACTTCCAGGGCTGATATCTTGATTGCAGCCCTTGGCAAGCCAGAGTTTATTACGGCTTCTATGGTGAAGGAAGGAGCCGTTGTGATTGACGTGGGCATCACCCGCATTGCTGACAGCTCAAAAAAGTCAGGTTTTACATTAAAAGGAGACGTAAAGTTTAATGAAGTAGCACACAGGTGCAGCTACATCACCCCCGTTCCCGGAGGAGTTGGCCCCATGACCGTGATTGCCCTGCTGATGAATACCCTCCATGCCTGTAAAAAGGAAATTTATAGCTGATGACATCCTTTCCTTGCCCCGCATTCAGGCTACTTACCCGATACGATAAGTGATTTGCCCACAAGCATCAGGCAGATATCCTGATGCAGATACTCTCAGACATCTACCGTCTTATTCCTAATTTCGGCACAGTATGTCAACAGGTGCATTGGGAAATGTGGTGACCTGTGGGGCTACTTACACCGAAATCCTTCCGGTGCATGAGTGCTTCCGGTCTATTCAGGGTGAAGGGCATTATCAGGGCAAAGCAGCCTTTTTCATCCGCCTTGCAGGCTGCGATGTGGGTTGTCACTGGTGTGATGTCAAAGAATCCTGGACGGTGGATGCGTCCGGCTACTGGTCGGTGCAATACTTAGCCGAACAGGCAGCGGCATCAGGTGCGCAGATAGCGGTAATCACCGGAGGCGAGCCCCTGTTATATGACCTGACGTTTCTTACCGCACAGCTGAAAAGCAGGGGATTGAAAACCCATCTTGAGACATCGGGTAGCTCTCCGCTGAGCGGAGAGTGGGACTGGATTTGCCTGTCGCCAAAAAAATTTAAACCTCCCCTACCTACCATTTTTACACAAGCCAATGAGCTGAAGATGATTATATTTAATAAAAGCGATTTTTTGTGGGCAGAAGAAAATGCAGCGAAGGTAACTGTATCCTGTAAGCGCTTTCTGCAACCTGAATGGAGCAGAGAAAAAAAGATGCTTGCTGAAATCGTTCACTATATCAAAGACCATCCGCAATGGGAATTATCACTGCAAATACACAAATATTTAGGGTTACCCTGAATACGTTTGCCTTATTACTTATCAGCACAGCGCTGTGTACCGCTCAAAGTCAGTCGGTATCCAAAAAGGCTCAGAAGCTTTTTGCCGAAGGGATGGAGCATCTGAACTGGGACCGTTTTGAAGAAGCAAAAAAATCCTTTCAGGAGGCGCTACAGGTTGCCCCCGATTATCAGGATGCCCTTGATAATCTGGCATATACCTGTCTTCGCCTGCATCAGTATGAAGAAGCCTATGAAGCATTGAAAAAACTGCTTCAGCTAAATCTGTCTAATAAAAAGCAAAGACTTTTTTCCATGGCGCGTGTATGTCTGGCCACGCACCGGATAGAAGAGGGTCTGCAAAGACTTGCAGATTACAGAACGTATAGTTTATCTGCATCAGAACAGGCACAGGCTAACCGCCTGGAGGCGAGCTTGCTGTTTGTGAAGGATTATTTACTACGATATCCTGCCGATGCAGAATCCCAGGTTACCCCGCTGAATGCATACATCAATACTTCGGCACGGGAATACTTTCCCACCCTTACAGCAGATGGTGAAAAATTATTCTTTACCCGGCATACCTACACAGCTAATAATGTTGTAAACGAGGATATTTATTACAGCCTCTGGCAGGGGTCAGACTGGGGACCTTCTATACCCATGCCCCCCAACGTCAACACCACGTACAACGAAGCTGCGGCTACCATTACACCGGACGGGCGCAAGCTGTTTCTGACTATTTGTGAGCATCCCAAAAACATCGGAAGCTGCGACATCTGGGTGACCCACAAGGTGGGCGACACCTGGCTTGACCCGCAGAATCTGGAAGACCCGGTAAACACGCGCTCTAAAGAAACCCAGCCCTGCCTCTCTGGCGATGGCCGTTCCCTGTACTTCTGCAGCAACCGCAAGGGAGGATATGGCGGACTGGATCTATGGGTTACGCATCTGCAGGAAAACGGTAAATGGAGTGAGCCGGAAAATCTTGGGCAGACAGTGAATACTCCTTATGATGAGCAACGCCCTTTTATCCATCCGGATAACCGCACGCTCTATTTTTCTTCAGAAGGTCACCCTGGATTTGGTAATGCAGATATTTTCATGTCGGTGAAAGGTTCTGACGGCCAATGGCAAAAACCGGTCAACATCGGACTACCAATAAATTCCTTTGAAAACGAAGAAGGCATATTTGTTTCACTGGATGGCACTACCGGCTATTTTGCCTCTGACCGCTTCAACAGTTCTGAAACAGGTAAAAGCAACTATGACATTTATTCCTTTGTACTCAGACGTGACCTGGCTCCCGGTGCTGTAACCTTTGTAAAGGGAACCGTGAAAGATGAAAATGGGAAAGGAATTGCAGCCAAAATTGATTTTATTGAGCTGAACACTAAAGTAAAAGTAAACAACACCCTCTCAGACGAACAAAACGGTGAATTTCTGCTTACGCTGGAAACGGGGAAAGACTATGCGCTCAACATTTCCAAAGAAGGGTACCTTTTTCATTCAGAAAACTTTAGTCTGAAAAACCTTAAAGCGGAAGAGCACTTCAAACTGGAAGTGCCGCTAAAAAAAATCAAAGCAGGAGAAAAGTCTATTCTGCGGAATATTTTCTTTGCCTACAACTCTGCCGAGCTGCAGCCTCAGTCAGAAGCAGAGCTGGAAATTCTTGCCCGCTTCATGCAGGAAAATCCGAGCATTAACATTGAAATCAGTGGACATACGGACAGTATCGGCTCTGAAGCATTTAACAAAATGCTTTCTGAAAAGAGGGCAAAATGCGTTTATGATTTCCTTATTGCCCACCAGATACCTGCTCCCCGATTGACATACGTAGGCTACGGAGAGAGCCAGCCCATTGCCGATAATGGCACCGAGAGCGGCCGAGCACTCAACCGCAGAACCGAATTTAAGATCATTTCACAGTAAGCTGCCCTACAAAGCAGGTTAGTTCATCTGGGGATCTTCAGGGAAGTTCACCATGAGCGCAAATTCTCCGCCCATTTCCCGCAGCACGTCTTTCCAGAGCGTTTCCGGAGGTGATTTAAAAACATGATATGCCTTTGCCGGATAGGTAATCCAGGAGTTGGCGGCTATTTCATTATCCAGCTGGCTCACATCCCATCCTGAGTAGCCTACGAAGAAACGAAAATTTTCCGGCCTGACTGCGTTGGTATTAATCAACTCTTTAAGCTGCTCAAAATCACCACCCCAGTAAAGGCCATCTATGATTTTTATTGCCCCATCCAGGTTTTCTACATTATGTACGAAATGCAAAGTATCAGTCTGCACCGGCCCGCCATAGTACAAGGGAGCATCAAAATTGACTAAGATTCCGTCAATTGCTTCTGGAAGCTTCAGGGGTGTAGGACGGTTGAGTATAAACCCTATTGAGCCGCTTCTCTGATTTTCGCACAGCACAACCACCGTTCGCCTGAAGTGTGGATCAGCCATAAAAGGCTCTGCCAAAAGCAAGACACCCTTTGAGGGTTTTACGGTGCTCAATTTTTTCAGGTTTAACATGTGGATATACGGTTATACCTCTGAAAATGTTCCTGGAAAAATTACATTCCTTTCACTGGATTATACAACAAAAATCGTGCATAGTATGTTTCTTGCAACTGCGCTTGGTTACGTACATGGTTGATTATCAAACTTTTGTTGGCCCCGGCATGTCTTTTCAAAATTGGTAACTTTAACCTCATCATTCTGAACCCCTTATGAACCAAACACTTACTGTCTTTGAAAGACTACTGGCTATTATGGATGAGTTGCGGGAAAAATGCCCCTGGGATAAAAAGCAGACCATGGCCACCCTGCGCAATCTTACCATTGAAGAAACCTATGAACTGGCTGACGCCATCGACCTGGGTGAGCCGGAAGCCATCCGCGAAGAACTGGGCGACTTGCTGCTGCACATTGTGTTCTACGCCAAAATCGCTTCTGAGGAAAAATGGTTTGACCTTGCTTCCGTTATCCGTGAAGAGTGTGAAAAGCTGATAAAAAGACATCCGCACATCTACGGACATGTACAGGCAACAACTGAAGAACAGGTAAAGCAGAACTGGGAAAAGCTGAAACTTGCAGAAGGGAAAAAATCAGTTTTGTCGGGAGTGCCGGTTTCACTGCCCGCTCTTATCAAAGCTTACCGCATACAGGAGAAAGCAGCTCAGGTAGGATTTCAATGGACAGAAGCCCGTGAGGTGTGGGATAAGGTGCGGGAAGAATTGCAGGAGTTGCAGCAGGCGGTTGCCAGTTCTGAAAATATGCCCGACAGCAAGGTGGAAGAAGAATTCGGAGACGTGCTGTTTGCCCTGGTAAATTATGCACGGTATATCAAAGTTGACCCTGAAGCAGCATTGGAAAAGGCAAACCGAAAATTCATCAGACGTTTTGAGTACATTGAAAACACTGTAAACCAGTTACGAGGCGACCTGCGTACAATGACGCTGGAACAGATGGATGCCTTGTGGGAACAGGCTAAATCCAAGGAATAAGGGCGGCAGCATACAACATTCCCGGATTTTTAACCAGAAGTAGCTTAACCGGATAACCTCTTGAAAGCGCATATTCAGAAATCGCTGTTGTTTCTGCTCCTGGCTGTGGCAGCGTTTGCCGCTTCGTTTCATTCTGAATGGCTTTTCCCCGATAAGGCTCCGCAAGTTATTGTGCGCACAACTGAAAGCAGGTTGGGCAGTGTAATGCAAGACTTTGAGCAACTGACAGCCGATAGTCAGATAATACACGATCTGATTGAAAACCGTTTCCGATCCAGCTACTTCCCCGAAATTTTATCGCGCCCTTATGGATTCCTAATCTATAAAAATGGAGAGCCGATTTTATGGAATAACAACAAGGCTCTTCCTCCTGCACATGTTATCCACGCGCTAACCGGTGGCAGCTACGTATATAAACTGCCGGGAGGCTATTATGAAATAGCAGGGATCAGAAAGACGGATTCCACAGGCCATACCTACACTATCATTCGCTCATTTCTGCTAAAACACAACTTTCCGGTTCAAAACAGACATATCCAGAATACATTTAATCCCTTACTGGATATCCCTGCACAATGGGAGCTGTCTCTAACTGAAGTACCGAAGGCTTTCCCTGTCAGAAATTCAGAGGGAAAACCTCTGTTTTATCTCCAGCCCAGAGACAACCCCATCTCCACAGGCAGGCAGATGAAAGTGGCTTTGTATTACTTGTCGCTGGGGTTTCTGCTGATGGCTGTTGCATATATAGCCAGAATGGTTTCAGCTTTTTCCGCACCGGGCAGCTTCGTTCTGCTTGCAGCGCTTTTGGGAGCCATCCGCTGGGGCAGTTTGATGGCCAATTATCCTACGGGCCTTTATGACATGGAGTTATTCAGCCCTCAGCTTTACGCATCATCTTCTCTGAACAAATCACTGGGCGATTTAAGTATCAATCTGCTTTTACTGTTCTGGGTGGTAGTTTATTTCTACCGGCATGTTTCCATCTCCCTGCCTGAACAGCTTTCACGTGCAGCGCGATTTATACTTTATTCAATCCTTTTTCTGATAGTGTTCGGCTCCTCGCGCCTTTCAGCTTTTTTGTTTAAAAGCCTGCTGATTGATTCAAAAATACCTTTTGCCTTTCATGATCTTGCATCTTTCAATATTTACAGCGTCATCGCGTTAGGCTGTATCACCATTGGTCTGGCTGTCCTGGCGTTAACGACAGTGAAGGCTTTCCGTACCTTTTCTGATTCGGATAAAAAACTGGTTTTGTGGTCAGGCGTCACAGCATCTGCTATTTATCTGGCAGTCCTGATCACTAGAGGCAGCCCTTGGCTGGAGTATGCTGCTGCGCTGGCCATTATGCTCATTCTTGTTGTATTACATTCTCTGGTGTCCAGACGGGTTCCGCTCAGTACGCCTTCCAATATGATAGTTCTGCTTATGCCGCTGTGTATGTTTGCCACCATATACCTGAATTATTACAGCGGAGCACAGGATTTGTTAAACAGAAAAAATCTGGCTCGCAAGCTATCTACTGAACGGGATCTGGCTACCGAATTTCTCTTTCTGGATGTACAAGGTCGGATTTTGGAAGATCCCTTTATCAGAAACTATTTCATCAAGCCCTTTATTTCCACGCAGGAAATTACTGACCGTATAAGGATAAAATACTTCTCAGGTTTTTTCAGAAAATATGATGTCAGCATCTACACGTTAAATCCGGAAGGGCGCCTTTTTCGTTCGGCACCGGATGCTTATCTGGAACTTTTAAACGAAGAGCAAATATCCCGCGCGCAGCAAACTTTAAGCGACTTTCTGTATTACATTCCCAAACCCTACGGAAGTTATGCCTATATAAGTAATCTGCCTATTATCTACCAGGGCAAGCTTGTCGGGTCAATTGTGTTGGAACTGATACCCAAAACCTATTCGCAGAAAAACCTCTACCCCGAATTGCTGCTAGAAGAAAAAATCAAGCCTCCGGAAAATATGGAGCATTACAGCTATGCACTCTATTCAGACGGCATTCTGGTGAAGCATCATGGTGAATATTCTTACCCTTTTCATTTTAGTTTCTTTTCAGACACGTTGCCGGAAGTACGCGAATTTAAAGAAGTAGGTGAAGGTTCTCTGAAACATCTGATTTATCGCTCAAGCGACAATAAATATGTGGTTATCACCGATAAGGACAAGACTATGCTTGCTCCTTTTTCACTGTTTTCCTATCTGTTTTGCATTTATCTGGTTGCCGGAATTCTGCTCATCAGCTTACGCTACCTGGTGCTTCGTCTTTTATCAGGAAGGATTCCGCTACCAAAAGTAAATCTGACTTTTCGGGATAAGATTCAGTTTTCACTTATAATAACTATCCTTTCTTCTTTTTTCTTTATCGGTTATTATACTATTTCCAATATAGTAAAAGAATACAAGCAATCGCACATGGAGTATCTGATGAATAAAAGCCTCAGTGTAAGAACGGCTATTGAATATATTTTAAAGGAAGACACCACCATTTTGACCCCCTACTCCATTCAAGCCAGCAGCCCGATTGATCTTTCTGCACTCTCTGACATAGAAAACATTGACATCAATATTTACAGTCCGCCTGGTATGCTGACTAACACCTCGCAGCCGGAGATTTTTGACAAAGGGCTGCTGTCGCCCTTGATGGATCCGACGGCCTATCTGCATTCCGCATTGGAAAATAAGGTACAGTTCATTCAGAGTGAACATATCGGCAGTCTGAATTTTATTTCTATCTACTCCCCCATCCGGAATAATGACGGCACCCTGTTAGGGTATCTTAATCTCCCTTATTTTGCAAGAGAACGGGAACTGAATAACGAAATCGCCTCCCTGCTGGTTACTTTGGTGAATGTGTATGTACTGCTGCTGGTGCTTGCCGGAATACTGGCTTACTTTTTATCAGACTCCATCACCCGCTCTTTCCGGATTATCAGCGAAAAGCTGAATCTGATTCAATTGGGTAAAAAGAATGAACCTATTGAATGGAAGAGCAACGATGAAATCGGTTCGCTGATAGCTGAATATAATCGTATGTTGGTGGAGCTGGAAAAGAGCGCCCAGATGCTGGCCAAGTCGGAACGAGAAAGCGCCTGGCGTGAGATGGCAAAACAGATTGCGCATGAAATAAAAAATCCGTTGACTCCAATGAAACTGAGCATTCAACATCTGCAGCGCACCATGGCAGAGGGTGACCCCAGAAGTCAGGAGATTGCCAAAAAAGTATGCGAAACACTGATCGAGCAGATTGACAATCTGGCGCGTATTGCTTCGGAGTTTTCTTCGTTTGCCAAAATGCCGCGCGCTCAAAACGAAGTGATTAACCTGAGCGACATCATCACTTCTGCTGTGAACCTTTTCAGTGAGGAGCGGGACGGGCTCATCCGCTTTACACGGCCAATGGAGCCAGTGCAGGTTTTCTGCGACCGCAATCAGATGCTGAGCGTGTTTAACAATCTGATTAAAAATGCTATTCAGGCCATACCGCCTGAACGGGCTGGCCAAATAATTATAAGCCTGCAGCAAGCCAACGGAAAGGTGACCGTAACGATTCAGGATAATGGCATCGGCATCACTCCGGAACAGGCAGAAAAAGTTTTTATCCCCAATTTCACTACCAAAAGCGGAGGCACCGGACTTGGATTGGCCATAACAAAGGAAATTATTGAAGCGGCTGGCGGCAGAATATGGTTTGAATCAGAGGCCGGAAAAGGGACAACATTTTTTATTGAGCTGCCCCTTTATAGCTGAATGGTTTGGAAGAATATGGCAGAAGTTGCTATTTTTCGTCCCTTGGTTTTCAGCCGAAGTAGCTCAGCGGTAGAGCAACGGTTTCGTAAACCGTAGGCCACGGGTTCAAATCCCGTCTTCGGCTCGGTGCCTGACAAGTTGTTTTAAGATGTATGTGCTCAATTCAGGCATGCGGTCTTTATTTTTTATACAAGCATTTATTTTTGTTACTTTGGCTTACTGGCAATTTTCTCAGGCGGGAGTAGCTCAGTTGGTAGAGCATCAGCTTCCCAAGCTGAGGGTCGCGGGTTCGAGTCCCGTTTCCCGCTCAGAATACACAGGCCTCTGAAAGTGCACCCCGACAATAGGTGCTGATAAAGCCTGCTGCAACATACATTGCCCGGATGGCGGAACTGGTAGACGCGCTGGACTCAAAATCCAGTGGTGGCAACACCGTGGGGGTTCGATTCCCTTTCCGGGCACATTTTTACTCTGGTCTGTCTCAGGGACCGGTTGTTTTTACACAAAAGGATGAGGCTTTTATAGTTTGGCTATAGTTGCCTTCAGCTCATCAGGGTTGAGCGGCTTTTTGAGCATGTCTGCTACCAGAGGATTCAAGCGGGCGCGCTCTTCATCAATGGGGTCTACAGTAGAGGAAAGCATAATGATGTGCGGAGTTTTACTGAGGTAGTTCTGAAGTGTGGCAAAACGCTCCAGAAATTGGAATCCGTTCATAACCGGCATTTGAATATCCAGTAAAATGAGGTCAGGCAGATCGGTGATGCTGCCAGCATGCTTTTCCAGGTAATCCAGTGCTTCCGCAGCTGTTTGAAAAGTTACAATTTTTTCCGTAATACCTGCAACACGCAGAAATTTTTTTGCTAAAAAGAGGTCAATTTCGTTGTCATCCACCAGCATGACCAAAGGTGTATTAGCTGGTTCCATTCTGATTGGGTATGATTATGGTAAACTTGGACCCCTCACCGGGCCTGCTTGTCACTTCAACTTTCCCATTTAATTTTTTAACCGCATCCTGAACAATATATAGTCCAATCCCTGATCCTGACTTTTTTTGCGCTGAGCGGTAAAACATGGTAAAGATTTTATCCTGAAGCTCAGGGTTTATACCTATTCCATTGTCTTCTACTTCTATAATGGCATGACCGTTTTGCACATGAGCGCTCAGGCGTACCATTTTATCCCGGGCATCTTCGCGCTGATATCGAATAGCATTGGAAATCAGATTGTTTAGCACAATGCCCAGCCGCACGGGGTCAGTGTTCAAAGGTTTTTCCTGCTTCACATCAATAGTAAACCGGATGTGCTGTGCATCATCCAGATAAGCATGGCGTTCAACCGACTCCTGTAAAAATTTCTCCAGGTTAATTTCCTCAACCGCATTGTCGGATTTGGCATTACGATAGTAGCTGATTATATTTTGTAAAAGCACATCCAGTTTTTTCACGGTCATCTCAATCATATCCAGATATTGTCCGGAGGAACTGCTTTCCATTTTAGCCAGCTTAACAATCCCCAGAACAGAAGCCAGCGGAGCTCTCATATCATGAGAAGCGTAATATACGAACTTTTCCAGTTCTTCATATGCTTTTTGTAGTTCTATGTTTCTGCGTTTTATTTCATTTTGGGCATGATAAAGCTGCAAAGCATTGTTAATGGCCAGCCTGAGGTCAGCCTCATTCCATGGCTTAGTAATATACCGGTACACATGGCCTTCATTAATTGCTTTAATTACCGATTCAATGTCTGCATAACCGGTAAGCAGTATGCGCACCGGAAGCGGATATTTTTCAAAGAGGGCTTTAAAAAATTCTACTCCCGTCATGCCGGGCATGCGTTGATCACTGATGACTACTTCAAATAAGTGTTGGTCCATGAGGCTCAAAGCCTCCTCTGCAGACGTGGCCGTCTGAATATCATATTCACGCCTGAAAGCCGCCTTGAATGTTATCAGGTTATTGGGCTCATCATCCAGGTATAATATTTTAGGTTTAGTTGGCCAGGCAATGTTTTCCATAATCACCTTGTTTTAAGTTGGCTTTTCTTTTTTAAGAGCCTGTTGCGTCTTTGTTCACGCATCGTGTATTCTTTATCCGGGGTTGTTTCCTCGGCAACAGTCTGCAGCTTGGGAATAATTATTGAGAATTGCGTTCCCACGCCTTCCTGCGAATCTACTTCAATAACGCCATGATGTTTTTCTATGATATTATAGGCAATGGATAACCCTAAGCCGGTGCCTTCGCCTACCTCTTTGGTGGTAAAAAAGGGTTCAAAAATCCGGTTTTTAATGTTTTCAGGAATGCCTATACCGTTATCCCCTATGCGGATGATGACCTCATCCCCAAGGTCTTCGGTTTCCACGGTGATGACCGGAGTTTCCCCTTCTTTGAACTGCTTTTCTTTAAAAGCCTGCGTAGCATTGCGCAGGATATTCATAAATACCTGATTGAGCTTGCCGGCATAGCATTCAACCGGGCCCAGAGCAGCAAGTTTTTTCTCTACCCGGATGTTGCCCAGGGAGCCGCTCAGCAATAGCAAAGTAGATTCCAGACCGTCATTAATATCTGCCATTTTGAGGTCGCCCTCATCCAGGCGGGAGAATGTCCGCAACCCTTTTACAATTTCAGCAGTACGATTAGCTCCTTCTTCCATGCCTTTCAGCAAGAGTTTAACTTCCTCTACGATGTAGTCCAGGTCCAGCTCCTGCCGCAAACGTTCTGCTTCATCCAGTTTTTCTCTAATCTGATCAACATCTTTTATTTGGCTGTATTTGTTCAATATTTCCAGCATGTCGTCAACATCCCTTTTAAGGGGTTTAATGTTGGCAACCACGAAATTTATCGGGTTATTAATCTCATGGGCTATGCCGGCCGTGAGCTGACCAAGAGAGGCCATCTTTTCAGCCTCTACCAGTTGTGCCTGAGCTTCTTTAAGGTCTTCAATAGCAGCCTGGAGTTCCCGGTTGGCTTTTTGCAATTCTGTTGTTCGCTCCGCCACTTTTGCTTCAAGCATAATGTTTTGCTCTCTTACTATGCGTTCGTTTTCCTGCAATGCCTCCATAGCACGAGCCTGAGATATTTCTTTTTCTCTCCTCATCAGGTTGATTTTGTCTGCAAGCGCAAAGGACAACATCACAATAGAAAAAAATGATCCGGCTTCCAGGCCATACACCGTAAATTTTGTGTAAGGCAAAAGTCCAAAGTCTTTTAGTATATAAAGAACAATTCCAACAATAAGAAAAACAAATGCCGCAAAGAAATAGCGTGCCGGATGGTATCCCTGATAAGCGACACGTGCTGCAGAAATAATAATAACCAACATAAATAGTAATGCCGTGGATTGAGTGAGCTTGTAGCTCAATTGATAACTACCCGTCATATACAACAACATACAAGCAATATAACCGACTGAAGTAATGTTATACACAGGCGTGAAACGAGGCAGATTCTGCTTTATATTCAAAAAATTTCTGACAAAAAGGATGCCTGCCATACCCACCAGTGCCGGAGACAGAGCTACACTTAGCTCTGCTGCCCAAGGCAGAGAAGGCCATAACATTTTATAAGTGTATCCATGATGACTGACATGAGTTAATCCGGACAACAGAACGAAGGCAGCGTAGCAGATGTAATTTTTTTCCTTAAGAGCACCATACAGAAACAGGTTATAGAAAAACATTACGACAATTATGCCCGCATACAAGCCCACTATAGAGGTATTTTTCAGAACGGCATCAAAAATCAGTTCCGTAGGACCAACATACAGGGGCAAGATTATCTGCTGCCTGTTAGCCACCTCCAGAAGGAAAGTACGGGTTTCATTTATCGGTATGTTTAAATCATATATAAATTCAGCTTGTTTATATTTTCTTTTGTTAATTGCAACCTTTTCACCGGATAGTTGTACAGAAACCGATCCATCCGGTAAAACAGCATACAGATTGGCTTTATCCGTGATAGGATAATCATACATGAACAGTACTTTCGGGTTGTCTGAGCGATTCGTTATTTGAAATTTGACCCAAAACACTGATTTGCTGATCATCAGATTAGGCAAGTCCTGCGATGCAGGAGTAAACTTCCCTTCTCTGATTACTTCAATGGCGGTAAGCTTGCCCGTAGTATCTTCCAGAATACCGAGATATTTCCCGGGTAGCTTCTCAAGTCCCTTGTCATAAATAAAAGGAGGTATCTCCTCTCCCCGCAGGCAGGATGAAAAAAGAAAAATAAAAAAAGTAAATACGAAAGACTTCATTGCACAACTTCATACTATGGCCAAAGGAAACCACCCGATGTCAGGAGAAGAGCAGATTGTATTCAATTTCCAATTCGCCTTTAGGGCCTCTCTCCTTTCTTCTTTGTTGGGGATTTTTCCTTAGCGACAGCATAACCTCTCTGTTATACGGAAGAGCCCTGCTCAAGGTTTGTGTGTTGATTAGGAGTATCCTGGAAATATATTGTGCAGAGGGATATTCAAAGTCTCCGTTTTTACCCACTTTTCTGACAATGTGGAAACCAAATTCCCGAAACATGCCCAAGGTATGGTCAGAAGAAAAGGCAAACATGCGGGAAACACCCAACATGACAGTCATTGCAATGACAGTACGTGAAAGTATATAGCTGATTCCCATGCCTGCAACCAGCTTGCTGTTCCATAGCCCGCATCCTTCGCCTGTATGCGGAGCGTAACGCTTCACTAAATCGTAAACGCGTTTATCCATAGCTCCAACAGCCTCTTCCAGCGGCAAAGGCTGGGTACCGCCTACTTTATGTAATTTGGCTCCGCCCACAATCTGATCATCCATCTGCGCAATGACCACATACACCTGAGGATTATTGAACCATTCTTTTTTTGCCGAGCTGATTGGCTCCACGCCATAGCTCCGCAATACATTGACGTGGCCTTCATAAAACAGTTCACACGTATGGGGCTCATCAACTGCGCGAAAAGCTCGGATAGAGATGACCTTATTCATTAAGCGGGGTCCTTGTAAACCAATACTTCTTCCAGTGGCCTGCGCAGAGATTTCACCTTGGGATCTTCAGCAACCAGCAGTCGGAACAAGAAGGCAGGATTTCTATTTTCCCCCACATCAAACAATTGATGCAACCGCAGCCGTATGCGATGCAGATCTTTTATATTACCTTCCGAAAGGCCCTGCCCATTTCCACGCACCAGGCGCAACAACATAAATGGCAATGCAGTCATGGGCTGCAAAGCAATCTGATGCAAGTTGGCGTAGAGCCAGAGACGTTCCAGTGCCCGGCCTGCCAGAAAATAATGCAGGGAATCCGTTCCCGGCATAGTAATCAGCCCTAATGCGGAGGCTGCAGCAACACCCTTGCGCGAGAGTTTTTCAAAAACACTGCCTCCGCCCCAGTTGTTGAGGGTCTTTACCACCGACCAGTTGCGGGCAATTTTCAGACCGGCTATTTCTCCGGGGGTTAAATCCACGGTAGCCAAATCTACTCCATCACGGGTACGCTGGGCTTCCTCTTCCGTCCAGCGTATCTCGGACACAAAACCTTTGTGTCCCTCGCGATGCGTGAGCATAATCCTATCGGTTCGGGAAATTAATTCCCCGACCTGCTTCATGGCTTCCGCTCCGGTAATCAGTTTCACTTCTGCACCCGTAACAGTTTGTCCGATATGTTGCAATTCAAAAAGTCTGATAGCCTCTATATTCTTGCGCTCCCGGATGAGCCGGTTAGTGAGCCGGATACCAATGGCATCGGCAAGCCCGTCATGCTGATGACTTTCAACAGTAATGCCGGCAGGTGGCGCACCATGGAAGAACCGAAAAACAGCAGCCAGGAGTGGATTTTGCGCATCAGGAAAAGTTTCCACGCTCACTTCCAGGCCAAACCTGTGGGCTTGCAAAACCAGATTTTCAGTGGCTGCCCCCAGGCTGAGATAAGAACCGGCCTGCTCAAAATCCAGGAATGCAGTTGCCCTGTTGCGGTCCAGGAGCAGATAAAGATTTCTGCCTTCATAGACCCATTTCCAGGGTTGATTGTTGCCCCCGCTTGGGGCCCTTATAGCTGCTTCAACCAGCCCAGCTGCCTGCGCAGGAGTGAGAGCGATCTGCCCATCGCGGGCCGCAAGCGATTTTACATCCACCTCCTCTGCGATAACCGGTGTTTCTAGCTGCGTTTCTTCTGCAACCTGATTAAAGCGATATTTGCTGTCTTCGCTTACGATTTCGTTTATGTCTACAAAAAATCTTCCCGAAGCACGAAACTGGTCCAGAAAAATTCTGCGGCATACACTTGCCGACAAAGCTCCTCCCAGAATGACATCTGAAGCCAGCTGCGGCCAGGTGGTAATGGATTGCTCCACTTCCAGCATGGAAGCCTTCAGACGGTCAGACATCGTTTCCAATCCGACCATGGGCAAGACATAAGGAATTTTTTCCTCATTTGTTAATCCTTTAAGATTAGCGGGATTCAGGTCAAGATGGTCAATGAGACCATGTAAAATCGGGCGATTTGGCTCAAGATCAAAGCGTTCTACATCCAGCATGCCCCTATCACTGGTTTCCATCAACACCGGTATTTTCAATTCCCGGGCTTTGAGGCGGGCAAGTATTTTTATGTCCAGCCCGTCACATTCATCAATCAGCAAATCCAGCTTGCCCCCTTCCAGCAGAAACTCCTCCAGATTATCTTCTGTAAGTCCCTGGTGAAAGCACTTTACATTCAGAAAGGGATCAATTTCGGCAATCTGACGCGCGGTAGAAACCGTTTTCAGCAACCCCAAATCCTGCACACCAGAACGAATACGATTCAGATTGGTTAACTCCAGTACATCAAAATCGGCAATGCGCAGTTCACCATAGCCGCGTTCCATAGACAAGGTAAGGGCAACTGACTGGCCTACTGACAGGCCCAATACGCCTATTTTCTTTGTTTCCAGAATGGCGCGCTCTTCCGGTGTTATTTTGTATTGATTGCGATTTGTACGTAGTAACCGGTATTCTTCTTTATCCAGGATGTGCACAACATGATTGAGCCAGGGGTAATACACCCACACGCCGTAGGCACTGGATGGCCTGCCCTGCAGATATTCCCTGGCGGCACGGTTCAACTCATCAGGCGAAAATCGGATCGTAGGGTTTTTCAGCTTTATCAATTCGCGCAACTGACCGTTCAGCTCATCGCTGACACGTAAGCCAGGCGTGTCCAAAAGCTCCTCAAAACGTTCAGCATCGCGCGCATCTGAGAGACGGTAAAAAAGAGGCTTATATATCATGCGTAGCTCATCAGCCGCACGAAGCCGTTCACTTAAAAGATTCTGAATTTGCTGCATAGTATGTGCTTTTACAGGTGCCTTAAAGATAAGTCCGCTTTTTATACTCATGCCTTACAGAACGGGGAAATTATCCACTACGGAAAGTGTGCAGAGGTATTACGAAAGATTGTTTAGAAAATTTAAAATGCTTTCAATACATTTGTAGTAACCTTTGGCTACAGAGCGGCTGGGCAAGTGTTAAAAATGGCAAATGAAAAAAAATATGTGCAACAGGCAGATTGCTTTTTCGTAATACAGGATTAAGAAATGCAATAAAATAAAACATGGCCACTGAAAAAATCTCCGTCCTGTATGTAGATGATGAAGTTCACAACCTGATGGCTTTTAAAGCCAGTTACAGAAAGCGCTATCGGGTATTTACAGCCTCCTCCTGCAAGGAAGGCCTGCAAATCCTGGAGAAGGAGAACATTCCGGTAATTCTTGCCGACCAGAGAATGCCCAAAATGAGCGGAGTAAAATTTTTTGAGGCCGTAGCGCAGAAATATCCTGATACGATGCGGATTCTTATCACCGGCTACTCAGATATTGAAGCCGTGATTGAAGCCGTTAATACGGCCGGGATTTTCCGCTATCTCACAAAACCCTGGAAGGAGGAAGACCTCACTGAAGCCATTGAGAAAGCCTACGAAGTGTACTGTGAAACCCGTAAAAGGAAGGAGCTGATAGAGAACCTGAAACGAACCAACGAACAACTGGAGTTCATGCTCCGTGAAAAGTTGATTTCGTGATTTTCTTTTCCTGTACAGTTCTGTTCCGCTTCAGCTAAAGAAGCCCCCAGGGTTTTCCATTCTGCGTATTCATTATCCGCTTTCCTTTCCTTATTTTTGAAAGCAGAAACCCGTTTTCTTATCTAAATCGCTTACTGCCTGCCTATGGAAACCCAAGTCTCTTTACAAACCATTCCGGTGTTGAATCCTATTACCAATAAAGAGCTTTATCAAATAACCGAGCCGGATGATGCACATCTGAAAAAGGTATTTGATTCAGCCCGGGCAATACAGCCCCGAATTGCCGACATGAGTGTGCAGCAACGCATTGAGGAGATGCTTAAAATCAATGATTTTATACTCAAAAACCGCGAATACATCATTGACCGCATTGTAGAGGAAACCGGAAAAGCCCGGCTGGATTGCCTTACCAGTGAAGTATTTGAAGTGTGCGATGTCATAGATCACTTTAAAAAAGTTACCCCAAAAATCTTACGAGACCATCCCACTTCAGTACCCATATTTCTTATGGGCAAAAAGTCAAAGATTGTGTATGAACCGTTGGGTGTCATTCTGGTAATCACACCCTGGAATTATCCTTTCTATCAAGGCATTGTGCCCGGCCTGCTGGCTTTTCTGGCGGGCAATGCCGTGGTGTTTAAGCCCAGCGAGGTTACCCCACTGAAAGGACTATGGGAAAAAATGATACAGGAGAGTGGCTTCATGAAAGATGCCTTCCAGGTGGTGTATGGTGGTAAGGGTACAGGCGCCCGCTGCATTGATCAACGCCCTGATAAAATCCATTTCACCGGGAGTGTGCGGGGCGGACGCAAGGTGATGGAGCATGCCAGCAGATACCTTATTCCTGTTGATCTGGAGCTGGGAGGTAAAGATCCGGCTATCGTTTTTGATGATGTGGACCTGGAGCGCACCGTGAACGGCTTACTGTGGGGCGCCTTTACCAATGCAGGCCAGTCGTGTACCTCCATTGAGAGGCTTTATGTGCAGGAATCTATTTACGACAAACTGCTGGATATGATGGTGGAAAAAACAAAAAAGCTACGTCTTTCCTCTCCTGCCATCAACTATCGTGAGCCGGATTGTTGTGATGTTGGGGCCGTAACTGCAGAATTTCAGATCAAAATTATTGAAGAACATATTCAGGATGCAGTGCAGAAAGGAGCGCGTGTACTTACCGGAGGTAAACGGGAACCGGGCTCGCACCATTTTCCACCCACCATTATAGCAGACTGCAACCACAGCATGAAAATTGCCAGTGAAGAAACCTTCGGACCTGTTGTGGCTGTAATGAAATTCAAAACCGAAGAAGAAGCAATTCAACTGGCCAATGATTCACCTTATGGTTTAGGATCCAGTGTATGGTCAAAAGACCTGAAACGGGCCGAACGTGTAGCACGTAAATTGATAACCGGCAATGTCAGCATCAACAGCCACATGCTCAATGAAGGCAATCCTGCGCTTCCTTTCGGAGGCGTGAAGGAAAGCGGCTTTGGACGCTATAAAGGCGAACCCGGCATTACTACCTTCTGCAACAGTAAAAGCATTCTCATTGACAAACAAGGCAGCAAGATTGAACCTCACTGGTATCCCTTCACAAAAAGCAAGTATGCACTGCTGGTAAATCTGATGGACTCTTATTTCGCAAGAAAGAAAAACTGGCTGAAGTTTGCCTTGAACGGACTGAAGTTGGACAGTATCGGCAATAAAGAAAAAATCAAATAACCCGCCTCTGACAAAACCCTCATGAGGCAGCAATAATCGCGTTTGCATAATCAACGGAATGCAACTCCCGGCATCATGGAAAGGTTTTTCAGAAATTTTGCCTAACCCCCTTCAGGATCAGCTCGTCCTTGGTTCTCATGAATGTACCAGAATTTCCGATTAAATGACTTATTCCTCTTTCCGGCAATTATTGCACCAAGCCATCAAAATCATCCCCGTGTTAGCGTAGGGGGATTTTAGAGGTAACTACCCCAATACTATACAAAAAGCCATACAATCTGATTTTATTATCATTGCAGCTCAGGGCATTTGACTGCACAAATTAAAAATACTGAAGCATGAAATTCAGGCAATTCCTCTTTCTTACAGGTATTCTTTGTGTTAGTTCTCTTTCCGTTCTTCAGGCACAACAAGCAACGCATCATGCAGGGGAGATTATACAAATGCTAAAAAAAGCCAATACGCTCGGTAGGGTGTTATACATTGCTGCGCATCCTGATGATGAGAATACCCGCCTGATTACCTACCTTTCCAAAAAGGAAAACCTGGAAGTCGCCTATCTGTCTTTAACGCGGGGCGATGGCGGGCAAAACCTTATCGGCAAAGAGCAAGGCGCCCTGCTTGGTATTTTGCGCACACAGGAACTCCTGGCAGCTCGTAAAATAGATGGTGGCATACAATTCTTTTCGCGTGCCAACGACTTCGGCTACTCCAAAAGTTATCAGGAAACACTCGCCTTCTGGGATGAGAATACCATTCTGCGTGATATGGTTTATGTTATCCGTACATTCAGACCCGATGTGATTATTACTCGTTTCCCCCCTCTTGAATATAATTATCAAACACACGGCCACCATGAAGCTTCCGCTTATCTGGCTGAAAAAGCTTTTGCATTGGCTGCCGACAAACATGCTTTTCCCGAGCAACTGGCTCATGTGCAGCCGTGGCAACCGGTAAGTCTATATTGGAACACTTCCCCGTGGTTTTACCGCAACACGGGCACCATCATGGACACCACCGGGAAAATAAAGATTGATGTAGGCGCTTATCTGCCTGAACTTGGA
Organism: Chitinophagales bacterium; assembly: GCA_026003335.1. NCBI lineage: Bacteria > Pseudomonadati > Bacteroidota > Chitinophagia > Chitinophagales > Chitinophagales bacterium. Next base: position 158,861 of record BPHB01000001.1, on the reverse strand, counting down.
TACTCCTGCACAGAGATAGCAGCCGACAGTCGAAGCCAGCACAAAAGTCAGGGATTCGGCACTGCAAAAACCATCGGTTCAGAGCCCGAATATCTGGAATATGTGAAAGGCCGCAGAATGACCTATTGGTTAGAGGGGATTGACACTACCTGGGGAAGAGTGAAAGGCGGCAGTAAGATACAATCCTTGCTGGCAAGCGCAACTAGCCAATTTAACCCACAGCGCCCGGAAGATATTCTGCCGCTACTGACTCAGGCTTATGCTCTTGTTCAGGGTAAGGGAGATTACTGGAGCCAAGCTAAAAAACAGCAGATCAAAAGTCTAATTGCCTCGGTATGCGGGCTTTATCTGGGAGCTTTTGCAACCGATTTCCATGCATCCCCGGGTAGTTTGGTGAAAATAACAGCCACAGCCATTAACAGATCCGATGCATTTGCAGAACTAAAAAAAATATCTATCGGGAAAAGTGGCTGCAACTTGAATCTGGATACTGTGCTCGCTTTTAATCAGCCTGTGAGCCACGAATGTAACATCCGGATTCCGGAAAGTCAAAGCATTTCCCAACCTTACTGGCTTATTACCGAAAACCACCCTACCGGCCAATATGTCGTTCCCAATGACACTCTGGGTATACAGCCGGAGAACCCTCCCCCACTGGAAGCTTGCTTTGATCTCCTCATAAACGGCTTAACCCTTACCTTTTGCGTACCGGTGCAATATAAATGGACTGACCGGGTTAAGGGCGAACAGTATCGTCCTTTTATTATTACTCCTGCAGTAACCATCCACCCCAGGGAGCCGGTAGTGCTTTTTGCCGATAATCAGCCGAAGGAAATTCATTATGTTGTGAAAGCATGGGAAGACAGTATTACAGGGAAAGTAGAGTTTGGCCTCCCGCAGGGTTGGAAGTTGCAGCCGGCGGAAACGCATTTTCAACTACACAAAACAGGAGAAGAAAAAACATTCTCCTTCGTGCTGACACCTCCAGCGGGAATACTGCAATTTGAATTACGCCCATTTATACTGACCAGCAGAGGTCGAACCGACCGGGATTTTGTAGAAATAGCCTATGATCACATTCCTGCTCAATCCTTTTTTCCGACAGCCCGAAGCAAAATAGTTAAACTGGACCTGAAAAAAGCCGGCATACACATTGGCTATATCATGGGCGCAGGTGATGAGGTAGCAGAAAGTCTCCGGCAGGCAGGTTATGTTGTAACACAGATTACCGCAGCAAATATTTCGGAAAAATTTCTGCAGCAGTTTGATGCCGTAGTTGTCGGAATACGCGCCTATAATACGGAAGCATGGCTTCCTCAGCAAAACGAAATACTGCTGCGCTATGTAGAAAATGGAGGCCGGCTGGTAGTGCAGTATCAGACCACCGGGGGGCTGCTTAGTGAAGACATAGGCCCCTACCCTTTTACTATAGGGCGTGATCGCGTTACCGATGAGCATGCTGCGGTTACGTTTCTGAATCCTGCTCATCCGCTGCTTAATTATCCTAACAAAATCACAGCAGATGATTTTAAAAACTGGACACAGGAACGCGGGCTTTACTTCCCCCAAGAATGGGATAGCCGGTATCAGACTCTTATCGCATGGGCTGACCCCGGTGAGCCCCCTCACCCGGGAAGTATTTTGTATGCAGAACATGGAAAAGGGGCGTTTATCTATACAGGGATTTCTTTCTTCAGGCAATTGCCTGCCGGTGTTCCGGGGGCTTATCGTCTGTTTGCCAATCTCATTGCAAACGAGTATGGAAACCAACAATAACCGCGAGAAAGTACCAGAAGAGCTACCTCCTTTACTAAGCTGGACAGCCCTTTACGGCTTCGTCATCGGCTTTTTGATTGTACAGATTATTTTCTTCAGCATACTTACCAGCCAGTTGAAATGACAATAGCAGACTGGATTGTAATGCTTGGCACGCTGTTGTTCATCTCCGGCTATGGAGCATGGAAAACACGGGGGAGTAAAAATATTCAGAGCTTTTTGCTCGGAGATAATCAGTCAAAATGGTGGGTAATCGGATTATCGGTGATGGCAACCCAAGCCAGCGCTATCACTTTTCTATCCACACCGGGGCAGGCCTATGAGGATGGTATGCGCTTTATACAGTTTTACTTTGGGTTGCCACTGGCCGTTATCATCATTTGCATTGCATTTATACCTCTGTTTTACAGGTTGAAGGTATTTACGGCTTATGAGTTTTTGGAATCCCGCTTTGATTTAAAAACCCGCATTCTTACTGCCAGCCTGTTTCTCTTACAGCGCGGGCTCGCTGCCGGCATCACCATATACGCTCCGGCTATCGTTTTGTCGCAGATTCTGGGTTGGTCATTAAACTTTACCATAATCTTCATTGGTATGCTTGTGATTTTTTATACGGTGGTAGGAGGCACCAAAGCCGTCAATCAAACCCATAAACACCAGATGGCAATTATTTTTACGGGCATGGTTATAGCAATGGTAACGCTTGTTTGGCACATCTCTCAGCATATGACAGTTGCAACTGCACTGCAGACTGCCGGCAAATTGGGCAAAATGAATCTTATTGACTGGGAGCTGGATTTCAGCAATCGTTATAACATCTGGTCGGGTTTGCTGGGTGGATTATTTCTTCAACTTTCCTATTTCGGAACCGATCAGTCACAGGTATCGCGTTATCTGGCAGGGAAGTCTATTGCCGAAAGCCGCATGGGACTCCTATTTAACGGGCTGCTGAAAATACCCATGCAGTTCTTTATTCTGCTCACAGGAGTACTGGTTTTTGTTTTTTTTCAGCTCACGCCTGCTCCGGTATATTTTAATCAGGTGGCATTGGAAAAAACCCGTCAGCTATTGCCCCATGAGATACATCAGCTGGAGCAACAGCAGCAACAATTATTCAGTGAAAAACGGAAAGAATTGCAGCAACTTGCCCTTGCACTTCAGAAGAAAGACAGTCACGAAATTGCCCGGTTGCAAAATAATCTGCTCAGAAAACTCAAACAGGAGCAACAGCTTCGGCAACAGACGCAAGAGGTAATTTCCTCCATAATACCCTCACTGGAAAAAAAAGACTCTGACTACATTTTTATTTATTTCGTAATGCACTTTCTGCCGGCCGGGCTGGTGGGTTTGCTCCTGGCGGTGATTTTCTCAGCAGCCATGTCTTCCACGTCTGCGGAGCTCAACGCCCTTGCATCCACTGCAACGGTTGACCTCTACAAACGTGTATTCAAGTCCACGGCTCCGGAGGGGCATTATCTGCTGGCCTCCAGAATATTCACTGTTTTCTTCGGAGTAGCAGCCATCCTGTTTGCACTGCTGGCATCTTTGTTTGAAAATCTGATTCAGGCAGTAAACATTCTTGGCTCCTTGTTTTATGGAACCATTCTGGGCATTTTTATTACTGCCTTTTTTCTCAAACATGTGAAAGGCAATGCTGTTTTCGTAGCCGCCCTTATGGCTGAAATGCTGGTTATTGTCGTGTATCTGCTGGACAAGGCAGAAATTGTGCATGTAGAGTACTTGTGGTTAAACCTGATCGGGTGTATTGCTGTGATGTTGCTGGGTAGTCTGTTGCAAATGGCGCAACAGCATCAGAGCTGAATTATTTTTTCTTGGATAACTCGGCAATCAACTTATCATTCAAAGCAACAAAATCATCATTATTTTCTTTGATGGCCAATTCTTTTGACTTCTTTGCAGTTTCAATGGCCCCTTTGTAATCACCTAAAGCCGCCTGTATTTTGGCTTTAGTGTGTAGCATCCAGAATTTTTGTTCAGATTCAAGGGCTTTATTCACCCATTCCAGGGCTTTGTTCAGGTCCTTGCCGGTTTCAAAATAGTATGATGCTGCCCGGTAATAGGTAGCAGGAGAAATACCTTTCATAGCTTCTTCTATCTGCTTCATTACTTTGCTGTCAACCTCAGTGGTCATTTTAAAGCTCACTTTGGTATTCTCCCACATCAGCTCTATATCTGCCTGGTCCATCTTGACATTGGAAATGAGGAAAGTCATAGTTTCCACTTTATCGTTTATACGCTGCGGCTTGACCTTAAACCTGACCTGATCTTTCGCCTGATCGTAGGTCCTCACACTTGCTGTTGCATCTTTATTGATAATAATTGTCCACTCCGTTTCTCCGGGTATCGTAAGCAAGGAGTACTCTCCTTTGGGAATATCCAATCCCTCAAATTTTGCATCGTCTTTAAGGATAATTTTAGTGGCGGCATTGGCACCGGTTCGCCATAGTTTGCCATAGGGAACCAGATCTCCAAAAATGACACGACCCTTTACTCCCGGACGTGAGTATTCAATGGTTATTTCATTAAGACCCACCTCCTGAGAAAGCCTGCCCAACGGGCTGGGTCTGGGTATATCCAACTGAGCACGAAGGTCGGTATGGAGCAATAGAAGCAACGCAATAAAAAAAACAGCTTGCATTAATTTTTGCATGATCATGTAGTTTTGATTAGTAGTTTGTTCAAAAATAACTTAAGTGAAGGCAAATCCCAAAATCGTTTGAAATATTGGCAATGCAGAAAGTATTACCTGTTATAGATATTGCGCCTTTAATGTTCGTGGATAATAAGGTAAGCGATGCTGCCATAGCCGTATCTAAGCAGATCAGGGAAGCCTGCATGGAGCATGGATTCTTTTATATCAGAGGTCATCAGGTAAGTGCCACGCTGCAGGATGCATTGGAACATTTCAGTCAAACATTCTTCGCACTGGATGAAAAGGAGAAAATGCAGATTGCCATGCACAAAGGAGGGCGGGCATGGCGCGGCTATTTTCCTATAGGCGGTGAACTTACTTCAGGAAAACCTGACTGGAAGGAAGGTTTGTACTTTGGCACAGAATTACCTCCGCAAGATGAGCGTGTGCAAAGAAACCTACCCCTGCACGGACAAAATCTTTTCCCTGAGCGTCCGGCTGAGCTCAAGTCTGTGGTTTTGGAATATATGCATGCCGTCACACAGGTGGGCCATGCAGTAATGCGCGGCATAGCCCTCAGCCTGGACCTGGCTCATGACTATTTTTATAGGAAATACACCAGTGATCCGCTTATTCTGTTCCGTATTTTTCACTATCCCCCTCAGCAGCACGCTGATGCATTGTGGGGTGTCGGGGAACATACAGACTATGGACTGCTTACCATTCTCAAACAGGATATGGTTGGAGGGCTTCAGGTGAAATCAAGAAAGCAATGGATAGACGCTCCTCCCCTTCCTGGAACTTTTGTATGTAACATTGGTGACATGCTGGAAAGAATAACCAACGGCCTTTATCGCTCCACGCCCCACCGGGTAATTAATCAATCCGGGAAAAGCCGCTTTTCGTATCCGCTGTTTTTTGACCCCAATTTTGAAGCAGTGATAGAACCCATAAAAGGGTTGCCACCGGCTAAGCCTGCAGATGAAACCCGCTGGGATAAAGAAGACATTCATCTTTTCCATGGCACGTATGGCAGTTACTTGCTCAGGAAAGTGAGTCGGGTTTTCCCCGAACTGCAAAAACAGGTTTTATGACATCTAAGGAGTACTTTACTCTTTACTGATTCCTACGCGATATCAGATAAGCCAGGCAGATTATTAAATTCCCGGTTTCTTGTATTTGCCCTTTATTCCCCTCATTATGCTGTAAATAAAACTTGACTCTTCGGGAATATAAAACCACATTAGAAAAGTCTTTTTCGTTATGTTTTGTCAAAAAATGTTTGCCTATGAAATCATCTTTACCCGAAAAAAACAAAATAACGGTTTACATTTATTGCACCAATGGGGCGTGGAGGATACTCTTTGAAAATTATGCAGGCCATAATACTCAACATTACGCCAACGCCAATGAAGCGTTGAATGCCGCACGCAGCATTTTTCAACTCACGGATAGAGACCCTGAGATTATTATACGCACTTCTGCCTACTGATTCTTACAGGTTAAAGCAAAACAGATGACCTTCTAAAGAGAAAGCCTCACGTCCGGGGTATGTTTTCTTTTTACGAAATACAATAATTCTGCTGGCAGACAAGTTAAGGAAGCCAACTAACTCTGTTTAATACAGGGATAATGTCTTACATCATGCGGATCTATGTTTTTACCACCGTGTTTCTTTTACCTGTTTGCCTGCAAGCCGGAGGAAGAATTTTTAAAGACGGGGGGCAATTTGGCCTCGGAGTAAGAAATACCGTAAGCGCTTTTAGTCATGGAAATATTCGTGAATGGGGCTACGGCATGGGCGGCCAATTTCGTATCCAGCTAACCAGGCGGGTCAATACCGAATGGTTTGCTGACGTGCTATATAGTTATCCGGGCCGCAATGTCCAGCGCATGGATTATCATATCGGCTGGTCAGTAATGTACTACCTTATAGATACCCATGGCTACAACCGCAAATGGACCCCTTTGGTGTTAGCAGGTCATTGTTTTGACCATACCCGATTAAATATCACCGGTAATCCGGATGCACGAGCATCCCGATGGAACAGTGCCGTGCAGGCCGGTATAGGATTTCATTATAACATGACCCCGCAGATTGATCTGACAACCACAGCGCAATACATGCTTCACTTAGGCAGAGAGCTGCATGTGCATAAAAGCACCGATGGGAAACCGGTCATAGAAGAACACAGAAATGCCGCCTGGGAAGGTCATCTGCTGATTACGTTCAGCATGAATTACAAATTCACCCGACTATGGAAATCTTAAAAACCTCTTTTACGGCCATCCTTATTTTAGCTTCACTAATACTAACTGCCCAGCCAATAACAGAGAGCAAAAAAGGCTGTGTGCGGGCACAAGGTAATCTTGCCGGAGGTTATCTACCCGCACAGCAGCAAGCCTCAGCTTATCTTGCGGCCGACCTGGATGTATTCGTGGATGATAAACTCTCTATTACCGGTGAGGGGTGGTATGGATTTAATCTTAACAGGCAGCAAACAGGATTGCAGAAAAATCATGCTTTACACTGGGGTTTTAATTATCATCCGATTAGAAAGGGAAAACTGGATCCCTACTTTGGACTCAGTCCTGGTCTGGGAATAGCTGAAATAGGACGCCAGAGTGAAGACAGACGAACGCAACGGGCAACAGGCTATGCAGCTTTGCTTTCCGGTGCCATCGGTATGAATTATTACATAGGTTCAGTTTTTCATCTTTTCCTTAAGGTAAGGGCAACGGCCGGACAGGTGAGGGCTGCTCCTTCGGAACCGTTTATTCCATTGCATGAAGTGAAACTCACAGCGGGTTTGGGATGGAACATGCGCCTTTGGTCCCCACAAGAAAGATAATAATGCCTTTTCTTAAAGTCCTGGACTGAAATATCGCTGCACAGGCATCACTGAAAAACAAATTGCACATCTTTGAGGCTATTTGCTTTCTTTGCCATAAATGAGGTTAAAGCAATCAGGCAGGCTCAAGAAGGATACATGAAAGACCGATTATCTGTTGTTTTGCGGTTTCGCTACGCACTTCTTTTTGCCTTTGGAATACTGCTGTATTCCAACTCTATTCCCAACCGCTATAACCTGGATGACGAGCTGGTAACCAAAAATCATCCCTTAACCTCACAGGGGATAAAAGCTATTCCGACTATCTTTTCGCAGCCTTATTATAGTGATGCCAGTGGCTACAAATATGAATACCGGCCCATTGCGCTGGTGAGCTTCGCTGTAGAACACTCTCTATTTGGCGAAAGTCCTCATATCAGCCACGCCGTGAATGTATTGCTCTACGGCCTTCTGTGTGTCCTGCTTTTGCTTTTGCTTGAAATATTTATTACCAATAAATGGATAGCTCTTGCGGCAGCTCTGATGTTTGTAGTACATCCTGTGCATACAGAAGTAGTAAACAGCATCAAAAACCGGGATGAAATTCTCATGGCACTATTTGGGCTGAGTTCACTTGTCATTACGGTAAAGTTTTTGCAACAGAGTAAGGCATATAATTATCTGCTTGTTTTATTAGTAGTTGCTCTTACGATGCTCTCAAAGGTCAGCGGCATTGTATTTCCTGCTGCCATTCCACTGATTGCTGTTCTATATGATCGTCATGTAACCCTCAAAAAGTACTTCCTTCTGTTGGCGCCCGCTCTGACGGTAATAGTGATTTTCAGTCTCCTCTACAATACATCTTTTCTTCTTTGGATGCCTCTCCTTGCCGTGGTAGGGTACATTGCTGCCTATGCCATAAGGCGCCTTAGAGGAGAGAACATTATGCCGCATCTTAATCAATCTATAAGTGAATTTCTGAAGTGGGGGTACCATCAATTCAGCAAAATCCTGAATTATGATTTCTCATCTGACACTCATCAGGTCAAACCAGTTTTATTAGTTCTGCTCCTTCTAGCCGGAGCTATATCCGGAATTTGTGGTTTCTTTTTATTAAGCATCATTTGCCTTCTTCTTTCAGTATTCACTATTGTTTTTACTAATCCTGATTCATTAACCCCTTTGCAGTTGCTTTTGTTGGGTATGCAACTTTCTTTATATCGGGTGTTGTTTTTTCAGCCCCAATTAGAAATCCAACCTCATCTTTGGCTAAGCATAGCTTCAGCCGGCTATTTTCTGGTCAACCCTTCAACAAGTAGAACCCTTTATATCCTGATAATAGGCACCGGTGTATCTGTATTTGATTTTTGTCTGAGGATGCTGTTTTCTTATCCGCACATGGATATTGATGTTATGTCCATGATTTTCAAAGGGCAGATTGTTTTGTTTGAGCAATTGCCTTTCTTTTTATTATTCACTGTTATAAGGTTGCCCTTTATTGCCATTATGCTTTTGATTTCACTCAGTCAATTTATTAATAAGCAACTTAGCCCTTTGCTGATTTATGGTTCCATCCTTTTGGTGCACTTCAGATTTCTTTCTTATAGATCTTTTATGCGCCTGAGTATTTTGTTGTTATTGGCGGCAATCGTGGAATACCAATCTTATGGATCCAAATATTTCTTCTTACCTGCGTATCAAATCAGTTACATTTTATCTGGATCAAACGCACCATTCCCGCCCCCTGAATTTGACACACGACCTCTGGCTGCCTCGGGAAACAAGCAAAATGAAGTCTTTAATCGGCCGCTGGAATTTGTTGAGTATCCGCTGGTGAATGAAACTCGTGTGATTTGCCACATCGGGACCTCTATGCAGGTATTGGGCAAATATCTGCAGCTGGTAACTGTTGCCTATCCTTTGTCGTTTTATTACGGCTACAGGGCTATTGACCCGGATTGTATGGCCTCTGTCAGTTCATGGATAATTGTTTTCCTACATCTGCTGCTGCTGGCTATTGCCTTGTATTTCCGAAAAAAGATACCTCTGCTGTCAGCTGGAATACTTATTTATCTGAGTACCATAATGCTGTATTCAGGTATGTTGATTAAAGTAGCTGGTCTGGTTGCAGAGCGGTATCTGTTGGTGCCCAGCATAGGTTATTGCATTGCCCTATCTTCACTGTTGGGTTTAAAAGGCGCAGCCAAATGGATGCGATATATCTGGGGATTCATCGTGGTTGCCTATGCGATATTAACTTTTTCACGCAACTTCCAGTGGGACAATCATCTTACCCTGATGCTACACGACATCAAACATCTGCATAATTCTGCACAGGCTAATAATCTTCTGGCCTCTAATCTTATGATTTATTCATTCGAGGAGCCCAACCCTGCCATGAGCCTGAGGATGAAAAGAGAAGCTGTAACCTATTACAGACGCGCTCTGGAGATTTACCCTGATTTCTTCAATGCATGGTATGATCTGGGGAAAGCCTACCTCACCCTTAACGACCCGAATAATGCCATGCAATGCTTTATTAAGGTATACCAAATGGACTCTACTTTCAGCAGAGCGGCTCTTCAAATTGCCATGATCGCCCAGCAAAAAGGAGATTACAATACGGCTATTCGCTATTACCAAAGTGTAATAAAAAACGACCCGTATATGGCTGAAGCTTATGCAGGACTAGGGTTACTGTATTTTAACCTAAAAGACTATCACCGTTCCATTGAAGTGAGCAAACTGGCTTTACAACAAAATCCACAATGGAAGGAATTTAATGGCAATATTGCCAATGCCTATCTTATGCTGGGAGATACCCTGCAAGCACAGGAATACTTCAATAAGTTAAGATAATCTCTAAGATGAGATACGCGGAGGGAGAGGGATTCGAACCCCCGGACCCGTTGCCAGGTCAACAGTTTTCAAGACTGCCGCATTCGACCACTCTGCCATCCCTCCGGGAGCAAAAATACAACATCTTGCCTTGTGTAATGCATGCAAAAACACTACCCCCCCCAAAAAAAAAAGAGGGAGCTCCAATAAGCTCCCTCGTATTTAACCTTACTGATGTAGCAATCAATGATTGTGTCCGGTATGATCTTCCTTGGTGCCCTCTTGTTTTACCCCAGCATCTTTGGGCAATACATTCCCTTTTATGTAAATCATAATGGGCTGGTCGGCAGGTGTGGCATTGGAGTAAATTTTTATTCCCTTATTAAATTGCCCCAGCCTGTTGGTGGCGTACTTCACTCCAATGGTAGCACTCTCACCGGGCTGAATGGGATTTTTCGGACAATTGGGTACTGTACATCCACATGTTCCCTGGCAGTTGTTAATGATGAGTGGAGCATTTCCCGTATTGGTAAATTTAAATTCACGGGCACCATCAGAATCCTGAATAATCGTGCCATAGTCAATGGTTTCCGTTTCAAAGGTCATCACTGGCTTGGGCTCTTCAGAAGTTTTCTGGGCAAAAAGTCCGGCAGAAAGCAAAACTGTGCAGACGATCATTAATAAATTTTTCATATTGTAGGTTTTAGGTTTTAATCATTTATTACGAACAAAGGTAGGAAAAAGATTAACACCACCCGGCAAGGGAAAAGGGTCTTTTTAATTTTTAACACTTCATGGTTTTCAGGACCTTAATCAAGAAGTGGCCTTTTTGTTTTTAACTAACTTTGCAGGCCAATTATCTGCTATGGGAAATCTGTTGTCAGAAATATCCAGAAGAAGGACGTTTGCCATTATCAGCCATCCGGATGCCGGCAAAACAACTCTTACGGAGAAATTCTTGCTTTACGGTGGCGCAATCCAAACGGCAGGAGCCGTCAAATCCAATAAAATACGCAAGACAGCCACTTCTGATTTTATGGAAATAGAACGTCAGAGAGGCATATCGGTGGCCACTTCTGTCATGACCTTTGAGTACAAAAACCTGCTCATTAACCTGCTGGATACACCCGGTCATAAAGACTTTGCAGAAGACACCTATCGTACCCTCACCGCAGTGGACAGCGCCATAATTGTTATTGACAGCGTAAAAGGAGTTGAGGAACGCACCGAAAAACTTATGGAGGTCTGTCGTATGCGCAACACTCCCGTAATTGTATTTGTCAACAAGTTAGACCGTGTAGGAAAAGACCCTTTTGATTTGTTAGATGAATTGGAAGCTAAACTGCATATTGCGGTGCGCCCGCTGAGCTGGCCAATTAATATGGGCACTGATTTCAAAGGGGTGTATAACCTTTTCAATAATACACTGGACCTGTTTCATCCGGGCAGTCAGAAAGTAGAAACCGACATCCTGACCATTCGCAATCTGGAAGATGCGATTCTGGATCAACAGATTGGGGTAGATGACGCCCAAAAACTCCGCGAAGATGTAGCCCTTATTGAAGGTGTTTATGATCCATTCAATCCCAAGGATTATTTAAAAGGTTCTGTCGCTCCGGTTTTTTTTGGTAGCGCCATCAATAATTTTGGCGTTAAAGAACTTTTGGACACCTTCATTACAATTGCTCCTCCCCCGCGACCCCGGGAAACTACCGAGCGGACAGTGTTTCCCGAAGAAGATAAGTTTACAGGCTTTGTTTTTAAAATTCACGCCAATATAGATCCGCTCCACCGCGATCGCATTGCCTTTCTCCGAATCTGCTCGGGCAAATTTGAACGTAACAAATTTTTCTTTCATACCCGCTTAAAAAAACAACTGCGTTTCAGTAGTCCAGCCTCTTTTCTCGCTGCAACAAAAAATATCGTGGAGGAAGCCTATCCGGGTGACGTCATCGGACTTTATGACACCGGTAATTTTAAGATCGGAGACACTTTAACCGAAGGTGAAATACTGCAATTTAAGGGGATACCAAGCTTTTCGCCTGAAATTTTCCGCGAAGTGATTAATACCAACCCGCTTAAGACAAAACAACTGGAAAAAGGCATACGCCAGCTTACCGAAGAAGGGGTGGCTCAGCTTTTTACCCATCTGCATAGCAGCAAAAAAGTAATTGGAACTGTAGGTGAACTTCAGTTTGATGTGATTCAGCACAGGCTTTTACATGAATATAAGGCATCCTGCACATACCGGCCCTTGAATCTTTTTAAGGCGTGCTGGATAACATCCGATAATGAAGCTCGCCTGAAAGAGTTTATCCGCCAGAAAGCTGATTTTATTTACTACGACAAGGATGAGCATCTCGTGTTCATGGCTGAAACTGCCTGGATGCTTAAGATTGTTCAAGAAGACTGGCCCGAGTTGAGATTTCACTTCAATTCCGAGTTCAAGACCGAAGCTGCAGTGTGATCGTACCCACGTTCCCTATCGGCTTATGCTCTTTCACGGCCACCTCAACGGCAAGCCCGACATCCTGAAACCATAGTCCATCAAGGGCTTCTTGTGATTTAACATCCTAACACATGGTACTATCCTCAAAACAGAAAGAAGCGCCTTCATCGGATATTGTTTATTTATCTGGCGAACGGCATTTATCCGGGAGCACATTTGTATGAAATAAAGCATCACGTGTCATCAGGATGATGACAGGATAAGACTTACATACAAAAATGTTAAAACCTTGAAAAATACGGATGCCTGTTACAATCTTCCATTAATTTTGACGTCTCTTTTTGAAAAAATTTCCCTGAAAATGCGGCACTTGTTTACTATCCTCGGATTACTCTTTTTTATTAATTCCCTAACTGCCTCTACCCCTTCATCTTATCTGGTCAGCTATTCACATGTTCAAACGTACACAAAAGAAAGCCTTAAGCAATTGTGGAAAGAAAAGAAAATACCCCGATTTATTATGCCGATAAGGCATGATGTAGATATCTATGAAATTATTTACAAGGTACAATGGATTGACAGCACCTGGCGCAACGCCTCCGGCATTTATTTTATCCCCAAAGTGGATCGTCCTCTCCCCTACATGATGTATGGTCACGGCACTCAGATCCATAAAGAGCGTGAAATAAGTGACAACAATGCTCAGCAAGTACTTTGCCTTATGTTTGCCACTGACGGCTATGCTACCTTTTATCCTGACTACTATGGTATTGGTAAAGGCGATGGCAAGCACCTTTATCAGCATGCCTGGTCAGAAGCACACGCTTTTATTTACATGCTTTATGCCGCTGAGGAACTCAACCAGATTCTGGGTATAAAACATAATGGGCAGCTGTTTATCACAGGCTATTCACAGGGTGGCCATGCCGCTATGGCTGCCCACAAATACCTGCAGGAACTGAATGACCCACGCTTTCAGGTGACGGCCTCCTCACCCATGTCCGGAGCATACGACATGACCGGTGAACAGGAAAAGTACATGTTTCAGGAATACCCTCGGCCTTTCTATCTACCCTATCTGTTGCTGTCATACCAGGAAGCCTATAAAATTATTGAAACAGACAATCCTTATTCCATATTCAAAGAACCTTTTGATACCCTGCTGCCGCATTTTTTTGAAAACAATGCAAAGAAAACCTTGTACGAATTAGACAAGCTAATGCCCAAAGTGCCCAAAGATGTGATAAAGGAAAAGTGGGTTGAAGCTTATCTGAATGATCCGAACTTTCGCTTCAGGCAGTGCCTGGAGGAAAACAATCTCACCTGCTGGAAACCGGAAGCCCCGGTTCAGCTTTGTTACTGCGAGGGAGACAGAGAAGTAAATTATAAAAACTCTGTTGTAGCCTATCTGGATATGACATCACTGGGTGCCCGGCAGGTGAAGCTGAAAAATATCAGTACCTACCTGGATCACAATTCCTGTGCAGCTTTTGCTGTTATTGCCACAAAATATTTCTTTGATCGCTTTAAAAAGAAAGGGGATAATCCCCGTTTGAAAGACACTCCACCCTTTAAGAACTTTCTGATTGGAATTGTAAAACGCCAGCAGGAAAAAAAGATAAGGAAAGGCAGCAAGGACAAAGCCTACCTCTAACATTCAGCAATGCGCCTCCTGCAGGCCCGCCTTAACCGGAAGGGTTAATGCGTAAATGAAGCTTGGATTGCCCGCGGCCTCCCGGGCTTGCTCAAGGGAATAATAGATGCCCCGGTAGTCAGGATGCTCAGGACTCAGGTCATAGGCTCCTGCCACGTATATTTCATCAAACAGCAGCTGCTTCTCATCCACTTCTTCTCTCAGCACAATGGGATGATGCACCCCTTTCTTTTTACGCTCCACTTCTTCTTCACTTAGGCAGAAGCCCTGAAATTCGTAGATACCGTCCCGCTCCGATATGATGATATAGACATGCATAATTGGCTTCCTTCTGATACCTGCAATGTTAACCTCTTAAATCATTATACATTATTAATTTACCATTAAAAAGTTTTAAAACCTCTTAATCCATAAAAAAGTTAAGCACATTTTATGCACACTTACTCCGTTTGCTTCTTATATCACCTCTAACAAGCGTTTATGAGTATGCTCCTCCAAAATTTACCAGAAATTTAAAAAGCGATGTCCTGATTGGATTTTTTGTTTTAGCTAAATTTGCAGCCGCTTTCAGGTGGTTTTACCATCGGAAACATCCGAAAGCGGCAATCTTATTTTTTAACCTTAAAAATTTTTTCAACGACTATGTCTTTAGTTGGTAAAAAAGCACCTGCATTTAAAGCTACCGCAGTAGTAAATGGCGGTGAAATTGTAGATAACTTTTCCCTGGAGCAATATGTAGGGAAAAACTATGTGATCTTTTTCTTTTATCCGCTTGATTTTACTTTTGTTTGTCCAACGGAAATCCTTGCCTTTCAGGAAAGGCTTTCTGACTTTGAAAAGCTGGGAGTGCAGGTGGTAGGATGTTCGGTGGATTCCCATCAGTCGCACTGGGCATGGCTGAATACGCCCGTAGAGAAGGGAGGTATAGAAGGTGTGACCTATCCCCTGGTATCTGACCTGTCAAAAACCATATCTATGAACTACGGGGTTTTAGCCGGTGAATATGATGCAGATGAGGAGGGTAATGCCGTGTTCATTGGCAATCCGGTTGCCTATCGTGGGCTTTTCCTCATAGACAAAAAGGGAATTGTCCGCCATGAAATCGTTAATGATTTACCCCTTGGACGGAGTGTAGAAGAAGCTCTCAGAATGGTAAAGGCTCTGCAATTTGTTGAAACCAAAGGTGAAGTTTGCCCGGCCAACTGGGAAGAAGGCAAACAAGGTCTCAAGCCCACACACGAGGGAGTAGCGGCTTATCTGGCCGAACATGCTGTTAAAGCCTCATCTTAAGCGGGCAGGATAGCTACCTGGATAAAAAAAGCGTCCTGCGGGACGCTTTTTTTATTTATTCTTCCTGAAAAATTTTTCGGGTAAATGCATTCTGAAACATGCCCTCAGGATCCAGTTCTCGTAGAAGCTTCCTGAAAGAATCAAACCGGGGATAAGCCTCTTGAAGATAGCTCTGATCCACGGAAAACTCTTTTCCCCAGTGGGGACGCCCCCCATATTTTTTCATCAATGATTCAAAAGCTTCCTTGTATGCTGACCACGAAGAAAGATTATACTGATAGGCTCCGATAAAACAGCTATCTCTCCCATAAGCCGGGCTGAGCCAGATATTATCGCCCTTTACAAACCTTGCCTCTACAATGAAATTGATCATCCAGCCGCTCTGGTCAATACAGTTCCGAAGTGCTTGTAATGCCGGTATGGCATCTTCCACCCTGATGGCATATTCGCTTTCCCTGTGCGGAGGGGGCATGGGCACATTAAACATACGGTAGCTTTTGTCTGTGCGCATCCTCTTTTTAAAGTGCAGAAAACAAACCACCCGGTTAATCAACGGAACCAGAGAAGGCACCAGTTTCCCAGTTCCCAGAAACAGGCGAAACACAAATGCAGCCAGAAAGTAATCATTGAACCATCTCACTATCAGAACAGGAGGCATAGCCTTTTTATGGGTTCGCTGATAGCGATAAATCTGTATCTGGTCTACATGGGGAAACCACCACAATTTTAAATGATCGGTACTTCTGATCAAGTCAGGTAACAACTGCAATGCCTCATTGAACGGCAGTGGATATGCCTGTTCCGCAAGCTGAAAAACCGGACAACACCGCAACGCTACTTCAGAGATAATGCCCAAACACCCCAAACTTACTCTGCAGGCATCCATTCTGGGGTCGTTCTCAGAGAGCTCCAACACCCTTCCATCACAAAGTATAAGGCGCAATCCGATCACCTGTGTTGCCAGACAACCAAACTGAATACCCGTGCCATGTGTACCGGTAGATATTGCTCCGGCAATACTTTGCTCGGATATGGACCCCAGATTACATAATGCCATTCCGTTGAGTTCCAGTATACGGTTCAACTCCTTTATACGAATGCCGGCCTGCACTTTCACCTCATAATTTTGGTGATTGACGTGCAATACGCGGTTGTAACGATCCAGATTAATCAGATAATCACTGGCACATACCAGCGGGGACCAGGAGTGCCCCGCCCCAACAACCCGGATGGTACTCCCCGAAAAAGCGGCCTCCTTCACAATGGCAATGATATCCTGCTCACTTTCCGGTTGAAAGAATTTTGCTGCTGTAAAACGAACATTGCCTGCCCAGTTACGATAGCTGAAGTGTTTTTTTTCCTGCATAAATGTGCAACCTGTTAATTTACATGGTAGCGCCAGCTTTTGGTAATTTTAGCTTAAATATCGTGAGCCGTTGAATATAGTTGGAATCATCCCCGCCCGATATGCCTCCTCCCGCTTTCCCGGCAAACCCCTTGCAGATATAGGGGGTAAAAGCATGATCCAACGCGTGTATGAACAGGCTGTCTGCGCTCTACCCGGAAAGATAGTTGTCGCTACGGATGATGAGCGCATTTTTCACCATGTAAGGCAGTTTGGGGGAAAGGTCATAATGACCCGTAAAGAACACCGTAATGGAACGGAACGCTGCGCTGAAGCTTGTCAGCTCCTGGGCGATTCCTTTGATGCAGTGATAAACATTCAGGGAGATGAACCCTTTATTGAACCAGATCAGATACACCTGGTTGCTTCCTGCCTGAAAGATCAGCAGGCCCCTATTGCTACCCTTGTAAAAAAAATTCACACCACGGAGGAATATCTGAGCCCTCATGTGGTGAAAATCGTCACCGACAAAAACCAGAAGGCATTATACTTCAGCCGAGCCCCCATTCCTGCTGTTTTTCCCCGTTCGGATCATAGCTCTATTCTGCACAATACCTTTTATAAACATATTGGCATATACGGATACCGTAAAGAAATCTTATTGCAGATCGTCAAACTACCTCCTTCGCCCCTTGAGCAGGCCGAATCATTGGAACAGTTGCGTTGGCTGGAAAACGGATTTGCGATTTATGTAAGAGAAACCACAAGGGAAACTTTTGCTGTGGACACTCCGGAAGACTTGCAACGATTGCCTGAAAGGCGATAGATTGCTTTAAAAAGCTTAGAAACCAAATACTGCAGCTCCAAGGCGGTCAAATACAAAAGAAATAGTGAATGCCCATAACACAGCGCTTAAAAACATATACTTGATAATTTTCTTTCTTGACCCCCCTAACATAATTGCCAGCACCGAGCCTCCTATGGGAGTGAGCAGTAAGGGAGTGATAAAGGCAATTCCCGGAATGCCATATTTACTCCATATCTCTTTAAGCCGCTCACTCTTTTTTGTAAAACGATGTTCCAATTTAAGCCTGGTAATTAACCAAGCGCGCGCTTTGCTTCCCAAAAGGGTGATGATCAGCACTGCCGTCATCATACCCAGCACCGTAAAGAGAGCGGTCTCCCAGAATGACAAATCCTGTGCCAGCCCGGTTATAGGGCCGAACACGAACTTTATCATACTGGAAAGATAAACTGCAGCGTATTTTATCAGCGTATCCAGCATTTACCTGTCATCTATTACATTTCTAACGGAAGCTGCGCAAATCTAATTCCAAAATCAATTTAATTTCCAGCATTTTGCTGACTAAATGCTTAAAACAGGAAATTATTTACACCGCTTAAATGGTAATCTTCTACCCCAGTCCTTCTGACTAAAAAGAGTTTGTTATTTTTACGCCTGCTAAAAGGAAATGTTATGCGGAAGGAATTTTCATCATCAACATCCGTTCTAGCTGCAGCTGCCTTCTTTATTCTGGCTGCTGGGGCTTTACGGCTTGCCTTAATTGACATACCCAACATTGCTCCGGTAACGGCTATGGCGTTGTTTGCCGGGACCTATCTGCGCAACAAAAAGATCGCATTTATCCTGCCGCTTAGCGTTATGCTTATTACCGATTTGCTCCTGGAAGCGGCATATCAGCTTGGCTGGCGTGCCTACAGCGGATTCTATCCTGCCATGCCGTATGTATATCTGAGTTTCTTCCTGGTGGTCTTTATCGGAATTCTTCTCCAAAGTCGCTTAAAGCTCGTCAATGTGTTTGCGGCTGGTCTTGCTTCTTCGGTTGTCTTTTTTCTGGTCTCCAATTTTGGTGTGTGGATAAGCGGAGGTTACCCTGCCACCGTGGAAGGACTTATTACCTGCTATACGGCTGCCATACCATTTTTTCGTTATACCCTCGTTGGAGACTTGTTTTTTATAGGGGTGTTTTTCGGCACATTTGAGCTGGTAAAAAGCAGGCTGACAACTTCCGCTTCAGCTTGAAAAAGAAAATCTTCTGAAAACTAAAAGTTCCTCGCGGAACGTAAACATCACGTACCTTAAACTTACAGAATGCTCCGAAGCACGTTAAAGGTATGCTTACTGATTGTGATATCCAGTCTTTTTTCCTGCCACCAGTCCCACCGGTCAAACCAACATAACCGTCAGCTATCCACTTCGCACTCTGAAGGTACACAGCCTGCAAATTCTCTTCTATTCGTTATTTCTCATCACGTGAATGATTTCGGCAGGTGGCTGCAGGTCTTCAAATCCAATGACTCTCTCAGAAAAACCTATCAGCTGTCCGATCCGGAAATATTCAGAAGTCTGACCGATACACTATATGTCATGATATCGCTGCAGGCCTCAAGTATTGAAAAAGCAGAGGCCTTCCTGTACTCAGAAGCCCAACAGGCCGCCCTACGGGCTGCAGGGGTAACTGACACCCCGGAAATCAATTTCTATGAACCAGTATTTAACGATGATAGAATTGCCCGCGCCACGGACCTGCGGTTTTTCGTCATATACAAAACGCAGGATTATACAGCCTTTAAAAATGCCTTTGATCTCCTTGAAGAAGAACGAAAGCATGACGGACTGGCTCTCGTAACCATAGCCCGCAAACGCAATCATCCCAACGAGATAGCTATGGCTTTTACTGCAGAAGATTTCCGCGCCATGGATCGTCATCTAAGCAAATCATCGGTTCAGCAGACGCTGGAACAAGCCAAACTGACATCCGCACCTGAAGTTATTATCGCCCTGAAAGTAGCCCATGGAAACTTCTGACACCGATTCCGAAACTTTTGCATTCCAGCTCCGTAAAATCTTATTGCTTTAACCAGGCATCACGTGAAAAATTTTGGCGCAAGGCGGTGTAAAAGCCGCCTTGTGTCATTTTAGCCCCCGCTTTTTTTAGGTTTATTCTTATTTTAACCTTAGAAATTTTTACCTTTTTAAAAAAGTCTTAGCCATGAAACCTGTTTTAATTGCCTGGTGGATGTTCATTGCCGGCTGGGTGACAGCCCAGATACCTCAAGGAATAAAATATCAGGCTGTAGCACGCAATGAATCCGGAGATATCCTCACCAATCAGCAAATCAGCATCCGGGTAAGTATTTTGGACAGTGCCGCAGGGGGACAGTCTGTTTACTCTGAAATACATAAAGAGGGCACCAATGCCTATGGACTTTTCAGCATTGAAATAGGCAGAGGCTTATCCCTTATGGGTGACTTCACCGCCATATCCTGGGCAACCGGTAAAAAATGGCTCAAGGTAGAGCTGGACCCTGCAGGGGGTAGTAATTACGCACCGATGGGTATTTCAGAGCTCCTCTCAGTACCCTATGCCTTCTTTGCCGGTTCGGCTCTGAATGCCTCCGGTGCGGTTGAGGATTCAACCGATGAGCTATAAACATTGAGCATCTCAGGGGATACTTTGTTTATCAGCAAAGGCAATTTCATTCAGCTCCCAACCAGTGATGATAATCAGCAACTAACCCTTACAGGTACGCTTTTATCCATAGAAAACGGAAATACTGTTGACCTGAGCCCGCTGCAGGATGGAGTAAATGATGCAGATTCTGATCCTACGAATGAATTACAGCAATTATTTCTGCTGGGAAATACTCTGCTTATTTCAGGAGGTAATAGCGTTATTCTATCCACTCCGGGCACGGATTCTGACTGGATCATTGCCGGCAACGATATGTATAATGGTAACACGGCCATATCGGTATAGGGACACCTGCACCTCATCCGAGCGCTATCCTGGATATCAGCTCAGCAAATGCCGGACTACTGATTCCCCGCATGACCTCCTCTCAACGCCTTGCTATCAGCATACCGGCTACGGGACTGGAAGTCTTTGATATTACTGCAGGTGTAAAAATGTATTACAACGGGCAACGGTGGCTGGAGGTAGGTGCAGTACCTATCGGGACCATTCAAGCATTTCATAAATCCATGACCGGAACCCCATCCTTACCCTGGGGATGGGTTGAATGCAACGGTCAGGTACTTAACGATCCGGAATCGCCTTATGACGGTCTTACTTTGCCAGCTCTAAATGCAACCTTCACTACTGAAGCCGGCTCTCTCTCATCTGCAGGTCTGTTCCTGCGCGGCTTCTCTGTAAGCGGTATTATTTCTGCTGATCAAACCAATACGTTGAAGGATTTTGACTACGAAACAAGCTTTCAGAGCTGCTGCAGCACCTACCCCCTGCCTCTGGATGGCACTTAGTTGTGTTTTGAAGACAAAGATGGATAACCGATATTGGCTGTATTATGGGCTGCGGATGCGCAACAGAGGCTTGGAAACCTATCCCGGCAACATGACCGTGGTCTGGATCATGCGGGTGAAATAACCTGTTTTATTTCCGGCTTATAGGACACCATGGCAGCAGCAAAAAAGGAAGCACTATACTGCGATATCGCACAATGGCCCCTACATTGGGCACAATATACCCGATGAGCAGCAGCAAGCAACAGGCAAATATCCCCGTCCATAGCCCGAAGGGCGAAACCTTTAATTTTCTGAAAAACGGAATAACCATCATGCCGCCAATAAGCAAAGCATTTTCTACAACCACTGCCAGCTGATACAGATGATGTACAGGTATGAAAAAAGGCCCCAGCAGACTGTTGCGCAGAGCAGCCGGCAAATTCTTGAACAATACAGTCCAATCCGGATGAAATGCAGGCACCGGAATGTAAGTGTTCCCGCCACCGATGGTTTGAAACTGATCCTGTTTCCATGCCATCATTTCCAGAAAGTTGCGAGTGCCAAAAAGAGGAAGGGAAAATGTCAGCAGAAAAAAGAAAAGATAACTGAGCAAAATCATTGTGCTGCCAGCTTTTCGCCTGCCGGCAAATAAAAAGACCACCCAGCCGGGTAACAGCAGCAGCAATACAAAGTCGCGTATGCAATAGGTAAGAAAGGCTCCCGTAAGCATCAAAATCAAAAAAACCGCACGCCAGTAGGTCACCAGACCGGCTGTGCCCCAAAAAAACATTCCCAGACTAAACAGCAGCAGACCTTCCTTATGTACACCTGATCCCCAGAACAGCACCGATGGGATAAAAAATACCACCAGCACAAGCAAAGTTGAATTACCAATCAAAAGGGCTGCAGCGCGATGGAGCCAGATTAAACCCACCAATGAAACAAACGCCATGAAAACGGCATGCACATAAAACTCTCCGAATGAAAACAAACGGACTAATGCATTAAACCTGACCACCATATAGCCGCTGGTGTTTCCCCAGTATCCCATGGCCTTTACTTGTGGCTTAATACATTCGGGTATTTTGCCACCGTTGGGGCCCAATGTCAGATAGAGATATTTACCCGGTGATTCCGGTAACGTTTGCACGATGTATGCCGAATCACGGAAGTAGAAGTGCGTATCTCCCCCGCCATAGTGCTTCACATAAATGTAGCTGTACAATAAGCCAATCATCACTTTAAGCAGAAACACGGCCGTGATTGTTTTTCGGGAGATCTGTCCTCTGAAAAAAGGCAATTTCCAGATCAGTATGGTAAACAAAGCCGTATAAATAGCTGCCAACAGCATGACGGGAAAAGCTCTGAATGCAATTCAGGAGCCTAAGATGCTATAAAATCCATTAAAATTTTAGAAGACGCAGCGTTTTGACGTCCTTTCCGTTACCAATCCGACAAAGGTAAATTCCTGACTGCAGAGCGTGCAATCCGTTAAAATCAAACTGATGGAAGCGCAACTCCCGCACCAAACGCTGCTGGCGGGCAACTACCCTGCCCATGGCATCGCTGATTTCCACAAAGCAGGTGCCGGCAGCCGGTGTAAAAACCATAATATGGAGTTCATCGGAAAATGGATTCGGGAAAGCTACCGGTGAATATTCCCTGTAATAGATTGGGCCTTTTTCTTCCAATAGCTTTAAAAACGCAAGCCTGAAATCAGGAATACCATTGCCCACTGAATCATTCGGAAATGCCACCGAAGAGCAGCTCTGAATGATTTGCCCTATCATCTGCATGGCTGTTTTTTCCGGAAAAGCCTGCCACAGACAAGCTGCAAGACCGGCAATGATGGGGGATGCGAAAGAAGTGCCATTGCCCGTGCTCAGCATGCCACTGTAGCTCACATGCACCACGTCTTTCCCCTGAGCTGCAACATCTGGTTTTACTCTTCCATCAGCAGTAGGCCCCCTTGAGCTGAAACTCACATATTGGCCCTGCGTGTCCAGTGCTCCTACGGAGAGAATGTCGGCTGCATCAGCCGGAGCACTGATGTATTTCCACGATCCATTACCCTGGTTGCCGGCACTGGTAACTACTATCATGCCCTTGGATGCCGCCATATGCGCAGCACGACTCACAATTGCCGTTTCCCCATTCATGTCTGCATAGGTATAATGCATTTGGGGATCATCAAAACGGGTATAGCCTAATGAGGAGTTGATGACATCAGCACCCAGGCTGTCAGCAAACTCGGCTCCTGCCGCCCAGTTGTATTCTTCAATCCGGTATTCAGTGCGGGCATCTTCCGTGCGCACCAGAAGGTAGGAGGCGGCCGGAGCTGTTCCGTACATCTGTCCGGGCAGATTACCGCTCATGATGGACAACACAGACATGCCATGGGTGCTCTCACGGTAAATGCTATCATCTAACCCTGATACAAAATCCCGTACCGCCACCACCCTGTTGTTGAGCCAAAGACTGTCAAAGGCCGACAAAGAGTCTGCCCGGTAAAATCCGGCATCCAGCACGGCTATAAGCATTCCTTCTCCCCTAAACCCCTGCTCATGCAGATATTCACCATGCACCAGATGAATCTGATTAAATGAGGAACCATATAACTCTTCATCAAACAAAAGGTTGGGAATTCTTACCGGAGAAGCTATATACCGAATGGACTCAATGCCAGACGTATCACTGGTGTCCTGATAGGTATAGGCTGCTGCCGGTAAAATCTCTTTCACGAAAGGCATGGCAGCAATCTTTCGAAGCGCTGCGGTGTCAGTAGTTTCCACGGCAACGCCATTGAGCCACTTTGATTTCAACAGCAACCGTACCCCGGTTGACAGCACGCTATCTACATAAAATGGTGAAACAGGCAGATCGGTAGAGTCCAGATGAATGCCCTGCCTGTTCCTGCGCTCTATAGCACGCTGAGACAAGAAGGCTTCGGGGTGTTGAAGAGAAAACGGAGAGTTGTTTTTATCTGAAAACTGAATCCAGTATTTATGATAGATAACCGAATCAGCCGGCAATTGGGCATAGGTGGTATGGCTGATGTATAACCCTATTCCTGTCGTAATGAGGATAAACAAACGTGACATGAAGTTTATTCCATTCCGTATTCTACAATCTGCATGGTGAAAATAAATCCAAAATCAGGCTCCGTCCATGGGCGACTGATATCCCCTTTGCTTTTATCCAGGGCAAGGAAGTATTTGTAGACAAGCCCCACGTTTTTGGCATACTGCTCCACAGATTTTACTTTTTGAATCAGCGATTCCTTGTCCTGTTGTACAACGGTAAGCGTAGAATCAAATTGCAGCAAGCCAAAAGATGCCGGAACATCCAGCTCTGTGATTTGGTATTCCCAAGGTACAGGCTTCCAGAACCACCAGTTATCCGTCTGCGTGATGTATTTATTCCCATTCCACGATAATCCGGTTTTGGGAGGGAACACCAGCTTAACAAAGCGTTGATTTTCTTCCACCATCTCCAGGGCTGATGAGGTGCGTACGAAATACCATACATCAGTTAATTGCCATTGCTGCGAAGCATTCTCACGCTGATAACGCACAAGCCGGTAGGCTTCTCGGCCCTCATTATCTGTAAACATAGAATCAATAACATGCTTCTTCTGATAATGAAAAGAATCAACGGTGCCCGTGTTGTCGTTGTACACAATGGAATCTACATCATAAACAACATAGTGCCCCTGCCGGATAGGAAAGTAGGAATACTTATAATCTATCTGAAAAGTTTGATCGTTTTTTTCGCAAGCCGACAAAATAAATATACTGAACAGCAGTATTCCCTGCAACCGCCATTGCAGGACAGAATACCTTGATTGGATTTGCTTAAACAACACGCGGTTTTTGATTTAAGGTTTAACTTTTCAATCAAACACTTGCTGGATGATACCCCCTCCCACTACATCGTCTCCTTCATAAAAAACAGCCGATTGGCCCGGAGTAATTGCTCTTACGGGCTTTTGAAATTCCACCCGCACCCGTTTCCCATCTCTTTCATTATATACCCTTGCCATGGTGCCTTTATCGTTATAGCGGACTGTTGTGAGTAGTTCCATGCCATCGGTAAAGTTGCTATACTTAATCATATTCAGGTTGCCTACATACATTGCCCGGTGCTTCAGTTCATCTTCATTTCCCAGCACAACCGTATTGGTTTCGGGAATAATCCCGGTCACATACATCGGTTGTCCCGTTGCAACACCCAATCCTCTCCTCTGTCCGATTGTGTAAAAAGGATAACCCTGATGTGTACCGAGCACTTTACCTTCTCTGTTTACGAATTTTCCTCCCCGAACGTTTTCCTCAAGGTTTTTCACTTTTCTTTTCAGGAAGCCCCTGTAGTCATTATCGGGTACAAAGCAGATTTCATAGCTTTCAGGTTTTCGGGCAAGAGCCGTATACCCCCAATCTTCAGCCATTTTGCGTATCTGCGTCTTATCATAGTCCGCCAGAGGGAAAATTGTGCGGCTGAGACATTGCTGGCTTACACCCCATAGCACATAGGACTGATCCTTTCTGCGGTCAAGGCCGCGGGCAATCACAAACCGGCCGTTTTCATATCGCAAGCGCGCGTAGTGTCCTGTGGCTATGTAGTCACAATGAAGGGCATCGGCTCTGCGCAGCAGCGCTTCCCACTTGATATGGGTATTGCATAAAATGCAGGGGTTGGGAGTACGACCTGCCAGGTATTCTTCCACGAAATTGTCAATCACGTATTCTCCGAATTCGCTTCGTATGTCAATGATGTAATGCGGGAATCCCATATCCACGGCAACCTGTCGGGCATCGTTGATGGAATCCAGGCTGCAGCATCCGGTTTCTTTACGGGTACCCCCGGAATGGGCATAATCCCAGGTTTTCATGGTTACTCCAATCACCTCATAGCCTTGCTTGTTAAGCAATACGGCTGCCACCGTACTGTCAATGCCACCACTCATGGCTACCAATACCTTTTTCTTTTTCATCTGTTTTTTGTTCAGAAATACATCTTAAAATTAGGACATTGCCTGCTGACGCAGGTCAACACAGCTGCGGAAACACCTGATTCCCGCCTTTGCATCTCAAAACAGCCTTACAAAACCGGATAGCAGGGATTCTGGTCATTAGGGGGCTGATGGATTATACCTTTTAATTCAGGGCACCATCACGCGCAGAGCTCCCTGCAGCACTTTCACCTCCCAGTCATAGCGGAATTTTTCCAGTTCTCCGTCTACCTGCAGAGTCCAGTATTGCTTGTCTTCATTCAAAACCCTACAATCTTTTACCAAATACAGCTCATAGTGCGGCACCCATGCTGTTTTTTTCAGGAGAATGCAGATGGCATACCATGGAAAGCGCCAGCGAGAAAATTTATTTAGCACTACCACATCCAGCAATCCGTCATCCAGGCGTGCATCCGGTGCAAGGCCTACGTTATAGCCGTATTGATTGGAGTTGCATACATTCAAAAGAGTTACCTCTTTGTCCATTATCTTTTCATCTACGGCCAGTTTTAACCTCAACGGCTGGCTATTGGTAAAGGCCCGCACTACGGCAACAACATAAGATAAAAAGCCTCTTACTTTATGGTGTTCAAACCATTTGACTACCGTTACGGCAAAGCCTACGCCCACATTGCTAAAGAAATATTTTCCAGGGGCAAATTCGCCAACATCAATGTTCTTCACTTTCCCCTGATTGATAACCTGCAGCGCCTGTAGGGCATTCAGCGGAATACCCAGATGGCGGGCTAGTCCGTTGCCGGAACCAAAAGGCAAAATCGCCAGAGCGGTATTTGTATGAACCAGGCATTGACCGATTTCATTCACCGAGCCATCGCCCCCTACTGCAACCACTACATCCACCCCGTTGTGCACCGCTTCTCTTGCCAGCTCGGTAGCATGACCTGCATATTCAGTATATCGGATTGCAAAGGTGTATTTGGTACGGTCAAGATATTGTACAATCAGCTCAGGCAGGCGCTGTTTCTGCCGTCTGCGAATGCCGGAAATCGGATTGATAATAAAGAGGATTCTTTTTTTCTGATTCATCAATCGGCAAGCATCAAAAACCCCGGAACAGGAATCCGGCTGGTGCAAAAACCGGCACAGATTGCCCCGGATATACAAAAAATAGCAGCTGAGATGTACTCATATTGCCTCCAGACTCAGATCAAGGCTTTTATAGGAATGCGTAAGAGCACCGACAGAGATGTAGTCTACTCCACAGGCTGCGTAATCGCGAACGGATTCCAGTGTAATACCTCCGGAAACCTCAATTTCACAAGATTTATTGATGAGTTTAACGGCCTTTTTGACAACCGGAATTTTAAAGTTATCCAGCATAATGCGGTGCACACCACCTGTTGCAATTACTTCCTGCACTTCTTCAAGGGAGGACGTTTCAATTTCAATTTTCAGGGAAAGATTATTGGCTTCCAGATAGTGGCGAACTGCCTGTATAGCCGGCTTTATTCCACCTGCGTAAGCGATATGATTATCCTTTATCATAATCATATCGTACAGCCCCATGCGATGATTTTCACCTCCTCCAATTTTAACGGCAAGCTTTTCAAACTCCCGAAAAAGGGGGGTAGTCTTGCGGGTATCCAGAATTTTTACCGGAAACCCTTCTACCGCTTTTACATATTTTCTTGTGAGGGTGGAAATGCCGCTCATACGCTGCATGAAGTTGAGCACCACCCGTTCGGCTTTTAAAATGGAGCGGGCTCTTCCCCGGATAAGCATGACCATGTCTTCCCGTTCAACCATATCGCCATCCCTGAATACAGGTTCCACGGCCAAATCAGGGTCAATAATTTCAAAAACCTTACGGGCTATTTCAATGCCGGCAATCACTCCATTGCCTCGGGCTATTATTTCGGCTTTGCTAAGCCGCGCCTCTGGAATACAGGCTAAGGAAGTATGATCACCTGCTCCTATGTCTTCCTCAATAGCAGCCCGTATAAAGTGTTCTATTTCCACGTGCAGGAATGCCGCTTAATCCCGTTCAAAACGTATCTCCTGAATCAAAAGACTCTGCCCCTTTAATTTCAGGTAAAGGTAAGTGCGAAAGGTGCCCTTATCTGTAGTCAGGGTGCCTATGGCATACTGTGCCCCCTGATTTGAGCTGCCGTTATGAATTATTTTAAAAGAAAGGGGCTTGTTGCGGGTAAAAAAATCTTTCAGTACCATCTCTGCCTGTACTTTGCTATAGGTTTCTTCCTTTTCATAAATGGTGATCTCTACGGAGTTGTCCAGATATCTTGCCAGTTCTCTGGAATTTCCGGTTTGTATTGCCAGGGCGATTTTTTCCAGCTCGGAATTCAGCAATATATGCCCTGCTCCCGGGAAGGACAGGAATCCTATTAAACAAACAAGTTTTAGCATCATCACTCAATCCATTTTACAGTAAGGAGGCGAAAACCATGCCATCCCAGGTGTAGTGAAACGAAAAGTTAAAGTTTTCAATTTCCATTCGCATAATTTAGCAAAATTATCCACAATCAGGAATGTGTCCAGGTTTACAGTTATTTTCTTCCTTTTTGGAGAAAGGGGGCCGGGTAAGCAGTCACGAAACTTTTTAAATGAAAAAGGGGGTATTACTTTTTTTGTTTTTTGCCGGATGCACTCGTCATGAAGTAAGGGAAAACCAAGCTGAATATTTTAATCTGGTGCATTTTATCCATCAGGAAGCAACCAGACTGGATTCTCTTGGCATTCCCGTGCACAAAACAGTGGTCATGAATGGAGAGTCTGAAGAAAAAACTCTTAAAATCCGCAACTGGCGTCAGGAACTGGCCCCTTTCCGCGAAGCTGATATCAATAAAAAAGCATACTTAGGCAGCTACCGCACGGATACCACTTTCTCGGCATCATCGTTCAGTGTCCATTACACGGCACTGGATAGCTCCCTGCCCACCCGCACGCTGACGGTGCATTTTGATAGCGTAAATCCGGTACGTGTGTCGGCCCTTATCCGTACATCCAATGTTCTTTACACGCTTTATCAACAACTCAATTATGTGCGGGACCAAGGCTATTCGGTACAGGGACGTCAGCAAATAAAATTTATGGAGCCGGACAGCTTCAGGATACAAGTGGATTTTCTGAAACCATACTGACGGGGCTGCTTACAGATGCCGGTAGTTTTGATAAAAGTAGCAA
This sequence comes from Chitinophagales bacterium, assembly GCA_026003335.1. Taxonomy (NCBI): domain Bacteria; kingdom Pseudomonadati; phylum Bacteroidota; class Chitinophagia; order Chitinophagales; species Chitinophagales bacterium. Next base: position 129,585 of record BPHB01000001.1, on the reverse strand, counting down.
ATGGTTTCTATCCCTTTGAGAAAGTTAAAGACTCCGAAGTGCTCATTGGGAGAATGGATGGCATCGGTATCCAAACCAAATCCCAATAACAGGGAGGTGAGTCCTAACGTTTCTTCAAAAAGAGCTACAATAGGAATACTGCCACCACTACGCACCGGCAGTGGCTTTTTGCCAAAACTTTTTTCATAGGCCAGCTCGGCAGCGTGATATGCCCGCGAATGCGTGGGCACCAGTACCGGTTTGCCCCCATGATGCGGGGAAATGCGCACGGTCACCGATGGGGGAGCTATTGCCAGAAGGTATTCGCTAAAAAGGCGGGTTATTTTCTCCGGGTCTTGATAGGGCACCAAACGCATAGAGATTTTGGCAAAGGCCCGGGCTGGCAAAACGGTTTTGGCTCCTTCTCCGGTATACCCGCTCCATATGCCATTGACATCTAATGAAGGACGTACGGTGGTTAGTTCATAGGGAGTAAAACCTTTTTCTCCATCAAGAGCGTTCAGCCCAAGGTGTTTTTTGTAGTCCTCTTCGTCAAAAGGAATTTGAGCCATTTGCTTTCTTTCTTCAGGCGTCAGCTCAATTACATCATCGTAAAAACCGGGAATGGTGATTTTGCGGTCTTTGTCTTTCAATGAAGCTATTAACTCGCACAAGATGTTAGCAGGATTGCCCACCGCCCCTCCATATACTCCGGAGTGCAGATCACGGTTAGGACCGGTCAACTCCACTTCCACATAGCTCAGGCCACGCAGGCCTACGGTAATGGAAGGCTGCTCATTGGAAAGCATGGAGGTATCGGATATGATTATTACATCAGCCTTAAGCAGAGCTTTGTTTTGCCGTACAAATTCCCCCAGATGCTGTGAACCCACTTCCTCTTCGCCTTCAATCATAAATTTCACATTACAGGGTAGTTGGTTTAATTGCATCAGCGTTTCAAAAGCCTTTATATGGACATACATCTGCCCCTTATCATCACATGCGCCCCGGGCGTAGATTTTACCGTTTTTTAAAACCGGTTCAAAGGGAGGTGAGTCCCATAACTCAAGCGGATCAGGAGGTTGCACATCATAATGTCCGTACACAAGCACTGTAGGAAGTGAATCGGATATTATTTTTTCTGCATAAACCACCGGGTGACCGGGAGTATCGTAAAGCCTTGCCTCACCTGCCCCGGCAGCCAGCAGTTGATCTTTGACCCATTCGGCAGCTTTCCGCACGTCCGCTTTATACCGGGAGTCAGCACTTACAGAGGGGATACGCAGCAACCCGAACAACTCTGAGAGAAAGCGTTCCTGATGGGTGCGGATATAATCTTTTACGTCATTACGCATAGGTACAACATGATTTCAACAAAGGATACAGACACCGAAACCGGATAAAAATTAATCAGCTACTTCTATTTCCAGGCGCAACAGATGACTGGAAAAGTTTTTGCCCAGGTTATCCATACGCATAGAGCTGCTGCCACCTCCGTCAAGAGCCTCATGGCATATGAAATTGAGCGCTTCAATGCAATCCCATTCGTAGCGCACTACTTCACCTTTGATGAGACCGTTAAAATGTCGTTTTACCAATTCGGCTGTCAGATATTTCTTTAACAAGGCATAGTCCTGCGGAGTATGCGCCATCACTCCGATATTACACACGTCATTTTTATCACCTGAGCGGGCACTGGCGATATCCATCAGTCTGATTTTTTTCATGGCATTGCTTTCAGGTTTCAATAATTTCTACTTTTTCTTCCACAATTTCACGTGGTACAAGTGTAGGCCACAGGCTGAGTTTTACGCGATTGGTTTTACCCCAACCGGGCATGCTGTTTAATCCCGGAGGGCCGTTGAGCCCAAGGCAGGTAATGGCGCTCATGGCCATGCGCCCGGTGCGTTCATCGGCATGCCGGATGGCTACGCGCACTCCTAACTCATTAGCTTCATTCAGCCATTGCCGGGAAGGAGTGGGAGCAGCCCCCTGATGAATGCCGTTTACACCTACAATGGCAAAATCGGCACGTTCTATCTGCAGCGGCAGATTTTCCCATATTTTTTTCACTGCATCAATAAATTTCAGGCACTTCTCGTAAGCATAGGGCCACGAAAAGAAGAAAAACTGCTCACTGATATATCCTCCGAAGAGCCCAATAGCTAGCTTTAATTTTTCCGGACGGGGCTTGCCTTTTGCTCCTGAAAAAAATACTTCATCAGGGCCTGTTTCTTTCAATTCTATATGGGTTAAATCCACAATCACATCCGGAGTGATATAATTGGCCGGATCATGTATCTCATATACCAGTTGCTCGCGAATTGTGTTGCGGCTAACTTTTCCTCCCTGACTTTTCAGACGGGTGAAAATAGCCGAACCATCTTCCCGAACATGCGCAATGGGATAGGCAAGGTTATGAATAGGGTAATCCATAGGCCATTCGGCATAGGAATTTCCTCCTGAAGCCTGACCGCCACATTCAATCACATGACCTACCGTAATGCCACAGGCGAGTTTATCCAGATCCTGCTGGGAAGGTTGCCCTTCAAGAGGCCAGTTAAATGCATGGGCGAGGATTCCCAGCGTAAGACAGGGGTCAGCAACACGACCGGCCAGAATTATATCTGCTCCCCGGTCAAGAGCTTCTTTCACCGACCTGGCTCCTATATACACATTTGCATGGGTAATTTGATTGGCAGCGGTTGAAAAGGGTTCACCCGTATCCAGGTGATTCAGGTAAATACCCTGCTTGTGCAGCTCAGGAATACGGCTCAGCAAGTCATCTCCAGTAATGTATGCGATTTTAATTCCCGTTAGACCCTGCTTACGAAGTATTTCTGCAACCCTTGCTGCCGCACTGGGCGGATTCAACCCTCCGGAATTAGAAACTATACGTATTCCGCTGGAGAAGGCTGCCGGATAAAGAGTTCGGGCCAGAAGTTCAATATCCCGGGCATAACCCAGCGTAGGGTCCTTCTGACGATCTTTCTGCAAGATGGATAGCGTGAGCTCAGCCAAGGCGTCATGCATCAGATAGTCGGCTGCTTTTTCTTGTACAATATGCATTGCCGCCAACGGACTATCGCCATAAAAACCCTGGGCTCCGGCTATGCGGACTACTTTTTCTTCCATGCGTAAATTGCAATTTCCCGGCTAAATAAAAACAAAACCTGAAACTTAACCTATGGTATGAGGATAGTTTTTGTTCCAGCGTGTTTCCCGTTAAAAAGCAATGTAAGATAATATAAGCCTGATCTGATACTTTCAGCCTCCAAAGAAAGCATAGATACTCCTGCCGGCACGGTGAAATTGTAATGAGCCACCTTTTGACCCAGTAAGGAATACACCCCAATGTCCAGCCTGCCGGGGTTCGTACTTATCAACTGCAGGTATCTTTCATGGAGCAATCGTGCCAGAATCTGAACTTTTAAACTATCCGGTTGAGGAGCTGACGTGTTCAGACAACTGCCCTCCGTAACACGGGTTACCCCGTACCAGAGCCTTGCCTGGCAGACATTATCATAGGTTATTCCATCACAACCACATACCGGCATATACAGCGGAGCATCGCAGCAAAGACCTATCGGACGGCAAATCAATGTGCTATCAATACATGCGCGTGTTATGAACACCGAGTCACAAAATGTAGCAGAACACGTCTGCCGGGCAGAATCCAAACCTTCTACATATACGCACACGGTATACCACCCTTCCTGCTCGTATATATGGACCGGAGCAGAAGCCGTATCCGCATTGCCGTCTCCGAAGTTCCATTGCCAGCGGGTTGCTGAAGTCAAATTACTGAATCCGCTGAACTGCACCGTGTCCGCATTTTTAAGGTATGAAAAAGCAGCTTCGCACGAAGGATAAATCAATGCCACCTCATCTATCTTGAACCTGGTTGGAGCTGGGATGACACCACACCCTCCGTAAACCATACCTCCTTCAAAATATATGCGGCAGGAATCCCATCGGATAGCTGAAGCGGGCAAAGGAATATCCACAGGCTGATATGTCCCCCAGGAACTATCGGCATACATCCAAACCACTGAATCTGCCAAAAGTCCGTTGGAAAAGAGCTCTATGCGCGCTTTAATGGTGTCGCGTTCATGGAAACCTGCTTCGTTTACGCAGGGAGGGAAAAGCACTTTGGTGTAAAACTGTAGGTGCACAGGATTTTGTGCCAGCTCCACATATTGATAGACAAACGGCTTATGCCGACCATTCGCTAACAGGTCAACATTATGATTTCCGGCATACGCATCGCTATCCTGCCGGGCTATGTATGTTTCCCAAGGAGGATCGCATTCCGGGCAACTATTGGTTACCCAATCATCCGGACGCAGATTGGTCCAGTTTTCAAATCCGGGATTTTTTATCTGTGCATATACAGAACCCGGCAGCCAGATACCTGAGCATCCCATAAGTAAGCCCACAAGGATACCATATTCTGCTAACCGTTGCATATTGGGGTAAAAGGGCATAGTACGTAAAGGTAAGTCTGATTTCTTATTGTGAAGAAAGAATTACGGAATGGGGAAACGCTCTAAAAATCCCACAGGGGGCTGCGTCTGCCCCTGATATAATCTTTGAGCTTGATGACAAAAGCCAGGCATAGATAAATAATGATGGGAGAGCCTGCGGTAACAAAAGAACTATAAATAAAAAAAAGCCGTATCTGAGACGAGGGGATGTTGAATTTTTCACCGAGGTAGGCGCATACGCCAAAAAAGCGGGGCTCAATGATATTACGTAACTTGTCCATGTCCGGCAATTTACAGATTTATAGTGTGCATTGCAATGAAATTATCCACTAAGCTTTGAGAAGTTTGTAGCCGATAAAACACTTCAGACACCTTTTATTATCACAATGTGCATTCTTAAGCTGAATCAATGCCTGACTTTCATAAGCCGAGCTGGCGGTAAATCCAAGGTGCTCCCAATGACGCAATATAGAATTGGCATCTGGCGGCAGGGATGCTAACATTTCCAGTGCCTTCTCCTGCATCTCTATGTTGTCTTTTATTTTGCCATACGTAAACAGTACCGGCAAGACCGCATTGATAACCAGAGAGTCAATAAACGCCTTCCCCGCTTTTTTGTTCTTTTTTACAGAGGGTTTATCAAAAAGATAGTGGTTGAGCCAGTAATCTGAGGTGCCTGCATCAAATAGCTGCCTGAGCTCATGCACCGAGTCTTTGCTGATGATTTGAGAAAACAAGCCCGAAGAGCGATAGATAAGCATTGCGAATTGGGCAATTCTGATGGTAGGGAAACTTATGGGTCGCATTCTCAAAAACTTCCAAAGCTTGGTATTCAGGGGAGTCAAACCATACTTCTGCCGAAGAAAGCGATATTCTTCCTGTAATTTATCCGGGTAAGCTTCTTCAAAATGCCTGTGTAACAAACCGGCCTGACCAAAAAGGAGGGCTTCGATTTGAAACAAGCTGTTTTTATGTTTGGCAAGAATTTTCAACGGCAGGCTTCTGGCCAATAACTCAAAGGCATCGGCATTAGCTTTCAACCCGTAATTTCTGGCCACAATCTGGTAAAGCGTTTCTTCCCAGCTGTTTTTATTTTGTGCAAATCTTTCCGCCACCAGAGCAGATTTCTGCTCCATACGCTCAACAAGGAGACGATGAAGGCCGGGCTTCACATCTTCCCATTTCAAAGTATGCATTAATGAAGCGCAGGGTATCCATGCTGCTGCACTCATCAGTTTCTGGTAGCGTCCGATAAGCCGGGCGGGAATTTTATGTTTCAACTCAAGTGTAGGGCATGATGGAGAACCACATTCCGCATCATGCTCATACACCACATGCAGGATAATATTGCTGTAAGCCTTGTCTGTCTGATGGCGATGGCGCTTCCAGTCAGATGTTTTCAAATGTATCTCTACATTCCCCACCAGAACGTGATCGTTGACTTTGATACGGGCCTGAGTAAAATCCGGACCGGCATCTCGGTTCAGAACACCGGGCGATACCACAGAGAGGCGTTCCCCTGCGGTTGAACGCAAATCCGCATAGTGGAAAAGGCGATGTTGCCAGATATATTGCAGCAACTCTTCGGTCATGGATAAAGGGCATTGGAAGAGTCAAATCAGGTTTTGGGTTTTCAGGGTTAATTCCATATCCCGTTGAATCTGGTAAGCTTTCTTTGTCGCTTTAATGAGAAAATCTTTCTGTGATCCGGCATAAAGTATGTCCCTGGAGCTGCTTACCAAAAGCCCCACTTCCTTGTTAAGGCCTATCTCTGCAATTGTATCTAAATCGCCCCCCTGTGCTCCTACCCCGGGCATGAGTAAAAAATGATCGGGCGCCAGGGCCCTGATTCGGGAGAGCTTGTCCGGGTGGGTAGCTCCCACAACGAACATCACATTATCAGGCGTGCCCCATTCTAGAGCTTTGCTGATGACAATTTCAAAAAAATATTTTCTGCCCCATTTGAGGAGTTGAAAATCTTTGCTGCCTTCATTAGATGTTAAAGCCAGCAGGATGATCCATTTATCGGGATACTGCAGATACGGTGCTACGGAGTCATAGCCCATATATGGGGATATGGTGATGGCATCAAACATCATGGTTTTAAAGAATGCGCGGGCATACATTTCAGAAGTGTTGCCGATATCACCCCGTTTGGCATCGGCAATCTTCAGACAGTTTCGGGGAATATAGCAGGCGGTTTTATACATACTATTCCATCCCTTATCTCCCAAAGCTTCATAAAAGGCCGTGTTGAGCTTGTAAGCCACACAAAAATCTTTGGTGGCGTCAATAATTAGCTTATTGAATTCATACACCGGATCGTCATATTTCAGGAAGTCTTGCGGAATTTTGGTGATATCCGTATCCAATCCGATACACAGGAAAGATCGCTTGTTCAAGATCTGCGCGATCAGTTGCTTTCTGGTCATAATTATTCCCAAACATTCGGGGAAAAATAAAATAATTAATCTGGAATGTGAAGAAGCAGGTGCGAAAAGATGCATTAACAGCCGGAGTTCACGGCTTCAATGGCTTTTATCTGGGGCACATCTCGCCTGATGGATTCCTCAATACCTGTTTTCATGGTCATAAAACTCTGGGGGCAGGTTTCACACGCTCCTACCAGCCGGAGCCTTACCACAAGGTCTTCGGTGATTTCCACAATTTCCACATCGCCACCATCGCGCTGCAGGTAGGGGCGAATGGTATTGAGAGAAGAGTCCACCTTATTCCACAGTTGCTTGTTCATGCCAGTACAAATTTACGTTGCCGCAGGCGACATTTCACCGGTTTGCTGCCGCTGAAAATTGGAGACAGCCACATATCTTTCCGTATTGGCCGCCAGTTGCCGGAATGCCTGAATCATCCGTGGATCTTCTTTAAGAAATACCGGCACGCCCTCATCTCCGCTTTGGCAAATGGCCTCCACTACAGGAATCTGACCCAGCAACGGGAGTTCATATTCTGCGGCAATTTTTTGGCCCCCACCTTGCCCAAAGATATAATAGCGCTTATCCGGTGCATCAGCCGGAGTAAAATAAGCCATGTTTTCCACGATGCCGATTATGGGGATGCTTATCGGATCCATGCGAAACATGCCGATAGCTTTCCTGACGTCAGCCAGCGCAACTTCTTGTGGCGTAGTGACTACGATGGCACCGGTAACCGGAAGCGTTTGTGCCAGTGTAAGCTGAATATCCCCCGTGCCGGGCGGCAGATCCAGTATCAGATAATCCAGCTCCTCCCAGTGGCAATCAGTAAAAAACTGCTTCAGAGCCGAGGACACCATAGGTCCACGCCAAACTATCGCCTGGCGTTCATCCACCAGAAAACCGATGGAAATGACTTTTATACCATATTTCTCAATGGGGATGATCTGCGGCTTGCCCTGTATCTGCTGCACGGTAGGCCGCTGTCCTTTCAGTCCCAGCATCACAGGCACCGAGGGACCGTAAATATCGGCATCTATCAACCCAACCCTGCTGCCGTTATCAGCCAATGCTATGGCGAGATTAACAGCCACAGTGGACTTGCCAACGCCTCCTTTGCCGGAAGCTACACAAATTATGTTTTTTACGTTTGGCAGAATTTCGGTCATCTTCTTTCTTCCAGAAGTGATTCTGGAGGTAAAAGTGATATCAACTGAAAGATCTTCTGTCACATAGCGATGAATAGCCTGCACACACTCTTGCCTGAGTTGGTCTTTCAGCGGACAGGCCGGAGTGGTCAATACCAGAGTAAAGCTAACTTGCCTGTCCGTTACCTTCACGTCTTCCACCATGGACAAAGACACGATGTCCTTTTTAAGGTCAGGATCTATCACCCGGCTCAAGGCCATCAGAATTTCTTTTTCGCTAATCTGCATCTGGATTGCAATTTCGGTAAAATTAAGATAATCCTTACGGCTATGCGCCATGAATTAATGATTGCTCTAATGGAATTAGCTATATTTACCACAGATTCTAGCAGTTGATTTTATGGTAGCAGGAGACATTTGCAGCAGACAAACCATTATTTGTTTACCCGGTGATAAAATACAAGATGCCGTAGAACTGATGCACCGCTACAATGTAGGTGCCTTGGTAGCGGTTGAAACAGACTCTATCGGTAACCGGCCGGTAGGCATTATTACTGACCGTGATATTGCGCTGAAGGTAGTGCGTTCCGGATTGAAAAGCGAGGAGCTCTCCGTAGGTGATCTGATGACCTCACGACTGGTGGTGGCCAACGAACGGGAAGACATTTATGAGGTACTAAAAAAAATGCGCAGCAAGGTAGTGCGCAGAATACCTGTAACAGACGATAAAGGCTATTTAAAAGGCATTCTTACCATAGAAGATGTGCTGGAATATATCAGCCGTGAGTTGTGCGACATCATGAACCTGTTTAAAAAGGAGCAAGCTCGTTAAAGGGCTAAGGAGAGACTTTACAGTGTTTAGCAAGCCTCTTATTCAAGGTTTCCGGGTCATAGTAGCCATATTGACGGGCAAGCAGCAAATCCTGACAACCGTCCTGTGTTTTGCCTTCTGAGAAACTGAGCAATCCCCGCTCATAATAGGCCTCAGGACAGTAAGGACATATTTGAATAGCCTTATCCAGCAACAATCGGGCTTTGCGTAGGTTTCTCCATTTCTTCCTTATCTGGGCCTTTTGGACAAGTTGCTCGGCATGTATCAGCAAAGCAGAACGCCACAAACTTACATACTCCCCTTTAGGCAGAAATCTGATCTCTTCCCTTTTGAGTCCATCCGGAAACCAAAAGGTCCATATACCCTCAGGGGTTCCGTATTTATAAGCTCCTTCTGCGGATTTCTGACCATTTTCAAAATACCAGACAAAGTAACCGTTTTGAATATCCGGGTCAAGGGATATGTAAACTCCTTCCATCTGGAGTGCACCTGAAATGTAATAGTCTTTCACATGATACCGTCCGTCAGATTTTTCTACTATGCGATAAAACTTTGCGCGATCCCTTGTGGTTTCCATCCAGTTGAAGTCATAATAGCGAAAAGTATCTGTCTGAGCAATCAGATTCAGCCCTATCATCAGGCAGAATAATAAGCTTCCTTTCTGCATTGCCTGCAAAAGATAATTATTTTTACCCGCGGTTAGGGGGTATGCACAAATGCCGTAACCTTGCGTTATGATATGAAAGGATTCTGGTTTGCCGTTGGCTTGATTTTTTTTCTTTCGGTGGCAATACTGATTGCCGGCTTTTTTCTGCCGGCTGAAACCCACACCGAAAAAAGCCTGGTGATGAAAGCCCCGGCCGACATTATTTTTCAGCAGATTGATTCTTTGAAGAACTGGCGCGGATGGGCATTCTGGCTTTCTGCTGACCCGCAAACCGGTTTTATTCTTGATACTCCTCAGGCTGGCACCGGCAGTCACTTAATCTGGAAAAACAAAACCGGCACCGGAGTGATATCCATTACGGAAAGTCAGCCATTTAAAAGCATCACTTTTGAAGTGCTCTTTGATTCTGCCGGCACAGGTACCGGCTACTTTAAATTGGAACCTATTGGAGAAAACACCCGTGTTACACATGGATTTATATCCCACTGGAACTTTACTCAGCGGGTGGCAGGACCGCTATTCAATCAGGTTACCGGTAAAATTCTGGAAGGAAATCTTAGCCGGCTGAGTCGCTTAAGTTACCACCAGTATGCTATGGCTTTGGGAATAGCATTTATAGATTCCGAAAAAAAATGGGCTGCCGTTATCCGTGACACCATCAGTCGGGATGAGCTCTATCCCAGACTTCAGATGATTTTTCAAAACATACGATTGAGGCTGCAGCAAGCCGACATTCCGGTACAGGATACCCCACTTGCTATTTTTCACAAAACGGACTCCGTTTTAAATTATGCAGATGTAGAGGCCGGCCTCTTTCTGACCGACTCCGTTTCCCTACCGGAAGGGCTCAGGCTGATCAAAGTGGGCGGAAAGGCCCTGAAGGGAGTGCATACCGGTAGCTACCGAAACATGCCATCCACATACAAGCGCTTGTTTGAGAACTTGCACATAAGCCGGGTCAGGATTTCCGGGCCACCCAGGGAAGTATATCTGTTAGCCCCGCCAGCCGAGCCAGACTCAACCCGTTGGGTAACCGAAATTTACATTCCCATCTGAAGTTCGTTTTCAATACTGCCCGCGTTTTGCCTTTTCCCAAAGCACCGATTGCTTCCCTTTTATTGCGCGTAAAAAACCGGCATATACGGCATAGTTCATGATAAAGAAATAGTAGGGCACAAAAAAAATCTTGATTTTTATCTTTCTGCGTTCAAGCAGAAAGCCGGTGAATGCCAGGCTATAAAAAAGCAGCTGAGCAGCCAGGAATGTCTTAAAAAGACCACCTCCGGTAAAAGCAAGAGCAACATTCACGGCAAGCAATACGGGCAAACACAACGGAGCCAGAGTCCAGCGCAGTACGCGATGAGAAATGTACTGAAAGGAAAGCACACCGTATTTAAATATATTAAGCAACGGAGCCAACCGGATGATTGCCTGCATACCTCCGGCTGCAATACGTATCTTTCTTTTTAGCTCCTCTCGGACGGAAGCCGATGGACTTTCCACAGCAAAAGCCCTCGGCTCATACACGATGACATACCCTTTGCAAGCTATGCGCAGCGTCATAAAGAAATCTTCTACAATAGTGTCTTCAGGTACCGGCTCAAACAAGTTTGTACGGATGGAAAACAACTCTCCCGCTGCCCCCACCACAGAATAGAGTTCTGAATCCAACCGTTTCAGAAACGATTCATACTTCCAGTAAATACCCTCTCCGGCACCGCTGGCATCATCCTTTTCTTTCATGGCAATGCGCTTTTCCCCGGCCACAACTCCCACCCTGGGATTGGCAAAATGGCGCACCATCTGCCTGATGGCGTCCCTGTTCACCATCGTATTGGCGTCCGTAAAAACCACCAAAGGGGTCTTCACATAGCGCATTGCCCGATTGGTTGCAGCAATCTTGCCTCTGCGCTCGGGCTGGTGCAACAGAGTAATCTGTGGATATTTGGCGACCTGTTCCGGGGTGCCATCATCAGACCCATCGGTAATAAATAGAAAATGTATCTTCCCGGAAGGATAATCAAAATCCAGGCAGTTGCGTATTTTATCTTCTATGCAGTCAGCTTCATTATAGGCAGCTACCAGCACAGTCACCTCAGGCAGGTCCTGTTCTTCGTACGCGTATTCCCGTTTCATTACAAAAAGTCTTTTCAGGAGCACAATACCGTAGAGCAACAAACCATAACCCAAATAGGTATAAAAGACTACCACCAGGCAAAGCCAGAAAATAATGGGTAACAAAGACTCCATTCCGAGAGCAAGATACGTCAGCGGACCGATAATGTTCGGTACCGGTTTTTCCACATTTTTTAATAAACAGTTTTCTGCTCATTGGTACAGCAGTGCTTAACTTTACGATATGGACATCATGTATTTCTTTAAGGTGCTGAGCAGAAGGATATGGCTTATTCTGCTCGTGGTTGCAGTGGCAACCGGTACCACTTATTTTATTACAGGTACTTCTGAAAAGACCTATAAGTCAACCGCGCGTCTGGCTACAGGCATTGTCAATAATCCGGATGATGACGGAAAATACGTGCACCCCCAGAAGATTGAAGCCAAGTTTAATAACCTTATTGAAATCATCCTTTCACGGACGGTAATCAATCTGCTTTCTTACCGTCTTATTCTGCACGACCTCAGCAGCGCAGATCCCTTCAGAAATGCAGCAGCCTTGCGGGAAAGCTACACATCTGACCAACTAAACGCTGCCATCGCTGATTTTAAAATCAAGCTGGATACCCTGGGCGCTCTGGCTTATACCAATGAAAGAGATCGCTTTCTGAATACTATTCTAAAGTCACTGGAGTATGACTATGATAACCTGAAAGCCCATCTGAAAGTGCAGCGACAACGCGATTCGGATTTTATATCCATAGATTTTTCGTCTGAAAACCCTGAACTGTCAGCCTTTGTAGTGAATGCGCTTGCCGAAGAATTCATTCGCTACTACCGCACCATAAGAACCGATCAGAAGAATAGTGCAATCGCGTTTTATACTGCCCAGGTAGAAGAAAAATTAAAAGAGTTAAACGAAAAAAAAGAGGCGCTGAAACAGTTTAAGCTGGAGCACAATATCGTTGATCTTACCGGGCAGCAGGCTGCTATCCTCAACCAAATCAAACAATATGAAATACAGCGTGAAGAAGAAAAGAAAAAAATACCTGCCTATCAAAATAGTCTTGAAAACGCTGCACGCACTGAAATGGAGGACAAGCTTTCATCCTACGAAACCATGGAGCAAAACAGAAAAATCAACAATCTGCGCAACGAGATCAACTACCTCAACGACAAGTATATCAGCCAGGGCTCAAAAGACAAAAAGCTTTACGAGCAAATTGAAAAGCTAAAAGCCGAGCTAAGGGCCGCCATTAATGAAACAGCTTACAATGAAACCCCTTCGGGCACTAAAAACCTTTCAGCCATAAAAAATGAAAGCGAGATCAATCTGCAAATTGCCCGAACCAGCCTTGCCTCCATTGACAGAGAAATTCAGAACCTGAAAAACCAATTGGCCATGCTGGTTGCGCTGGAGCCACAGGTAAGCAGCCTGCAGCGCGAAATTGACATGGCGGATCAGGCACATAAAGAAGCAGTAAGCAAGCTGAGCGCTGCCAGCGCAGAGGCACTTATGAGCGAGAATACCATCAAGCTGGCGGATATCGGGGTGCCGTCCAGGACCCCCGAGCCTACCAAACAGCTTTTTTACTCCCTGTTCTCCGGCATGCTCAGCCTGAGTTTCTGTATCGTTCTGCTCTTCACACTGGAGTATCTGGACATGAGCATCAAAACCCCCACTCAGTTTGAAAAATTTACTGGAATAAAGCTCCTGGGGTATTTAAACCAAATCAATTTTATAAACTTCAACCTAGACGTCAACTTTATTGATATTAACCTGGAATCCATATTTCACAACACCACAAATAACCAGCAACTGGAGTCTTTCAAACAACTGATCAGAAAGATTCGCTTTGAAGTGGAGTCCACAGATGCCAAACGTTTTCTGATTACCAGCACCCGTGAACGGGAAGGAAAAACTTTTATGCTTATTTCTCTGGCTTATTCTCTGAGTCTGGTTAATAAAAAAGTTCTGCTGATTGACACAAATTTCAAAAACAACACCCTCACCAATATGCTTTCAGCCAAACCGGCCCTGGAAAAGCATTTTAATCTGAACATGGTTAAAGAGGACATCATCAGCAAAACAAGACTCAAAGGCATTGACATCATCGGCTGCTACGAAGGCAGTTATTCTCCTTCTGAAGTATTTTCGCAAACCAACTTCCACAACCTGATTAACGACCTCTCGCAGCACTATGACTTCATCTTTCTGGAAGGACCTGCTTTAAATACATATTCCGACTCCAAAGAGTTAATCAGCTCGGTGGAAAAAGTAATCAGTGTATTCTCTACCAATATCGTCATCAAAGAGGAAGATAAAACATCCATCGCCTATCTGCGTGGACTGGGAGACAAGTTTATGGGAGCCATCCTTAACAAGGTGGACCTGAGTAACATCAGCTAAACCCGTTGTATCGGCTTGGTAAACCCGGAATTTTTTATTTTCTAAAACTTTGGGGAAGCGATTTAATGATTTAGGCAAGGGTACCACCACAAACACCTTTGAATAAGATTTCAATTCATCGCTTATCCGGATAAAATCTTTTTCGCTCAGCTGCTCATAGGCATCCTGCAATTTTATGCCTTGCCTGTAGCCGAGCAGTTGCATTCTTCTGATCCATTCCCGTCCGAATTCGGGATTAAAAAACATCTGTGTGCCATCTTTCCAGTCACCCCAAATGGTGCGCTCTGATTCAACCCGAAAGCCCTCCAGATAAGGCGGAACAATGAAAACAGCATCTTTGGGCGTATGCTGTGCGGCCCACTGTTGCACAGCCAGCCAGGTCGGTTCCTGGTGCGTGTAAATCGTAAATCCTTTCCGCATGAACATGCTGCCTACCGTTATACCCACCAACACAACTGTCAGCGCACCCTGGTAATAGGGGCGCAGGCGTGGACGTGTTTGCAGCAGCAAATAACCTGAAAACAACAGTAAGATAACAACCAGAAAACTCAGTAGCTTTATTTTCGGCTCACCCGTATATATTGCCACCAAACAGCTTAGCATTACCAGTTTCTCCGGCCAGCGGCCCTGCTCCGGCAACGCACGAAAAAAGTAACTGGCATAATAAAAAATGCCGAAATACACAAGAAAAACAAAGCTCCTCCAGAACTGAAACTGCACTACAATCGCCACCGGGTATATCTCTGTAAAGACGGTTCCTACAATACACAGCAGGATAATGCCCAGACAAAAAACAACTACTGCACGGTGGCGCCAAACATCATCAGGCCGATAACGCATGCACACAACAAAGCCTATAAGAAACAGAATGAACTTCAGCAAAAACAAACGCGACCAGTGAGAAGGGAATAAATGATGTGCTGAACGAACGTGCAGCAATTCTATCCAGAGCGGGTCAGCTTTTATGAGATGGAAAGAAGGAGCCGGATTTATTACTTTCAGATACAGAACAGGGCTTATAAGGATCAGCAACACCATAAAGCCTACAATTATTTTTTTCAGCCCGATCTCCCTCATATACACCAGGGCACACAGGCTAAGACCACTCAGCACATGTACCGCAGAAAGCGGATGAAAAAGAAACGCCACCCCTATCCAGCTACAGGCAATAATGATTTTTTTTCTTAAAAAGGCATGTATGGCAAATAGCAAAAAGGGTAAAGCTACCGTTCGTTCCAGCAGCGAGCTTTCTACCGTTCTTACCCCACCCGGAACTGTGAAAGCAAACAACAGAAATAGCACAGCAAACCAGGCAACACCCTTACTCTGGAAAAGCAATAAAGCCAGCCGGAAAAAAGCGATGAAAGTAAGATACAGAAAGACACAGTAGGCCAGAAAAAAGAGCAAGGGTAAAGAAATGTGCAGTGTTTTTACCAGGAATGCTGATACACTGATAAAATAAGTGTACAGATATTTCTTCTGTTCTACAAGATAATCACCCGGATACAGGGAGGGGTCAATGCTGTCTTTGATAAAAGGAATAGTAATATAATGATTATAGAGGCCATAGGAATACTGGTTAATACCAATCAGAGATAACAACACTACACCTGCTAATAACAGGGCATCTTGCAGGCTAAAATGCGGTTGCTGTTCCATGGTCATTTCCCAGGCAGGACAAAGTAAATTTTATTTCTCATAAAGTCATATTTTTATGTGTGCCTTAATTTACGTGTTACAGATCTTGATTTAAGTTTTCTTTTCAGGATGTCACCCAAACAATAAGAGAACATGCAGACAAGACGCATTTTCTTTCTTTTGGCTTGTTGCCCGATTTTGACTTTCTCGCAGGCCAATAGACTCAACATGGCTTCCATTGCTCTGGATAAAAAACACTATGAAAATGCATGGCGTTTTGCCGATGAGGCCCTTCAGCAACCTGACAATCTGAGTCCGCAGCAGCAGCTACAGGCACGCCTCATACGGGGAATTGCAAGTTATCAGGTTGCTTTTGACGCACTCAGAAAAGATGATGAAAATTTGCAGAAGCAATATCTCTCTACCCCAAGAATGGCTTACGATGACCTGACTTATGTGCTCGCCAATGGTGACTCATCCCAACGTGCTGCTGCAACCGAACACCTGTTTCAGTTGGGGCATGCTTTATTCCTTGCCGGTACTCTCTATGATCTGGAGTTTATCAATACAGGTGATTCATCGCTGATAGAGCAGGCTGTAGCCTGTTACACAGCCAATATAGACCTGTGGGAGCGAATAGGCAGGCAAAAATACAGACCCTATCTGCACAGAGGCGATAATTTCCTCACCAAAAAAGATTTTGAACCGGCTATAGCCGACCTGCAAAAGGCCTTTGAATTGTATTCAAAATCTGAGTTCAAATATCCTGATTTTAACATTGGCGATCTGGGCTATCGCCTGGCATACACCCTGGCTGGAGTGTACAAGCAAAAAGAAACTGCCCTGAACATAATCAATCAAACACGCCAGCATCTGGATAACATGCTTCAGCTCACCGAAGAAAAAAAAGACAAATTGGGAGAAGAGCGCTATTCCAAATACAATGAGGAGTACAAAGTGTTGAATACAGAGTTGGATAAACTGGAAAAATCCATAAGGGAAGCTCCGTGAATCCTTTCTTCACAGCTCCTGCAGACTATGGATGTTGCATTTACTGCGAATGATTTCTTCAGTTTTTCCTTCTTTTGTGATGATGCGCGCCTTAACGCCTCCGCTGCCGTTATAATCCAACAAATATATCGCACGACCATCCGGGGAGAGCTTAAAACGAACTAAACCCGACCCATCATAGTATTCCACCCCACTAACTTTTTGTACCGGTTTATCCAGAAAAATCTGATAATACTCCACCCTTACCGGTACCTGATCGGGCATAATTGCTCCGGGCGACTGATCCTGTGCATGCAACGGTATAAAAAACAACAGGAGAATACCCGCCAAGGCACCCCCCAGGTGGCAAACAGACATGCCATATCCCCATCCTCCTTTGCTTATATTTTGATAATCTTCAGCCATGCGTCACTGTTACAATTTAGTAACTTTGAGCGTCACTGCCAAGGCTTACCATGATGAGAACTTACTTCTGCTGCATTATTTTATTTTCAACGTCTTTTTTTCTCAGCGCTCAGCCAGCTCTAAGTAACCGTGGAGCACTGATTTCCCTTAAAGACGGAGCTTTCATTTCAGTGCATGGTGATTACCGCAGCGAAGTAAACGGATCTTTTGACAATGAAGACACTGTTTTTTTGTTTGGCAACTGGATCAACAATGCCGGCAATACCGGATTCAATGAGCCCGGAGAAGGGGCTGTGGTCATGCTGGGAAATGATCAGCGCATTCAGGGTACTGACATTACCCACTACTTTAATCTGGATTTAAGAGGAGGGGGCACTAAATATGGCGATCTGGATGTCATTGTGGAAGGAGTGCTGCAACTAAATGACAGGGAAATGCACATGGATACCCATACCGTAACCGTTACTAACCCCGACACCGGAGCGGTGAGAAATGCCGGGGGCTTTGTAAGCAGCCTTGTGAATGGCGGATTGTCACGGCATACAGCACAGGCTCTATCGTATTTTTATCCGGTGGGAAGCAGCCTTAACATATTGCGTTACCGTCCGGTGTATATAACTCCAGCTACAAATAGTGCCAATGAGTTTAAAGTTCGCATGGCCAATACGGATGCTACCGTTGAAGGGTTTGATCGTTCTGTACGACAACCGGTTATCTGCGAAATCAATCCCTACTTTTATCATCGCATTTTTCATCTTGCCGGGAATGACCCTGCCGATATTGAAATCACCTACCTGGAGCCGCAGGATGGCCGGTACAACAGTATTGTACACTGGCAAAATATCCCCTGGTGGGAAGACACCTCACCGGCCACTTACAACCCCGGTTCTCCGGCATCCCTGAAAATATTCGGCTGGAGCAATTTTACATACACACCTTTTGCCCTGGCCAACGTCAGTCCACGATTTGATATCCATAATGACCTGGATATTATCTGTCAGCATGATACTGTTGTGCTTTATGTAAATGAAGACTTTATCAGCTACCAGTTTTTTATCAATGGCGTACCGGTACAGACCGATAGCATCAACCAACTTGTTCTCACTTCCCTCAATGACGGGGATACTATTACCGTTATTGGACAGGACTCTACCTGCATCGCCTATAGCAATGAGCTTGTGGTAGACGTGTACCCCTTGCCTTCGGTATATGCCGGTGAAGATACTACAGTATATACAGGCGCCAGCGTACAACTGCATGGGGATGGAGCTGGCAATTATTTATGGCTTCCCGACAGCTCGCTGAGCTGTGCCACCTGCCCCGACCCCATCGCTACCGTTTTTGAAACAACACCTTACACATTGATTACCACAGATGAATACGGCTGTAAAGCCGCAGACACGGTGGTGATTTACGTAGATGAAAATATAGACCCTCGTAATGTACTGTTTATCCCCAATGCAATTACGCCCAATGGCGATGGCGTAAATGAAGTGTGGAACATTCGCAATATTGAACTTTATCTGAATCATGAAATCATTATTCTGAACCGTTGGGGAGATGTCATTTTCAGCTCTTCGCCTTACTCAACACCCTGGGACGGCAGGTATAAGGGCACCCCGGTTCCTGACGGCACTTACTATTACATCATTAAGCTTAAAGATGTAAACAAAGTACTCAACGGCCCCCTCACCGTAGTACGATAATATGCCTGCATAAAATATTGCCGGATAACTCTTCTGCAGACGATTACCAGCGCAACGGTTCATTACCCAGGTATTTTTCAATGATGGGTTGATAATATGCCTGCATACGCCCAAGGTCATAAGGTTCATTTCGTTTGGTGTACAGGTCATATTGATTAAATCTGCGTACCCATGCCTTGTATTGCTTGTCTTTGGGACATTCCAGCTCTGCATAGCTGTTTCCAGTATGCCAGGGATAAAATGAATGATAACGGATACATACCATTCCAGCTTCCGGAATCTTATTATAAGAATGATTGCGCAGCACCTGATAAAGATATTCGTCATGCCCCCAGGCAAGCAGAAGGTTATCCAGCCCGCAACCGGGCGTATACATACCCGTGGGCGTGTTATACCGGGGATCATGCATGTCCGGGTTGAGGGCATTAAATTCAGGGTAAACACACGTGTCAGGCAGCCGGCAACCTACAACGAAAATATCACCCACCATTCCCCACTGTTCACTGCTGCTTGTGCCGTCTTCGTCACAGCCCCATAAATACATTACCTTGCCTAAATCATGTATAAGACCTACCAACTGCATCCAGTCTGGTTCCCCTGCAAGCCGTGCTCCTTCAGCAGTTTGAATCAGGTGTTGAACATTAGGCAGGTTCAGGTCAGGGTCACTTACATCAATCAGTGCATTCAGCTTTTCCATAGCCTCCCATACATGCAAGGGCTTATCAAAGGTCAGATATTTCTTTTTCATCCGCTGCACATATTCTACTGTTTGACGTGACCGCATCTTACGGTAATGCTCGCGCACAGCCTGTATAACAGGTGTGTTTTTAGAATAATCCCGAAAGGTCTAGTGCTTCAGCCATAGCCTGTATAAGGTAGTTAGATGTCTTTTAAATTTAATTCCTCAAAGGCATTTCATGCAAATAATATCTTGCATACAAAAATGATAGCAACCCGGCATTCCCGGTTGACAGATTTCAAGTCACCATTTTTTCAATCGGAACTACCAGAATGCCCTCTGCCCCGGCCTTTTTCAGTTCATCAATCACCTCCCAGAAAGTGTCTTCTTTCACCACACTGTGGAGACTGCTCCAGCCCTTACGGGCCAGCGGAAGGATTGTAGGGCTTTTAATGCCGGGAAGTATTTTACAAATCTTCTCCAGCGCCTCATCGGGCGCATTGAGTAAAATGTACTTATTGTTGCGGGCATTGTTTACTGCGCGTATGCGAAACAGCAGTTTTTCGGCTATCTGCAACCGGGCGGCATGCAAGCCCTTATGCACTACCAAAACGGCCTGAGATTCCATAACGGTTTCCACCTCCCGCAATCCATTTATGAAAAGAGTGCTTCCGGTGCTTACTATATCCATGATGCCATCGGCAAGGCCAATACCCGGAGCAATCTCCACACTTCCGCTGATTTCTTCAATATCACAACGGATTTTATGCTTTTTCAAAAAGGCCTTGAGAATGTTTGGATAGCTGGTGGCTATCTTTTTGCCGTTGAAAAAAGACAAGCCTGAGTATTTTTCATCTTTGCGAATAGCAAGTGCCAACCGGCATTTGGCAAAGCCCAGCTTCTCTAGCACCTTTACGTGTTTATTCTTTTCCCTGATCAGATTCTCACCGGCTATGCCTGCATCTACTACTCCGTCTTCCACATATTGTGGAATATCATCATCGCGAAGGAAAAGAATTTCAACCGGAAAGTTGGCTGCCCGTGTTTTCAATGTACCGGATCCATTGCTTACTTTCACTCCGCAATCGTTGAGCAGACGCATGGATTGCTCGTGCAGCCTGCCGTTTTTTTGTATTGCGATTCTTAAAACTTCTTTGGTATTCATTTTTTATTGTGCTTGTACATCCAGTTTTTTATAAGATTTACTACCTCATCGTTTTGCTTTACCCAATTGTAGTGTGAATAATGCCTGCCCGAAGCGGGGTGCATATCCAGACAGGCATATTCTATTGCAGCAGAAGACATCTTACCGCACAAATGCTTTGTTGCCCGCGGTGGGGTAAGATCATCTCGGCTGAAAGAAATAGCCAGTACAGGCACGGTGATTTTCTTAAAGGCAGGTTCATAATCAAATGCAGAGCGGCTTACTTTATACCTACCCGTTCGGGCTGTGTAACTCCAATCGTGCATTACTGTTTTTGCTCCTACCCCGCCAAAACCTATCTTATCACCCGGGAAATATCCCACTGCAGATGCAAGAAGACGAAAGAATTGAGTGGCAAACAATACCTGATATTTTTTCCATCCATCCCAGTTTTTGTAATGAATATTACCAGAGGCAATGAGTACCAGTCCATCTGCAGATTCCGGATGCCGTGCCAGAAACAAAGATGCTAGAATGCCCCCCAGGCTGTGTCCAATCATATATTTTTTACAGGATGGATAAAGAGCATGCATCTTATCCATGATGCCTTTGTAGTCAGCTTCCAGCATTTCGTGAAAGCCAAAGTCCATACCCCTTGCCGGACGCACCCCGGATAATCCTAACCCCCTGAGGTCTGCACTGACTGCAATGATTTTATTTGCAGCCAGATTCATGATAAAAGGCTGATAGTAGGCAGCAGCAACTCCCATAGCGGGGAAAAACACAGCCACCTGATTTGCCGCATCATTTTCATACACGGTGACGGCTGTAAGAGTGCTGTCGGGTAATTGGATTTTAACAGTACGTTCGGTCATGTAACATTGGCTTAGAAGCCCCCTCTGCAGATAAAAACCATATGTGCGCTTGCATCCTAAAGAGTGAAAGTAAATGTACGGCCATTCACCGTAACCGTGACACTGCCGTTGCCGGGAAATATCATACTGCCCTCATAATTGAACCCCTGACCGTTACTGAGCTCTCCTGAGACCGTGAGGAGAGCAGAACCGCTGATAATCTTCCTGTTTGACTTATTGATGCGCACATCCTGAAGCACAACTGTAGTGAGGATGCTAAATGCGATCTGCCGTCCTGCTTTGGATTGCAGGTTTCCTTCCCGCATGTAAGTGCCATTATAGAGATAGGCATTGTCTGAAGGGGACAATCCGGTGACATTGTAACGAGCGTTCACCTGGCCTGATCCGCTCATACGCGGAGCATCAAAGCTGCCGCTGCCATCGTAATCAAAGCGAAACGAAATCGGATCATCCTGTGCATCACAGGTAAGGAGATAAGACCAATGAAAAACGTAGGTGTAAAAAAGATTCCATAGCGTATCCGCACGTATTACAGTAGAATCCAAAACAGTATTGCATTGCCGCATAATAGCCACAGTCTTACCTGCTTCCGCTTGCTGTAGGGCAATTAGCACATCATCAAACTGAGCAGCCATTCCGCCTGTGCCCGAAGATATAGCATATTCAATAGCTGCATTAAGCTCTTCGGGCTTAAGCTGGTCATCGCCTTTGAGGCAGCCGGTCAAAAAAAGTAAACATACGGCTGCAGGAGGCAGAAAGCGCAGTATCATACGTCTTGCATTTTGTTTCAACCGATATCAAAGTTATTATTCTTAAAAAAGTTTGAAGTTGGCAGCACTCCTATTCCGATACAATTGGTTTAACCGCCCGGATCATCTCCCTTTTGCCTGCAGCTCCCGGCAAAGTCTCCACCTGAAACCCCACTGATGAAAGGCTCCGTTTTACACTTCCCCTTGCGCAGTAGCTCACCCAAACACCTCCCGGTGTCAACAACCCCATAAGCTTGCTGAAAACCTCTACTGTCCATATTTGCGGCTGCACGCGGGGAGAAAATGCATCAAAATATACCAAGTCAAATTGCCTTTCCGATTTAAAATCTTCAATGCCTGCATCAATCTTTTTTAAATAGAACGTATCGGATAATGCAATATCGGCATTCCATGGCGAAGCATGAATACAAAAAAATACTTTAGCATAGCCGGTAATCTGTCCGTAATTGAGCTGTGCAATTATTTCTTCGCTCAAGGGGAAAGGCTCCAGCGCTACGTAATGGATAACACAATCCATCCCATTCATATAGCTCAGCAACACATTAAGCCCTGTGCCCATCCCAACCTCCAGTATGGAGAGCCGGGTTTTATTTTGCGCCAGGTAGCGTAATCCGGCTTCAATGAATACATGCATGGACTCCTGAATGGCTCCGTGTATGGAGTGAAATTGCTCTTTCAGATGCGGAATATAAATAGTATGCGATTTATCCGCTGTTGGCATTACCTCCATCAGGTACGGTGGAATGCGGTGTGCTCTGATCATCCTTTCCTGATTTGGGAACATAAATATAACGGTAGCTGATTTCCTCTTCCTCATGCTGAAAGAGGTCTGGCTCTTTGGGTGGCGGAGGCACATCCTTGTGGCGATAGTGAAAGGCCAGAAAACTGCCCGAGAGAGCCCCGAATAAATGCGATTCCCATGATACCCCGCTTAGGTAGGGGGCAAGTCCCCAAATGATACCGCCATACATAAATATGATGAAAAAGCTTACAGCGAGCGAACGAATATCATTGCGAAAAACGCCACTGAAAAAAAGAAAAAAAGCCAGTCCGTAAACAATTCCGCTCGCACCTATATGATAGACGGGGCGCGCTAAAATCCATACAGCCATGCCGGTCAGCAGGTATATGCCCACCACTACCCTGCGCGCAACAGAGGGATAGAAAAATAATACCAGCGCACCCAGAATGATAATCGGTACTGAATTAGACATAAGATGTGCCATATCCCCATGAATCAACGGGCTGGCAAAAATTCCGATAATACCGTTAACTTTTCTGGGATAATTGCCCAAAACTGAAAAATCCGAGTGGGTGATGAGTTCCATTCCTTTGATTAGCCAGAGCAGAGCCACAAATTGCAGCGGCAGGCGCATGCTTCTTAATAATTGCCGTTTGTCATTCATTCATGAAAATTTACAGTATTTTCTTCATTTTTACAGGTAGTACATCTCCCGCTTCAGGTGCAGGTGCACACCTCTCCCATCTTAACACATGAGTCATCCCGTAGTGCAACAACGAAAAGGCATTAGGCTCAAGGTACTGCTAGGATTGTGCATTGCCATCCTTGCCTTTATATCTATTTCCTGGCTGGCTTTTTCAAGTCTCTCTGATCTATCGTATGCCTTACGGGAAGAGGCACGCCATAAAAAAAAGCTCATCTACCTGAACGAAGTGATGACGGATCTTTCTATGGCCGAGAGTAGCATCCGCACTTTCACTTTAACCCACGATGCAGATTATCTGGTCCCTTATCAGAACGCTGTGAGCTCTATTGAGGAAAAAATCCTTTTGCTCCATGAACTTACCCGGAGTGAACTGCAAAAAAAACGCACCGACACGCTGGAGATACTCATAAACCGTAAATATTCGGTGTTTAATGAATTGCTCAATCTGCGGGAAGACGATGAAGTAGAAAACATTCTCAGTCAGATCATGCTGGAGCTGGAAAGAAAAGAGCGGGAAGCTGCCTCCATGCAGGAAAAAACCAAAATACTAAAGTTGAAAGAAGTTTTCCGCCCCAAAAAAACCATTCGGGAACACATGGAAAATGTAGCGGAAACGATAGAGGATTTTGCCGAAGAAACCAGAAGGCAACAGGCTGAGTTGCTAAAAAAAAACCAAACCATTCGGGAGAAAGAACTTGAGCTTACCCGGATGGATGCCGAAATCATGAGAAACATCAGGCGGCTGATGAATGACATGGAAAAATATGAATCGGAAAATGCAAAGCTCCGGGAAGCCAGGTCCATTGCTCTGGCCAAACGTACGGGCATGGTCATCACTTTTATCACCGTATTTGGCTTCCTGCTGCTTGTGCTAATGACCTATGTCATCATCACCTATCTGACAAATGCAGCTCGCCTGAATGAAGAAATGCGCAAAGCACGCGATAAAGCCGAAAGCCTTGCCCGCGCCAAGGAAGATTTTCTAGCCACCATGAGCCATGAAATACGTACTCCAATGAATGCAATTCTTGGCTTCAGTGAACAACTGGAAAAAACACAACTGAACAGCTCACAGAAAAAATTTATTGAAACGATAAAGCACTCTACCGAATACCTGCTGAAAATTGTAAACGACATCCTTGACCATGCTAAGCTGGAATCCGGAAAGTTTTTATTTGAAAACATGGGTTTTCGACCTGCCCTCGTAATACGCTCGGTAGTGGATTTATTCCGCAATATCGCTCAGGAGAAAAACATTGAACTGATATGTCATATTCCGAATGATCTGCCATCCGTACTGATAGGTGACCCTTACCGACTCAAGCAGATTCTCTTCAACACCATTGGCAATGCCATAAAATTTACCGATGCAGGCAAGGTAGAAGTAGTTGTGATCGCTACCGAACATCCTGAAAAAGGCATAATGCTCAACATAGAGATAAGTGACACAGGAATTGGTATACCGAAAGACAAAATAGATAAGGTTTTTGAAGGTTTTTACCAGACTGATTTGAGCACCACACGCAAATATGGAGGCACCGGACTGGGACTATCCATTACCAAAAAGCTTGTGGAACTACAGGGAGGACATCTAACCATAGACAGTATAGAAGGAACCGGCACCAGGCTGGTCATTACGCTATACTATCCGAAAGGTTCTGAGCAGCATATGGTAAAGGAACCCGTGTCTCTCCCTCCAGATCCTTCCATCTTTCTGAAAGGGCTTCGCGTGCTCATCGTAGATGATGAAGAGTACAACCGTTTCCTGCTGGAATCCATTCTAAAAAGATGGAATGTAAATTACCGGTCATGCGAAAACGCCAACCAGGCTCTGGATGCCCTCCGTAATGAACTGTTTGATCTTATTCTCATGGATGTGCGGATGCCTCAAGTAAGCGGTCTGGAGCTTACCCGTATTATCCGCACCACCTTTCCAGGAGAAAAGGCCGAAATTCCCATCATTGCACTGACAGCAGCAAGCACTGCAGAAGACATTAAAAAGTGCAAAGGGGCCGGAATGAACGATTTCCTTTCCAAGCCTTTTCGTGAAGTTGAGCTCTTTTATTGTATTTGTTCGGTACTCAAAATTGAGCCTTCAAAAAAGGACTCTCACCCGGCTTCAATACCTGGAGCTCCGACCTCAGAAAAAGAGATGCTTGCAGAGTCTTATTTTGACCTATCAGACCTGGAGCGTCTATCCAATGGCGATCAAACTTTCGTATCGGACATGCTACATACTTTTATAAAAAACACGCGGGAAGGTATTCAGAAAATGCATAAAGCTCTTCATGCAGAAGACTGGGAAACCATCGGTATGACTGCCCATCGCCTGGCAGCTCCCTGCCGTCATTTGGGCATGAGGCACATTGTTGTCCGGCTGAAGGAAATTGAAAACAACGTGCGCAACAATACCCGCCTATCCCAGATACCTGAGCTGCTGCAGCAAACAGAAAAAGATCTGCAAAGCATCTTCCACGCCATGGAAGAAAGGATAGGAAATAAAAGCCGATAATGCACTTCCAATCACCAGAGCTTATTGCCTTAAATTTGCAGCAGTGGATAAAATATCCCTATCTGTTGAATTAGCTGCTATGTCACCAATCAACCACGCCCTGAAAATCTTCATAGTAGAAGATGACGACTGGTATTCTAAAATGCTGGCTTATACCCTTGGCCTCAACCCCAATGATACGGTAGCGCATTTTAAAAACGGAAAAGAATTTTTAAAACAGCTGGATGAAAACCCAGACGTAGTGACACTGGATTTTCGCCTGCCAGACGTGGAAGGTGCCGAATTGCTCCGCAAGATAAAAAGCTTCAACCCCGAAATTGATGTCATCATCATTTCCGGTCAGGAAAGTATTGAAACCGCTGTGAGCCTTCTTAAAGACGGAGCTTATGATTATATCGTCAAACAAAAAGATATCCGTGAACGTTTGCTTAACACTATCCGCAACCTGAGAAATAAAAAAGCGCTCAAAGAGGAACTATCAGAGCTTAAAAAAGAAGTTACCCAAAAATATCAGTTTCAGAACTCGCTGGTGGGCAACAGTCCGGCTTTCAGCTGTATTTTCCCTTTGATTGAAAAAGCAGCTGCAACGAATATCACCGTTACCCTCACCGGTGAAACCGGCACGGGTAAAGAAATGGTGGCCCGTGCTATTCATTTCAACTCGGCCCGCAGAAATGCCAGGTTTGTGGCCGTAAATGTAGCCGCTATTCCGGATGAATTGATTGAAAGCGAATTGTTTGGACATGAAAAGGGCGCCTTCACGGGAGCCGTAACTCAGCGCATCGGAAAATTTGAAGAGTCCCATAAAGGCACCCTCTTTCTGGATGAAATAGCTGAAATGCATCCTTCCATGCAGGCGAAGCTTCTGCGTGTTCTTCAGGAAAAAGAAGTCGTTCGTCTGGGCAGCAATACTGTCATTAAAGTGGATTGCAGAATCATCGTAGCCACTCACCGCAACCTTCTGGAGGAAGTCAAAAAAGGACGTTTCCGCGAAGACCTTTACTATCGTCTGTATGGACTAACCATTCATCTGCCTCCGCTGCGTCAAAGAGACAATGATATCATTCTGCTGGCACGCCATTTTCTGCAGAGCTTTTGCCGCGAAAATAAAATGGAATTGAAAACGATTTCTCCTGAGGCTCAGATGAAGCTGAAATCCTATTCCTATCCCGGCAACGTAAGGGAGCTGAAGTCAATCATTGAGCTGGCCGCAGTGATGTCAGACGGAAAAGACATAAAATCTGAGCATATTCTGTTTGGCGACAACGATTCACCGGAATATCTCTATGACCATAATCAGGAACTCACACTTCGCGAATACACAGATCGTATTATTAAGCTTTACCTAAAGAAGTACCACAACAACATTAAACTTGTTGCCCAGAAACTGGACATTGGACAGTCAACCATTTACCGCCTGCTGAAAAACGAAAAAGAACGCTCAGAGAGCTGACCTTACAATTTTGAAAACCATTTTCTCTAATTGAGAAAAATTTGGTCAGCGTGAATTTCGTAATACCTTAATTATCAATGTATTATGTTTTAGGCACTCCGCTTGATGCTTTGTAATCGTTTTTTAATTACCTCCAAGCTGGATTGTCATGAAAAAAAAGGTAAAAATCATTATCGCAGAAGACGACACATATTTTAATCAAATTCTGATAAAATACATCCAGAGCATCTGCAATGCACAGAATTATCCGGAGTTTTCCTTTGATATCCGCGCCTACAAATCAGCAAAGGAATGTATTGAGCATTTGGATAAAGACACAAACATTCTTATTCTGGATTACTTTCTGGATGAGTTTGACGATTTCCCTTACAATGGATTTGACCTTATGAAAGTAGTACACCAGACATGCAAGGACTGCCGTGTGATTGTTATTTCCGGTCAGCGCAGCGTAACCGTCACCACAGAACTTTTCAAACGTGGAATCTATGACTACATAGATAAAGACTATATGCCTGCCAAAAGAATGACTGAAGCTGTGCAAAAAATTCTTAATGAGGCACGCAGCCAGCTGATGCAAAAATATGCTTAACCTGAATGCGGGGTAGGACGACCGCGGGAGGCCGGAGCCAAGGGCTTCGGCCTCCTTCATTTTTCAGGATATTCAGCACACCCTGCCCGCAAGAGATGCAATCTTCCTGTTGCAATCCGAGACATCTTACTGTTTGAATGCAACATATGTGGTTGCACAAAGCATTTTACATCCACCCTGACCAGAGTAATGCACCCTGAAATCGTCATTTCCTGAATCCATTGCCTCCTCCCGATTTAACCGGGCATATATCCACAGGGATATTACCTGACAACGGTTACCTCAACCGTAACACTAAACCGGCCACTCACTACTGCAAAAGTGGTTACC
Source organism: Chitinophagales bacterium (assembly GCA_026003335.1). Lineage (NCBI taxonomy): Bacteria > Pseudomonadati > Bacteroidota > Chitinophagia > Chitinophagales > Chitinophagales bacterium. The sequence goes on along the minus strand of BPHB01000001.1, from coordinate 100,955 downwards.
TGTAACTGCACCTCTTGTCCGGACATGCTCTCCCTGGCAGTAAAAACAGCATTGCGGTGATCTAGTCTTTTGCCGGTTTCATCCCATTCGGAAGTCACACTTTCATGCAGGCCATATACACTGCCCAGACAACCGCGTATAAGCTGCACCAACTCTTTATACAGATTATCTGCCTGAGATTGAGGAATATCTTCGGCCATCAGATACACCAACCGCTGCTCTTCGCCCTCCCCCTGAGGTGTACGATACAATGCTCCCTGCACCGCCCCTGGCAACACCATCCTCACGCTCCACTCCTGCATACCAAGCGAATTAGTGCCATTCAACTGCGCGGTGAGGCTATCAGGACTTTCAGAGAAAGTCGCCAGAATCACTTTCAGGTCATTACAGAATTGTTTTTTATCAAAACCCTCCGGGTTTTTGTCTGTACCCCATACTGAGAGGAACAGACCCAACACCACCGCAAAAGGCAAGCAGCTCATAAGCAGCCTCCCCGCCAAAATAATCGTTTCTTTGCTGGTTGCAAAAGAAGACACTATATTTCATACCGATAATGCATATCATTTTCATTCTGTTATTTGTGTGCCGTGCGTTCTGCACCTCTGCTCAGTGTCTGACAGCCTTTGAAGACACACGTGGTGCTGAATGGGATTACTTTTATATCTATGACAATGGCAACCTGATTAAGCAAGAGCACCAGAAGATTCAATCATTTCAGGTGGGAGCCAATTATGTGGCTTATGTAGATTATCAATCCAGTTTTAAACTTTACTACCAGGGCACTACATACCGCTTGCAGGAATTCGCTCCCGAAAGTTATTATGCCACAGATACCATTCTGGTGTTTGTGAACACTGGTGACCATGTGTATGTTTTCGATGGCCGCAAAGTGCATTATCTTGGCAGAAAAAGCAATGATATAGGCTTAACCCGTCTTGCCTTTGGGGACAATGTTGTGGCTTTTAATGATTATCTGAACTCGTTTATCTTTTTTTATAATGGTGTGCTCTCGTCTTTTGACAATCGCACCATATCGGAATTTAGTGCCAATGAAAACATATTAACCTTCCTGGATCCGGATTATGAATTCAAATACCTTTACAACGGAGAAAGCGGAGTTATTGAACAGGGAACCTATGTCCAATCCTATAAAATACACCGCAATATCATAGCCTACGTTGACTTTGTAGGCGATTTCAAGGTCTTTTACAAGGGAGTCCGCCAAACCCTGGAAAATTTACCACCCCTCAGTTATGAAACCGGTGAAGATATGGTTGCGTTTGTATCCGACAGTGACAGGCGGTTTAAAGTATTTCACGAAAACCGGATATATAAACTAATGGATACCCCCCCGCCCTTTTACAAAGTTCAGGACAATATGCTGGTATATGCCGATAACTTTAACCACTTTTACGTATTTAGTCGGGGAAAAAGCGAAAAATTGGCTTCCTATATTCCGGAGAGCTATCAGATTGACCGCGATATTGTAGTAATCAAAGACTTGGATAATAAACTATGGGGCTACATTGACGGCCATTATCAGCCCATATCACAAGGGACAGTTAGCTACTATAAGCTGGACAATAAGGCAGTTTTCTACTACAACGTACCCAGTTCACCCAAAATCTTCTGCAACGGTGAAACCAGAATTGCCTATTAATACGGCACCGTTCAAGACGCTGCGGGTCATGCTCATAAACCCTCCGGTGCTGGCCGTGCTGGAGCCGTGGTATGACACCCCGAATTTTGGGCGCGTTGGCCTGGCCTACCTTGCCGGTTATCTGCGACAATATCCCGGCTATGAAATCAGAATTGTGGATGCAAAGTTGGAACGGCTGAATTTTAAACAGGTGTTACAGCTTGTGCGGCAATGGCAGCCACACGTGGTTGGGTTGACGGCTTTCACCAACGAAATTAAACCCGCTGCATATCAGGCAGGCCTCATCAAGCAAGAAATACCCCATGTGATTACCGTTATAGGTGGAGTACATCTCACTGCCTTGCCCCAACGCACCCTGGAAGAGTTTCCCTCTTTTGATATCGGCGTGGTCGGAGAGGGAGAAGTGACTTTTTATGAGCTTTGTCAGGCTCTCAAAGAAAACAAAAGCCTGGATTCCGTTGCCGGCCTTGTCTACAGAAATGTGTCCGGCATTCGCATGACCCCACCCCGTCCTCGCATTGCCGACCAGGATTCCATTCCTTTCCCCGCCTGGGATCTGCTGCCTCCGGCCAGCGAATATTATGTGCAATCGCAAAGAGGCTGCCCTTTCAACTGCAATTTCTGCATGAATCCCAATGGACGGGTTGCACGAATCCGAAGCGTAGATAATGTAATAGAAGAACTCAATCTGATCATTGAGCGCTATCACCCCAGAAGAATCAGCTTCGGAGATGAACTGTTCAGCGTGGATATGGAACGTACGCACCGTCTTTTAGACGCCATGATTGCGCATAATATCGGTAAGCGTGTGGCCTGGGATGCGCAAACCCATGTACGCTATGTGGATGAAGCCCTTTTTATGAAAATGAAAAAGGCAGGAGTATCGCGTATAGAGTTGGGCATTGAAACCGGAGATGAAGCGGCTCTGAAATCCATGGGTAAAGGCACTACCCTGGATATGATTATGAAGGCTTACTCTGCTGCCCGGAAAGCAAAGGTTCCCATCGGTTCATTTTTTCTCTTCGGCCAGCCCAACGAAACACCCCGCACTATCAGAAAAACAATCGCTCTGGCAGTCAAAATCAATCCCCAGCTACCCATGTTTGGCTTGATGACACCCTATCCGGGAACCGAAGTATCAAAACTTGCTGCCCGTGGTGAAGCAGGTTATCGCCTGCTAACTACTGACTGGGATGAGTACAACAAACAAATCGGAGGCGCCATGGAATTTGCCCATCTATCCCGATGGCAGATTGAATGGTATCAGATATTAGCCTACATCAGCGTGTTCATTGCCAACGGCAGGTGGTTTGATTTTCTAAAATTCCTCATGGAATACCGCAAAGGCGCCTTTTCCGTATTGCGTAAAATGTTAAGCGGAAAATCATTAACCGGCCTGTTGCACAGACCCCCTGACTATGAGGAAGTCATTAATTCCAGTCAACCTACTACCTTTGATGACCTTGTACACGCCCGCATGAGCTGGCATGAAACACAAAAAAGAGAAATGCTGCAGGCAAAGAAAACAATGGAAGCCAGAGCTGGTGCATTAAGACAATGAAAGTATCGGTAAAGTTTCTTGGTGGTGCCGGCACAGTCACAGGCTCCAAATACCTGATTTCTGCAGGCTCCTTCTCCTTTCTGATTGATTGTGGCTTGTTTCAGGGGCTCAAGGAATACCGACTGCGCAACTGGCACACCCTGCCCGTAGATATCCGCTCCATACAGGCCGTTATACTCACACATGCCCATATCGACCACATAGGATACCTGCCCCGCTTGGTAAAAGACGGCTTTAACGGACCGGTTTATTGCACACGTGCTACCGCTGATCTGGCTGAAATCATGCTTCCCGATTCGGCCCGCCTGCAGGAAGAAGAGGCAGCCTTCGCCAAAAAAGAGGGCTATTCGCGCCATGCCGAGCCCCAGCCTCTCTACACCGAAGAAGATGCCTACCGTACACTGCCTCTGCTACAGCCGTACCGCTATCAACAACGCTTTGCCATACATGACAACGTGGAGGTGGTTTTTTCCGATGCCGGTCATCTGCTGGGATCGGCTATTATTGAAATTTTTATCCGCGGAAACAAGCAGCATAAAAAACTTGTCTTTTCGGGCGACCTCGGACGCTACAATCAGGAAATTCTTTACGATCCCACTGCCATCACACATACCGATATCCTCTTCGTAGAATCCACCTATGCTAATCGTGAAAATGATGTATCCAATCTGGACGCTACGCTTGCAAAAATCATCAATCAAACCTTTTCAGAAGGAGGACTGGTACTGGTGCCGGCTTTTGCGGTAGGCCGTACTCAGGCCTTTCTGTATCATCTCCGCCAACTCATGCAAAAGCGGGAAATACCTGAAGTGCCGGTTTACATTGACAGCCCTTTGGCTATTTCAGCATCTGCACTTTATGCCCGACATACGGATTGCCATAAAATGCACTTTGACGTAAATACCCTGAAGCAACTGATTGAAACGCGGGATGTGGTTTTCTGCAGAACAAAAGAACAGTCCAAACAGCTTAATAATCTGAAAAGCCATGCCATCATCATTTCAGCCAGCGGTATGATGACCGGGGGACGCATTCTGCATCATTTATATAATCGTCTTCCCCGACAACAGGATACACTTCTGATTATTGGTTACCAGGCTGAAGGCACAAGGGGACGCAGATTGCTGGACGGAGAAAAATCTATCCGGATTTTCGGGCAGGAAGTACCTGTTCGTTGCCGGTTAGAGTATATTTCCGGGTTATCCGGTCATGCCGACCGCAGCGAGCTGCTACGCTGGCTTTCTCACTTCAGGAATAAACCCAAATATACTTTTACCATTCATGGTGAGCCTGATAGTTTGCAGGCATTAGCCTCCGAATTAAGAAATCAATTTAAATGGAAGGTAATCATCCCACACTACCTTGAGAATGTACCCCTTTTTGACGCTATTTGATGCCCTTTGATAACAAAATGAAATTCCTGCCGTAAAAAAGCAAACCCTCCTCATTGTGTAGAATCCCTATTTCAGGGACCGGATTGTTGATTTTGTTGGTGTTGAAAAACTATGTGCGGTATGGATTGTGGACGCTACGGATGGTGTGTTGTGTTTTTGATTTTTTCCGGCCTGGGACGGATACCTGCTTACTCTCAGGATACTCTCAGAATTATTGATCATCTGCATCGGAAAGAAGAATCCTGGCTGGTCAGAAAAGACCTCTCCGTTTTTTTGGTCCCCAGAGAAACCGAAACGATAAAGCCCAACGTGGACATTCTTATACGCTCATCCTACGTGCCCAATGGGAAAAAGCTGCTAATTGGTCAGGTGGCTGATCCCTCAAAAGAAGAGCTAAAAAAATCTTTCATTAAAAACATCCAGACCATTCCCGGTGCCGAGCTACTCATAGCCATTTCCAAAGTGCATCCGGAAAATGCGGCCCAGGAACGTATCTTGTTTATCAATAATCAGCTTCTGGTGGGCTTCAGAGCAGCTCCTGACTCGGCATATCTCCAATACCTGATGCACAAATATGGATTGAGATTATACAACAGTGATGCCCCTACTGAAGGCAAGGTGCTTGTATTTAGTTGCCAAAGCCATTCCCTTTCCGAACACAGTGGCACCATTGCCATGAAAATAGCAGCGCAGGAAAAAGAAAACGTCTTATTTGCACAGCCTAACCGAATCAATTTGTTCGAGCCACAAGGTTCGCATGATTCCTACACCGGTGACTTTCAAAATCCAAGAGGACAGATGGTTTCCTGCGCACAATTGCTGGGTGAACATCTTACCGATGCACACGTTACTGAAGTCTGGGACCAGGGTTTCACCGGAACAGGCATTAAAGTAGGCGTGCTGGATTTTTTTGGGTTTGACTTTCATCACCCCGACATGTCAGGCCAGCTCATTCCGGGCTGGGATTGCATCAACAATTCTCCCTATGATGCTTCCAATTATTACTATACCGATAACACACAGGCTCATGGAATGGCAGTAGCCGGGATCATCGGTGCCAAACGCGACAATAATCTGGGCTCGGCCGGAGTAGCCTACGGAGCCCGACTTGTTCCTTTTCTGATTGACGGTTCAGAAGCTTCAGTGGTGCTGGCGATGCAAAAAGCGCGCACAACCTTTGATGTGGATATCATCAACTGTAGTTTCGGCTCCTATTTTGAAAGTCCGGCTATAGAAGCAGAGATTCAGAACCTGGTTACTGAGGGCAGAATACGCAATGGCATGCCGCTGGGTATTGTGGTGGTGGCTTCACATGGAAATGATAATTATAATGATATGGATTACCCGCAATACCCGGCCACGTATGCACAGGTGGTAAGCGTTGCCGCTTCTACTCCGGATGATTATAAAAAGACCCCTTCTGATCAGTGGAATACAGGGGCCCCATGGGGGTCAAACTATGGCTCCCGCCTCAAACTGGCTGCACCCGGAGTGTGCATCTATACCACCGATATCTCCGGAAGCAGCGGCTATGCATCGGGCGACTATATTTCTCTTCAGAAAACCTCAGCTTCTGCCCCCATTGTATCCGGTGTTGCTGCACTCTTATTGGAGAAAGAGCCTCACCTTACATGGCAGGAGGTAGTAGACCGTCTCACCGCTTCTGCTGACAAAGTGCACTCTGATATATATCAGTATTATGGTGATCAGCAGCGACCCGGTCACAGCATACAGGTTGGATATGGAAGGATAAATGCAGCCCAGGCACTCAGCGGTAAGGTCAATACGTTTGCCGCCAACAACACACAGGCATCCATGCTGCTGGGTATGCCCTCATTGGTTGCTGACATACTCCCGGTGCACTATGTGTTACCTGCTGACGTTTCTGACTGCAAAATGATTATCACCGATATCCATGGCACCGTTTTGCTTTACGTGCAATTACCTCAAGGCACAGGTGACATGCGGCTGGATGTATCAGCGTTGAGCCGGGGCATTTACTTTGTGAAATGCTTCAACAATAAAACTTCCATCACGAAAAAGTTTATTAAATCCAGATAACTATTTTCATCCGGACCATGAATCTGAAACTCCAATATGTTTTACTGTCGTGTTGCCTGTGCTTGTCATTATGGGCACATGCTCAATCTTCATCGCGCCTATGGTGGTATGTTAATGGACAACCCTTTTACTGGAGTAGCCAGCCGGATGTGCTTGCCTTTCGTATTCCTGATGATAACCACACTCTCCAACTGCCGGAGGATAACTGTGTGAAATATGCCTTCACGCATGAAGGATACCAATATGCTATATACATCATTTATCTTAATAATGGGTGTACTGAATCTGAAAAAGAACAGATAAAAAATCACATCCTCCAACAAAGCCGATTTGCAGACGAATTACCGGTGCTTACCTTATTCCCGGAACTGACTTATGACGCTGCTGCATGGTTCACCCTTGACAACTTACTGCTGGTAAATTTTCATCCCGAACAGCTCAACAGAGAAGGTTATGCCTTGTTTAAAAAAGCGTATAAACTGCATGCCATTAATTTCCCTGAGCAGGCTGAGCCGGAAAAAGTTTTTACCTACATTTTTGAAACAACTTCTGCTGACTCAGCAAACGCTATAGATCTCTCCCGTAAGATATACGAGGAAAATCCATTGCTAGTAGCTAATGTACAGCCCAATCTGATAACTGCTTACCGTCCAGTGCCGGAAAAAAGCACACCCGCAGGAAACAATCCGGATGTACCCCCTGAAGCAACCACTCCGCTTGAATTTTATTTCTTCAATCTCTCTGATCAGAAAATTCGCGTCATTGCCAATCTGCAAAAACCTGAAACCAATGTCTTTTTAACCATTTATGACTTCTTCGGAAGGGTAGTGTATCGTGAGCACATATCTGATCCGTCCATACAGCAGGAAATTGACATTTCCGAATGGATCAGCGGTGCTTATTTTTTTTGTATAGAAAACGCAAGCAAACAGCAGATGGGCATGCGTGAATTTGTAAAAAGATAAAGATACATTCGTTTCGTGGTCCGGTGAAAAGCTGCCAGCAGCTAATAAGCTGGCGGCTTTTTACTTTTTATGCCTACAAAACGGGGTAAGTGAAAATGAACTGAAAACAGTTACAGAAATCCACGACAGCTTTACCTGCTAGGAAAGCAGATTAATAATGCCTTCGGGAAAAAGACCGGCAACAATGGTCAGCAACACACATACACCAACTACCGCTCTGGCAATGGGAGAAGGCACAACAGGCTGACTCTCCTGCGGATCTTTAAGAAACATGTTAATCATAATGATGAAGTAGTAGTAAATACCTATCAGCGAGTTGAGAATAGCAAAAGCCGCCAGAACCCATAATCCTTTATGAATTGCGAGAAGGAACAGGTAATACTTACCGAAAAAACCAGCAAGTGGCGGAATGCCGGCCAGCGACAGTAAACACACCGTCATACCTGTAGCCAACAGCGGATCTCGTTTAGCCAGACCATTAAAGAAGTGGAGAGAAGAGTCACCGGTGTTTCCAGCAAGAACCAGCAACACAGCAAAGGCAGCTATGCTTGCTACAGCATAACCGAGCGTGTAGTACAAAATGGCTCCCGAAGAGCTGATACCCGAATCCTGATAGGTCAGCGCTACAATACCTATCAGCAGATAGCCGGCATGGGAGATACCCGAATAAGCCATAAGGCGTTTAAAGTTGGTTTGATACAGTGCTGTGACATTACCGATTGTCATCGTAAGGATAGCGATCACCGCCAGCAGGGTCGTCCACCAGCCCTGCACGGCAGCAAAGCTTCCCAACATCAGACGTAAAAAAGCTGCCACTGCAGCTGTTTTTACTACTGTTGCCATGAAGGCAGTAATCACTGTCGGACTGCCTTCATACACATCAGGTGCCCATGAATGGAACGGTACTGCCGACACCTTAAAGGCCATGCCTACTATAATCATCATAATACCCAGCAGACCCAGAAAAGGCAGTGTGCCGGAGTGCTTCCCTATGTAATCCGAAATGCCCTCCAGTGAGAGGGAACCGGTTACACCGTATATCAGGGCAATACCCAGCAACAAAAATCCACTGGCAAAAGAACCCAGCAGAAAATACTTTACAGAAGCTTCATTAGACTGTACATTATATTTCCGGCTACCGGCAAGAACGTACAGTGAGATGGATAGAATTTCTATTCCGATAAACAACATTACCAGGTTGGAGTATGAAACCATCACCACACCCCCCAACAGTGTGAACAGCAGGATAGCGAAAAATTCACCGGCATGTTCAAGATCTTCCTGAATATGAAATTGCGACAGGGAAATGATCAGCAGGGTTGCAAACAGCAGTAGTCCGGAAAAAGAAAATGCAAAGGCATCAAAGTCAAGCATCCCTTTATTAAAGGGTTCAATAACATCGGCAAAAAAGGTTACCACCCCACCCCATTCTCCCAGATTCAGCACAAAAGCAAGGGCCACTCCAAACAGGGTTACCGGTAGCAGTGCCCTGCGATAATGGAAAACCCCGCTGATAAGAGTAGCTATTCCGAGAGCAGATAAAACTAAGATTACACTCATAACACTATTTCAGAGTCAGTAATGAATGATAATGATCCAGAATCTGCTGCAGAGAAGGTTCCGCAAAACCCAGCAGCGGATTAGGATGTATGCCAATCCAGAAAACCGCTACAGCCAGCGCACCGAGAACTACTTTTTCCGAAAACAGCATATCTGTGAAGGTAGCCGTGAGGGTATTGGTTTCTCCAAGCATCACTTTTTGGTAGGAGCGCAACATATAAACCGCCCCCAGAATGATACCCAGTCCGGCTACACCTGTGAAAACAGGGCTATACTGGAAAAGGCCTAAAAAGAGAAGCAACTCACCCACAAAGCCATTGGTGAGCGGAAGTGCAATGCTTCCCAGCAGCATAATCATAAAAAACACTGACATGCGGGGGGCTTTGTGCACTATGCCTCCCAGCCTGGCTATTTCCCGTGTATGCATCCGTTCATAAATGATGTCAGCAACAAAGAACAATCCCACTGAAGTGATACCATGATTGACTGCCTGCAGCAGGCTACCCTGCAGTCCCTGAATATTCAGCGCAAACATACCGGCAATGGTCAAGCCCAGATGTCCAATAGAGGAAAAAGCAATAAGGCGCTTAAAGTCTTTCTGTACAATGGCAATGCAGGAGGCATATATAATACCGATTATCCCCATGACTATTGCCCAGTTTTTCCATGCAATGACTCCCTCAGGAACAATAGGCAGCACCCACCGCAAAATACCATAGATGCCCATTTTCAGCATGACCCCCGCCAGAAGCAATGTACCCTGAGTAGGTGCTTCCGTATGTGTATCCGGCAGCCACCCATGCACAGGAAATAGCGGTACTTTTATCGCAAAGCCGATAAACAAGCCCCAGAAAAGCAGGCTTTGCTCGGTAGCTGAAAGACGTAGGTTTTTGAAGGCGTCTATGTCAAAAGTATGGGGGGCAGGAGTTTGAAAATACAGATAGATAAATGCCACCAGCATGACCAGACTGCCGGCAAGGGTATAAAGAAAAAATTTAAAAGTAACCGGTATTCTGCGCTCTTTGCCCCAAAATAGCGAGATGAAATACATCGGGATAAGTGCAAGCTCCCAGAATATATAAAACAGAAATGCATCCAAGGCAGCAAATACCCCTACAAAAGCCGTTTGTGTAGCTAATATCATAGCATGATAATGCCGCACATGATTCTGGGTACGGTTCATACTTGAAATCACTACCAAAGGCATCAGAAAGTTTGTGAGTAATATCATCAGCAGGCTGATGCCGTCTATACCCACTTTAAAGCTGATTCCCAAAGATTCAATCCACCAGTAATCCATCAGAAATTGCGCATCGGGGATGAGCTGAAACTGGCCAAGCATCACCAGAGTAAAAGCCAGTTCCACCAAAGTAGATAGTAAAGCCGCTGTTTTGACCTGCTCTTTTCTCACCAGATACAGCAATGGAATGGATGCCAGCGGCCAGAAAATCAAAATAGCAGTTATCATGTTCATCCTTTCAGGAAATAAAGTAGGTGGTTAATATCATCGCCAGAATTCCGATAACCATAATAAACAGATAAGCCCCCACACTACCGGTTTGCAGCAGTCTGAGTAATCTGGCTGCACCGAGGGCTCCTTTACCTAACGCCACGCTCAACCCATCTATGAAAACCGATTCAAAGACAGAATAAAAGAAATCTGAAATTCTCATCACCGGCTTCACAATAATCAGATCATACAATTCATCCACATAGTATTTGTTGTAAACAAGCTTTTTGATAAATGACGTGGGCTCTTCTTCTTTTTCATAGGAAGAGTAAATACGGCTTGCTACAAAAATGGTAATCAGCACTGCAGCCACAGTAACCCCTATAAGTATCCATTCAGTGGTATGAGAAAGATGCCCGTGTTCAATGCCCAGCGCAGCATGTATCTTTTCGCTGCCTTCATATATGGGATGTAAAAACTCGCTTAACAGGTGGGGAGCATGCAGTATAGCCGGAAGCCCTAAAAAGCCTCCTACCGCTGAAAGAAAAGCCAATATAATAAGCGGAAAAGTAATCAATGCTGGCGATTCATGTAAATGGTGTTCTTGTTCCGGTGTTCCCCGGAACGTTCCTGTAAATGTGAGGAAGAACAAGACGAAACATATAGAAGGCCGTCAGAAGGGAGCCGGCAAACAGAAATGCCCAGGCCACCTTGTTGTGCATAAAAACGTGCGCAAGAATCTCATCTTTTGAAAAAAAACCCGACAAGGGCGGAATACCCGAAATAGCCAGTGTGGCAATCAGAAATGTAATGAAGGTAACCGGCATGTATTTACGCAGCCCGCCCATATTACGAATATCCTGCTCATGATGTAAGGCATGAATCACGCTGCCGGCCCCCAGAAACAACAGGGCCTTGAAAAAAGCATGAGTCATCAGATGAAACATGCCTGCCGTAAAGGCTCCTACTCCAAGTGCGGCAAACATATAGCCCAATTGGCTCACCGTAGAATAGGCCAGCACTTTTTTGATATCATTCTGGAATAATCCGATGGTGGCCGCAAACAAGGCTGTTGCCACACCTATGGCAAGCACAAGATGCAAAGCTGCCGGGGCGAGAGTATAAATCACATTGGAGCGCACCACCAGATAAATTCCGGCTGTTACCATGGTAGCTGCGTGAATCAGCGCTGAAACAGGTGTGGGACCCGCCATAGCATCAGGCAGCCAGGTGTAAAGCGGTATCTGAGCACTTTTTCCCATGGCTCCGATGAACAGTAAAATACCAATGGTCACCAGTACGGGTTGCCCTATCCTAAACTCCCCGCTGTTAAACCTTTCTATGACTGCATCAAAAACATCATGAAAATTCAGAGAGCCAAATGTTTTAAAAATCAGCAACATCCCGAGCAGAAAACCCAGATCTCCTATACGATTGACGATAAAAGCTTTCTTTGCCGCATCGTTATAGTCATGATTTTTGTACCAGAATCCAATCAGCAGATAAGAACACAGCCCCACCCCTTCCCATCCGACAAAAAGCAACAGATAGTTATTTGCCGTTACCAGCAGCAGCATAAAGAATATAAACAGATTCAAATAGGCGAAAAAGCGATTATGCCCATCATCTTCGTGCATGTATCCCATGCTGTATACATGGATAAGGAAACCAATACCGGTCACAATCAGCATCATCATGATGGAAAGCGAATCCACCTGGAAAGCAAAGGGGGCCGAAAAATCTCCTACGGTAATCCAGTCTATCAGCGGCACAATCACCGAGTTGTGGGGATGGTGCAGATGCTCTGAAAAAATGGATGCACTGACGAGAAAACTGCCCAGCACAGTGGCGCTGCCAATAACTCCGGCAACCGTTTTGGAAAGCTTGTTGCGTAGCAGCCCGTTTATCAGAAAGCCAATGAGCGGCAATAGCGGTACCAGCCAGATTAGGTTCACCATTTCAGTTGATCAAGTAGGTTAATGTTCACTGAATGCAGATTTCTATACACCATGACAATAATGGCCAGACCCACTGCAACCTCAGCGGCTGCAACCACCATAACAAAAAACACAAACAACTGGCCGGCAACATCTCCGCTATAAGCGGAAAAAGCTACGAGCAGGAGATTCACCGCATTGAGCATAATCTCAATACACATCAATAAAATAATGGCATTACGTTTTATCAATACTCCCGTAACACCAATGGCAAATAAGGCCAGGCTCAGGTAGATATACCAGTCAAGAGGAATGGTTTTCAGAGTACTTAGCGATTCGGTCATAGTATCTTTAGTCCTTTCTTCCTAAAACTACAGCTCCAACCATGGCAGACAGAAACAGCACGGAAACTATTTCAAAGGGTATTAAAAATTCATTAAACAAGGCTTTACCCAGATAGTCCACATATCCAATCTGAGTAAAAGGATAGGCTGCTTCCGCTACTTCAGCAAATCCTCCTCCTTTAACCACACCGGCTACTGTTGACAGAAACAGCAACCCTCCGCTGAGGGCTGCTGCAACCTTTAATGTTGCAGAGATGCGGGGTTCTGATTCTTTATTCAGGTTGAGCAGCATCACCACGAAGAGAAACAACACCATAACGGCACCGGCATAAACAATTACCTGCACAACGGCCAGAAACTCTGCATTGAGGACGATAAAATGTGCTGCAATGCAAAAGAAGGTCAGAATGAGAAAGAGGACGGAATAAACCGGGCGTCTGGAGGCTACCACCATGATTGCCCCAAAGAGGGCCAGCACAGAAATGATCACAAAGGCTATCTGATTAAGACTCATTTACCCAACTCTGTATTTACCTGATAGGAAGCCATACGTTTCTCTACAGATATCCGCTTATCCTTATCCAGGGGTTCCAGCAATATACTTTTATCATAAATGAGATCCTTGCGGCTGTAGGCCGAAGGAGTGATACGGTCGGTCAGGAAAATAGCCTGCTTGGGACAGGCTTCTTCACATAAGCCGCAAAAAATACAACGCAGCATGTTGATCTCATAGGTTTTTGCGTACTTCTCTTCGCGGTAGAGATGCTCTTCGCCTGGCTGACGTTCGCCTGAAGTCATTGTGATAGCCTCAGCAGGGCAGGCCAGCGCACACAATCCGCAGGAGGTGCAACGCTCGCGTCCTTCTTCATCACGCTTCAGCACGTGCATGCCACGAAAAACAGGACTAAAGGGGCGTTTTTCTTCCGGATACTGGTAAGTACGTTTTTTTCTGAAGAAGTGGCTGAGGGTGATTTTCATGCCTCCCAGCACTGCCGGCAGGTAAATTTTTTCAGCCAGCGTCATCTCTTTCTTTACTACCTTCTTTGCGCGATTGGTCAGCGGTTGCAGCATGTTTTTATCTATTTTTTAAACGCCCTCCTTAATCAGTATGATAACTCCGGTAATCAGGATATTCAGCAGTGCCAGCGGAATAAAAATCTGCCATCCCAGGCGCATAAGTTGATCATACCGAAAACGTGGCAGTGTCCAGCGCACCCAGATGAAGATAAACATAAAAATCAGGGTCTTGGTCATCATGGCAATATGCCCCAGTATAGTCACTGCATTTTGTGACAATCCCAGATCATGCATAAAGGGGAAGTTGAAGCCCCCAAAGTAAAGCACCGATATCATGGCTGAGGCGGTAAACATATGTATGTATTCGGCAAAAAGAAACAGGCCCAGCTTCATACTGCTGTATTCGGTATGATAACCCGCCACCAGTTCAGCTTCACACTCGGGTAAATCAAAGGGAGCCCTGTTGGTTTCTGCAAAAGCACATACATAGAAAATCAGAAAACCCAAGGGCTGGTAAAAGACATTCCAGTTCATCCCTTGCTGTTGCAGAACGATCTCCCGCAGGCTCATCGTGCCGGTTATCATAAGCAGGCCCAGAATAGCCAGCCCCATGGAAAGCTCGTAGCTGATGATTTGCGAAGAGGCTCTCAGCGCCCCTAGCAGGGAGTATTTGTTGTTGGATGCCCACCCCCCTATCATGATGCCGTACACACTCAGGGAGACCACCCCGAACACATACAGCACACCGATGTCCAGGTCGGTAATTTGCAAAATGTATTGCTTGCCTGCGATGGTAAGTGTGTCGCCCCAGGGAATAACAGCCCCTACCATTAAAGCCGTAGCCATGGCTATGCCGGGAGCAATAATGAAAAGCCATTTATCGGCACCCGCGGGTGTAAATTCTTCCTTAAAGAAAAACTTGATGCCATCGGCTACGGGCTGTAGCAGTCCGAAAGGACCTGCACGGTTGGGACCTATGCGATCCTGCATGAAGGCTGAAAACTTGCGCTCAGCCAGCGTGGCATACATGGCTATGGTCATAGTCATGGCAAACACTGCCGCTATCACAATCAACTTGTAGATGATGAATTCCATACAGCCTACTTGATGTCGTCTGGTTTGAGCGCCTTGGGTACAACCAGGCGGGTGTAATGGTTCTGAGCAATGACCGAATTGCGTCTGATTTTGCGAGGCCCCTCAATCACCCAGTGGGAGGTGTCTAACTTTTCAAAGCGGCATTCATTACAGATGAACTCTTTGACCTCGCCATATTCATCCTTGCGGCCGGTGACCCGTCTTACTTCATTGCCATGCATCCATAACACCACTTTGCCGCAGCACTTTGGGCAATCTCGATGGGCATCTACAGGATTGAGAAACCATACACGATCTTTAAAACGGAATTTGCGGTCAGTCAGGGCACCTACCGGACAGACATCAATCATGTTACCGGAAAAATCGTTGTCTATGGCTTTTTTAATATAGGTGCCTATTTCGGCTGCATCGGTGCGGTTAAGTACACCGTGCACGCGCTGGTCAGTGAGCTGGTCTGCTACTTGAACACAGCGATAGCACAGGATACAGCGTGTCATATGCAGCTTAATGTAAGGACCCAGATCTACTTCCTGAAAGGTGCGCCTTTTTTCCTCATAGCGCGTCTTGGGGGTGCCGTGGGCAAAAGCAAAATCCTGTAAATCACATTCACCGGCCTGAT
Organism: Chitinophagales bacterium; assembly: GCA_026003335.1. Classification (NCBI taxonomy): domain Bacteria; kingdom Pseudomonadati; phylum Bacteroidota; class Chitinophagia; order Chitinophagales; species Chitinophagales bacterium. The sequence goes on along the minus strand of BPHB01000001.1, from coordinate 85,292 downwards.
CGCAGATGGGGCAATCTAGCGGATGGTTTATCAGCAGCAATTCCACGATACCTCTGCGGGCTTCAAGCACCTCTTCGGAGGTGATATTCTGCACCACCATGCCATCCTGTGCCTGGGTCATGCAGGAAGCCACCAGCTTGGGCATGGGCCTGGGGTCTTTGGCTGAGCTTTGCGCTACTTTCACCAGGCAGGCGCGGCATTTACCTCCGCTCCCCTTCAGGCTTGTGTAATAGCACATTGCGGGAGGAACGATTTTACCTCCTATTTTGCGTGCCGCATTGAGAATGGTTGTCCCCGGCTCTACTTCTACTTCAATATTGTCTATAGTGAGTTTGATCATTTTTTACTGTGGCGCAAAAATAGCTAAAAAGCGATGACTCGTTAAAGCTATCACACGATTTTATTTGATAACGCTGTGGATAATTTTCATGCTCCTGTCATCGGTCTGAACGCCTGACTTCTTTCTGGTGGCGCGGGCATTATGCATCCACACCCAGCACCACAAACTGCTTCGCAAGCGGATCCATCGTTTCAGTCAGTGTTTGGATGAAAGCATGGCCTTCCAATGCATAGTAAGGCAAAAAGCTTTCAACCCTTTCCTGCAGTATCCCGTTGGGAAACAAACGTGCCTTAATACTTTTGATTTGGGCCACGGTTGTTTCTTGATTTTTCTTTTCGGCACGTATCATCTTCTTTTCCAGGGTTTGCAGTCCCTTTCTCAGGTTGGCAGCCATAGCCTCCACTACACCTGCCAGGGTAGGGTCCACCTCTGTTGTGCGCCCCCGAATATGGTCAAAGAGGCGCTCCATTTGTTCCTGCTCCCAAGTTAAATCCAGCGCTTTGTCGGATTGGCGGGCAAGAGCCGTTTGAATCAGTTTTTCTTCGTCTTCAAACAGCTCGGTGAATGCTATTCCGTTGCGCTCCATTTTCCTTAGGATATTTTGTTCCAGAATCAAAGCAGAGTTGCGGAGTGCCAGCATCGGGAAGTTGACTCTATAATAGTCAAATATGCCTTTTAGCTGGAGCCAGTAAGCCAATTCGCCCGGTCCACCTATGTAAGCCAAGTCAGGTAACAAGCTTACCTGGTAGAGTGGTCGCAGCATCACGTTCGGGCTGAATCGTTCGGGGTGCTCTTCTGTAAGTTTCAAAATTTCATCCCGGCTGAATTGCAGGTCGGTGCCCACGACTTTGTAGCGGTTGGATGTTTGCTCATAAATAATTCTTGCCCGCAACCCGTCTGTTAGATAAAACAGGTTAATATCCCTCGGATACGCCTGCTGAGGGTAGCCGGCCTGTGCCAGTTGCCTGCCTGTTTCCCGGGCTAGCTGCCCACAGGTGCCTTGAACCAGTTCATCCTGGATAACGGGAGTGAATCTTTTTTTCAGTTGCGGTGTATCGGGCAACACTACCACCAGACCCGATCTGCCAAACAGGGCATGCACTAAGTAGAGCGTAGCCTGCGCCAGAGTAGGCTGACTATAAGCCTCTTCCAGCAAGTGCACCGTTTCTGAAGCAAAGGGTCCGTGAAGCTTTACCTTAATATCTTTTATAAGAGGCTTTATGTATCTTGTTGAAAATCTACCAACAGCGCCTTTCATGGGCTCGCTCCAGATGACTTGTTCCCCGGCAAGATAAATGTGATTAACTTCTTCAAAATCGTGGTCCTCAGCACCTATAAAATACACCGGCACAAAATGTTTGTCAGGAAAAGTCTTTTTCAGGTGTTCTGCAAGATGAATGGCACAGGCAATCTTGTAAACAAAAAACAGAGGCCCGCCAAAAAGAACCGGCTGGTGGGCTGTGGTTACCGTAAAACAATCCGGGCGGTTTAGCATCTGGATATTGGCTGTTACGGCCCCCTGCACCGGCAGATTCTGATACTGTTCGTCAAGTGCCTGACGAAGCACATGCCTGGCATCTGAAGGCATGTTGCAGTTGGACATAATTTTATCGAAATCAGTATTTTGACAGGAATACTTGTAAAAGGGCATCAATCTTTTATCCTCCAGCAAATAATCCCGGATGATATCCGGGTAGATATTAAGCTGAAGGGGATTTAAGCGCTGGAGTACTTTCATGAAAGCAGCCTGTTATGCAAAGCAGATGCTGACAAAACTAACATTCGCCACTTTAATCCATTAATGGGCTAGCATTGCATCTTTTTGCGTCTGCCGGCTATTGGCAACTGTTGTTTACAAAAAGGGGGCTTTCGGAAAATTGTCCACCGGTTCGGCATACAGATCAAAAGCTTCGGCATGTGTAATTTTCACCTGTGCAAAATCACCTGGACGTATAAAGCAGCCAGTAGCGTTTACCAGCACTTCATTATCAATTTCGGGTGAATCGAACTCCGTGCGCCCTACAAGAAAGTCGCCTTCTACCCTATCAAAAAGCACTTTGAGTATGGAGCCCACTTTTCTCTGATTCAGATCAAAAGCTATCTCTTCCTGCAAAGCCATCAGTTGGGCTGCACGCCTTTTCTTTACAATGGGAAGCACATTGTCTTTGAAATGGAAAGCAGCTGTGCCTTCTTCGTGCGAATAGGTGAATACCCCCAGCCTGTCAAAACGGACCTGTTGTACAAACTCCCTGAGTTCATCAAAGTCAGCCTCGGTTTCTCCGGGAAAACCAACCATAAGGGTTGTGCGGAGAGCAATGTCCGGGACAATGTCTCTGATGGTATGAATCAGGTCTAGAGTTTCAGATTTTGTGATTCCCCTTTTCATCTTCAACAGCATACTATCACTGATATGCTGTAGCGGCAGATCCAGATAACGGCAAATTTTTCGGCTCTGCTTCATCACGCTGAGCAACTCCAGGGGAAATTTGCTCGGATAGGCATAATGCAGCCTGATCCATTCCAGACCATCTATTTGCTCCAACTCAGTCAGCAGGGCCGGCAGCCGTCTTTCGCGGTAGAGATCCAGTCCATAATAGGTAAGTTCCTGGGCAATGAGCAGAATTTCCTTTACCCCTGAGTTGACAAGATTTTTAGCTTCCTGCACAACTTGCTCTAAGGGCTTGGAAACATGCCGTCCCCGCATCAACGGAATGGCACAGAAAGAACAGGTGCGATTGCAGCCCTCAGAAATTTTGAGATAGGCGTAGTGCCCGGGAGTAGTGAGCAGGCGCTCGCCAATAAGTTCCCGTTTGTAATCGGTGCCTATCTCATTTAATAACCGGGATAACTCTCCGGTACCGAACCATCCATCCACCTCGGGAATCTCGCGGCTGAGATCGTCTTTATAGCGATGCGAAAGGCACCCTGTTACAAAAATCTTGTCCACCCATCCGCTCCGTTTTGCTTCCGCATATTCCAATATGGTATTTATGGATTCCTGGCGTGCCGTCTCAATAAATCCACAGGTATTTATTACTACTATCGGGGCTGGACCTTCAGCTTCATGCGTAGCATCCAGATGGTTAGCCCGAAGCTGTGTCAATAGTTCTTCGGAATCCACCAGATTCTTGGCACAGCCTAAGGTGATGATGTTGATACGCTGAGCAGGTTTGGTTTTCAAAACGGGTTGAGGTTATAATGAAATACGAAACTACGAAAGCTTTCCGGCAAGAAAGCAGAATCGCAAACAGGCGTGCAGAATAAATCTTGTTAATTAAAGTCGTAGGAAAAAATCAAATCATCGGGTTTGATTTCGTCTTCTTCACTCAAAAGCACGGCACGCTCCACAAGGGATTTCAGTTCCCGAACATTACCTGGCCATGGATAAGCCAGCATGCGTAACTCGGCTTCTTTACTGAAGTTTTTCAGAGGCAACCCGTTTTTGCGACAGAATTCTTTCAGGAAATGCCGAGCCAAAATCAGGATATCATTGCCTCGCTCGTTCAGAGGAGGCATGTGAATCATAAAGCCCTGCAGGCGAAAAAAGAGGTCTTCCCGAAATTTACCGGATTTCACGGCTTCTTGCAGGTTTTTATTGGTGGCTGCTATCACACGGACATTCAGGTCAATTTCTTTGTTGCTTCCCAGCCTGCAAATTTTGTTTTCCTGCAATACCCGCAGCAACTTGGTTTGGAAATTAATGTCCAGGTCACCGATTTCATCCAGAAAAATGGTTCCGCCCATAGCCTCTTCAAACTTGCCTATTCTGCGACTGATTGCACCGGTAAAAGCCCCTTTTTCGTGGCCAAACAACTCACTTTCAATAAGGTCTTCAGGGATGGCAGATACATTCACCGCAACAAAAGGATTCTTCCGTCTCGGAGAATTGAAATGCAGCGCCCGTGCAACCAGTTCCTTTCCCGTACCGCTGTCACCGGTAATCAGCACATTGACATTGCTTTTTTCTACTTTCTGAATGAGGCGTAGCACCTGCAATATGGCCTTGCTCTCTCCTACAATTTCCCCGTATTTATTGCGATCGGATATTTTGCTGCGTAGCAGCATGATCTCCTTTTTAAGATTAATCTTTTCTGTGAGGTCACGTACGCAGGTTTTCAGTTTATGCACTGCGTTTTCATTTTTGATGATATAACTACTCACCCCGTTTTCATAAGCTTCAATGACCGTTTCAGGTTTTATGGAACCCGAGAAATAGATGGTGGGTATTTCACTATTATAGCTTTTCACTCCCTTGAGCACTTCAATGCCGTTTTTCCCGGGAAGGGTGTGGTCAATGGTGATGATATCAGGATTTTGGTAAAGGTTGTTAAGAAATTCTTCGGCAGTCCTGAAAATCGTTACCTGATTGTTGCCCTCCTGCTCCAAAGCCTTGCGGATAATGCTGCCGAAAATCTCATCGTCTTCTACGACAAAAATCTTGTTTTGAAATACCGTGTCCATAGGGTTCGTGAGAATAAGGGTTAGTTTAAGATTGGCCTGATATATTCCCAGCATTCATACGTATTTGGAGGCTTCAGGTTGCTTTGCCCCGCCTGTAACCTTCCGGTCAGCATGGCGTATAAATACAGTTGAGAAAAACCCAACATTATGAACCTGAACGTTATGTTGTACAGAGCAACAGTTTTCATCTGTCTTTGGGCATTTGCCGGTGCAGACGTAAATGCTGCTGTTTACAGCACCATACAGCAGGGCGCTTTTGATCAAACCGAAATATGGTCACCGCAATATCCGGGAAACATCATTAAAGAAAATGATACACTACTCATCAGCCATGAAATTCGTCTCAATGCTGACCTTTTAGTCAAAGGCACTTTGATTATAGAAGAAAGTGCCAGCCTCATTGGCCTGCACAACGTGATTGTTGTTCGCACGGGCACGGTTATTAATCTCGGAAATATGCAGGTGGATTTATTCACCAACCGGGGAGCCTTTTACAACCGCCAGCATCTGGAAGTCATCACAGACTTTGTCAACTCGGGAAATATCATCAATCATAAAGACATCACCGTATCCAACGTAATAGATAATACGGGTATAATGCTCGGTAAAGGTGGGTCCATCACTGCAACAAATAAATTCATCAATTCCCGTACAGGGCAGATCAAAGGATATTTAAATGTGTGCTCCAATAATTTCCTCAACGTAGAAGGTGGAGTGATAGACACACAAACAACCACCTTCTGCGGAAACCCTGTATTGGGTGATCAGGGGTTACTATCCCAGGCTCAGGAAACTCTGCAATATAAGAGGAATGTAACCGTAGTGCACTTGCGTACCGGTGAATATAAACCCTTTTAGCAACAGCCAATTGTTAACATGCTCACAGCATAGCTAAAAACTAAAGGCGGGATGATGTCCCGCCTTTTGCAATCTCTCTTTTTGCGATTATCTGATTAACGAAAAAGCACCTGAAACTTTCACCACTTCATCTTTGAGCTTGATTACAGCATAGTAAACGTAAGTACCCATAGGCTGCTCTTTGCCTTTGTAGGTACCATCCCATCCAGTGGGGTCTGTGCTATTGTAAACCTGCTCGCCCCAGCGATTGTATATTCTGAAATCCTGAAGCTCTGCTACTCCATACAGATAAACCCTGAAAGTGGGATTGTGCGCATCTCCGTTTGGAGTGAAAGCATCCGGTATGGAGTAACTGGTTTGAGCTACAACATACACGGAATCCGTAGCTGTACATAAAGTATTCACATCGGTTACCGTCACATAATAGGTCATATTTTCCGGAGGAGTGGCCACCGGAGTTGCCGATGTCGGATCATTCAGATACTGAGGCCCGGCAGGTTCCCAGCTATACACATAGCTGCCGCTTCCGCCTGAAATAATGCTTACGCTCAGGGTTGTTGATTCACCCTGTCCGATAACCGGAGGGGTCGCAGCAGCATCAATGGTCAACGGGCCTGTTGTTACACTGACGGAATCCACAATCTGACAACCATTGGCGTCAGTCACTGTCAGGTAATACACCCCAGTGGATAAACCCTGCGCAACGGTAGTATCCCCAACGTTCTGCGCACTCCAGGCATACGCATAGCTTCCGGCACCTCCATCAGCCTGGGCGACAGCTACTCCTGCCCCGGGCTCAAAACAAACCGAATCCAGCGCATATACATTCAGCAACAGTGAGTCAGGCTCAAATATGTAGGCCGTAGCCACAGACTGGCACTCTTCGGCATCTGTAACCGTCACGGTATAGACCCCTGCCGAAAGGCCTGTTATGGCTGAATCCGTGCTGTTGTTAAAGTCCCACTGATAGGTAAATGGTGGATCCCCTCCCGTTGCTGCTGCTACAGCCGTACCGTCACTCCCTCCATAGCAGGATACATTGGTTGAGCTACGAATGTAGGCAAATACCCCACGGTTCCCCACCAAAATGCTCGTATCCGACCAGCACCCGGTTACATCGTCCGTAACCGTTACAGAGTATCTTCCGGGAGCCAGATTAAAAGCTGTTGGCGTGGTCTGCATCAGTGAATCATTCCACTGGTAGCTGAAGGACGGGCCTCCGCTCAGAGGAATGACCGTTGCCGAGCCGTCCTGATTGCTGGAGCAGGAGGCATCTGTTGCGGTTACATCCAGCTCCGGTGGATCATAGATACCTACCGTAAAATAATATGCATCCGTACAGGAACCATTGGCATTGTAGCCGATAATCAGATAGCTGGTGGTTGAAAGGGGTGACACGGTAATAGTATCCACCGGCACAAGGATGCTCCCTACTTCAGGCTGCCACTCATAATAATCAGCACCGCTGAGTATGAAGGTGGCCTCTTCACCCCGGCATATAAGACTATCTCCGGTTAAAACTACCTCCGGACGGGGGTCAACATGCACTATAACCGAGTCGGGGTTGGATTGTCCGCAGCAATCTGTGGTAACCGTCAACTTAACAACATATCTGCCGGGTGCTGTAAATACAACATTATTTACTATGGCTCCTGTAGGATTATTAGGCACCGCACTGCCTCCCATATCCCAATTGAAACTTACAGCAGGTGTAGGACTGCTGAAGTCAATGGAGTCACCCTGGCATACACGGTACTCATCAGGACCCACCACTGTGGCTCCGCTCACCGTTATCTCAGGTAGAAAGGTTGTATTGTCAATGGCGATGTGCACAAATCCGGTATAAGTGTCACTGCCATAGGTCACATCCTTGCGCCCGATAGTGGTGAACTGAGTAGTTACAATTGCTCCTGTTGATGCTTGGGGCACAGCATCCTGACCAAAATCCCATGTGGCGGACGCAGCAGCAGTAAAATCCATATCTGTACGGGCACAGGTAATGTTTTCAGCTTGGATTACCGGCTGAGCACTGAGATTAAAAGTCGTGTTGGAAATAGCCAGCACGTTGCCGGGTGTCACAGGATCGGCCTGTAGACTACCGGCAATGCCGGGGGCGCCATCTCCCCCAGGTCCACCAGCTCCGCCCGGCCCCCCATTACCTCCTCTGCCACCATTGCCCCCGCAGTCAGCATCATAGCCGAGTCCACCCTGTCCACCAAGACCACCGGGGCCACCGGGGCCTCCTACACCACCATTACCTGCTGCGGAGGAGCTGACGAAGCAATCCACAATTTTTCCGTTTATACCATTGTTAAAAAGATAGACGCCAAAGGAGCCTCCTCCGCCATAGCCGCCACCACCTCCCTGGCCACCTTGGCCTCCGGCACCTCCGCCTCCTCCGCCTCCTCCTTCATCGGAGTCAAACAGGCAGCCTATGCCACCTCCGCCACCACCGCCTCCACCGGGGTTGCCGTTGGTTCCCGGGGTGCCGGAACCGGCCGCCGGACCCGGCACAAAAAATCCCAGTGAAAATATTCCTGGCGATCCGGGGGCACCCGGTGACCCTACCGCCCCCGGTCCTCCGTTCTGCCCGTTGCCGCCATCACTGGGCGAAGAAAACAAACCACAGAATGCCAAGCCACAGGCTCCATTCCCCCCTGACCCTCCTGCGGCTCCTCCTGGTACTCCGGGCGATCCGTTGTTCCCATCATCTCCTGAGCTAAACACTCCGCCTGCATCGCCACCACGCCCGCCATTACCGCCTCCTCCAGCACCAGGAGCACCGCTCTGTCCGGTGGCATTACTTCCGTTGGCTCCGGCAGCTCCCGGACTGCCTGGCGGTCCCTGCCCGCCATCGCCTCCCTGGCCGGCTAATATCTGACACCGTACAATATCATATTCCGAACAATTGGTGAGATGCAGTCCATAGGTGGTTGTGCCCGGTAAGCCCACAGGAGCGGGTGGAGCATCTGCAACCTGAATTGTGAGATCCTGTAAACGAATGTAGCTGGCACTGTTGGCATACAGGGCAACCAAGCGGGGTGCCAGGGGCAAACCTTCCGGATTGGAGGTGTCTCTATAAATGGTTGTGGCACCTGCCAGACTGGTTTTAACCCAGTTGTTTGCATCATCAAATCCGCCTTCTATAGTAAGATTACTGGTGATAGTAAGAGGATTGGAAATCGTATAGGTGCCAATGGCCATTTTAATGGTGAGATTGTTGCATTGGGCCAGAGAAACAGCAGTAAGCAAATCCGTAGGATCAGAAGGAGTAAGTCCCGAGCCCGTTCCGGCAGGTGTTACATAAATATTGTTGCACACCTGCGGAGGCGGAGGTGGGGCATATTCCACAGTAGCCGAGTCGGAGGCTGAACATCCATACACATTGGTAGCCGTGGCAACAAAAACTTCACCCGAAGCCACCGGAGTGACTACGTTTATGGGTCCGGTGGTGTTATTGCTCCAGGTGATGGCACTTCCGGTAGTTGCAGAGGCCGAAAGTTGTATGGATGAGCCGGGGCAAATGGTGACATTCCTTGGAAATACTTCTATGAGGGGTACAGGATTAACAATAACAGTTACAGTATCTGCTGAAGCACAGCTATCAGCATACAGAGCTATAACCCGGTAGGTGGTAGTGACCAGTGGTGAAGCAACCGGATCGGGGATATTGGGATTGCTAAGACCGGTTGTCGGTATCCACCGATAAGAGACCACATTTGGAGGACCGGTTGCATTGAGTTGTGTACTCGATCCCTGGCATATCTGTACCGATGGGCCTGCATCCACCGGTGGATTGGGATTGGGGATAACGTTAATGGTAAACACGTAGGTATTCGTGCCCGGAATAGGACAGGCATCATCTTTCACCTGCACGGTAAAAGTGTGGCTTCCTACATCACTAAATTGCGGAGTCCAGCAGAAGGTACCGTTTTGCAAAGGTGAGCCGCTTGTGGTAAAGGTGGCACCGGCAATACCACCATTCCACTGTATGGTCACATTCTGACCTGCATCCGGGTCAATAGAAAAGACATCAAAGCACAGCGGATAGCCTGTGCACACGTCAATGGAAAACATATTGGTTCCATTGATGCCACTTACCGCAGGAATGGTGTTATTGCAATTCAACACCACCAGCTGCAAGTCACGCATGGTGCTTCCTATAAGGACCCCGTTGCGGTATTCCTCCACTATAATGGTTATAACCGGCTGCTGTGTAGTGCTGGCTGTAAAGCTCATCTGGCCAGTGCTGTTATTGAAATTGAAACCACCGGTTGTGCTCATGGGATTGGTGGGGGAATAGTTTCCCGTATATGGGATATTCTGTCCGGGTCCCTCCAAGGTGCTAATCTGTCTGTAATAAAGAGAGTCTCCGTCAATATCCACTGCACCATGGTTGTAGTTAAATACTTGATTGGTGCATAAATATGGCACAGGCAGGGTAGTAAAGGTCGGGGAGCTATTACATAGGCCCTGCGTATTATTAATGCGTGCTTCCGCATAGATGTTTCTGCTCCCTGGATCATCCAGGTTAGTGATGGCGTAGTTTCGGCAACACAGGCTATAAGAAATCACCCAATCAGCACATTCCAGGGGTAAGGTAAAGGTACCGCTGTACACATAATGCTCAATGCCGGGCAATGAGCCTCCGTTACAGGTGCTGTTCTGAATCTGCAGCAAGCATAGCGGAGATACTTCACTGGCACTTTGCAGGGGCAGATTCACTGTGGTATTCACGCCACAGGAAGCTGAGCTTACGGTGATGCCGGCTGAGGAAGGCGCATCCACTCCTTCACAATCCCGGTAAAAATTGAGAGTGAAGACATACTGATTATTCCCTAAGCATTGATAGGAAAGATCTATCCCTACTGCATGAGAGGCATACACGTGTCCACTCCATAACAATACAGCCAAGAATGACCATATGCCGATAGCCTTCTTTTTCATTACCTGCTTGTTCATAGCTGACATTTTTTTGCGCTCTAAAATAATACACTCCAGAATGATGACAAAAGAACCACCGATTAAAACTTTAATACCTGGAAATATGAATGCTGTTAGGTCTTTCTCGGCAGGTTAAACAGTATGCTGGTCAACGTGGGGCCCAGAAAGAGAGCTACAATGGCAGCCGACACCACGAAGTCAGAACGATGCGTTTCCAGCAAGGCACATATGACATTGCCCCCAGCAAAAGCACATCCATAGGAAACCATAAGTCTAAGTCCCAGCACCATCAAGGCAATAAAGGCAACTGGTTCCAGAAAAGGGAAGCGTGACAGCAGTGTAACAAAACCCTGTGCTGCAAATCGCATGCTCAATATGCCAATAAACACCCCGGTGCATATCAGCATTAGTTTATCCGAAAAGGCTGCGGCAGCAAAAACATTATCAATAGAGAAACTGATATCCATGAATTCCACCAGCAATACAGTAGACCAGAAAGGCCCTAATAAGCCAAGCGTTGTCTTGTAGAGACGATTGTGCTTTTTTTCAAGCAGATCATCTTTTTTCGTGGGAGTAGCTTTCGTATAGAAATATTTTAAGCTAAGGACTACCAAATACAACCCGCCAAGCAGTTTTAAAAAGCGCACTTGCAGTAAAAAGGAAACAAACAACAAAGCAATACCTCTGAAAACATAAGCTCCTAAAATACCATATCGCAAAGCCTTCCCTCTCTGTTCGGCAGGGAGATCCATAACCATAGTGGCCAACACTGCAGCATTGTCAAGGGAGAGCATACTTTCCAGAATGATAAGGTTTATCACAATGAGAACGGAAGTACCGGTTTCAGAAGCTGCCAGCTCGCGGAAAAAGTCCAATGGAGAAAACCAGGTTTTTCGTGTTGAAAATTACCTAAATCTGATGTGAGTGATTATTCTATTCTATTCTTCCGGGACTTCTTATCAAGACAATAAAGTGTGGTGTAATTGCTCCAACTTGATGTTCTGCCGCGCATGCAGGAGCTATTGCATGTAATATTTACTAAAAACAACACCGTTGACCGCCTTGCTAAGTCAATCTATTAGGGGCACAAGTGTAAGAAATTCTTTTAACACCACCTACCCCCGGGGTGCGGAGCATGATTGGATGACTGAAGTGAATTGCGTATATTCCGAAAAAAAATCCGTAGGGCTTAATTAAAAATTTCTCTTGGCGAAAAAATTAATCGGGGTTTTTCTATGCACCATACTGGCACAGGCATTTCAAACAGTACACGCACAGCCGGCAAATGACATGTGCCACGCGGCTATTTCGCTTGCATGCGGCTCTGTCATGCAGGGTTCGACACTTTACAGTACTGCCGACTCTTTTTCTCTTTGCGGCAGCAAAACAGCTGCCTCACACGGGGTGTGGTATGTATTTACTGGCAGTGGAATGGTAACCACCGTAACCACCTGTAGTCCGGCCACTACTTTTGATACTGAAATCAGGGTTTTCACCGGCAGCTGTGCAGAAACCTCATGCCTGAGCTACAATGACGATGCCTTCACCTGCGAAACCGGTGGGTCTTCAGTAACTTTCCTGGCAGATAGTGGTATCGTCTATCTGATTTATGTCAGCGGATATGGTCAGGCTGCCGGCAACTTTGAATTAAAAGTAAGCTGCCACTCGCCTCCCCACCAGTTTTGTTCGCAGCCGCAGATAGGGCTCCCTGACGGCAGTGGAGGTATCACCGACACACTAAGCATTGACCAGGTGCCCGGTTACATCTATGCAATGCAGGTAAAGGTTGACCTCTCCCACCCCGCTTCTGGCGATGTGGAACTGCGGCTGGAGAGTCCCTCCGGCACAATGATTATGCTTTACGAAGGCATTTGCGGAGCATTCGCTGATGTGAAGGGGGTATTCACCGACAGCGCATTGCTGCAATGTCCGGTGGCTTATTTTCAGCCAGCCTATCCGGCACAGCCTCTTGCTTCTTTCCACGGGCAGCCCCTGACCGGTACATGGAAACTACACGCTCTGGACAGGGCAACCGCAGAAAGCGGCATCCTGCATAGCTGGTGCATTGAAGCCCTGACAGGGACCTGCGGCATCAACTCCCAGTGTGATGATGGTCTTGCCTGCACGATAGATACCTGTGCAAACGGAGTATGCCTGTTTGCCCCGCATAATTGCACTGTATCCCTTTCGGGCAGAGTGATCACTCCGGTCGGACAGCCCGTGCCGGGTGTAGTGCTGCTCCTTTCGGGGGATGACAGCCAGACTGATACCACTGCTGCCGATGGTACTTACAGCTTTGAAGTGACACAGGGAGGCAGTTACCTGATAACTCCGTTAAAAACCGATGATCAACCACCAGCTCAGGGCATTACCACTGCCGACATTACCCGCATACGCAGACACATTCTGGATCTGGATTCACTAGGATCGCCTTATGCAATGATAGCAGCTGATGTTAACGGCTCGGCAACCATTACTACACAGGATATTGTACAGATTCGTCAGCTCATCCTGGGCAATAGTGTGCAGTATTCTTCGGGTATTCTCTGGCAATTCGTAAGCACCGATTACCTGTTTCCCACACCTGAAAATCCCTTTGTTTTTGAAAGCTTCCGCACCTATACTGAGCTGAATTCTTCTGTTTCGGAGCAGAATTTTATTGCCGTTAAGCTGGGAGACGTCAATCATTCCTGGACGCCCGCGCATTAACCAGCAATAGCCTGTATGAGGTCATACTCGGTTATTATATGCAGGTTTCCCTGACGGTCTTTTACCAGCACCGCACTGTTGTCTTTGTTAATCAGTCCGGAAATTTCTTTGGTGGTAGCATGCAATTCAACCTCAGGAAAAGGTGGCGCCATCACTTCCGCCACGGGCTTGGAAGCATCGGCAGGGTCATGCAGAAGGCGGTTTAGAATCACATGTTCTGAAACCGAGCCCACAATTTTGCCTCCATCATTGGCCGTTACCGGCAACTGGGAGATATTCTTCTCGCGCATGAGGGCAATAGCTTCGCGCAGAGGTTTATGCTGAGGGATGGTAACAAACTGTTTCACAGATTTTTTATTGATTATGCTTTCTGCGTCCAGCATTTCCACGTCCAAAAATCTGCGATCCCGCATCCATTCGTCACTGTAAAGCTTACCCACGTAACGACTGCCGTGATCATGAAAAACAACCACAACCACATCCTCCTCTTTAAGCCGATCTTTCATTTGTAATAAGCCCGCTACTGCTGATCCTGCCGAATAGCCGACAAATATTCCTTCTTCCCGCGTTATACGCCTTGCCATCAGCGCACCATCTTTGTCGGTCACTTTTTCAAAGTGATCAATCACACTAAAGTCCACGTTTTTGGGTATGATGTCTTCCCCTATTCCTTCGGTGATGTAGGAATACACTTCCCTGGGATCAAATTGACCCGTTTCGTGATACTTTTTCAGTGCCGAGCCGTAGGTGTCAATTGCCCAGACTTTAATGTTGGGATTTTTTTCTTTGAGAAAGCGCCCTGCTCCTGAAATGGTACCGCCTGTGCCGCATCCTACCACCAGATGGGTTACCTTTCCCTCAGTCTGCTCCCAGATTTCAGGGCCGGTGGTTTCATAATGTGCCAGTGTATTTGCAGGATTGTCATACTGATTTACATAAAAGGCATTGGGTGTTTGTTCGGCAATGCGTCTGGCTGTGGAGTAATAAGACCGCGGGTCATCGGGTTCCACGTCAGTGGGACAAACGATGACTTCTGCTCCCAGGGCTTTCATCACGTCAATTTTTTCCTTTGACTGCTTATCCGTTGTGGTGAAGATACAGCGATAGCCTTTCACAATAGCGCATATTGCCAATCCCATGCCCGTATTACCTGATGTACCCTCTACAATAATACCCCCGGGTTTGAGCAGCCCTTTTCTTTCTGCTTCTTCAATCATCCGCAGCGCCATGCGGTCTTTAATGCTGTTGCCAGGATTGAAAAACTCTACCTTAGCCAGCACAGTAGCTTTTATTCCCCGTGTAACACGGTTGAGCTTCACCAAAGGAGTCTTCCCTATGGCTTCAAGAATATTCTGGTAATACATACATCCAAAATTAAAATTATCTCCATCAGGAAAGCAGATAACTTAGCTTTGCAGCCATGCAACCAGCCGCATATCATAAACGATTTGAAATTCGCTGGTCTGACCTGGATCCCAACCGACACGTAGCCAATTCAGCCTACTCGGCATTTATGTCGCATGTCAGGATGAGCTTCTTGCACGAACAAGGGTTTAGCCAGGAAAAGTTTGCTGCATACAATCTGGGACCGGTAATCCTCAAAGAGGAGTTTCACTACCTGAAAGAGGTGATGCCGGCTGAAACGGTCACCATTGACCTGCGGCAATCCGGAGCTACAGCTGACATGCGTTTTGTGCGCTGGGAGCATAGGCTGTTTAACACTTCAGGCCTGCTGGCCGTATTCAGCAGGGTTATATTCTGCCTCATTGACCTGCATAAACGCAAAATCGCCACCCCTCCTGCGGAACTGCAGCAAATTTTTAAAAATCTGGAAAAAACCCCACGCTTCCGGCTGCTCACCAAGAGCGACCTGCGCAACCCCGAGCTTTATGCCGAATAGTACGCACTTTGCGTGGAATTACCTTTGAAAAAACAGAATGCGTATATTGCTTTCGTATGCGTGAAAGCTTCTTCAATGCGCAGCACCTCCCCCTGGTCATTGAGCCGGAAGACAATGCTTCGGCTGATAGTCTTTTCAGCTGGTTAAAACACAATCGTTATCAGGTACGGGAAAAACTTCTACGCTATGGAGCTATTCTTTTCCGCGGCTTTGAAATCAATCAGCCGGCACTGTTTGAACAACTCGCATTGCATGTAGATTCCAACCTGAAAAACGATTATCTGGGCACTTCTCCCCGCAATCGTGTGGAAGGCACTACGTATGTCTTTACAGCCAGTGAACTGCCTGCCCACTACCCCATTATGCAACACTGCGAAATGAGCTATCTGGAGCATCCCCCCAAGAGATTATTTTTCTATTGCGACACCGAGCCCGACTATGGAGGGGAAACTCCAGTATGTGACTTCCGCAAGGTATATGCGGAAATGGATCCAGCCCTCCGTGGTACATTTGAAAAAAAGGGAGTGTTGCATGTGCGCAATTACTCCGGGCTAAGCCGCAAAAGCGCATTAAACCTCTGGGAGTTAAAGCGCTGGGATGAAATCTTTCTTACCACTGACCGTGCCGAAGTAGAACGTCTGTGCCGGGAAAACAAGATGGACTTTGCATGGAAAGCCGATGGTGGCTTGAGAATACTGCACCGCAACCCAGCTTTTCTGAGCCATCCCGAAACCGGTGAACCGGCCTGGTTTAATCATTTGCAGGTTTTTCATGTGGCAGCCGCAGCCCTGGAATATGAAAAAATACATCAGCGGCAAAGACGCCTCAAAACCTTGCTGTGGAGCATCTTTCTCAAACTGGCTGTACCCCTCAAAAAAGCAACCACCGCTCCGGCAGATCAAAGTATGCATGTCCTCTTCGGTGACGGCACAGAAATTCCTGACCACTACGTGCAGCATATTGAAGAAATCATCTGGAAAAACCTCGTCATTTTTTCCTGGAAAAAGAATGATGTGCTGGCTATTGACAACTTCAGCACCGCACACGGGCGTCTTCCTTACGAAGGTAAAAGGCGGATTCTGGTTTGCTGGAGCGCCTGAAGAAGCAGTTGCCAGAGGAAGATTGGGACAACCCCCGGATTATTTTGCTGAAGGTCTTTTCCTGTAAACCCACCGCGGTCCTCTCCTGTCCAGAAGGATGTGCATTAAAAAGGCTTCCCGCGGATGGAAGGGCAGCGAGAGGACATCCGAGGTTTCTTCTTTTTGCACCGGCTTTTCCATGCTCCTTCCTGTCGTAGAAACCCCTTCTTCTGTTTCCACACGATCAAGCCATGACTCCATACCCGCCAGTATTTGTTCATCTGACAAAAAATGCCCGGATTGATACTTTTGTTGGGCGGGATGTTTTTTTCTCCTGCTCGTCTTTTTTTGAGGAGTCATTGGCTCATCTTTCCCCGGATGCCGGGGAACCGGCTTTGGAAAATCAAAGGATGGTGGCGGTTGCGGAATGGATGATTCCTCCTCTATCTTCTGCTTCCCTTTCAGGACCCTGTATAGGAGAAAAATCGCAAGAAATATCAGATATAAAATTGTTTCCAGATCCATGCTCTCCGGCAATTAACTATCACAAATCTATTAACTTTAGGCGGCCAATCCCCGAAAGTAGTTGTGTATTTTGACAAAATATCTTGCAGTGTTCGCGTGTATGCATATCAGGTTATGAGGGTATCAGGTAAATTCAAAGGTTTCCGATTGTTGACAAGAGACAACGGAGACAATATTCAGCTGAAGACTACACAGGGTTATGGTTGCTTGCAGAGGCATGCTCCCATTTCGGGAGGAGAAAAATCCAAATTTGGCCGGAAAGAGGTTCGTTGTTGTCGGATGCGGCATACCGAGCACTCCGGTATATATTTTTCCGGCAAATCATTATACATTTTCAACTTTGATACGTCATGTGCACCATTACCTATCTGCCCACCGGCAGAGATACCTTTATTCTGACCTCCAACCGTGATGAAAGCAAGATACGCCCCACATACCCACCGGCTATTGAAGATGCCGGTGAGTTAAAACTGCTTTATCCGAAAGATGCGCTGGCAGGAGGAAGCTGGATAGGCATATCCAGTCGAAACCGCATTGCCGGGCTGATGAATGGCGCCTTTGAAAAGCATGAGTGGAAACCTCCTTACCGGCTCAGCCGCGGGCTGGTGCTGCTTGACCTGCTTAAAAGCAATAGTCTGAAAACCTTCATTGATGATTATCCCCTCAGCGGCATTG
This sequence comes from Chitinophagales bacterium, assembly GCA_026003335.1. NCBI lineage: Bacteria > Pseudomonadati > Bacteroidota > Chitinophagia > Chitinophagales > Chitinophagales bacterium. The sequence continues at coordinate 67,801 of BPHB01000001.1, read as the reverse complement.
AACCCTTTACCGTAATAGTGTATGATGCAGGCTCCCTTACGGAATTGAGCTGGGATGGCCTGAAGAAACATATCAGACAGGTTGACCCCGAAAAGGCGCACATATGGTCTTCAGCTTCTCTTTACCCCAAACCTGTAAGGGAAAAACGTGAACGCTGGTTTCGCGAATGGCTTAATAACCACCCTCAATACAACCAGGAAGCTATTCTGGCTTTTCATCGGTTTGGCGGAGAAGGTGATCCGGAAAATGACTTTGTGATGAACCGTTACGACATTGTGCAGACAGTGAGCATTACCAGCATAATGAAACTGCCCGACCGTGCGCAGATGACTTATGTAGATCTTATTACCAACCAGACTTCTGAAGTATCCATCCCTATTGACCGTGAGTGGCACCTTACTGAGGCAGTTTAAGCGTAATCCTACCTATATCAAACTGACGCGCTGGGAATTCTGGCCGTTCTATTTCGTTTACATCCCCGTGTTTTTCTATCTGTTGTATGCAATGTTCCGGTCGCGCTCCCTGTTTTTTTTCAGCGCCTCCAACCCGGCAGTGGACACCGGAGGTGTCTTTGGAGAATCCAAATTCAGCGTTCTGCGATTAGTGCCGGCAGAACTAAAACCCCGAACCCTGTTTATCCCTCCGCAGATGCCCAATGAAGAGGTGTTGCAGCTCATGCAGCAAAGCGGCATTGGCTTCCCGGTTATCATCAAACCCGATGTAGGCGAAAGAGGCCTGCTGGTAGAGAAAATCTCCGACCCTGACGGCCTGAAACGCTATCGCGCACGCTTCTGCATTAATCTGCTCATTCAGGAGTTTGTCAGCCTGCCGTATGAGTACAATGTACTGTATTATCGTTATCCCGGTTCTGACAGCGGACTCGTTACTTCCATTACCGGAAAAGAACTGCTAAGCGTGACCGGCAACGGCTATTCCACCGTTGAGGAACTGCTGCTGGATAATCCGTATGCCATTGTGCAAATGAAAAGGCTGAAGGCTGAGAAAAGGGAATTGCTGCAAACCATTCCTAAAACCGGAGAAACCGTTGTTGTTGAGCCCATCGGCAACCATGCACGGGGCACGCTGTTTACGGACAAAAGAAATCTGATAGATGCACAGGTGCTGAAAACTTTTGATAAGATTGCCAGCCGGATTCCGGGTATGTTTATCTACCGCTTTGATGTAAAATGCAACGGACCGGATGATTTAAAAACCGGAAAAAATCTGAAACTCGTGGAAGTAAACGGAGCAGGAGGTGAACCCACTCATATCTATCAGCCTGGTTACCCGCTGAGACGGGCATGGAAAGACCTTCTGCATCACTGGAGGCACGTTTACCGAATAAGCCATGCAAATCACAGGCAAGGTGTTCCCTATATGCCCTGGAAGGAAGGCTTGCGAAAAATGCGCTCCTATCTGCAATACAAAGCCTCTGTAGGAAAATGATGCTTTTCAACCATTTTATTGCTGGCCTGATAATCAGCTTTGTCGGCACGCTACCCCCGGGCATGATTAGTCTGACTGTAATCAATACCACTGTGAAAAAGTCAGTCAGGCAGGGTATTCTTGTAGCAGCAGGCGCCTCGTTCCTTGAATTTTTTCAGGCCTTTGCTGCCGTTTTTTTCAGTCGTTTTCTCACCCACAGTGAGGTAATAAAAACGATTATAAACTACAGCGCAGCTCCGGTATTTGCCGGGCTGGGTTTGTTCTTTCTGTTCCGTAAGGTGAAGCATACGTCTCCAGAAAAGGCATATGCCTCTTCCTCTTCAAGTTTTCTGAAAGGTATGTTGATTTCCTCCTTCAATCTGTTCGTGATTCCTTTCTGGATTTTCTGGTCAACCTATCTGGCAAACAAAAACTGGATTGAGTTGCAGCTGCTGCCGAGCCTTGTTTTGACAATTGGCATCATCACCGGTACCTTTCTTGCGCTCCTGCTTTACATCTGGATGGGCCGTCTGCTGAAAAACAAAGTGGACCGGATAGGATTATGGATTGATAATGTGGTGGGCATGGCGTTTCTGGCTTTTGCCGTATATCACACCATCAGACTGGCTGCCGAAGTTTTGTCTTAAATCTTTACTTTCTTTGCTCCATCTCCATTCTTCAGGTGGTAAAAGTAAAACCTGCGAAAAAGCTTTCTACTCCCAGCACAGATTATCTGACGAAATTCAGATATCTCATCGTGCTGGCGCTTGCTCTTGTTGTGTACAGCACTGCTTTTCAGAATGGATACAACCTGGATGATGAACTGGTTACCCGCAACCACCGGCTCACATCACGGGGCGTGGCTGCTATAGGTGATATTTTTTCTCAGCCCTACTATGCTGATGAAGCCGGCTATAGTTATGAATACAGGCCTATAGTGCTGGTTACCTTTGCCATTGAGCACACCCTCCTGGGGGAAAACCCGGTGATCAGCCATAGCATCAACATCCTGTTGTATGCACTTGCGTGTTGCCTTTTGCTGTTGCTGATGGAAAAGTTCGGAATACCCTCCCTGCTGGCACTGGCAGCCACTGTGATTTTTACGGTACACCCGGTGCATACGGAAGCTGTAGCCAGCATCAAAAACCGCGATGAAATTCTTGTGGCTCTGTTCGGTATATGCTCCCTGCTCGGTACGCTGCACTATGCGAATGGCAACAGGCTTACGGGCTTACTTTTCATCTGGATATTTACTGCACTCACGTTGCTTTCAAAAGTCAGCGGTATTATATTTCCTATGGCTATGCCGCTGATAGCCATCCGCCATGCGCCATCCTTACGCTACCGGGATTATTTGCCCCTCATGTTGCCTTTTCTCGTAGTGCTGTTGATTTACTTAATCAGCTATAGGCCTGGTTATACAATAGCACTGCCGGCAGTCGCAATATTGGGCTACAGTTTTTTATTCCTATTCATGAAAAAGCAATTGTCTTCCATCTCAGCGGACCTGCAACAAAGCATATACCGCTGGAAAGGATGGCTGCAGGTTCACCTAAGTCGTATTAAAACATATAACTACAAAGCTGACCCGGCCGGCCTCCGATGCTGGTTGCTTCTCATCCTGTTGGCAGGGATAACGTTAGGCTCCCTTACCGGACAAATGGCCGTATCCCTCACACTGCTCACCTTAGCTGCGCTGATGTTAACCTTGATTCCCGGCCAGTATGTGAAACCGTTGGAGATTTTGCTTGTCGGACTCTCCCTGATCATACCATCCTTATTTTTTTTTAAAGACAAAACCTTTGTTCAATCCTGGATAGCCATCCCGCTCACTTTATATGTGATCAACCAGCCTTCCCGCGAACGCTGGATGCGAGCAGGCGGAGTGTTTCTCAGCTTGTTACTTACGGAGTTTGTGCTGTGGAATGATCCGGCAGCAATAGCCAAGCTGACGCTGATACAGTGCATCCTGTTTGGCTTGCTGTGGTTTGCCAAACATAGGTGGCTGTCATGGCCTGTGCTGCTGCTAGCCGCTATACTGGCAGGTACCAATCTGCGCAGCGCGAAGGAATACTATGATGTTGGCTATCCGGTGTTGTTGATTATTTTCTTTTTATTCATTCGGGGGAAAATACATCGCGAACAATTACACAGGCTGTCATTAGTAATTTTTCTTGCACTTTTGGTACAGTTGCCTGTTGCCGGCCGGCTGGGGTTACATCCCCTTACAACAACAATACAATATGCTTTCTTTGAAGATCAGCCAGACGCTTTATCAGGAGGCTATCCGTTACCGCAGGCTCCTCCGGCATCAGAACAAGCCACCTCGCCTTCCGGGCTGAACCTGCTTCCGGATTTCAACCGTCCGCTCAATTTTGTAGAGTACCCTATAGCGCATGATGCTCCTTTTTTGTGCAAGCTGGGGACATCGCTTCTCGTATTGGGGCGCTATCTGAGGTTAGTAACCCTTGCATATCCGCTTTCTTATTACTACGGCTATAAAGTAGTAGAGCCCAACTGCATGGGGCACTTCCTCCCATGGCTGATATTGTTAATTCACCTGGTGTTGCTGATGGTAGCCTTGCGCTACCGGAAAGCGCATCCCTGGTTTGCCAATGGAATCTTCTTGTATCTGTTGTTTATTTTCCCGTTTTCCGGACTGGTGATCCCCATTGCCGGCCTGCTTGGCGATCGTTATCTTTTGGTGCCCAGCATTGGCTATGCCCTGTCGCTGGCTGCCCTGCTGCTTCCCCCCAAAAGGCCTTCTCTTGCCAGAGCAGGAAAATGGATTTTTATACTCATCACATTGATATATTCCATACACACGCTTCAGCGCAACCGGCTCTGGAAAGATCCCATCACGCTAATGACACATGATATTACCCATTTGCATAATTCAGCTCAGGCTAACAACCTTCTTGCCACCAATCTGATGCAGGCATCCATGACGGAAAAAGATCCCGCGAAAACAGCGCAAATGCGCAACCGCGCCATCACACATTTCAAAAGGGCTCTTGAAATTTATCCGGATTTCTTCAATGCATGGGTTGACCTTGGCCGAGCCTATCTGACCGTGCGGGATCTGGAAAATGCCTACACCTGTTTTCTGAAAGCATCTGCCATTGATTCTACGCTGCCGGATGTTTCATTAAAAATTGCCCTCATAGCAGATCAGAAGGGCGATTACAAAATGGCCATACGCCACTACAACAACGTAATCGCACTGAACCCTGCCATGAAGGAGACCTATGCCAACCTGAGCTACTTGTATTATCGGCTGGGCAACTTTCAAAAATCCATAGAGGTGAATCAACAGGCCATTCGCTTTAATCCCAACTGGCCGGAGCCCTATGAAAATATTTCCAGAGTATATCAGCACTTGGGAGACGAAGCTCAAGCCATGGAATTTCATCAGAAAGCCATGGAGCTGAAAAGATTACAAAAGCCATGACCAAAGCCGAATTGTTTCAATACGTTTTAAACTATTTCCGGAAAACGAATCCTGCCCCTGTCACAGAACTGAAATACGCCAACCCGTATGAATTGCTGGTTGCCGTGATACTCTCAGCCCAATGCACGGATAAAAGAGTAAATATGGTTACCCCAGCTTTGTTTGAGCGGTTTCCCACTCCCTTTGATCTTGCCCGCGCGCGCTTTGAAGATGTCTATCCGCTTATCAAAAGCGTCAGCTACCCCAACAGTAAAACGCGCCACCTCATTGCTATGGCAAAGATGCTGACCGAACAATATCAGGGAGAGGTACCGGCTGATGCAAAGGAGTTGCAGAAATTGCCCGGTGTGGGCAGGAAAACAGCACATGTAATCACCTCTACGTTATTTCATCAACCCAATCTGGCCGTGGATACGCATGTATTCCGCGTGGCAAACCGCATCGGTCTTACCAGCGCCAGAAATCCGTTGCAAACAGAAAAACAACTGATAAAGTATATCGCCGAGAAAGATATCCCCCTTGCTCATCATTGGCTTATCCTGCATGGGCGATATGTATGCACGGCAAGAAATCCCAAATGCGACAAGTGCGGATTAACAGATGTTTGCAAGTATTACCGCTCCCTGCGTAAAAAATCAGAAAAGAAATCCGTAATTTGAGGCCTGAACAGACACAGTCATAAACAATGTACCTTAAAGGCAATATTGTATCTGTGCAGACCAGTATTACTGAGCTAACTAAACTCATTACACAACTATATCAAAACTGTATAGCATCATGTCAGACAACAAAGAAAAATTAAAAGCCCTTCAGCTTACGGTGGATAAACTGGAAAAGGCCTACGGCAAAGGCACAGTGATGAAGCTGGGCGACAATAAAGTTATTCAGGTGGAAGTGATTCCCAGCGGCTCTATCAGCCTGGATGTTGCCTTAGGCATTGGAGGTTTTCCACGGGGTCGCATAGTGGAAATCTACGGCCCGGAATCATCCGGTAAAACCACCCTGGCTATTCATGCCATCGCCCAGGCCCAGAGAAAAGGAGGCCTGGCGGCATTTATTGATGCCGAACATGCCTTTGACAAAACCTATGCAGAAAAGCTGGGTGTGGACACCTCCAACCTGCTGATTTCTCAACCCGATAATGGTGAGCAAGCGCTGGACATTGCAGAGCATCTCATCCGCTCAGGAGCGCTGGATGTAGTGGTGATTGATTCTGTAGCTGCCCTGGTTCCCCGGGGTGAGCTGGAAGGAGAAATGGGCGATAACAAAGTAGGATTGCAGGCACGCCTGATGTCTCAGGCCCTGCGCAAGCTTACCGGCTCTATCAGCAAAACCGGCTGTTGCTGTATCTTCATCAACCAGCTACGCGAAAAAATTGGCGTGATGTTCGGCAACCCCGAAACCACAACCGGAGGAAACGCACTCAAATTCTACAGTTCTATCCGCCTGGATATACGCAGAATCGCACAGATTAAAGACAAAGAACAAAACATTGTAGGCAACCGCGTAAAAGTGAAAGTGGTGAAAAACAAGCTGGCACCTCCTTTCCGTGTGGCTGAATTTGACATTATTTATGGGGTAGGTATATCGCGCACCGGAGAAATCATTGACCTTGGTGTAGCGCTGGACATCATTCAGAAAAGCGGCTCGTGGCTCAGCTATGAAGGCACCAAGCTCGGACAAGGCCGCGAGCAGGTAAAAGAACTGCTGGATGACAACCCTGAACTGGCCGATGAAATTGAAAAAAAGATAAAGGACAAGCTCCTCCAAACCGGTGGTAAAGAACTGGACGAAAAACAATCCAAACGAAAAGAAGAAGTGGAAGTGGAGTAATTTCCATATCCCCTAAAATTTTTTGATAAATGAAGCAGACGCTCACTCCCTGGGCTATAGCTATACTACTCATATCCTCACCGGCTTTTGCTCAGACTCCTGCACCACCGTTTGTTTACGGAGTAGCCTCCGGTGATCCTCTGCCCAACCAGGTAATTATATGGACCAAGCTGGCACCTGCAGACACTACTCAACCGGCAACAGTAAACTGGAGGGTGGCTGCTGACACGGCTTTTATACAGATAGTGCAATCCGGCTTGGTAACTACCGACAACTCTACGGATTTTACCGTAAAGGTGGATGTGGCCGGGCTGCAGCCCAACACGTGGTATTACTATGATTTTGAAACAGGCGGCATCCATTCCATCCGCGGGCGAACCAAAACTGCACCTGTTGGACAAACAACCCATATCCGCTTTGCAGTGGTTACCTGCGCCAAATATTCCAAGGGATATTTTAATGCCTACGAAAGCATCAGCGCCCGGAATGACCTAGATGCCGTCATCCACCTGGGCGACTATATTTATGAAGGCAATGGGTCCAGTGATGACATCCGGCCTTTTGATCCAGCCTACCGGTGCTCTACCCTGATAGACTACCGCACCCGTTACCGGCAGTATCATCAAGACCTGAGCCTGATTAAAGCACGGCAAAACTTTCCCTGGATTAACGTATGGGATGACCACGAAACAAGCAATGACGCGTGGCAAAACGGTTCAGAACATTGGCCGGACAGCGCAGGCTTTGCCGCTTTAAAGACAGCCGCATTAAAGGTGTATTTTGAATGGATTCCTATCCGGCAGGATTCGGCTCACCCAACACGTATTTACCGCCAATTTCAGTATGGTAATCTGGTTGATCTGTTCATGCTGGATACTCGTCTGGAAGGACGAGAAAAACAGTATCCCTTTGCCGACTCCAACATGACCATCATCAACGACACCAACCGGACCCTGCTGGGTCATGCACAATACAACTGGCTCATCAACGGCCTTTCGTCTTCTTCGGCTCATTGGCGCGTGATCGCCCAGCAAGTGATGATGGCTCCTGCCCTGCTGGCTGGAAAACCTTTGAATGAAGATCAATGGGACGGCTACCCTGCCGAACGCGCAAAATTATTTCAGTACATTATGCAGAATGATATTGATAACATTATAGTGGTTACAGGAGATGTACATGCTTCATTTGCCAATGACCTGCCGCTGGATGTGCAACTGTATGATGACGCCACAGGAAATGGCTCAGTAGGTGTGGAGTTTATTACTCCGGCAGTGGTGTCAAGCCAGAGCGCCTTCGGCAACGTGCCTTTCAGCATTGTCAAGGCTAACGACCCGCATATTCAATATGCAGATTTTACCCAGCGAGGCTACCTGATTCTGGATATCACAGAAGCAAAAGTACAGGCAGATTTTTATTATGTCTCAACGACAGATACGCCTGTGTACACACTCAACCTGGGTGCCAGTCTTTACACTCTGAGCGGAACACGTCATATCTACCGGCAACCCGTATCAGTAAACCGTGACCCTACCGCTTACTTTGCTCTGCTGCCCAATCCGGCTAAAAACATACTGACTATTCAACCGGGGGAAATCTCAGGCAGCCTGACATTTCAGATATTTGATACCAACGGTGCTATGATAAAACAGTTTCCGCCCACAACTCTCCGGCAAAATCGTCAAGACATCCATTTGGACATCTCAAAGCTTCCATCCGGCACATATATCCTTAAAATATACTCCGGAGCAAAACTGCTACATGTATCTAAATTTGTTGTTGCAAAATAACATGCTCCCGCCCGATCCTAATAAACCGTACCCGAAAGAAACAGAATCTGATGCCGTAATCCGTTTTCAGGATTGTGATCCGCTTGGCCATCTGAACAATGCCAAATACTTTGATTATTTCTTTAACGCCCGGGAAGACCAGGTGACAAAAGTGTATGGATATAGCCCGGGAGAAATCTACAAACGGTTTGGCTGCTCCTGGGTGGTGTATAACCACAATATCTCCTATATCCGCTCCGTAACCTTCGGGGAATGGGTTAAAATCATGTCGCGGGTGATTTACTACGATATCAATACCGTAGTGGTAGAATATTACATGACTGATCAGGCGAAACAAAAGCTCATCTGCCTGCTGTGGACCACTACTAAATACGTTGACGTAAGAACAGGCAAAACCACCTCACACCACCCCGAAGTGCTCCGCCTGCTGGAAGTCATGAAACTGAAAGATTTCCAGATGGACAGTATCTCTATAAAAGAGCGCATCAGACAAATCAAGCAGGAGTTGTCGGCAGCTAATTATCCAGCAACCTGAGCAAGATAAATCCGGCAGCAATACGGTGGCCGTCATTATTGAAGTGTCCATCAACAGCGGAGTCGTAGTGCTCCTTTCTGACCGGAATAACATGTATATACTCTTCCAAACCTTTCGTCAGAGCAGGATATTTTTTTTTGATGTACCCATCAGGATTATGCGTAAAGCTGCTGTTTACATCCGTTTGACGGGGAGGAACGATGAAAATAAACAAACGGGAGCCTTCCCGTGCGCATACCTCCCTAATAGACTGCAGATACTGATTGGTAACAGAACTTCGTGTGCGCCTCTCCCAGTCTCTGTATTCGCTGATTTTCATACTTACCGAAAGCAAAGCTGTACCTATGCCTGTTTTCAGCAAAAGCTTTTTCCAGGTTTGCTCCGGTATAAACTGCTGCCGGGCAAAGGCATAGGACTCTTCAGCAGTTAAGAAATAACGCCCCCTGAAAAAAGAGGGTAGCCATCCGGCATTGGTTTGAAAATACAGGGGCAGCCCGGGAATAATTTTCCTTGGAACATCCATGAGGTCATTGGCGAGATAAACCGTTACCACAGTATAATCGGGCTTCAGAACAGGTACATACCTGGAGGCTATCAGGGCATACTGCGCAGGATCAGCACCGGGAATGCCCGCGTTAAAACAAATAAACGAAGACTCTCGTCCTATGCGATCCACAAAACACTGATCTATAGGTCGGGCATTTAATCCCCAGGTAAATGAATCGCCAATAAAGAGAATGCTTCTGGAAAAAGAATCTTCAGGGAAACGCCTGAACTCTCTGCCACGGAAACCGGCCGCATTAATGGTAATGCCGGATTCATCCCAGCGATCAGCGCTGGTGCGGAAAATGCCTTCTGCATCCGTAAAAAAAATGTTATGCACCCGCAGGGTATCCACCAGCCGAAGATTCCACCATGCGGGGTCCAACCGGCCAGTTTGCTCGCCTCTTATGTACAAAACAAAACGTGCAGACAGCTCGGCCAGGATACCGAAGAACACTATGCTTACCAATATACCTTTTCAGAAATTTTTTCACTGATAGTCCGAACACCTTTGATTACATAAAACAGCACCTCTTAAGCCATACGTTACCAGTGCAGTTCCTCTCTATCAAACCACCCACAGACAACTTCGCCCGGCAGGTGCACGAAAGACATCTTCCCCTCATGAGTCGGCAGGCTCTGCCGTCTCGGGGAATAAAGCCATCGTTAAACAACAGTCGTGGAACAATTTCCGTATGAGTAGCAAAGGCATTGGCATACAATAGCTGATGCCTGCTGCGTCCGACGGGTCTGTTTTCTGTCATAATCTCAGAGTACAGAGCGAACTACCTTCTCCGGACTGGTGCCTTTTAACACGAGGAGCATGTCCCTGTGTATGAAAAACTGCCAGGAGCATACATTTCAGAAAAAAAAATTAGCACCCCATAGGGAAAGGCGCACGGCTGAAGATACGAACTATTTGCGGAAAGGAGATTACAACTTACCCCAGTCAACCGGCTTGCTATTGTCACTGCGGATAATTTCAAACTCTACCCTGCGGTTAAGTTTGCGATCAGCATCTGTTTTTTCTTCTTTCACTATCGGGCGTGAGCTGCCATAGCCAATAGCCGTTATCCGGTGCTCGGCCACACTGCCTTTTTTCACCAGATACTCCTTTATAGCATCGGCCCGCTTCTGCGACAGAATATTGTTGGCTTCCGGATTACCCTGAGAATCGGTATGTCCGGATATTTTCAGATTAAACCCAGGATTGTCCAGCATGAAATCTCTGATTTTATTCAGTGCCGGATACATCTCCGGGCGTATTTCCCAACTGTTAAGGGCAAACTCTATGGTTTCAAATTCAATTCTTACCATATTAATAGCCGGAGCTTTCAGATCCATCACCGTATCGTTATGCAGCTCAAAGATTTTTTCAATGCGGAAGAAATTATCACCCTGAATAACAAGCAGATACTTATTGTCTGCAATGAGATCAAACGAAAAGGTGCCATCGGGGCGAATAAATTTAGGCGCCACTTCTATACCCTCATCCAGGTCAATAATGGAAACAATGCCTTTGAAAGGAGTCCCCGTGGCAGAGTCACGCAGCGAACCGGCAAAAACAGTAGTTGCCGCGGGCTGAGCCTCCATTGGAAGAGGGAAGGAAAACAGATCAAGATTTTTGAAATCCTTTTGTTCGGAGCGGGCATAAAACAGGTTGCGCGCTTCGGAGTCAATGGTGAAATAAAATTCTTCTCCCGGGCCATTCACCAGCGGGCCGATATTTTTCGGCTCTGTCCAGCGGCCATCGGAATAATAAGCCTTAAAAATGTCAAAGTTGCCGAAGTTCAGCAGGTGACCATTTGAACTGAAGTAAAGCACGTTATAAACCGGGTGATAGAAAGGACTCAACTCCGCTTTGCTGGTGTTGATTACCGGACCCAGATTGAGCGCCCTGGACCATTTACCGTTCTTTTGTCTCACGGTGTAATATATGTCCGTGCTGCCGAATCCTCCTTCGCGGTCAGAGGCGAAAAACAGGGTATCCTGGCTGTGCGACAAGGAGGGATGAGAATCCCATCCCGGGCTGTTCACTTCACTGCCCAGATTGCGGATGTTGCCCCATGTACCATCTGCAATAAGATCAGCCACATAAATATCGCAATTGCCATAGCCATCAGGAGCTTCACAACGCACAAAGAAAAGTGTCTTACCATCTCTGCTTATACAGGGTGACCCTTCATTGAATTCTGTATTGATACCTTCAAACGGCTCTGCATTACGCCAGCCGTCTTCTTCCTGCACAGACCAGTATATATCTTCATTAAACAGCTCTTCTCCACGGATAATTCTGCGGTTGCGTTTGGAAGAAAACATCAGCATATCATTAGATATATTGAGTGCGGGGCCATAATCTTCATATTCAGAGTTAATGGCTTCTCCCATATTCAAAAACACGCCTCGCGGAGGGCGCAGGGTATCTACCTGTTTGCGATAGTCCACCAGCTCATAATAATATTTTATGGGAACATATTCGTCCTGTTCATCGGCTGTAAGTTTGGTGTAATATTGACGAATGTACTCTACCTGATCATCGGTATTTTTCAGCACCAGACGATAGGCCTCTTTAGCCTCTTCCATGCGTCCTTTCTTTTCATACAGTTGCCCCAGCATCCAGAGCAGTTCGTAGTCGCGGCTAAAGTTTTCACAGCCAAAGTTGCTGACATATTCCTCCAGTAAACCCAGCAGCCTGTCATAATCCTCATTTTTCTTTGCCTTCAGGATCTGCTTGCGCAAAGATTCATTATAATAATACGTTACGGAGTTGATGTTTTTAAAATGCAGGCGGGCATACTGATTGGGGGCGATTTCGGCTTTTTTGGATAAATACTTGTCTGTAAGGACATATTTTTGTTGCTGTGCCTTCGCCTGAAGGCATATACACAAACAGGCTATACCAATAGCTTCGGTTATGATCAGAATGTGTCTCATTGGCCTGAATGCCGGTTTTGTTATACGATAAACCTGTCCGAACGGTTACTTGATTCTCTGGCATAGCGTTCCCTGCATGTGCCTTTGGCCACGGTCGTCCTGCCATACAGTAATTTTGAAGCAGCAAAAATTCTATGGTGGGTTAAATATATCCCGTAGTTTTATTTTTTGGGGAACCAGGCAATGAACCGGAAGATTAAACCGCTTACACACTATCCCGGAGTGAGAAACCTCATTTTGCTGCTTAAAAAAGTCTCCCTACCTGGTTTTGATAATCTTCCGTTGTACGATGTGCTTGTTTTTTTCAGAAATGAGATCAAAAGAGATGTTATCTCTGTGCGGGCCAAAAGCATTGCCTTTACCTTCTTTATGGCACTGTTTCCAGGGCTGTTGTTTTTGTTCACATTAATCCCGTACATTCCGGTGCCTAACCTGCAGGCCAATCTTATTAACCTGATTAGCGAGATGCTGCCTGCGGAGGCCTTTCGCATGCTGGAAAACACCCTGATGGGAGTCATCAGTCAGCAACGGGGGGAGCTTTTGTCCATCAGTTTATTTACCTCATTGTTTCTTGCCACCAACGGGATGATGGCCGTCATGGAATCTTTCGACAAGTCGTATGCTACCTTTATCAAGCGCAGCGGACTGAAAAAAAGATGGGTGGCGTTTAAGCTCACTTTGGTTCTGATTTTCGTTCTGATGATTTCCATGGGTGCCATCGTTGCCGGGAATCGCCTGCTGCGATTGCTCCTGCAAACGTTTGACATCCTTACGCCCTTTAACTATCTGCTGTTCAGCACACTGAAGTGGGTAGTGATTCTGTTGTTATTGTTTGTTTCCATTTCGTTGATTTATTATTACGGCCCTGCCGTGAAGAAGAAATTCCGGTTCATCTCTCCCGGCTCTACAGTAGCTACGCTGCTTGTTATTTTTGTGTCGCTGGGATTTTCTTATTTCGTAAACAACTTTGGTCAGTATAACCGTATCTATGGATCCATTGGAGCTATCATAGCCCTGCAGATATTTATATATCTGAACTCCTTTGCCCTGCTTATTGGCTTTGAGCTGAATGCGGCAATCACGATCAGTAAAAGCATCCGCAAACACAGCCCTCTTGAAAACATTCAGGATGCGGGTATGTAGTAATGAATAATTATACCTGCATCTCTGTCCTGGCCCATAAACAAAGCATTAATTCTTCGAAATTTGAAAAAAGAGCTTGATATCCGTGTTGATCCCGAAATGGCAGCCACCGCAGAAGGTCTGCTCAAGGCCTGCGCACGCCATAGCGGCATCCCTGAAAAGGACATCCGCCATGTGGAAGTGGTAAGACGCTCTTGGGATGCCCGCAAGGGCAAGGTACGCCTTCACCTGAAGGTCAGGGTGTATGTGCAGGAAGACTTTGAGAAAATCGCTCCTTCCCTGCCGGATTATCCGGATGTATCGCGGAAAGAAGAAGTGTTAATTATCGGAGCCGGACCGGCAGGATTATTTGCAGCGCTGCAATGTATTAAAAATGGACGTAAGCCAGTTATCCTAGAGCGAGGGAAAGACGTCAGGGCACGCAGAAGAGACCTCAAGGCACTGAATCTGAAACACCTTGTACATGAAGACTCCAATTATTGCTTCGGGGAAGGCGGTGCAGGCACGTATTCTGACGGCAAGCTGTATACCCGCTCCACCAAACGAGGAGATGTGTACAGTCTGCTGCGGATGCTGGTAGCCTTTGGCGCTCCGGAATCTATACTTGTGGATGCCCATCCGCATATCGGCACCAACAAACTTCCGGCAATCATAGAAAATATACGCAACTTTATTATTGGCCATGGCGGGGAGATCCATTTCAACAGGAGGGTGCATGCATTTATCCTCAATGGGGCATCCATCCATGGAGTACGCACCCTGCAGGGAGATACATTCAGAGCCTCCAGAATAATCCTTGCTACCGGCCATTCGGCCCGAGACATCTTCAGGCTGCTGCATCAAAACCGTATAGCTATTGAACCCAAGCCATTTGCCCTGGGTGTGCGGGTGGAACATCCTCAGACTCTCATTGATCGCATTCAATACAAATGCCAGAGAAATAGTGATCTGCCTCCGGCTTCTTACCGCATTGTCAAACAGATTAAAGGGCGCGGAGTGTACTCTTTCTGTATGTGTCCGGGAGGGGTCATAGCTCCTTGTGCCACTGCTCCCGAAGAAGTGGTTACAAACGGGTGGTCCCCATCGAGGCGCAATCAGCCCTATGCCAATTCCGGGGTGGTTGTAGAACTTCGGCTGTCTGACTTCCGACAATTTCAGTCATACGGCCCCCTTGCGGCTATGGAATTTCAAAAAGCTGTAGAGCATAAGTGCTGGCAGGCAGCAGGAAAAACACAGCGCGTGCCGGCACAGCGGCTAAGCGATTTTGTAGCTGGACGACTTTCCTCCGACCTGCCTTGCACCTCCTACAAACCCGGCATTACATCAGTGGAGCTGAGCCAGGTGCTTCCGGATTTCATATACCATCGCCTCGTAGGCGGCTTTATCGCGTTTGGCAGAGCCATGCCGGGCTACCTCAGCCAGGAGGCAGTGGTACACGCCCCAGAGTCTCGTACCTCCTCCCCGGTGCGTATTCCGCGCCATCCTCAGACCCTGGAGCATATACACATCCATGGGCTTTTCCCCTGCGGTGAAGGTTCCGGATATGCCGGGGGCATTATCTCAGCTGCCCTGGATGGGCAAAGGTGCGCTGAAGCGGCCTGCCACATATAAAAAAAACTCCCCCCTTATCATTTTAAATTTCAATGAATTTATTATTTTGTGGAGTTCTATCCCGCTTGTTTATTTTACAGGTATTGCGTTGACGACTTCCGGTATTCAAAATAGATTAACTGCTTATCAAACTGCTCTGCCATGAAATCACCGCTTCTCTTTCGCAGGCTCTTTAGCTTGGCTTTCGTCTTTTTAGCATCTATCTGTCAAACCAGAGCTGTTCATATTTACCTGGACACTGTGAGCGCTACTCCTGCATCCCAGGTGGTGGTGACAGTGCGGGCTGCTGCCTTCACGCAGATTCTTTCTATGCAGGGAACCATCAGCTGGGATCCCTCTGTGGCTACATTTTTTGCCATGGAATCCTATGGGCTTCCTTCCATGGGTATTGGAAATTTTGGAACCAGCAACACGACTAATCTGAACAATGGGAAGCTCACCTTTTCCTGGGATGATGCTGGCGGCACTGGCATTACAGTACCCAATGGCACACCTCTGTTCAGTATTCGTTTTGTTACGGCTGCTGTGGCAGGTACTAGCACTGCAGTAAGCCTTACGGGATCACCCACCCCGATTGAATTTATTGACCTGAATTTAAATACAGTACAGGTTACCTCACAGCCCGGTCTTATTCAGGTGCAAAGCCTCACCCCTCCCAATGACTCCTGTTTGCATGCCATCCCCATAGCATGTGGAGATACCCTGGCGGGTTCTACTCTCCATGCGACAACGGACATTGCTCCCACCTGTGATGATGCGTTTAATACTTCTCCGGGAGTGTGGTATGCGTTTACCGGTGACGGGGGCATCACCACGGTAAGCCTGTGTCATAGTTCCACCACCTACAACAGTGCCCTTTCCGTTTTTCGTGGATCATGTGGCAACCTGATATGTGTGGCAGGAAATGATAATAATTGCGCGTCTCTGGCTTCCGAAGTGACCTTTGACTCTGATCCCGGTGAGGTTTACCTGATCTTTGTGCACGGAGGACTGAATAACCCTCAAGGTGACTTTGTCATCAGCATCTCCTGCAGCTATGAAGCAAATGATGCCTGCTCACAGGCAATAGAAATCACCTGCGGACAAGCCCTCTCGGGCTCCACTCTTGGGGCAACTAATGACACCGCTCCGCTCTGCACTACCGATGCTGCTGCTCCAGGCGTATGGTATTACTTTATCGGCAACGGTCAACAGGCCACCGTTTCTACCTGCAGTAGTAACACCTTTTATGACACCAAAATTCTGGTCTACGAAGGTGATTGTAATACATTGCTCTGTGTCAGCGGAAATGATGACGATAACCTGTGCAATGTAATGAGTACTCTGTCAACGGTTACTTTTGCAACCGACAGCGGCACCGTTTATTTTATCCTCGTAAGCGGCTACAATGGCGAAACAGGTGAATTTGATCTTTCTCTTACCTGTGAAGAGCCCTTGCCACAGGAATGTGCATCTCCCGGGAAAGGTATCTCGGATACTCTGGTTGCTACGTTGGATACCTTGCCTATCTCGGGCTATACAGGGTTTATCCGTGATCTGAACGTTTCGGTACATATTGTACATGATTATACCGGAGACCTCACCATTGACCTCATCAGCCCTATGGGCACCATTGTAAAAGTGTATGACCAGGCGTGTGGTGACCCACTCATGCTGGTTACCTATGATGATGAAGGAGTAATTAACACGTGTAACACCAGCCCCCCGAATGTGCAGCCTTCTCCTGGAACCCTTTCCGATTTTGATGGTGAAAACCCAAACGGAATCTGGATTATTCGTGTAGTAGACAACGAGCCGCAAGATGATGGCGTACTTGTGAAATGGTGTCTGCAAATAACAACCGGTGAATGTGGAATACCTTCCAATTGTGATGATGCTGATGCCTGTACAATGGAAGAATGTGTAGAGGGCATCTGCCATTATACAAGCTTGGATTGCGATGATGGAAGTCTTTGTACAATCGATGACTGTGATCCCTTACAGGGCTGTGTCTATACTTCCATCAACTGTGATGACCAGAATGCCTGCACCTTAGATGCCTGTGATTCCCTGCTGGGGTGTGTCTATACTCCCGTTAACTGTGACGACCAGAACGCCTGCACTATTGACAACTGCAACCCCCTGACCGGTTGTGTAAATACTCCAATACCCTGTGCAGATGCAAATCCATGTACCATAGATACCTGCATTGGGGGGACCTGCTTTAATATTCCGAAAAATTGCGATGATGCGAGTCTCTGTACCCAAGACTTCTGTGTAGACGGAGCATGTTTATATATCCCCATCAATTGTGACGACCAGAACGCCTGCACCTTAGATGCCTGCGATTCCCTGCTGGGATGCGTCTATACCCCCGTTAACTGTGACGACCAGAACGCCTGCACCTTAGATGCCTGTGATCCCCTGCTGGGGTGTGTCTATACTCCCGTTAACTGTGACGACCAGAATGCCTGCACCTTAGATGCCTGCGATTCCCTGCTGGGATGCGTCTATACCCCCGTTAACTGTGACGACCAGAATGCCTGCACCTTAGATGCCTGCGATTCCCTGCTGGGGTGTTTCTATACTCCCGTTAACTGTGATGACCAGAATGCCTGCACCTTAGATGCCTGCGATTCCCTGCTGGGGTGTGTCTATACTCCCGTTGATTGTGATGACAATAACCCCTGTACCATTGATAAATGTGAAGAAGGTATTTGTACATATTCCGATGTGCGTTGCGATGACGGGAATCCCTGTACCCTTGATTTTTGTGATAATCAGGGTAATTGTGTCTTTGCACTATTGAATTGCGATGATGATAACGCTTGTACTGTGGATGGATGCCTCGACGGAGAGTGCTTCCATCAGCCGGTTGTTTGCGATCCGGATGCAGATTTATGCACTATAGAAATATGTGATTCGCTGCTGGGCTGTATCTCTGTTCCGCGAGACTGCGATGATGGCAATGCATGCACAGCAGACAATTGTATGGATAACAATTGCATACATCCCCCCGTTAACTGTGATGACCAGAATGCCTGCACCTTAGATGCCTGCGATTCCCTGCTGGGATGTGTCTATACCCCCGTTAACTGTGATGACCAGAACGCCTGCACTGTAGATGCCTGCGATCCCCTGCTGGGATGTGTTTATACCCCCGTTAACTGTGATGACCAGAACGCCTGCACCTTAGATGCCTGCGATTCCCTGCTGGGATGTGTCTATACCCCCGTTAACTGTGATGACCAGAATGCCTGCACCTGTAGATGCCTGCGATTCCCTGCTGGGGTGTGTCTATACCCCCGTTGATTGTGATGACCAGAACGCCTGCACTGTAGATGCCTGCGATTCCCTGCTGGGGTGTGTCTATACCCCCGTTGATTGTGATGACCAGAACGCCTGCACCTGTAGATGCCTGCGATCCCCTGCTGGGATGTGTCTATACTCCCGTTGATTGTGATGACCAGAACGCCTGCACCTTAGATGCCTGCGATTCCCTGCTGGGATGTGTCTATACCCCCGTTGATTGTGATGACCAGAACGCCTGCACTGTAGATGCCTGCGATTCCCTGCTGGGGTGTGTCTATACCCCCGTTGATTGTGATGACCAGAACGCCTGCACTGTAGATGCCTGCGATCCCCTGCTGGGATGTGTCTATACCCCCGTTAACTGTGATGACCAGAATGCCTGCACTGTAGATGCCTGCGATTCCCTGCTGGGATGTGTCTATACCCCCGTTAACTGTGATGACCAGAACGCCTGCACTGTAGATGCCTGCGATTCCCTGCTGGGATGTGTCTATACCCCCGTTGATTGTGATGACCAGAACGCCTGCACCTTAGATGCCTGCGATTCCCTGCTGGGATGTGTCTATACCCCCGTTAACTGTGACGACCAGAATGCCTGCACTGTAGATGCCTGCGATTCCCTGCTGGGATGTGTCTATACCCCCGTTAACTGTGATGACCAGAACGCCTGCACTGTAGATGCCTGCGATCCCCTGCTGGGATGTGTCTATACCCCCGTTAACTGTGATGACCAGAATGCCTGCACCTTAGATGCCTGCGATTCCCTGCTGGGATGTGTCTATACCCCCGTTAACTGTGACGACCAGAACGCCTGCACCTTAGATGCCTGCGATTCCCTGCTGGGGTGTGTCTATACCCCCGTTGATTGTGATGACCAGAACGCCTGCACCTGTAGATGCCTGCGATCCCCTGCTGGGATGTGTCTATACCCCCGTTAACTGTGATGACCAGAATGCCTGCACCTTAGATGCCTGCGATTCCCTGCTGGGATGTGTCTATACCCCCGTTAACTGTGACGACCAGAACGCCTGCACCTTAGATGCCTGCGATTCCCTGCTGGGGTGTGTCTATACCCCCGTTGATTGTGATGACCAGAACGCCTGCACCTTAGATGCCTGCGATCCCCTGCTGGGATGTGTCTATACTTCTGTAATTTGCGAGGATAATAATCCGTGCACTATTGATAAATGCGAGGAGGGGACCTGTATCAATACTTCCATCGTCTGCAATGATGGAGACCCCTGCACGATAGATACGTGTGTCGGAGGCCAGTGTATATTCATTCCCGTAACATGTGATGATCATAATCCGTGTACTCTTGATTCCTGCGGACCTAACGGATGTGTTCACACGCCTCTGGTTTGTGATGATCAGAATGCCTGCACCGATGATTACTGCGACCAATCCGGCAACTGTGTTTTCACCGCCAGAAACTGCGATGATGGAGATAGCTGCACAATGGATTTATGCGATCCCCTCACGGGTTGCTTCTATGAGATCATTCCTGGATGTGGAGACCCCTGTGATGGTGTGATATGTGATGATAATCAAATCTGCACGATTGATTTCTGCGATAACGGAGTATGCGTACATGTGTGTGATACAAACTATGCTCATGAACTGCAATGGCAAAAATCTTTAGGTGGCTCAGGAGATGACAAAGCCAAGGCTGTTCACCAGACCCATGATGGCGGGTACATTGTTGCCGGATATGCACGTTCAAACAATGGCGATGTGAGCGGTAACCACGGTCAAAGCGACTACTGGATAACCCGCCTGGATGGTGCAGGCAATCTGCTGTGGGCCTATACTTATGGAGGTAGTAAGAGCGAAAGTGCCAATGCTATAAGACAAACGGTTGACGGAGGATTTATTGTTGCAGGGAACTCTAAATCCAACGATGGAGATGTAAGTGGTAACCATGGTGGTGAAGACTTCTGGGTCATAAAGTTGGATGCTATAGGAGCTTTACAATGGCAAAAATCCTTTGGAGGAGACCATGCAGATGAAGCCTATGCCGTACAACAAACTATGGATGGAGGGTATATAGTAGCCGGCTACACCTCTTCCAACAAATTTGATGTAAGTGGCAATCACGGAGGCAGTGATTACTGGATTGTAAGGCTGGACGCCGCAGGTAATCTCGTATGGCAAAAAGCGCTTGGCGGAAGCAAAGGAGAAAAAGCTTATGACATCCGGATTACCAGTGATAGTGGATACATTGTTGCCGGGTACTCGGAATCGTCCAATGGCAATGTTTCCGCAAACAATGGTAACAAAGATTATTGGATAGTAAAACTGGACGCCACCGGTAATCTCATATGGGAGAAAAACTACGGAGGCTCTAAAGAAGATATTGCAACCTCAATACAACCCACTGCGGATGGCGGATATGTGGTTGCCGGCAGTTCAAAGTCCAGTGACGGAAATGTACCGGCCAATAATGGAGATGAAGATTTCTGGATGATCAGGCTGGATTCCCTTGGGAATATTCTGTGGAGCAAGACTTACGGTGGCTCCGGCAAAGATGAAGCCTATGCTGTAGTGGTTACAGATGATGGAGGGTATGCTATCGCAGGTGGCTCCAAATCCAATGACGGAGATGCGGCTGGTAATCATGGAGATTCCGATTTCTGGATTATACGGCTGGATGCTGCAGGCACTCTGCTCTGGCAGCAAATGCTGGGTGGCAACAAAAACGACAAAGCCTTTGCCATGCAGCAAACCAGTGACGGAGGCTTCGTTTTAGCCGGACACGCAGATTCCCATAACAACGGAGATGTTACGGGCCATCACGGCAGCAGTGACTTCTGGGTTGTCAAACTAGCACCCGACCGTATTTGCCGGCCCTATACCGAATTACACATTGTGCTTTGTCCAGGCGATAGCCTGCTGATCGGAAACACTTACCAAGGCAACCCAGGAATTTATATGGATACCCTGGTCTCAGCTATTGGTTGCGATAGTATTGTAAAAATCACCCTGACTCAGAATCACTGCGATGACGGTGATCCCTGCACTGAAGATTTCTGTGTGGATGGCAACTGTAGTTATATCCCGCTGGTTTGTAATGACAATGATCCCTGCACACGGGATACCTGTGCCGGAGGTTGTCGGTTTATCCCGTTTGAAGAAGAGGCCGGTATTTCCCAGATGCCGTTGCCAGCATTTTGCCAGGGTGATGAGCTGATTCTGAAAGCCTATCCTTCGGATGCTCAATACTTCTGGTCCACAGGAGAAACTACACAAACCATTACGGCCGCCTGTGGCAATACCTATTCCGTCACTATCATCAATGCAAACGGCTGTCAGAAAACCGACACGATAACGACCACCAGCTGCCAACCTCACCTACTGCTCTCTGCTCATGTGATTGTAGCTGAAAGAGAGGTAAGGCTGCAGCAAAACACAGTATACAGCGGAGGCATCAGTGTAAATGGAAATTACCATAAAGCCAAAATAGAAGCGAACTCCGTCATAACAGCACCGGGGACATTTGTACAGGCTGACATTATTCAGGTCAGTGGTGGCAGCACTGTTTCTATCCAGATACCTGATCCGGCCGGCATTGCCCTGCCTCCTTTTGAGTTTAATGCTCAATGCGGAACCCAGGGGCTTCATAATATTTCCGTACCCGCCAATTCTCATGTGATATTGAATGCTTCCGTTTACAAGAATATTACGGTAGGGAAAAATTCATCGGTAACGTTCACCGAGCCGGAAATCAACTTAGAAAATCTGTTTACGCAGGACAATGTACAAATACACTTTACTCAACCATGCGTGAAAATGAAGCTCTGTAAGAAACTCCAGCTGGGTAAAGACAACACCTTCAACCCCGACTATAAAGACATAATGGTATATGTTGAAGAAGATGTAACAATACATGAAGGCTCCACTATCATAGCCGACATCTACATGAAAGAAGGGAAAATGACTGTAAAAGACGCTCCGGCCAACGATCCTACTGTCATGCAGGGATTGTTTATCGTGCATTTCCTGGAATCTGGCAAGCATGTGCACTGGTATCAAAACATCGGATGCCCGGGTATCTGCCATCCGGATATCACTCCGGTATTGTGCACCGCCAATGAAAGAGCCGTAGTTTCCTTTACTTTGGTCAGCGCTGATGATGACGTAGATTTCGGACCGCTACAGGATGGCGACACCATTAATCTTTCGGTAACCGGGCCCATCAACATCCGGGCTAATGTATGCCATGGGGATAATATTGAAAGTGTAGCATTCCTTGTAAATGGCAGCTTCCACCGCATGGAAAACCTGCCCTTCTACACCATTGCCGGTGATAATGGCGGAAATTATCTGCCCTGGAATGTATCCCCGGGTATCTACACAATCAAGGCCATTCCTTACTCAGGAAATAATGGAACCGGCACCATGGGTACTCCTAACGAAATCACTATAGTGATAATTGACGGAGAGGAGCTTTGTGCAGACTCCGACCGAAAGATAACCTCCTTCACTCTCGTCAACGCGGATACTGATATGGACATCGGTTCGTTGTATGACGGAGCTGTAATTGATCTGAGTACTACTGGCCATATCAACGTAAGGGCTAATGTGTGTCATTCAGACAATGTAAAAAGCGTACAATTCTTTGTAAACGGCTCCAGCTACCGCATAGAAAATGCAGCCCCTTATGCCCTTGCGGGTAACTCAGGGCCTAATTACTACATCTGGCCTGTAACTCCGGGAAGCTATACGATAAAAGCAGTTCCCTACAGCAATTTCAATGCTGGCGGAATAGCCGGTTCAGACAAAGAAGTAACTATTACCATCGCTGGCAGCAGTCCCAAACGAAGTGATGAGCCTGCTCTAACCCTACAAAGGGTTGCCGATGAAGTGGAAATAAAGGCTTATCCGAATCCGTTTACAGAAAAACTCAATATTGAATTCAGACTGGCTTCAGATTCTGAGGTAAAACTGGATATCTTAAGTGTAGATGGACGGTTTATAACAAGCGTTTTTGATGGCGTTGCCAAAGCAGATATGTTGTATACATTTGAATTTCTACCTGGCAATGAGCCTCCCGGGCTTCTGCTCTACCGTCTGCGAACGCAGAAAGGAATTTACTACAACAAAGTGTTGCTGGTACGCTAAATACACCTTTTCGGAGATTTCTGAAAAACGGGGGCCTGTCGGCCCCCGTTTTTTTACAAAAAAGAAATATGACCCCTCCCATTAACGGGCATGCTACGCATTACCTTATCGGCAGCCGGGAACACATCGCAGCAATTGCAAGAAAAATAAAAATACCGGCAAGGACTTGACGATACTTTGTTTTTGCAAGGCTCATTCGTAAAATCCTTACCGGTATCTTATATTTGCGCCACCGGGTGATTAGCTCAGTTGGTTCAGAGCACTAGCTCGACAAGCTAGGGGTCACAGGTTCAAATCCTGTATCACCCACTGCGTTTCAAGCTGTTACTTTCTCCTCCCGGGCTTTTTCAGCTTTCTTGAAGAAAAGCACTCCATCCACTTCATCAATCAAAACCGTATCGCCTGATTTAATTTCTCCGGCAAGCATTTTCCTTGCCAGTTCATTCACGAGTTCTTTCTGAATAATTCGCTTCAGCGGACGCGCACCAAATTGCGGATCAAAACCTTCTTTTGCCAGCCAATCAAGCGCATATTCACTAAGCTCAATCTTCACATTGCTGTTTTTGAGCAGTTTTTGCAGTTCGTTAACCTGCAGCTTCACGATCTGCCGGATATCTTCTTTTGTCAGCGGATTGAACATAATTATTTCATCCACGCGGTTGAGAAACTCCGGCTTCAGCGTTTGTCTGAGCAGGTTCAATACTTCCACCTTCGTTTTTTCGGCTACTTCCGGAATCCTTTCATCGGGCACATTCTCAAAGCTTGCCCGGATGATTTCAGAACCCAGGTTAGAAGTCATGATAATTATGGTGTTCTTAAAATTGGCTACACGACCTTTGTTATCCGTCAGACGACCATCTTCCAGCACCTGCAACAGGATATTGAAAACGTCCGGATGGGCTTTTTCAATTTCATCCAGTAAAACCACTGAATAAGGCTTTCTTCTGACGGCTTCGGTAAGCTGTCCGCCTTCTTCATAACCCACATAGCCCGGAGGCGCACCGATTAAACGAGAAACAGCGTGGCGTTCCTGATACTCTGACATATCAATGCGGGTCATCGCATTGTCATCATTGAACAGATAATTAGCCAGCGCTTTGGCCAGTTCTGTTTTGCCCACTCCAGTAGTTCCAAGGAAGATGAAAGAGCCTATCGGACGATTGGGGTTTTGTAATCCGGCCCGGCTTCTGCGGATAGCATCCGAGACCGCCTGAATAGCCTCATCTTGGCCGATGACCCGTTTATGCAACTCTTCTTCTATATGTAACAGTTTTTCGCGTTCGCTTTGCAGCATCTTCGTTACCGGAATGCCGGTCCACTTGGCTACAATTTCAGCGATATCTTCGGCATCTACTTCACCCTTAAGCAACCTGTGGGCAGATTCATTTTCTTTGAATTCTGCCTCCAGACGAGCAAGTTCTGCTTCGGCTTCTTTTATTTTGCCGTAGCGGAGTTCAGCTACACGTGCATAATCGCTTGCCCGTTCAGCCTGCTCAGCCTCCAGTTTGTATTGTTCAATTTCTTCTTTTTTAGCCTGGATTTTATTGACCAGTTCCTTTTCTTTTTGCCAAGCAGCCCGCAAGCGGTTTCTCTCTTCAGAAAGGTTGGCAATTTGCTCATTGAGTTTTTTCAGCTTTTCTTCATCCTTTTCTCTCTTGATGGCTTCCCGTTCAATCTCCAGTTGCATGATTTTTCTTTCTATCTCATCCAGTTCTTCTGGAAGCGAATCCATTTCCAGACGCAACTTGGCCGCAGCTTCATCCACCAGGTCAATGGCCTTATCAGGCAGGAAACGATCCGTAATGTAGCGCTGTGATAACTCTACAGCCGCTATGATAGCTTCATCCTTGATTCGTACTTTATGATAAGTTTCATACCTTTCCTTAAGCCCGCGGAGAATGGAAATTGCATCTTCGGGAGAGGGTTCGTCAATCATTACTTTCTGGAACCTTCTCTCCAGCGCCTTGTCTTTTTCAAAGTATTTCTGGTATTCGTTAAGCGTGGTAGCTCCTATAGCCCTCAGTTCACCGCGCGCCAGAGCCGGCTTGAGAATGTTGGCAGCATCCATAGCTCCCTCGCCTCCTCCGGCTCCCACCAGCGTGTGTATTTCATCAATAAACAAAATAATCTCACCATTGGAGCTGGTTACTTCCTTCACAACAGCCTTGAGGCGCTCTTCAAATTCACCTTTGTATTTGGCTCCGGCAATCAGTGCCCCCATGTCAAGTGCATAAATGACTTTAGTCTTCAGATTTTCCGGTACATCTCCTTTTACAATACGATGAGCTATTCCCTCTGCAATGGCGGTTTTACCGACTCCGGGTTCACCCACTAAGATGGGATTGTTTTTTGTCCTCCGTGAAAGAATGTGGAGCACCCTCCTGATCTCCTCATCTCTGCCAATAACCGGATCAAGCTTGCCTTCTTTGGCCATACGGTTGAGGTTGTTGGCATATTTTTCCAGCGCGTTATAGGTAGCTTCCGCATTTTGATCTGTTACACGCGATCCCTTGCGCAGATCTTTAATGGCCGCTTTGAGATCTTTCTCCGTTGCTCCTGCCTCCTTAAGCAACTTCCCAATATCATCATTACCAGCAACCAGGGCAAGCAACAGATGCTCGGTGGAAACAAACTCATCCTTAAATTCCTTCAGATAATCCTGTGCACGAAGAAAGGTCTGATTAGCATCCCGGGATAAAAATGTTCCCGCTTCTCCAGATACCTTTGGTAGCCGGTTAATAGATTCATCCAGTTTTTTATTTAAGATAATAGTATTGACGGCTACTTTTTTCAGCAGATAATCTACCGTGTTTTCATCTTCCAGCAACAAAGCTTTCAGAATATGTGCATTCTCAATTGCGCTGTTGCGATTGCTGAAAGCCAGCTGCTGGGCCTTTTGAATGGCCTCCTGGGCTTTGATAGTGAAATTATTCAGATTCATGGTTTGCTATTTTTATCTGACTCATGTCAAAAGATATTCCAAAGCTGTTATCGCATATAAGCTTCGGAACTTCTGACAGAGCCTTTTACACGCAAACAGACATGATGGCATTATTTACAAATAATAATCCGCACCTAACTGCGTCATCTGCTGGAGAAATTTACCACTGATTCCGCTGAT
This sequence comes from Chitinophagales bacterium, assembly GCA_026003335.1. Lineage (NCBI taxonomy): Bacteria > Pseudomonadati > Bacteroidota > Chitinophagia > Chitinophagales > Chitinophagales bacterium. The sequence goes on along the minus strand of BPHB01000001.1, from coordinate 41,006 downwards.
TTTGGCAAATTGCCGCATCCTGTTGCGATTAAACCATTTTGAGATATTTTTTAAATGAAAAGGCTGCCTGGTGGCAGCCTTTGACTCGGGAAAATACTTTCTATCGTTAGATAAAGTCAATCATATCATCTTCATAGTCCAACTGGTGAAATTTCTGATTTTTAGGTTTGTACTTCTCACGTCTTTGCTTTTTTCTTTTTTTGAAATGGTCATCATGGTTGTTCCAATCCTGTTCCCATTCTCTTCTTTTCATCTCAAATTTTCTGTCATAGAACTTCATAATCCAGCCTTAACATTTTGTTAAAAAAATATACTTCCACCTTAATACTATCTGGCTTCGGTTGGAAAAATATTTTACGCAGAGATCAGAAAAAAGTTTGAGCATTTAAAGCAAGCCCAGCAGGGAAAATCACCCGCATAATCAAAGAGAGATCAGTGTAAAAACCAGTGGGATTTCTATGTGTTCAAATGCTGCCTTTAACTCTAAAGATATCCCTTGCAGATCATTCCGCTTTTTAATGAATGAATAAAACATTAAGCCCTGCCTATGCAGGCCTTTTTTAATTAAAAAATAAAATAAAGATTCGGAACTTACCAAAACAGTAATGCTATAACACGGGGTGACCGCTATCACTCCCTCTTTTTCTCATAGCTATTACCTGCGGGACTCAATCCACAATAACAGGATAAAAGAAAGGGAAAGGGGGGAGAAAGCTCAGTTACACACTTCCTGAGGTGCTGCCTGGGTGACGTTATTTTTGGTAATCATACCCGGACATCCCTCTCTCTGGCAGGATGAAAAACTCAGCAATATCATTCCGGTAATAGCCAGCATCAGGAAACTCTTGGAAATTGTCTTTTTCATTTCTTAAACGGTTTAGTTAAGTTTTTTCTATTAACGCAGCGTTTATAAGATGTTGTGCAAAACTAAGTTAATTTTTCAATCCTTGCGGCTATGAATATTCACTTTATCGCCATAGGCGGCAGCGTTATGCATAACCTCGCGCTCTGTTTACGCAGTAAGGGATATAATGTTTCCGGTTCGGATGATGAAATTTTTGAACCTGCAGTTTCCGCTCTCAGGAAAAGCGGACTGCTTCCGGAAAAGACCGGATGGTTTCCTGAAAAAATTGACCGACACCTGGATGCTGTTATTCTGGGTATGCATGCCAAGCCAGACAATCCGGAACTTTTAAAGGCTCTACAGCTGGGCATCCCGGTATATTCATTCCCCGCCTATGTATACGAACAGATAAAAGACAAAACCCGGATCGTGATTGCCGGCAGTCACGGCAAAACAACAATCACTTCCATGATCCTGCACGTGATGAAAAAACGGCATCTGGATTTTGATTATCTGGTAGGTTCCCGCATACCGGGCTTTGAACACATGGTTAAGTTAAGTCACAAGGCGCCAATTGCTGTACTGGAAGGCGATGAATATCTCTCATCGGCCATGGACACCAGTCCTAAATTTCTGCATTATCGGCCTCACATAGCTCTTGTCAGCGGAATAGCCTGGGATCATGTGAATGTTTTCCCTACTTTTGAAACCTACACCAATCAGTTTCGCCATTTTATAGAGTCTATTGAACCACATGGCACTCTGATTTTCAATAATGAAGATCCGCATGTGCGCCAGCTGGCAATCAACGCTCGCCCCGACATCCGAAAAATACCTTATCGGACACCAGCTTTTGAAATATGCAACCACCAGCTATATGTGCAGGTTCGGGATCGCAAAGTGCCCTTGAAAATTATCGGGAAACACAACCTTCAGAATCTGGAGGGCGCCAGACTGGTTTGTGAGCAACTTGGCATCAGACAAACAGATTATTTACATGCCATTGCCGACTTTACCGGGGCCTCTAAACGCCTGGAAGTAATCTATCAAAACGCACAAACTATTTTTTTCCGTGATTTTGCTCATTCACCTTCCAAATTACGCGCTACCCTTCAGGCCGTAAAAGAACAATATCCGGAACGAAGACTTATCGCCTGCATGGAATTGCATACATATAGCAGCCTCAACCCGGCATTCATCACCCAGTATGCCGCAACGATGGACCCGGCTGACATCGCTGTCGTTTATTACAATCACCATACCCTTGAATTAAAAAAAATTCAGGGCATCACTCCGGAACTTATTCAAACCGCATTCAGTAAACCAGGCCTGCAGGTTTTTACCCAAAAATCCGATTTGCTGCATTTTCTAAAGTCTCTGTCATGGGAACACACAAACCTGCTTATGATGAGTTCCGGAAACTTTGACGGACTGGATGTAACAGAACTAATTCCCGAAAAAATAAAATAATTCCCTAAAGATTGCATACCTTTATTCTATTAAACCTTTACTCATGCAATCTGCTTCGTTCTTTGCTATAGCAGGGATGGTATCCTTCCCCTTGGCCTTCTGTCTCGGGCAGCCTGCTTCACCCATTCATCTGCTGGAAGGGAAAACCATTCATGCTTCCAAATTCGGTGTGGTGTATGAGCAAACCAACAATAACACCGGCATCCGTGAAATCAACCATTTTATCGGAAAATACAACGGCAACCTCAGCCCCAGCGCAGCCGTGGACACCACGGATAAACGCCTCCTCAGTGCAGCAAGTGAAGGCGTTAACGAAAGTCGCTACATGGATTACAAAACCGGTGACTTCAACGGTGACGGCTATGATGACTATGTGTGGGCACTGATGGATAAAGACTACCGACCTTTTATACGGTATTCCACCATAGACACCACTACTATGCGTGTAGCCTATTCGTCCAGTATGCAGATCAGCGGCTATGTTTCCACATCATCGCTAAACTACAGCCAGAGCCGTATTTGTCTTGCCGTAGGCAATTTTGACGGCACCGGCAAGCGCGACTTTGTGGTGGGCTTTGTGAATGCATCCACCACACGTATTGAACTGCACTGGTATGATCTGTCCGGTACAAATCTCATTGAACGCAGTAATACAGAGGTCCCCAAAGACTCCTCGTTCACCCCCGTTACCCTGGGGTATGACATCAATGCCTTTCACATGTGTACCGGTGATTTTGACAACGATGGCGATGACGAGCTTGCCGTGATATATCTGGGCCCGGGCACCTCCAATCAGCAGTACGTTACATACCCATGGGCGGTGATATTTGAGATGGAAAACGGGCAGTTTATCTTCAAGGGCAGCAAAGCCCTTACAATTGGTTCTACCGATGCTGAATGGTGCTCCATTGCCAGCGGTAATTTTTCCGGCACCAACAAAGACGACCTTGCATTCGCCTTAGGGTTAGATGCACTCCACCGGATAGCATTTGGGTCGGCATCATGAAAGTGGACCTCAGCCGCGATGCCAACAACGTGATTTACGATGTGTTACTACCAAACCAGTCAAATATTGGCGCCTCTAAAACCAACCTGGGCACGGGCGACCTCAATGCAGACGGCATAGATGAAATTGTGTGGACAGGAAATGGTCAAGGTGGAGTTATCAGCGTGGATTATGCCGCGTGGACCCTGACGGCTAAAACGCCAATATACCCCAACCACTTTATCTACAACAGCAACAGCGGGCTACAGGTAGCCGATGTCAACAAGGATGGCCTTGCCGACATCATCTTAGCCACGCAACAAACAGGCAACTTTGTTGACCGCCTGTTCATTGAAATCTATTCTGTTTCAAGCAACCTTAATTCAGTATCTACAAAGGCACTTAAACAAATTGATCAATGGGATAACAGCTACTTGGATTTTTCTCAGGGAGGATATGGTTTTCACCCCCCACGCAGGTACGTGCTCGCAGCAGGTGACTATGATGGTAATGATTTTACCGTAGGCACCCCCACCTATTTTCATAAGTCCAACATCGTGCAGCCGCTGGTAATCCTCAACGCTCCACCCGTGCATTTTGACATCTTAAACGGTACAGTGTATGATATCACCCAATGCTACAACGGCAATACATGCGATTTTACGTCCACTTATTACACAGCCAACTCCACCCAGATTGATGTAACCACCGAAGTGCATCAGGATTGGGGCGTTGACGCCAAGTTGAGCGCAGGCGGCACCTTTGGCTTTGTGGATGTGGGCGGCTACATGAGCGCATCCTATGGGGAGCAGTTTTCCAACATAGCCGGCACGTCCACCACCGTAAACATCAGCACCGAAGTGTCGGCTGTGGAAGATGATTATATCTATGCTACGGTTTCAAACTTTGACTTCTGGGAGCATCCTGTTTACCGGAAGGGATTACTGCTGGGGCACATGATTGTCGTCAAGCCCACTGTCACCGCCAACCAGTGGTTCCCCAGTAAAAGCTGGAATGCTTTCACCTACGTGCCTAATCATGAAGTAGGCTGCATTCTGAGCTACAAGGATTACCCGAATCTGGATAATCCGGATATTGAGGAAAAAATTAAAGCATCGTATCTGGGCAACAGCTACACGCTGGGAGCAAACAACTCCTTCAACTGGACGCTTACCTTCACGGACGTTACCAACAACTCCGCCAGCACTACCAAAAATATCGGGGTGGAAGTAGGCGCCAATGCAGGTGCCTTTGGCGTATCGCTGGAAACCAGCGCCCACTACAACAGGAGCCAGATTCAAACTTATACCTCCACCGTAACCAATGAACTTTCACTGCAAACCTCCATCACCTCGGGGTTGGACATGTCTATAGGGGAAGTGCGCTACACAATTACGCCTTATGCCTACTGGGCACAAAACGGGGCGCTGGTGCTGGACTATGCCGCCTCGCCTGAACTGCAGACCACGGGCGGCACGCCCACCTGGTGGTATCAGAACTATAACATGCAAGACCCTGCTTTCATCCTGCCGTGGCGTTACGACCCTGAAAAAGGATTTACTCTCAATGATGCACGCAAGCGCACACAGACCAAATCCATTATGATGCTCCCTCCGGTTGCCCAAACAGGCGACACCGTCACCCTGCGTGCCATCGTACACAACTTCGGATTTCCGGTATCAGATGATAATATTCCGCTGCGCTTCTATGTGGGCGATCCTGTGCACAACCGCGTCATCACCGACATCAATGGCAATTCCACTTTCAACATTCCGGCTATTCCGGGGCGTGACCGGCAGATCATTGATATTCAATGGCAGATACCTGCAGGCATCTACCGCCTCCCGAAAATTTATGCAAGCATTGACCCTGACAACACCATCACCGAAATACACCGCAACAATAACATCGGCTGGAACTTCTTTGAGGTGACAGATGGCAGCCCCACCGATCCGGATTCGGTTACTGCCGTTGAGGAGCTTGCCATTCAGCAGAACTTACTGGAATGTTTCCCCAACCCGTTTGACCATAGCATCCGGATACACTTTGAAGTGCGGAAAAAGGGAGATGCCCTCATCACCATCCGGGATGTAGCGGGTAAGACGCTTGCTACACCCCTATGGGTACAAAAAGAACCCGGTATATACACCTTGCAGTATGATGCTTCAGCCCTCCCCGCTGGCTTGTATTTGCTACACTATCAAACACCCGGACACAGTGAAACACACAGACTGGTGAAAACCGCAAAAGAATAAGTCAGAAGCAAGGTGTTGTACAAACCCATGTCCAGAAGCTGCATTCGGCAATTTCTCTCTTACCCTTATTATATTGCCAAAGGCTAAGACGGCTTTCAGATAAGTCGGGTATCATGCGGTATCATTTCGCTCCTTAAAACCATCCTTCAGGAACTCAGCCGATAGACACAGGTATGAAAATGCGTAATAACTTCAGCATATTGAATTTTACCTGCATTGTCAGAAAACAATAAACATAATTCCATTCAACAAAAACCAAATACAATAAAAAAGGCGACTATAATAGTCGCCTTTTTTAACAAAATTCCATCCTGCTACTGAATGGTAATAGTCAGCGCAATCTGCTTCTGAAAACCATCCCGATTGGTTATGGTGAAGATGTAAGTATGCACTTCTCCCGCAGTCGTTGCCAGCACGAAGCTGTAATCATACTCATACTGTGTAACATTCAGATTTTGCTGATACACGGTTGCAGGTGCACCTCCATTCACAGATTCGGAAATATTAAAGCTGATTATGGGATCTTTTGCCTTCTCTGTTTCCGCTTCCACACCGATTTTCACAGAGCTGCCCCCAACAAGAGAGGTATCCCTGTACACATAGCCAGAATCGGTTTTGAATTTTAAGTGTAATTCATTCTCCCCATCCTCTTTCTCACATGCATTGAATACAAATATGCTCAGTAATAAAATAAAGAAAAGATTCACTGTCTTCATGATTTTTTGTTTTTTAATGTTTTAAGAAAAATTATTTTAACGTAAAGGGAAATATCACGGCCCATGTTCAGCAGGCCAAAATGCTTAAACCGGGATAGATGATCATAATAAGCTTCATCAAGCAGGTTGTTTGCTGACAGGCTGATATCACAACTGATTTTCCCTGATCCGAACACAACCCCCGTTCCTGCATTGAGGAGTCTGTATGCTGGGGTAACTGTTTCCTGAGGGTTAATAAGTCTTTGGCTCAGCACGAAATCCATATTGATAAAGCCGTAAACCTTTAGCTTCTTGCTTGAATAATCATACCGGAGCTCCGGTTCTATCTTTTGTGCCGGCATGTAGGGCAGATATATCCGATTATCCAGCTTACCGACCAGGCCGGAGTAGCTGAGGGAGAGCCTTGAGCCTGGCAGAACAACAGGAGTCAGGGCAACCGTTGCTTCGCCTCCATAAAGCATGGCATCGTATTGCATATAGCGGTACACAGGAAAACCAAACCATTCTTCCGTGGTGGGCTGCAGATAGATGTATCTGAAAAAATAATTGTAATACCCGGCCAACCCCATTTGAAACCAGTTGCCATAATAGCCCATACTTGCCTCTGCCTGCAGATTTTGTTCATTTTTCATATCCGGATTTCCCCTTTCATACACATAGGTTCCCTCATGCAACCCGTTGGATGAGAGTTCAGCCAGATTTGGCGCACGCACACCGGTAGCTATGTGGAGCTTCAGGTTCCAGTCTTTTGCAGGATTAAAGCTCACTCCGGCCATTGCATTACCGAAAAACAGCAACCGGTTAAAGGGGTCTATTTCTTTTTCAGCTGTATTTACAGACGGAGTAAGCAAAGTTTTAATAAACCGCCCCCCGCCTCCGACACCATACTCCAACACAAGCCTTTCCCATCGGTGTTTCAGGTAAACGGACAAGGAAAGCTCTCCCGTCCAGGCATCCGGTATGATTTTTCTTTTTCCGTAATTGGAATTATTTTCTGCGTTGAAGCGCTGAGTAATCACCAATTCCGTTTTCTTTTTCATCTCCCGATTCCACTTCAATGCACACTCGCCCGTGAGGAGAAGCATTATCAGACTCAGCTCATTGCCCCCCTCATCCTCCGCTCGGTAGTTGGATTGCAGCCCTGCATTGAGGTTCAACACCGATTTGTTCATCTGAATCGTATTTACAGAAGAAAGTATGTTCAGGAGTACAATGTGGTGTGGCCCTCTCATTGCCCGGCTCCATCGGCTATCGGGTAGAAAGAACTGATTCAAGTCATTAAACACAAAACCAAAGTTGCTGAGTGAAAAATGATAGTGATTCTCAGAGCTCCATTTTTTGCGTATAAAGCCCAAAGTGCTTTTCAGGTAATAGCCATCAAATCTGCTGTTCAGGATCCGGGAATGGTTGCCATCAGTATAGTCGGCATGATTGTCCACCGCCATACGAAGACGAAACCACTTTGTGCCATAATTAGCTTTCACCCCTGCCTGAAATGTTCCCCCAAGCGTGTTGGAATGCACTGACAAACCCACATCTGTTTCCAAACTCTCTGACCGTGGCCTGGGCTCTTCCATAACATGAATGACACCTCCAACCGCTTCTGTGCCATAGAGCACCGAAAGCGGCCCCTTGATAATTTCGGTCTTTCCCACACCAATGGTGGAAAGACCCAGCCCGTGCTCATCCTGCCACTGCTGATTGTCAAACCGCAATCCGGAAAACACAATCAAAATCCGGTTGCCGTATAACCCTCTTATCACAGGTTTGGTAATAGCCGGCCCGGTGCTCAGCTGATTTACCCCGGGAACAGATGCAAGAGCATCTGTGAGGCCAAAAGAGCCTCTTTTTTCTAATTGGTGTGGCTGCAGTACAACAATGTGCAGGCTCGTCTCCCGTGTCTTCTCCTCAGCATAACCGGAAACTACCACTTCATCCAGTGTTACGGTTGTATCATTCACCCCGCTATGCTGAGCGTAGCATGGCAGGCAAAGCCCTACCATCAGCCACATGAATACCTTCTTCATGCTGATAGGATTTTGACGTAAAAAGAAAAACGGATATCTGCCCTTATACCGGACACGTCCGGATGATTATCCGATGGATTTATCGTAACTCCGGAGGTGGAGAGGGCGGAACATGTTCAACCAAAACAGAAGGAAATAAAACAAGGATAGGACGTATGTCATATACCCCCAATAGGGCAATATACAGCATGCCTTGTGTGAGAAAGAAATCCGAAAAGAAATGTTCGGGCTGTTTCATGGTTGTACGCCCCCGGTATGATTGTCCCAGCAGCTGAGTCACCAGGTGACTTAACTGTTGATTCAACATCGTTTCTTCATCATCAGGCCAGCACCACAAAATCACGTACCGGGCCGTTTCTTCCCTGAATACCACATCGTACATACGGCCCTTGTACTCAAACTCATTGTTATCCTTCCAATGCAGAAGCGTTTCCGCAGTATCTTTTGTAAACTCCCATCTTACCAAATTATCTCTGCTGATGCCTTGCATGATTTTTCTTTTTACCTCCCTTCTCACCTGCCGCATCTGCATCTTCAGCCAGCCATACGTTCCTGCTACAGGAAACGTAAGAACAGCTATCAAAAAGAGCGGCATCACTCTCTTGTTCAACGACATAACACTCTCCATGAGAAAGCACGTTTAAAAATACAAGACTGCCCAAGGCAGCATATCTCATCGCACCAGCGTAACATTCCCTTTTAAGGTTTGAGGAGGCTGATTGGCAAATTCTACCTTCAAAACATAAGCAAACACTCCTATCGGCAGGGGCTCTCCCTTATACCTGCCATCCCACCCGGGATGGTTGGCATTGTCAGTTTCAAACACCAGTTCACCCCAGCGGTTGAAAATCTGAAGATGCATTTTCACTATGTCTTTTCCCAGAGGCTTAAACAAATCGTTGATGCCATCATTATTCGGTGAAAAAGCACTGGGCACATATACCTGCTGCGTGCTTCTGATTATAATGTAGTCAGTCTGTGTTAGCGTATCGGAACAGCCGCTGGCATTCCACGTAATCAAAGTGACGGAATAAGCTCCAGGTTGTTGATACACATGCACCGGGTTTGGTATAGTGCTGCCGCTACCATCTCCAAAATCCCATTGCCAGCTTACCGCGCCGGAAGATAAATCGGTAAAAGAAACAGCTGTGCTATCTTTTACTTCAGAAATCAGCGGAGAAGCATTAAAGTCTGTTTGTGGAGGCGTCTCTACCGTTGCACGTATGCTGTCTGTACCTGTACACCCATTGGAGTCTGTCACCGAATATTTCAACACATGCTGCCCGGGTCCGGCTGTCTGCGGATTGAATGTACCGGATGCAGCAGTGATGCCATTGCCGCTCCATTGCCCTCCTGAAGGAGTGAAACCTTGTAATGCTACAGGAGCATCCCGGCCGCAAACAGTTATATCATTACCGGCATCCACCGGAATGGATGATTTTACAAACACACTTACCGGAGCACTTTCCGGCCCGAAACACAACTGGTCGGAGCCTCTGGCTGTAATTTGATCCCCCGGTCCCAACGTATTGGACGTATAAATATCGGAGGCTCCGCTCTGCACAACCACACCATTCACCAGAAATTCATAACTCACCAGTCCGGGTGGCGTGGCAGTGACCGTTACCTGCTGCCCCGGACAAATGGTATCTGGACTCACGGTGAGTGAGACAGTTGCCGGTCCTATCTGCAGAACATTGACTGAAACCGGGTTACTCATGGCGCCAAAGCAACCGTTATTCCGAGCACGTACCGTTACGCTATCTCCGTCCTGCAACTGACTGGTGGAATAGGTGCTGTCAGGTCCCCCTTGCTGCAATACTCCATTGAGATAAAACTCATAAAGTGCATAACTGCCAGGAGTAGCCGTAAACGTCACCTCATCTCCCACACATATCTGCGTAGTTGAAGCCGATAATGACACGGCAGGTCCAGGGTCTTCGGTTACCGTGACAGTGTCCGTATCAGCGCATCCATTGGCATCGGTCACGGAAACAATGTAAGTGCCCTGAGTTACGGTGATGGTCGGATTGCTCCCCAGATTATTTGAGGCGTTATCTGTCCAGGCATACGTAATGCCCCCACTTGCCGTGAGAGTAGTGCTGCTGCCGCTGCAGTAGGTCAGTGCCCCACTGATAACTGCCGTGGGGGAAGGCAGGCGGGGAGCAACACTGAAAGAAGCAGAGGGCGAAGAAACACAAGAGGAATCCGCAGCTTCAACGGTGTAGGAAGTTCCGGGTATCAATCCTGTCACAATTCCACCACTACTGGCTGTCGGACCTGCAGGATTGAACTGATAGGTTAAATTCGGATCATAGTTATCAATGACAGCCTCTCCATCAGAGAAGCAAGTTGGAGGCAAAACAGAAACTACTGGGACAGGTAAAGGCGTAGCGGGGTCATTGCTGAAGGGAGCGCTTGGAGCTGAAGTACAACTACCATCACTCACCTGAACCGTGTAGGACGTGCCGGTAATCATACCGGTAATTTCGCCAGTGGGCGCCACTGAAGGGCCGGAAGGTGAAAAGATATAAGTATAAGAGGGATCATAATTCGCAATGGTGCTCGTACCATCTTGTGTGCAGGTCGGAGGGGTAGATATTATCTGCGCTGTGGGAAGAGGGTTGGTGCTGATAAATGTGATGAAGATGCCTCCAGCAGCTCCTCTGCCTCCGGGAGAGTCGCCTCCGCCTGCTCCGCCCCCACCATATTGTGCACCGGCACCGGAATTAGGTACTCCGCCTGCACCCCCTGCAGGGCCTGCTCCGCTACCTCCGCTGCCTCCCGTTCCTCCACTGCCGTTACTTCCTGAGTTGCCCGAGCTATTAGTAGATCCTCCGGAGGCCGAACCGCCCGCACCACCTGAGCCGGTGGGCCCGTTTGTACCATCTCCACCTGTGCCCCTTGCCCCTCCATTGGCAACCAGATTCACCGGAGTACCTCCTTGTGCAGTTCCGGAAAAAGAACTGCTCCCCCCGGATGTACCGTCACCTCCATCCTGTCCGTCAGAACCATTACTACCCCCACAACCACCGGCTCCTACACTGTAAGAAAAAACTGAATTGGGGACTACATTGATGGTAATGGAGGTATATCCGCCTCCTCCGCCTCCGCCACCTCCCCGGGTGTTAAAGAACCCTCCATTGCTGCCACCTCCGCCTCCGCCTCCACCTCCACCTCCACCATATACTTCAACCTGAATAGCCGTAACATCACACGGTACAGTCCACGAACCTGAAACCGGAGCTCCGTTACAAGGTGCAGGGCCCGAAAGAATAACATCCTGACCGGAAGCCCAAATAGAAAGGAAAACAAACACACCCAACCAACTTCTCCATCCGACAATCGCATTACAGATAATATGTTTCAAATCAGGAATACAGGTATATACATGCTTCATCTCACTGTACTTTATGTTTTTGAATGCATTTAAACTGCTCCCTAAAAATCCGCTTTATTGCTTGAACGTTCAAAGATAATAATCTCCTCAGGGGAATTTCTGCCTTTGCAAGGAGCATTTTTCATTCCCTACACAGCTTCTGTTTGCATTCCTGTCTTTTGAAGCGTTTTCCCGCATACTGAAATCCGAAGATATTATAGCTCGTTTCAGCGTGTTGGTTTTGACAGACCAGTCAATGGCTCGGGTAGTGCTTAAATCGGTTAATTTTACCTTTACAAATCATAGGGACTGTCATGCCGGAAACTCAGGTTGCTGCAAACAAAAAAGTGAAGCTGAACATTGAAGGAATGACGTGCTCCAATTGTGCCCTGAGCATCTCAAAATATCTTGAAAAAAAAGGTGCCACGGATGTTCTGGTAGATTTTACAACGGCAGAAGCACGTTTCAAAATTGACAATGCTACCGAACTACCCGAAATCAAGCGGGGTATAGAGTTTCTGGGATACCGGGTTGTTGACGGGTCTGTTGAAGAGCAGCCCCGCCCCTTTCAGTTTCCCTTGTTGCATAAGTTTTATTTATGCCTGATTTTCACCCTGCCTCTGCTGCTTCACATGGTGGTAGATAATCCCGTTATCAGTAATCCCTTCGTACAGCTTGCCTTGTGTATTCCGGTTTATATCGTGGGTGTGTGGCATTTTGGTAAAAGCGCTTTCGGCTCCTTATGGGCAGGGGCTCCTAATATGGATGTATTGATTCTGCTTGGCTCATCGGCTGCATTTTTTTACAGCCTGTATGGCACGATTCACAATCTCGGGCATGATTACATGTTCTACGAAACGTCAGCCACCATTATCACCATCGTTTTGCTAGGTAATTTACTTGAACACAAGAGCGTTCAGCAAACCACTACTGCCATCAAAGAGCTGAACAAATTGCGGGTTCGTAAGGCAAAGGTAATTTCCGGAGAAAATGGAAGCGAGCAAATACATGAGGTAGATGCCGATCAAATTAAAAAAGGACAGCTGGTTTTGGTTAATACCGGTGACCGGATACCAGCAGACGGTATGATTGTATGGGGAGAATGTTCAGTGGATGAATCCATCATCAGCGGGGAAAGCACTCCTGTGGAAAAGACAATCGGAGATAAACTCATTGGCGGCACAGTGGTGGTGAAAGGAAGCGTAAAAGTGCAGGTAGAGGCTACAGGCAATGAAACCTTCCTTTCCAATATTATTGAAATGGTGAAAGCCACACAGCAGCAAAAACCGGACATTCAGCGACTTGCTGACAAAATCAGCAGCTGGTTTGTACCTGCAGTGATTTTGGTTGCCGTTGCCACATTTTTCATTTCCGCATTCTTTTTCAATCTCCCCACACAGAAAGCCATTATTCATAGCGTTGCTGTTTTGGTAATCGCCTGTCCGTGTGCTATGGGGTTGGCAACGCCCACGGCCATAATGGTTGGGATTGGCATGATTACAAAAAAAGGAGTGCTTATCAAAGGAGGTAAAACCATAGAAACGCTCTCCGGCATACGACAGGTAGTATTTGATAAAACCGGTACCCTTACAACCGGAAGATTCAAAATCAAAAAAATTATTCCTCTGAACACAGAAGCAGAGTTTTTACGCTCGCTGTTATATAGTCTGGAAAAACATTCCTCCCACCCACTGGCTCAATCCATTACCCGCGAGCTAAAGGGCGTTCCGGAGCTGATGTTGCGTAACGTGCAGGAATTAAAGGGCATCGGTATCCGGGCAGAAGATAAAAAAGGCAACAACCTGGAAATCGGTTCATACAGCATTGCCCGCAACCTGACTACAGACAACAAGCATGACATTTATGTTTTATTCAACGGGCAGCTGATAGGCTATGTGGACATGCAGGATGAAATAAAACCAGATGCAAAAGCCGTCATTGATTATCTCATAAGAAAACGCATTACTCCTATTCTGCTCAGTGGCGACAGCTATCAGAAATGTGCTGCGGTGGCCCATCAGCTGGGTATTGAAAGATTTTATTTCGGCAAGCAACCCCAGGAGAAACTGGAAATCATAACGCAACTTTCCAAACAGATGCCTACTGCCATGGTAGGTGACGGAATTAATGATGCACCCGCACTTGCCAAAGCGGATATAGGTATATCGCTTAGTGACGCAACGGAAGTAGCTATAGATAGCGCTCAGGTGATTTTGCTCAATGGCAATCTGGGTCACCTGATCACCGCCATGGAGTTCAGCAGGAAGATCATGACCACCATAAAGCAAAATCTGTTCTGGGCTTTCTTCTACAATGTACTGGCCATTCCTGTGGCAGCCGTAGGTCTGCTGAACCCCATGATAGCTGCTTTCTCTATGGCTATGTCTGACATTTTTGTCATCGGCAATTCACTGCGTTTAAAGACGGCAAAAGTCTGATCTTTCAGACGCCCTGTCTTCTGCCGGCAACCTATTGCTTTTGTCGCTGTTTAGGGCTGTAACTTTTTTCTTTCCCCGGCCGTAAAACATCTACAAATCTCAATACGGCTTTCATGTTTAAACGCTACCTCCACTCCGACATGAGTGAAAAAGCAAAAGCGATCCTGCAAAAGCATATAGTGTTGGTCATCTGGTTCATAATATGTTGCTGGATACAACTTCCGGCCGAAGCCCGGGTGTATACCGCCAATCTCAGCGGAAACTACAATGATAAAACCCTATGGATACCCGAATATCCGGGCAATATCATCCAGAACACCGACACAGTGATTATCAACAATGATGTACGGCTCACATCAGATCTTGTGATAAAAGGTACCCTCTTGATCCGCAGATTCGGCTCCCTGCAGGGAAATAAAAATCTGGTCGTCCTTCCCGAGGGTTTTCTGCTGAACTCTGGAATCATTATAACAGACGGAGTTGTAAACCAGGGCACGGTCTACAACAGACATATCGTTGAAATATCCGCTGACCTCATTAACTCGGGGCAAATCTATAACACCGAAAGCATAGTAGTTGGCAATATCACAGACAACACGGGACTTCTGACCGGCAATGGCGGCAACATTATCTCCAACAAACGCTTTGTAAATTCCCAGGGTGGAACTGTCAAAGGCAATATTGACGTCTGCTCAAACAACTTCATCAATGCGCAGGACGGCACCATTGATTCTACCTCTTTAAGCTTCTGCGGGCAACGCATCTTCAACAATATTTATCTGAGTGCCCACTTACGCAAAGACAATATTGAGCTGAGGCTGAACAATATCAATCAGGAAAATTATCGCCAGTTTCAGGTTGAACGCAGCGTTGACGGCATGCATTTTCAAACCATTGCTACTATAACCAAAGAAGAACTAAACAGCTATTCTCTCCCCTTTACCTATGTGGACTTTGAAACGGTAAGAACCCCATCCATTTACTACCGGATTAAAGCCACCACAGAGGAAAATACAGAAACCTATTTTCCTGAGGTGGAGGTAGGGAATATTTTTTCCTCTAAATCAAATAACAGTCAAGGTTTTTAAAACCTATATCGCCTGCCAGCGTTGGAGTCCGCCAGGAGGGTTGAGCGTGTGAGGACGAGCGGAAAAGGTGGACAGTGCGGAGGGTTTTGTGTAGTGTTGCCGGCAGGCTAAAAGAGGCACCCGATCAATGGGTGCCTCTTTTTTTTCATAACTCCTGTTGTCTAACACAAACATTTGGATAATCTTGCCGCTGATATGTCAAAGGCCATACTCTCCAGGACGGTATGGATTTTATCCATCATAAGTCTTTTTAATGACCTTGCCTCTGAAATGCTCTATCCGGTTATGCCGGTATATCTGCAGTCTGTCGGTTTTTCTGTATTCATCATCGGTTTACTGGAGGGCTTTGCAGAAGCCGCAGCAGGACTGAGCAAAGGCTATTTCGGTTATCTTTCTGACCGCACATCAAAACGCCTGATATTTATCCGGACAGGCTATGCATTGAGTGCCTTATCCAAGCCTCTCTTTGCCCTGTGGGCCAATGTCTGGTGGATATTCCTTTTACGCACCAGTGACCGTCTGGGAAAAGGACTACGCACAGCGGCCAGAGATGCTTTACTATCTTCTGAATCAACTCCTGCATCCAAAGGGCAGGTTTTTGGATTTCATCGCAGTATGGATACGGCTGGCGCATTTTTGGGACCACTGCTGGCCCTTTTATTTCTATACTTTTTCCCGGGCAACTATACCCTTCTTTTCCTGTTGGCCTTCTTCCCCGGAGTTGCAGTGATACTGCTCACCTTCTTGTTGAGAGAATCTCCACATGAGGATCGCCAACAAAAACAAACTCCGAAACAAGCATATCCCTCCTCCGTGTTTGCCTTTTTCGGCTACTGGAGCAAAGCTCCAGCGCCCTATCGGCATCTTCTCAGCGGGCTGGTGCTCTTTCTGCTTTTCAATAGCTCGGATTTCTTTCTACTGATGAAAGTGAAGGAAGCCGGTTTTTCAGATACTTATGTAGTCGGGAGCTACATATTCTACAACCTCGTATATGCACTGGCTGCTTACCCCTTGGGTATGCTGGCTGATAAAGCCGGACTGAAAACCGTATTCCTGACCGGACTGGCGCTGTTTGCAATTACCTACAGCGGATTCGCATTTGCCGATACGATCCATGCATTCGTTCTGCTTCTGCTCTTATACGGCTTATTTGCTGCTGCAACCGAAGGCATCATAAAGGCCTGGATCAGCAACCTGGTACCTTCAGATGAAACAGCCACTGCTCTGGGCACCTTTGCAGCATTTCAGAGTATTTGCGCTCTTATTGCCAGCTCACTGACCGGTCTGTTGTGGATGTGTTTCGGAGCTGCCACCGCTTTTCTTACCACCTCCTCTGCAGCCGTAGTATCCCTCCTTTATCTGGCTATGAAGATGCAGAATCCTCCGAAATAAAGGCATCAGGATAGAGCTTCTCCGCCTGGGCTATTTTCTGACTAATCTGCCCACTGAGTATATGCCAGAACATGATAAAATCACAGGCAAGACTATAGAGGGGATTATGGAACGCAGCCGGCTTGTTGCGCTCAAAGAAAAAATGCCCAGTCCATGCAAAACCGTAGCCTGCCACCGGCATCAAGGCAAACAACCACCACTTTCCGGTGAGCAGCGTGATAAGGAGAATGGCTATCACCAGGCCGGTACCAATAAAATGCAGCATGCGGCAACTAAACGCACGATGCTGGGTCAGATAGTAAGGGTAAAAAGCCGAAACCGAATCAAAATGCAACTGTTTCATGGCATTTTATTTTATTTCCGCTAAGTTAGAAAATAACCTGTCAAAAGCCTTCTATAGACTAAAGAACGAATCCCCATGCGGTAAAACCCGCAGCGCTACCGCCCAGTGAACCTGCAAGCCCCTGCAAGGGTCATTTTCCAGTTTTTTTCAAATGACTCCTTCTTTGCAGATAAATCTTTAAAGTGTTACCTTTGCTAACCCTTTTTTAAGGCTACCTGTAGTAGCATATAAGCAAAAAAGAGTAAATCTGATTTTTTAACCTAAAACCATTCACTTGGCAAACACTGAAAAGGAAAAATCCGCAAACGAACTGAAAGAAGAGGGGCGGGCAGAAAACGGCACAGCCACCACAGAGGCCCCTGCTGCCAGTCATGATGATTTTGACTGGAATCTCGGCAAGCGCAGCATATCGGTTTATCCCGAAAAGGAGCGCCAGGCCCTGGAAAAAATGTATGAGAACACCCTGCAGACCATCAACGAAAACGAAATTGTAAAGGGTACGGTGGTAGGAATCACGCCTACGGATGTAATTCTCAACGTGCACTTTAAGTCTGACGGACTGGTACCACTCTCTGAATTCCGGGATATGGAAGACCTTAAAATCGGTGATGAAGTGGAAGTGTACGTGGTGGAAAAAGAAGATTCAAAAGGCCATCTGGTCCTTTCGCGGAAAAATGCCAAGCTGATGCGCGCGTGGGAACAGATCGTCCATGCCTACAACACCGGAGAGGTGGTCACCGGCCATATTATCAGCAAAACAAAAGGTGGCCTGATTGTGAATGTCTTTGGATTAGAAACCTTCCTGCCGGGCTCACAAATTGATGTGAAGCCCATAACCGACTATGATTCCTATGTAGGCAAAAAGATGGAGTTCAAGGTGGTTAAAATCAACGAGGCCATCAAAAATGCCGTAGTCTCTCACAAAGCCCTGATTGAAAGCGACCTTGAAAGCCAGAGAATGGATATTATCTCCAAACTGGATGTGGGTCAGGTGCTGGAAGGTACAGTCAAGAACATTACCGACTTTGGTGCTTTCATTGATCTGGGAGGTGTAGACGGCCTGCTCTATATAACTGATATTTCCTGGGGACGTATCGGACATCCCAGCGAAGTGCTGCAGCTGAATCAAAAGATCAATGTGGTAGTACTGTCGTTTGATGATGAAAAGAAAAGAATTTCGCTGGGCCTTAAACAATTGCAGCCCCATCCATGGGAAACCCTTGACCCCTCCATTACTGTAGGCTCCAAAGTATCCGGCAAAGTAGTCAATATTGAGGACTACGGGGCCTTCCTGGAAATCACCCCGGGTGTTGAGGGCCTCATTCACGTTTCAGAAGTATCCTGGTCTAATCATCCGATTAACTCAAAAGAATTCTTTAAGCTTGGAGACATACACGAAGCTGTAGTAATGACCATAGACCGCGAAGAGCGGAAAATGTCGCTCAGCATCAAACGTCTGCAGCCCGATCCATGGGAGAAAATCACCGAAAAATATCCTATCGGCTCCAAACACAAAGGCGTTGTGCTCAACATAACACCGTATGGTGTATTTGTTGAACTGGAGGAAGGAATCGGAGGAATGGTGCATATTTCAGACCTCTCATGGACCAAGCGGTTCAACCATCCGTCTGAATATGTAAAAGTGGGGCAGGAGTTGGAAGTTGTCGTGCTGGGTATTGACGTGGAAGAACGGAAAATGACCCTGGGGCACAAGCAACTGGAAGAAGACCCGTGGGATACTTTTGAAACCATTTTTTACAAAGGTTCCATCCATGAGTGCCCCGTAATCAAGCGGGAAGACAATGGGGCTATCGTACTGCTGCCCTACGGGCTGGAGGGTTTTGTTCCCAAACGCCATCTGAAAAAAGAAAACGGTAAGCTGGCTGAAGTGGACGAAACCCTGCCCTTTAAGGTCATTGAATTTGACCGGAAAGATAAACGCATCGTGCTGTCCCATACTCAATATCTTTCCGACCTGAAGAAAGCTGAAAAAGGAGAAACTGAACAAAAAGAGAAAAAAGCAGCCGAAAAAGGTGTAAAAGCCATAAACAAGAAGATAGAAAAAACCACTTTAGGTGATATCTCCGAACTGGCCGCTCTAAAAGACAATCTGGAAGAGCAGGAAAAAGCCCAGGCAGCTAAGGCCTCTAAAACTTCCGAAGGCAAATCCAAATCTAAGAAAAGCTCCAAAGCTTCAGCCAAAAGCGAAAACGCTGAAACCGATAGCACCGAAAAAGGCAGTTCGGGGGATAACACCTAAAATCCGGTAGGCATATGGGCTATTGGCTGGTGAAATCAGATCCCGAGGAATATGGCTGGGATAATTTGGTGCACGACAAGTTCACCTCCTGGACAGGAGTGAGAAATCATCAGGCTCGTAACCATCTTGCAACCATGAAAAAAGGCGACATGGTGCTCTTTTACCATAGCCAGAAGGACAAAGCCATCGTAGGCATTGCCAAGGTTACCAAAGAGGCCTACCCTGACCCCACTGCCGGTGAGGGCAATTGGCTTACCGTGGACCTCGCCCCCCTGCGCAAGCTGAAAAAACCCGTCACCCTGGAAACTATCAAGTCTGATAAGAGACTTACCGGTATGCCCTTGATCAGGCAATCCAGGCTCTCAGTTATGCCGGTAAAAAAAGAGGAATACGACATAATTCTGACATACGCAGGCTAAGAGATATCAGCCCCTTGCAGCAAATAGACTGCTATCCCACCCACATCTAAAAACTCGTCTGGCAAGGGATTGAACATCTTAAGCGCTTGGAATGAATTATAAATTTTTTATCTTTAAGGGCCCTACGAAATAAAACATGAAACCCCGGGTTCTCTCAGCAATTTTGTTTTTGTGCAATCCCATGCTTGCACAAATTACACTTAACTCAGGAGACATGCCTCTGGTAGGCGATACTATCCGGACGGCTACCGATACCCTCACCCCCGGATTAACCGTAGGGAATGCCGGTACCAATCAAATCTGGGACTTTAGCTCCGCCACACCCGACAGAATCAACATTACCTACGTGCAACATCCTTCCAGCACGCCTTATGCGTCAAACTTTCCGAATGCCAATCGTGCCCTCACACAGAATTTCAGCACATACGTAATGTCCAGAGTCTCGGTTCAGAGGTATGAAATACTCGGACTGACGGGCGACTTTCTGGGCATTGGAGTGCCACTTGTCGTGCAACTCAACCCCACCAATGAAGTGTATCGTTTCCCGGTACAATACGGTAATAACCGCTCAGGTACATACGGCTTCACACAAACCACTCTCTACGCGGATCTCCCTCCCAATATTCAGCAACAGATACAAAGCCAGCTACCCCAGGGGGTAACGCTGGAGAGCCTGGTAACCAATTATAGGGTAAACTATACTGACAGTATTGATGGATGGGGGAAAACCATTACGCCCGTGTGCACCTATAATGCGCTGCGACAAAAACGCGTTGAAGTGATTTCGCTGGATGTAGATGCCAATGTGAGAATTTTCGGCTTTCCGAATGTTATCCCGAATATTATTGATACCACATTTACTACAATCACCTACAACTGGCTGGCTAAAGAAACCAAGCTGCCCGTAGTTACCACTACCCTCTCCAATGGAAATGTGAATTCTATTACCTATTCCCTAATTCCCCCGATATTAGATGCGAACTTTACTGCAACAGCGGCATCCGCCTGTGTGGGCAATCCGGTAAACTTTCAGGATATCAGCAGCGGCTGCCCTGACTCCTGGCAATGGTCATTTCCCGGAGCCACACCCTCCTCTTCCACCGAACAGCACCCTACAGGAATTATTTACAATGCTCCCGGCACCTATGCCGTTTCACTCACGGTGACTCGTGGCAGCGAAAGCAACACAGAAACCAAAACGGCATACATCACCATTCACGCTTTGCCTACTGCTGAGGCCACTGGAGACACGGTGTGCGCAGGCAGCAGTGCCACACTTATTGCCAGCGGGGGTGCTTCCTACCTGTGGAGTACCGGGGCCGTTGGACCAACATTAATAACCACACCTGTCGCTGATTCCGTTTATTCTGTTACCGTCACCAGCACCCAAGGATGTACGGCTACGACAAGCGCAATGGTAAAAGTGCTCCCCCTACCCGCAGCAGATGCAGGTCCCAATGATACCATTTGCCCTGGTGAAGTGGCCACTCTTACCGCCAGCGGAGGAGTAGCCTATCAATGGAATACAGGTTCAACGTCTGCAACGCTTGCTATCACCACAGGCTTTACCACCAGCTATACTGTTACGGTTACGGATGCCAACGGCTGCAGCGCATCCGACCAGGCTACCGTAGTGGTGAAACCCGCACCTGCAGCGGATGCGGGGCCTAATGATACTATCTGCCTTCATGAACCTGCTATTCTCCAGGCATCCGGAGGCACAGCTTATTTATGGAATACCGGTGACACTACAGCGCAAATTACTGTACGTCCCACAGCTACGACTACCTATTCGGTGCATGTGTATGGTCCTAACGGCTGCAGTTCGCTGGATATAGTAACCGTAGTAGTGAAGCCTCTCCCCGCTAAAAACCTGAATGATCTTACCATCTGCTTCGGCAGCTCGGCTGTGCTGGATGCCGGTAATCCCGGAGCAGCTTATCTATGGAACACTGGAGCAACCTCCCGCACCATTACCGTAAATGTCTCCGGCACTTATGCAGTTACCGTTACCGGTACCAACGGATGTTCTTCGTCTGATACGGCTGTTGTATCCATCAGCAGCAGCCTCACTGTCAATCCCGGCAACCATACTTTCTGTGATGGTGACAGCGTAACGCTGGATGCCGGTAACCCCGGAGCCTCCTATCTATGGAGCACCGGTGACACTTCCCGGTTTCTGACTGTGTTTTCGGCCGGTTTATATCACGTTACGGTTACGGATGCAATCGGCTGCACAGGCCAGGGAAGCAGCCAGATTACCGTATATAGTCTGCCCACCGTGGATGCCGGAGACAATGACACCATCTGCCTGGGCGAAACCGCAACTCTGCAGGGCAGCGGAAATGCCAGCCTGTTGTGGAGCACTCAGGACACACAGCCTCTCATTCAGGTTTCTCCGACAACCACTACTGTGTATTATCTATCCGCTACTGACACCCATGGCTGTACTAACACAGATTCCGTATGGGTAATCGTAAACCCCCTTCCTGTCGTGGACGCAGGACCCAATGATACCATTTGTCCTGGAGAACAAGGCATGTTAACAGCTACGGGTAATGGCTCTTACCAATGGAGCACCGGTGACACTACGGCTGCAATTATCCAAACTCCCGTGGTTACAACTTCCTATACGGTAATCGTCACGAACACCTTTGGATGCACATCTTCTGACCAGGCTACTATTGTCGTGCATCCTTTGCCTATAGCCAATGCCGGACCCGACAAAGCTATTTGTGAAAACGAGCCTGTATGGCTGATAGCCAGTGGAGGCAATACCTATCAATGGAACACCGGTGACACTACAGATACTTTGTTTTTTCTTGCTGACACTTCCCGTATCTATGTGGTAACTGTCACCAATAATTATAGCTGCCAGAGCAGAGACAGTGTGTGGATTACAGTATTTCCGCTACCTCAGGTAGCTTTCGGAGCCTTGGATAGTGCTTATTGCCCAAATAGTCCGCCTGTACTGCTCACCGCAATGCCAGCCGGGGGCATATTTTCCGGAAATGGGGTAATCGGAAATCTCTTCCACCCTCAATCAACGCCTGCAGGTAACTTTGACTTGGTATATACTTTTACTGACTCCAACTCATGCACGGCCAGCGACACCCAAACCGTAAGCGTGTTGCCCGAAACACTGACTTTTATATCCGGTCTGAACGTCTCCTATTGCGAAGATGCTCCGGCTGATACCTTTTCAGTATTTCCCGCAGGCGGTATTTTATCCGGGCCTGGGGTTACAGGAAATATTTTCAATCCTGCAGCAGCCGGCCCTGGCGGACCGTATGCTATCGTATATTCTTACACAGACTCATTTTCCTGCACCTATCGGGATACAGTAAGGGTAACGATACATCCTCTGCCGGTTTTGTCTATCACCGGACTGGATTCAACCTACTGCGTTGATGACCCTGCTGTAGTGGTCACGGTATCTCCGCCCGGCGGAACTCTCTCTGGCAACGGCATCAGCGGCAACATGTTTGACCCGGCTGCTGCCGGACCAGGAACACATGCCATCACCTATTCTTACACGAATAATGGTTGCAGCAATCTTGAAAAGACACGAGTGACGGTTCAGGTGTGCACCCCAACGGGTAAGCCCTCCATACCAGGCCAGATACATATCTATCCCAATCCTGCACACCATCAGTTGCATATCAGTCAGCCCAATGGTTCAGCTCTCTTTATTCAGCTTATTGGTCAGGATGGAAAACTCCTCATAGAGAAAGCCACCTTTGACTCCAGGGTATTGTTGGATATCGGAAATCTGTCCGAAGGGCTCTATTTTCTGAAAGTCTATAGCGGAAAGACAGTGATTATCCGCAAGATAGTGATCCAGCATCCCTGACTGAAAAAAAACGAAAGAGTACTGCTCATTTTTTTTTAATGCGGCATATTATACCAGCATTGGATAAAAGCAGAAAATATGGGTTCCGCAGCGACCGTCAAAAAGCCTTTCATTCCACTAATACCTTTTGATGCCAAAAGCGTTTTGAGCTCACTATTTCCACAAGGTAAAGTCCCGAGGGAAAATCATTCAGCACATAACGTATTGTTGCCGATGAAAGCCGCAGGCGCACATCCTGCATCAGCATGCCCGCAGAAGAAAAAATCCGCAAGCGCACATCATCCTGACAAAAGCCCGAATCCAGATGCAGATAGCCGCCACCCGGACCTGCAGAGAGCCTTATCATGCAATCGGGTATATGGCTTCCGGAATGCGAATAAGGGTTTACGGCAACAGACACGATAACGCTGGTCGCATGCAGGGGGCGGGCAAGGTGCAAAACCATTGCCGCTACAGCCATTGTCACTTTACGCATAAATGTAAAATGCACGGCTGTGTCCACATCCGTAGGAGCATGATAGTTGGGATTGCGCGTTTCTGCACCATCTGAAAGGTGTAAGGCTCCAAAACCTGCATCCCAAAACGGGGCATGATCACTTCTGCGGGAATCAGGAATGAACTCTCCGTTACCAGGCACCTGAATAAAGCCAACCAGTAAATCAGGAACATACAAAGCAGCTACGCTGTCAAACTGCTGCAGCAGCGCAGCTGAAGCTGTATTGGCCGTGCTGATGATAAAATTGGCGGCAAACTGATTGGCCACCAATTGTGCATA
The DNA here is from genome assembly GCA_026003335.1 of Chitinophagales bacterium. Classification (NCBI taxonomy): domain Bacteria; kingdom Pseudomonadati; phylum Bacteroidota; class Chitinophagia; order Chitinophagales; species Chitinophagales bacterium. Next base: position 16,762 of record BPHB01000001.1, on the reverse strand, counting down.
CAAATCAGGGAATACCACTTCAAAACCTGCCGGCACGCTCTGTGAATTCGGCCGCTCGGAGTAGTACCCGATCATATCCATGTTAATGATTCCGGCAACGTCCTCCTGTGGCAGGATACCATTTTGCACAAATTCTTTACTCCCGAGAAGGCCTGTTTCTTCCAGATCAAAGGCAATAAAACCTACTGCATGTGCAGTTTGAAGCGGTTGCAGGATGCGTATGATCTCAAGAATGCCGGCAATAGCGCTGGCATTGTCATCAGCCCCCGGACTATCATCCACGGTATCGTAGTGCCCTGTTACAAAAAATACGGCTCTACTGCCGGTCCCCGACTTCACCCCGATAATATTTTTAGCTGTGTAGGAGCCATGGGCAAATTGTTGTACGCGCGTTTGCAATCCTAGCTCCTGGAAACGGGCTACAAGCGAATCCTGAACAGCAAGCAGATGAGGAAGCCCGGTATTCCTGTGCCTGATACCCTGTAGCATAAGTAAATTCTGCTTCAGGCGGCCGCTGTCAATCTGACTGACAATGTGCTGAATATCTGCCGCCACCACATCAGTAGCCGTAAGGCGGACCACCAAATCATTTACCTTTTTGGACAATGAATCAGGATAATACCATTCTATTTCCTTACCCTGCCCCTGCAGGATAAAATGTCCAATGTCGCCCGTTGCATTTCTTGTATCCTGGTCAAATGAGCTGCCTCCATCAGAAGATACTCCAAGAAATATTTCAATAAAATCTCCTTCGTCATCGTGTACCTCAAAACGAATGTGCAGTTTATGCAAGACGGTATCGGCAAGGGCCACTACATTGGAAATAACCGGGGGGTTATTTTGTGCAGCAAGCGAAAAAACTGCACATCCTATCATCATGCCCCCCCATATTGCTGATTTCATAAGAAGACTAAAATAGGAAAAACATGGTGCGTTGGTACAGGTTTCGTTTGTTTGCCGGGGGCAATGTCCTGATAAACTAATTTTTTTAGCTTCTTGTAGCTAAATAATTTAGCTTTACTTTTACTTTCATGCCTACAAGTTTTCATCGCTCCATCATTCACCTTGACCTGGATAGCTTTTTCGTTTCCTGTGAACGGAAGTATAATCCTCGTCTGGCAGGTCGGCCTGTAGTGGTAGGAGGCACCTCAGCGCGGGGTGTAGTGGCCTCCTGCAGTTATGAAGCCCGCAGGTACGGCATATACTCGGCCATGCCTATGCAGCTGGCCCGGCAGCTTTGTCCTCATGCCATCATCATCCGGGGAGATAGTAGTCTCTACAGCAAAGAGTCCGAGACGGTTACCCAAATCATCAGAGAGATGTCTCCGGTGTTTGAAAAATCATCTATTGATGAATTCTATATTGACGCCAGCGGCATGGATAAATTTTTTGGCTGCTACAAGTGGGCACAAGAGCTACGCGAGAAAATCATCCGTGAAACGGGATTACCCGTTTCGTTTGGCTTAGCCACCAACAAAACTGTAGCCAAAGTAGGTACAGGAGAAGCCAAACCCAACAATCACAGACAAATCGCCTGCGGAGAGGAAAAAGCCTTTCTTGCTCCGCTGTCTGTCAGAAAAATTCCCATGGTAGGTCCTCAGACCTACCATCTGCTGCGCAGTCTGGGTATAGAATATGTAAAAACAGTGCAGCAAATGCCTCCGGAAATCCTGGAGAGTGTGCTGGGGCAAAACGGAGTCACGCTGTGGAGAAAAGCACAAGGCATTGACCCTACTCCGGTCATACCCTATCATGAACGAAAATCCATATCCATAGAGCGCACCTTTGAACACGATACTTGCGATATAGTCAAGCTGAAAAGCATACTCACCGCCATGGCTGAAAATCTTGCCTACCAGTTGCGTAATGACAATAAGCTTACTGCCTGTATCACCGTGCGCATACGCTACTCCGACTTTCACACACAGAGCAAACAAAAACGTATACCTTACACCGCAGCCGATCATACCCTCATTGCTACAACACTTGACCTTTTTAACGACCTGTATAACCGCAGAGTACTGATCAGATTGATCGGAGTAGCATTCAGCCATCTTGTGGGAGGCAGACATCAGATTGACCTGTTTGAAGAAGATATGCGGCTGCTGAATCTTTATCAGGCTATGGACAATATCCGCAACCGGCATGGGCAAGATGCTGTGAAGCGTGCTGTTGCTATAGGCTCACGAGGAATAGGGAGGATGAATTCCTTCAACGGCATGCCTCCGGTGATACCGGCTCACCGCAGGGCATGAACAAAAACGCTGCTTTATGCTGCTGAACTGCCATAGTTGCTACAGTCTGCAATATGGAATACTCACTCCGGTACAACTGCTGGGGCAACTCCGTCAGCAAGGGTATTGCTGTGCAGCACTTACTGACATCAACACCACCTCAGCCTGTACCGAATGGATACGTATTGCTCCCACATATAACATAAAACCTGTTGTCGGCATTGACTTCCGCAATGGTATGCGACAGCAATACATCGGTATTGCCAGAAACAATACGGGCCTGAGAGAATTGAATACATACCTCTCCTGTTATCTGCACCAGCATCTGCCTCCGCCTGATTATCCTCCCGCATTCAGTGATGCATTTATCATCTTTCCCCTCGGAAAAACTGATTACGCTTCCCTGCGCGAAAACGAATTTGTCGGCATTCGCCCCGGTGAGCTGAAGAGTCTGCCATTTTCAGAATGGATACATCACCAGAACAAACTAGTTCTTCTGCAGCCGGTTACTTTTTTATCCGGGGATGATTTTTCCACACACCGGCTTTTGCGAGCCATAAATAACAATATGCTTTTAAGCAAACTGCCGGCAGAGGAATTAGCCTCTCCTGATGAGTTTTTAATTCCACAAAAAGAATTACATGCTCTCTGCAAGGACTACCCCCAAATCCTTCGCAACACAGAACGTCTGCTGTCGGAATGCACCGTACAGTTTGAGTTTGGCACCAGCAAAAACAAACGTTGTTTTCTGCATAGCCCCCAAGCTGACCGCAATTATTTGCGCACCCTGGCCGAAGAGGGGCTCTCCTATCGTTACGAGCAGCCTGACAACACCATTCTTACCCGCATGGAAAAAGAGCTGCAGGTCATTTATCATCTTGACTATTGCTCTTACTTTCTGATTAACTGGGATCTGGTGCAATATGCCCGACACAAAGGCTATTATTATGTAGGCAGAGGCAGCGGGGCGAACAGCCTGGTGGCCTACCTGCTGCGCATCACTGACGTGGACCCCATTGAACTGGATTTATATTTTGAGCGCTTTCTGAACCCTGCCCGCAGACAGCCGCCCGACTTTGACATTGACTTTTCCTGGACTGATCGCGATGATGTGGTCGGTTACCTTTTCCGCACGTACTCTCCCCGACACGTTGCCTTGGTGGGCGCATATAATACTTTCCAGGCCGATTCAGCCATTCGCGAAACTGCCCTTGCATTCGGTCTTCCGGATGATGAAATCACACACTTACAACATGCAGCCACTCATACCGGCAGTTGTACAGACTACCTTGGGCGCACTATCCTGCAATACGCCCAACGCATCCATAAGCTGCCCGCCTATTTGAGTGTGCACGCCAGCGGAGTTTTAATTTCCGAAGAACCTGTTTCAACCTACACGGCCACCTTTCTGCCTCCTAAAAATTTCCCGACAACCCAGTTCAGCATGCTTGAGGCTGAAGATATCGGCCTGTACAAGTTTGACATCCTGAGCCAGCGCGGACTGGGAAAAATCAAAGACGCCCTAACACTTATCCGGAATAACAGAGGTGTGGATATTGACATTCATGACCTGAAACGTTTCAAACAGGATGAGCAGATAAAAACACTGCTCAGGAGCGGCAAAACCATTGGTTGCTTTTACGTGGAATCTCCGGCTATGCGCATGCTGCTTGCCAAACTGCGGGTGGATGATTATCCGGGATTGGTGGCTGCCAGCTCAGTCATCAGGCCAGGCGTGGCAAAATCCGGCATGATGCGCGAATATATTTTGCGCTTCAGGGACCCTAAAAAAAGAGAAGAGGCACAGGCCAGGCTCCCTGCATTATATGAGCTGCTGGAAGAAACTTTCGGAGTGATGGTATATCAGGAGGATGTCATTAAGGTGGCTCATCTGTTTGCAGGCCTGTCTCTGGCGGAAGCCGACCTGCTGCGCAGGGGAATGTCCTGGAAGTTTAAAGAACGGAATGAGTTCAGCAAGGTAAAAGCCTCTTTTTTCCGCAATTGTCTGGCAAAGGGGTATGATGCAAACACCGTGTCAGAGATATGGCAGCAGATAGAAACCTTTGCCAGCTATGCCTTTGCAAAGGGCCATTCGGCCAGCTACGCGGTGGAAAGCTACCAGGCGCTTTATCTGAAGGCACACTATCCGCTGGAATACATGGTGGCTACCCTGAACAACGGAGGGGGTTTTTACCAACCCGAACTCTACCTGCATGAAGCCCGCCTGCACGGAGCCCAAGTTGAACTGCCATGCGTCAATCACAGCGAGCCACTGACCACCATCTGCGGCAGTACCATATGGCTCGGATTGCAGCGCATACGGATGCTGGAAACATCCATAATAAACAGCATAGTCTCAGCGCGTAAAGCCCACGGAGCATTTCTCAGCCTGTATGATTTTGTACACAGAGTTGAAATATCTCTGCAGCAACTCCGGCTGCTTATTCGCGCGGGCGCATTTCGGTTTACCGGCATTCAGAAAAAAGAGCTCCTCTGGGAAGCGCACTTTCTGCTTGCACACACCACCCCGAAGCCTCGTCAGAAAAAACTCTTTGACACGGAAGTCAAAGAATTCAGATTACCTGCACTTACTCATTACAATTACGAAGATGTGTTTGATGAGATTGAGCTGCTGGGTTTCGCGGTGAGCGCCTCTCCGTTTCAGCTGCTACAGGGGCCTCTTCCCTCCTTACTCAAGGCTGCCGACCTCGCCAACCATATTGGAGAAAGGGTATCCATTGTCGGCTATCTGATTCATATTAAAACCACGCTAACGTGCAAAGGCGAAAAGATGCAGTTCGGTACTTTCCTTGACCGGGAAGGGCAATGGCTGGACACAGTACATTTTCCGGATGTGGTAAAAAGATTTCCTTTTCAGGGACCGGGTTGTTATCTCATTACAGGCACGGTCACCTGTGAATTCGGATTTATCAGCATAGAAGCTTTCTCCATAGAGCGACTACCCACTGTGCCTGGAGAATATCCCCTTGAAAAAACTCCGGGCAGGTGGGGTTGCGGTTTTTCTTCAGGACAAGTCACGGCACAACCGTCTGCAACAGAAACGCTTCAGAATTTTTCTGCTCCCTGATAAGCTCCGGGTCTGCCCAACAGGGCCTTGTACCGATCTTTCCAGCTTTTTGCCGTCCACAGGTCACGCACCAGATCCACATACTCATGAAATACCAGATACACCGGATTGTAAGATCTTATCGGCTGTTTCACTCCGTAAACCGGCTTTTCGCATGGCTCCTGAAAAGTACCGAACATACGATCCCAAATAATAAACATGGAGCCATAATTTTTATCTATGTATACTTCATTTTTGGCATGATGCACATGATGATTCCACGGAGTCACAAAAATATACTCCACCCACGCAGGCATAGGCCTTATCAGCTCGGTGTGTTGCCAAAACTGATATAGAATGCCTATCTGATGCACGATAAAAAACATAATCGGGTCAAAGCCCAGCATGACCACCGGCAGGAAGAAAATCAGCTTAACCTGATCTACCCAGCAGAGGCGAAAGGATACCGTGAGGTTATATTTTTCAGATGAATGATGCGTAATGTGTGAAGCCCACCAGAAACGCTGTTCATGTGCCACGCGGTGAGCCCAGTAACGCGCAAAATCATACACTACCATACACAACAGAAATGACCACCATGTAACCGGCATCAGCAGAACAGGCGGAGTCAAATGGTAATACACCCACCACACCGTGTAGATGGTAAAAAAACCGATTGCAGCCGTACAAGCCAGATATCCTATTCCAATCAGCACAGAGGCTTTCAGGTCTTTAGGTGAATACAGCCCCAGGTTTTTTCTTTTACTATAGCGATATTCCAGAAATACGAACAGCAGCATAAACGGAGAAGCATACAGCAGCAGGTTAGGCGCATTGGAGTAATTTTCCAGCATCGTTGCAAAATCCACTTTGCCCGTAGTGAAATCCATCATATGTTGCATCATTTACTATTCTATATGGCCGGTAAAGTACCAGAACGACAAATATAGAGGATTATGACCCACCAAAGGAAAATTTGACAGAATGAATATCCACCCGCACTGATTAAATATGCCCTACTTTTTTTAAGAAATATAAAAGCAATGCTAAGTTTGGAGAAATTTTTCAACGATGAAAAGATGGATTTATGTTTTAAGCTGCACTGTTTTGTTGTCCTCCTGCGTTGCAAAAAAGAAGTTTACCGAAATTCAGCTTGTTCGTGACGAGCTAAAGGTAAAAGCAGAAAATTGTGAAAAAGAACTGGTCAAGGCCCAGGCTACTATTTCAGAGCAGGCTGGCAAAATCAAAGATCTGGAAGACCAGATAGACTATCTGAAAAAAACCAATACCAACCTGCTGGACCGGCTGGCCGACCTTTCCGTAATCAGCCAATCCGGAGCCGAGAGTATCAAAAAATCTCTGGAGGCCATTAATGAACAAAGCAAATACATTAAGGAACTGAATCGTAGCATCAATATTAAAGACTCCCTCAACCTGGCTCTGGTGACAAACCTGAAGCGCTCTCTCTCAGACGTAAATGATCAGGACGTTCAGATAGAGGTAAAGAAGGGAGTAGTTTACATCTCTCTCTCCGATAAAATGCTGTTTAAATCCGGAAGTACCAAAATCAATCCTCCTGCGGAAAAGGTTCTGGAAAAAATTGCCAAAGTGATTAATGACCATCGGGAGCTGGAAATTCTGGTGGAAGGACACACCGATAATGTGCCCATTAAGACCGAATGTCTCAATGACAACTGGGACCTTAGCGTCATGCGCTCTACAGCTGTAGTACGGTTGCTTCAAACGAAGTATAACGTTGACCCCTCCCGCATGACTGCCGGTGGCCGTGGCGAATATCTACCTAAGGCAGATAATGCTACTGCCGATGGACGCAGCCTCAACCGCAGAACCGAAATCATTATTCTGCCCAAGCTGGATCAGTTTTTCCAGCTTATGACACCTGCAGGTGTCACACCGGCCCAGGATTCTGAGAAGCCGGTAAGCGAATAAAACGGGCTTTTCAGCAGAATTCGTTGAAGGCCGCTTTGAGATTTTCGGCAATTACTTCGGCCGGCCTGCCTTCAATGTTATGGCGCTCTAAAAAGTGCACCAGCTTGCCGTCTTTAAACAACGCTATAGAAGGTGATGAAGGCGGATAAGGCCGCATATATTCTCTGGCCCGCTCAGTAGACTCGCGATCTACGCCTGCAAAAACCGTAGTGAGCCGCTGGGGCTTTTTGGTACTTTGGGCCAGAGCCATTTTCACAGCAGGCCTGGCATTGCGGGCTGCGCATCCGCAAATAGAGTTCACCACGACCAACGTAGTGCCCTCGGTGTTTTTTAATACTTCATCTACCTGTTCCGGAGTTAACAGTTCTTTAAATCCTACTTCTGTCAACTCCTCCTTCATCGGTGCTACTAATTCAGGTGGATACATATATGTGTTGGTTTTTAATGTTTATAAAAATGAAAAAAACTTTCTGTTTTGTCTGTTCATAAGAAGCCTAGCTCCAGTTTTGCAGCCTCTGACATCATGGTTTGATCCCAGGGGGGATCCCATGTCAATTCCACTTTCACGTCCTTCACCCCTTCAATAGCCTTGATTTTCTGTTCCACCTCATCCGGAAGGGTCTCGGCAACCGGGCAACTGGGCGAAGTCAAAGTCATCAACACCTTCACATTGTTGGAAGGGTCCACCTGCACTTCATAAACCAGCCCCAGCTCATAGATATCCACGGGAATCTCAGGGTCATAGCAGGTTTTCAGCACCTCTATAACCTTATTTTTTACCTCCACGAAGGTGTGTTCCTTTTGTTCGCTGTTGTTGGGCATACGGATCAATTACTTTGACGTGACATAGCTATTGCATCCAGTTTCATCTGCTTTATCATGGCGGCCAACCCGTTTGCACGTTGCGAAGTCAAATGTGCCTGCAACCCTATCTTAGGTATAAAATAAAGGTCCGCATGGACAATATCATCGGGTTTTTGGTTAGATAATACCCGAATCAACAAAGCAATAATGCCCTTTGTAATGGCGGTATTGCTGTCGGCCTCATAGACCACTCGCCCGTCTTGCTGATAGCTGTGCAGCCATACCTTGGAAAGGCAGCCTTTGACCAGATTCGCATCGGTTTTATACTTTTCATCCAGCGGAGGCAGCTGCTTGCCGATTTCAATAATATACTCATACCTGTCCATCGGATCGTCCAGCATGGAAAACTCCTCAATAATTTCATCCTGAATGCGGTCAATCGTTGCTTTTTCCACAACAGCCATGCTTTAGAACATGTTTTTTACTTTTTTTATTCCCTCGGCAAGCTTTTGCATTTCCTCTTTTGTATTATAAAATGCAAGAGAAGCCCTGCAGGTTCCATCAATCTGCATTCTTTGCATAAGCGGCTGACAGCAATGGTGTCCGGTTCGGATGGCAATGCCCAGAGTATTCAGCAATGTACCGGCATCAAAAGGATGCACATTTTCTAACAAAAAGGAAATTACAGGGGCCTTCTGCGGGGCTGTGCCTATGATGCGCAAGCCATCAATGTCATTCAGCAGTGCTGTGGCAAAATGGAGCAACTCGTGTTCATAGTTGTAAATAGTATCCAGGCCTATAGAAGTCAGATAGTTAATAGCAGCAGCCAGGCCAATGGCCCCTTCTATATGCGGGGTGCCGGCTTCAAACTTGTAGGGAATGTCATTATAGGTGGTCTTTTGAAAGGTTACTTCCTTAATCATTTCTCCCCCACCCTGCCAGGGTGGCATTTGCTCAAGCAGTTTTTCTTTACCGTATAGGACTCCAATACCAGTAGGACCGTATAACTTATGACCGGAGAAGCAAAGGAAATCGCAATCCAGCTCCTGCACATCCAGGGCAAAATGCTGTACTGCCTGGGCAGCATCCAGCAGGACAACAGCTCCGGCCTGATGTGCCAGCTTAATAATTTCTTTCACCGGATTCACTGTGCCTAATGCATTGGAAACATAGGTAACCGCAACAAACTTTGTTTTTTCGGACAGCTGTTTTTCAAATTCCTCCATTATCAAAGCACCGGTATCATCTACCGGAATCACCTGTAGTTGGGCCTGCTTTTCCTCACACAGCATCTGCCAGGGAACGATGTTGGAATGGTGTTCCATGGCTGAAATCAGGATATGATCTCCTTTTGAAATAAAACGCCTCCCGTAAGTCTGTGCAACCAGGTTAATAGATTCGGTGGTGCCCCGGGTAAAGTTGATTTCGGCTTCACTACGGGCATGAATAAAACCGGCCACGGTTGTTCTGGCCTGCTCATAAGCTTCGGTAGCTTTAGCGCTCAGATGATGGGCCCCGCGATGGACATTACTATTATACTGCTCGTAGTACTGTACGATAGCCTCAATCACTGCCGTGGGTTTTTGAGTAGTGGCGGCATTATCCAGATACACCAGGGGATGGCCATTTACGGTTTGATGTAGTATGGGGAAATCCTGCCGGATGCGGTTGGGATCAAGGGGTGGTGATATAGTGGCTTTGGCTAGCTTCATACCTTAGCGATTCAGGGCAATCAGCAATGCATAATACAGATAGTCTTTCAGCTCCTGTAAGTCAGTTTTGTCTATGATTTCACACGCAAATGCCTGATGCAAAATGTTCAGAGCCTGTGCTTTACTGATACCGCGTGTTTGCATATAAAATACTGCATCTTCATCCAGCTGACCGGTGGTGCTGCCATGACTGCACTTCACATCATCGGCAAATATCTCCAGCTGCGGTTTGGAATTAACGGTAGCGTCCTGCGAAAGCAGAATGTTTTTATTGGATTGATAGGCATTGGTTTTTTGTGCTCCGGGATGTACCAAAATTTTTCCGCTGAACACGCCATGCGCAGCGCCACCCAACACCCCCTTATACAGTTGGTTGCTGTAGCAATGTGGATTTTTATGTTCTACCACCACGTGATTGTCGCCATAGTCTTTGCCGGCCAAGACATAGAGCCCATACAGATGCGCTTCCGCCTGCACACCGGTAAGCATCACACGCAGATTATTCCGGATAAAACGTCCTCCCAGCGTTATTGCCCAGGAGCGGAGGCGGCTATTTTTTTCCAATGCGATAGCCGTAGAGCCAATATGCGTATAGTTATCTGCCCGGGAATGCATTTTGTAATAATCCACGCTGGCACTCTCTTCGACAATAACTTCGGTAACTGCATTGCTTGCTGCAGGAGCTGCCGTAAGATTCTGATAGCATTCTATAACGGAACACTGGCTGCCCGCACCGGCCACAATCAGATTTCTGGGCATGCTTACTTTACCTGACTGCTTATCTGTAGAAACAAAATACAACAGCACAGGGTATTGTAGTTTTTTACCTGCCGGCAGGAAAATGTAAGCTCCATCGGTAAAGAAGGAAGCATTGAGCGCAGTAAACCCGTCATCGGGCTCAGCAAGACGTCCGATATCGGCCAGAGAGTTATTTTTCAGATGTTCGGCAAGGGACGTTATCTCAACACCGGCAGCATCTTCTTTGATGGAAGAGTACTCTTTACTGAAATAACCATCAATAAATACCAGGCAGTTGGCCTTTATCCGGAAGATATTATCAAAGTGCAGCTTTTCTTCCGGAGTGTTTTTTTCGGTTACCGGGGTAAAGCCTTCTTTGAGCAGGGCGGATATATTAGAGTAGCGCCAGGCTTCGTGCCGATTGGCCGGAAATCCAACAGCAGCAAAAGATTGCAGGGCTGATTCACGCAAAGGCAGGGTAGCCTTCACAGCACCATTGTGAGCCTGCGTGAATGCGCTAAACAAGCTTTCATATATCTGTACGGAGTTCATACGGCAGTTTCCAGTTCTTTACGAATCCAATCATAGCCCTTTTCCTCCAGTTGAAGCGCCAGTTCTTTTGAGCCACTTTTCACTATGCGACCTTTAAACAGCACATGCACAAAATCCGGAATGATATAATTCAGCAGCCGTTGGTAGTGGGTAATGACTATGAAGATGTTCTTATCGTTATGCAGTTTGTTGACTCCGTTGGCGACAATACGCAGGGCATCAATATCCAAACCGGAGTCTGTTTCATCCAGAATAGCGAGTGTGGGTTCCAGCATTGCCATCTGGAAAATCTCATTGCGCTTTTTTTCTCCGCCAGAAAAGCCTTCATTCACCGAGCGGGAAAGCAGTTTTTCATCCATTTCCACAACTTTCATTTTTTCCTTCATCCTTTTCAGAAAGTCCACAGCATTAAGGGGAGGTAATCCGCGATGTTTACGTAATTCATTTACTGCTGCTTTCATAAAGTTGGCCATGCTTACGCCCGGTATTTCCACCGGATACTGAAAGGCAAGAAAAACACCTTCCCGGGCACGTTCCTCGGGAGAAAGCTCCAGGAGATTTTTACCGTTAAAGAGTACTTCGCCCGCGGTAACTTCGTAACCTTCCCTGCCCGTGAGGGCGGCAGCGAGAGTACTTTTTCCTGAACCATTGGGACCCATGATAGCGTGAATCTCGCCCGGGCGGGCAGTAAGATTGAAGTTTCGGATGATTTTTTTCCCCTCAACTTCTACTTCAAGATTTTTTATCTCAAGCATATTGCTGTTTTTTTATATTAACCCACAGAACCCTCCAGACTAACTGCCAATAGCTTCTGAGCTTCCACGGCAAACTCCATGGGCAGATGCTGAAACACTTCCCGGCAGTATCCATTGACGATGAGGTTTACAGCTTCTTCGGTGGAAAGACCGCGCTGGTTGCAATAGAACAGGATATCTTCCCCTATTTTGGAAGTGGTAGCCTCATGCTCAACTACAGCCGAAGGATTCTGTATTTCCAGATAGGGGAAAGTATGCGCTCCGCATTTATCGCCAATGAGGAGTGAATCACATTGAGAAAAGTTGTACGCTTTATCGGCATTCCGGCTGATTTTTACCAGGCCCCGATAGCTGTTATTGCTTCTTCCGGAGGAAATACCTTTTGACACGATGCGGCTTCTGGAGTGTTTTCCCAGATGAATCATCTTGGTGCCGGTATCAGCCTGCTGAAAATTGTTGGTGACGGCTACGGAATAAAACTCACCGATGGTATAGTCTCCCTTGAGGATGACACTGGGGTATTTCCAGGTGATAGCCGAGCCGGTTTCTACCTGCGTCCATGAAATTTTGGAATGATTGCCTTTGCAGATACCTCTTTTGGTCACAAAGTTGTAAATGCCGCCTTTCCCCTCCTTGTCGCCCGGATACCAGTTTTGTACGGTGGAGTACTTTATCTCCGCATGGTCCAGGGCGATAAGTTCAACTACTGCAGCATGCAGCTGGTTTTCATCACGCATGGGAGCCGTACAGCCTTCCAGATAACTTACATAGCTGCCTTCTTCTGCAATAATCAGCGTACGTTCAAACTGGCCGGTGTTGGCTGTATTGATTCTGAAGTAGGTAGATAGCTCCATGGGGCAGCGCACTCCTTTGGGTATGTAGCAGAATGACCCATCACTGAATACGGCTGAATTCAGGGCGGCAAAATAGTTGTCGCGTATAGGCACCACGGAGCCCAGATATTTCCTGACTAGCTCCGGATGATTTTGTACGGCTTCGCTGAATGCACAAAAGATGATGCCTTTTTTAGCCAGCTCTTCCTTATAAGTGGTTTTCACGGAAACGCTGTCCAGCACAGCATCTACGGCAACTCCGGCAAGGCGCTTTTGTTCTTCCAGGGATATGCCTAGTTTTTCAAAGGTGGCTCGGAGTTCAGGATCCACCTCATCCATGCTTTTGAGTGTAGGCTTTTTTTTGGGAGCTGCATAATAGACAATGTCCTGATAATCAATTTTCGGATATCTGATGTTGGCCCACGTAGGCTCCTCCATCTCCAGCCAGGCATGATAGGCTTTCAAACGCCAGTCCGTAAGCCATTGCGGCTCGTTTTTTTTCTGTGATATCCAGCGTATGACATCTTCATTAAGTCCCTTGGGAAGGGTTTCGGTTTCAATATTGCTGTAGAAACCGTATTTGTATTCCCCGCGGGTTACACGGTCTATGATATTTTCTTGAGCAGACATACTACCTACATTTCGGTATTTTTCAAAATTACCTTATTTAGATTTATTCTAAAAAAGAAATTAAAAAAAAAGTACCGGTAGCGGGAGATAAGGAAAGTCAGAAGCTCACTATCTAAAGAACCATTTCGGGTATATCTCCTTCTATGACCAGCCTGCCTTCGGTTTTGGCTTTGATTTCTTCAATACTTACACCAGGAGCCCGTTCCAGCAGCTTAAAGCCTTGCGGGGTGATATCCAGCACTGCAAGATCCGTAACGACCTTTCGGATACACCTTTTGCCGGTAAGGGGAAGGGTACATTTTCTAAGCAACTTGGATTGACCCTTGTTGTTGGTGTGCATCATCGCCACGATGATGTTACGCGCCGAGGCAACCAAATCCATTGCCCCACCCATGCCTTTAACCATCTTACCGGGTATTTTCCAGTTGGCAATATCTCCGTTATCGGCTACTTCCATTGCTCCCAGCACCGTGAGGTCAATTTTCTGAGCTCGGATCATGCCAAAGCTCATTGCTGAATCAAAAAAGGATGCTCCGGGCAAGGCGGTTACAGTTTGTTTACCGGCATTTATGATATCCGGGTCCACTTCATCCTCGAAGGGGAACGGGCCCATGCCAAGGAGACCGTTTTCAGACTGCAGGATGACTTCTATTCCTTCGGGAATGTAATTGGCTACCAGTGTAGGAATACCTATGCCCAGGTTGACATAATAGCCATCTTTCAGTTCTTTAGCTATTCTCTGCGCTATTTGTTCTTTGGTAAGAGCCATAGATTATCTTTTACGGGTGGTGCGTTGTTCAATACGTTTCTCATATTGTGCACCCCGGAATATGCGATGCACGTAAATTCCCGGCAGATGGATTTCGTTGGGGTCCAGCTTGCCGGGTTCCACCAGTTGTTCTACTTCGGCAATGGTAATTTTTCCGGCCATAGCCATAAGGGGGTTAAAGTTTCTTGCTGTGCCCCGGAAAATCAGATTTCCGTGGTAATCGCCCTTCCAAGCCTTTACAAGGGCAAAATCGGCTTCAAAAGCCAGCTCCATCAGATACTCCTTGCCATTGAAAACGCGGATCTCTTTACCTTCGGCTACCTCTGTGCCCACACCCGCTGGAGTATAAAAAGCCGGAATGCCATAGCCAGCCATCATGCAACGGGTAGCCAGGGTACCCTGAGGAATGAGCTCCACCTCCAGCTCCCCGCTGAGCAGTTGCCGCTCAAACTCGGCATTTTCGCCCACGTAGGAGGCTATCATTTTTTTCACCTGCCGGTTTTTAAGCATCAGCCCGATACCGAAGTCATCAACTCCGGCATTATTGGATATGCAGGTGAGATTCTTCACTCCCTTTCTTACCAAAGCTGCAATACAATTTTCCGGAATGCCGCAGAGGCCAAAACCACCCAGCATGAGCGTCATACCGTCTTCAATTCCTTGTATTGCCACATCGGCATTTGGCACTACTTTATTCATGTGTTGTTATGGTTTTTTTGTTTTATCCTGCACGGTGGAACCTCCCCCTCTTATTTCAGCGTCCATTTTATTCAGTTCATCAATCACACGATTCATCAGCGCGTCCATCCGTTCCGGATGCCGTTCATAAAAATCAAACGTATGCATAAAATCTTCCCGCTTTACGGAGTGGCGGGTGAATATATCATCATAATTGCATTTAATCAACCAGGCGAGTGAATCCTTCTCCGGCTTTTTCTTTTCCAATGATGCTTCCAGCAGATGGATATCCACCATTAAAGCCACCATTTTTTCTTCGGCTAAAAGAGATGCAGCTTTTTGGGCTTCAGGTTGACATGCTGAGCATGCAAGGAGAAGGAATAATTTTGTCAAATTTGTCCGAAAGCCGAAGCGCTTCATCAAACTGTTTTAAGGGAATGACCGCGGAAGAATTTCAGGTGCTCAGAACAAATTTACATGAAAAAGGTGTGAAGCTGATTGCCGTGAGTAAAATGAAAACACCCAGTCAGATTCTTGAAGTGTATCAATGGGGGCAACGCATTTTTGCAGAAAACCGCGTTCAGGATTTGATTCCCAAATACAACTTTCTGCCTAAAGATATTGAGTGGCACATGATAGGCCACCTGCAAAAAAATAAGGTAAAATACATCGTGCCATTTATTTCCATGATTCAATCAGTTGACAGTCTGGGGCTGCTCCAGGAAATAGAAAAAAGGGCCACAAAGGCGGGTCGGGTGATTGATTTTTTATTTCAGCTACGCATAGCTCGGGAAGAGACCAAGTACGGTCTTTCTGAGTCAGACCTGATGCGGTTGCTGGAAAGCAAAGAGTACAGGCAGATGCGTCATGTGCGCGCATGTGGCGTGATGGGCATTGCTACCCTGACAGAAGACGAGCGTATCCTGCGACAGGAATTCCGCAGACTGAAAGCAGCATTTGATAATCTGCGTAAGAATTATTTCTCTGATGACGTATGTTTCCGGGAAATTTCTATGGGCATGTCAGGAGATTTTGAAATTGCCATTGAAGAGGGCAGTACGATGGTACGCCTGGGCACACTCATTTTTGGTGAGCGCCTGCACTCAACCTTTACTCCCGGTGAACTTTAAGCAGGGAAAACGCGACTTGCTGCCAGTATTGCTTCCTTCAAACGCTCTTTGTTGATGCCTGTAGATTCCTGTACTTCTTCAAAATAAGTAACCAGATTTTCGGTAGGCATATTGCCTACCAACTCATCTTTGGCCATCGGACAGCCTCCATAGCCCTTTATTGCTCCGTCAAAGCGTTTGCATCCGTTGTGGTAGGCTGCATCTACTTTTTCACGCCACGAATCTGGTGTGGTGTGAAAATGCGCGCCAAATTCAATATGCGGAAAGCGGTGGGTAAAATGTTTAAAGAAATCCTCTATCACATCAGGGCGGGCTACACCAATGGTGTCTGAAAGAGAAATATACTGCACTTGAAATTGATCAATTTCGGCAACCCACTTTTCAGCTATCTCCAGGCTCCAGGGATCTCCGTAGGGATTGCCAAAAGCCATGGAGAGATACACAACAAAACCTTTACCTTTCCGACTTGCTATTTCACGGATTGACGCAACAGTTTTTAAAGCCTTTTCCATGGTGGAATTGGTGTTACGCAGCTGAAAAGTTTCCGAAATAGAAAACGGATAGCCTAAATAAGTTACCTGCGGATACTGGCAAGCCTCTATAGCTCCCCGCACATTGGCCACAATAACTGACAGTTTGGAAGAAGATTCAGACCAATGAATCTGCCGGAGCACATCGGCTGTATCGGCCATCTGCGGAACATACCGTGCAGACACGAAACTGCCCACATCTATGGTATCAAAGCCGACCTTTAACAGGGCATTAATGTATTCTACCTTGGCTTCTGTGGGAATAAATACTTTTATTCCCTGCATGGCGTCTCTGGGGCACTCAATGATTTTAATCACGGTCAAGCGATATAAATAGGTTCATGCAAGTAACAAAACAAAACAAAGCACAACACATTACA